>JBBIIG010000044.1:20327-32415 GCA_037446635.1 bacterium
AAGTTGTTCGCGTTCCTCGTTCCCACGCTCTGCGTGGGAACGCAAGCGTAGTCGAGCAGTTCACTTTCCGCTCCCACACAGAGCGTGGGCGCGCGGTAAGTTTAAATCAGAAAGTTGTTCGCGTTCCTCGTTCCCACGCTCTGCGTGGGAACGCAAGCGTAGTCGAACAGTTCACTTTCCGCTCCCACACAGAGCGTGGGCGCGCAGCAGTAAAACTCGGGGACGAGCTTCGCGCTCTTATGCTTTTCGGGCTCGCCGTGTCAGCCGTTCAATTTGCTGAGTTCCGAGCTGGCTTGCGGCATAATCCTGACTTCGAGATGATCTCCGTTGCGGGAGATTGATTCTACCTTATAATAACGGCCGTCAACCATAAACGGCTCGCTGACGAGATGACGTTCCTGCACCACAGTTTCGGTGGTGGGATCGAATACGGTCATGTCTTCAAACACGCCGTTGCGGTTCAAATCCACGCGGAGCTCATTTTGTGAATGGAGCGACTCATCAAGCGTGGCGCGCAGATACCACGCGGTGGCCAAACCGCCGTAAAGCGCGATGGGGTATTTTTCTCCCGCGAACCAAGCTTCGCCCATCCAAAATTCGTTGCTGTCGAATTCGAGAAAATTTTTCTCCGGCACATAAACCAGATGAATCGCGAAATTGCCGACACGAGTTCTGCCGTTGGCAGCATAGCGATATCGCACCGCGGTTTCGGATTTGAGGTACTTGCTCATCACCCACTGCGGGCTGTCCTCGAAATGATACTTGGCGGTTTTCTTTTTGATTTTGAGCGGCTGCTCGTCGCTGAAACAGTTGTCGCCGTCAGTGTCGAGATACAACTGCGTGGTGCCGTTGGCATCAACACCCTTCATCACCCAGTAGCGGCGGTAGTCGGTATCGTAAATTCCAATCGCAGCATATTCGACGTCGCACAAATTGGCCGGCAGCCGGCTTTCACAAAATATTTCTTTGCTTTTTGCGGCAGACATTTTTTGAAATTTCGAACCCGCGCCCACCGGATGGATGACGTAATTTTTCCCGCCTGCTACGCCGCGGGCGGACTCGCCGTTTACCCAGCGCTGAAGTTTGACCACCTGGCCGTTGTCATCCGCGCGATTTGCGCGTTCGGACATCGGCAAAAGAAAAATCGCCAGCGCCGCCAAAAGCAGGTTGCTCGTCAGCCGGTTTGATTTTCGCAGTTGCGTGATGTTGCTGATCTCGCGGATGCGCTCGGAAAATTTCTTTTGGTGATTGCCAAACGACGGCAGCGCCTCCACGCCTTCAATTCCAATTAAATTCATTTTCAAAACCGACAACATGCTGCTGCCATAATCTTTCGGAGAAATGGTTCCGTTTGAAAGCACCAGCTCATCGCAGATTTGTTCGCGAATGCGGTTGAGCTGGCTGTTGGTGAGCCACACCAACGGGTGAAAAAAATAAATCAACTGCACGATGTTTTGCAGCTTGATCCACAAATCATCCCAATTGCGGACGTGCGCCAGCTCATGCGCCACCACCGATTCAACCGTGGCGAGAGGAGATTTCAGCAGCAGGTGCGGCACATAAATCACCGGCCGCCAAATTCCAATGGTGAAAGGCGAAAGGCAATCTTCGGAATAGACCAATCGGACTCGCCGGCGAATTTGCAGGGTTCGACGCCACCAAGCGAGCAATTCCAAAATCTCAGCATCGGAGACTTCGGTTGCGGTTGCGGCAATACGGCGATAGTGGAAATAGCGCTTCACGAAAATAGCTGCGAATACCAGCACGCCAGCCAGCCACAGGCAAAAAACCATCGATTGCCAAGTTACCAACTCAATCCAAGATATGCTGCCGACCACCGCGCCTGCTTGAGTGGAGATTGGCGTTTTTCTTATGGCCAAAGGTTCGGTAACGGCGCTTTTATCAAAAGCAAAATTGGAGACGGAACCATCGCTGAACGATGGAGAATCAAAGACGACAAATTTTCCGAGCAGCTCGCGCGCGCTAAACGCCGAGGAAAAATTTGTTGGCAAAATCAGCCGCAACAGCACCAGCGCCCACAGGCCGTAATGCAAATAGGGCGGCGCGTTTTTCAAGAGCCGGCTCAGCAGCCAGACGATCAGAAAAAGAATTGCAGAAAAGATAATTTCCTTTTCAACGACGCCGACAAAAACCGCACCGATTTGATTGATGGTTTTTAGGATTGACGCCAACATCGACCTTCCTCCGAGCGGTTAGTTCTTCTGCTCCAGCAGCCGGGAAAGCTCTTCGATTTCGGCGGGCGTGAGCGCTTTGCTGCGCGCAAACAGCGACACCACCGAGCCGTAGTCCATTTCCAAAACGCGGTCGGCAAAATTCCGCACCAGCTGCGCCAATCCCATGGGACGGGTGATCAAAGGTTGATACAAAAATACGCCGTGAAAATTCTCCTTTGCTAATAAACCCTTCACAACCATGCGATCGAGAATGGTTTTGGTGGTGGAATAAGCCCAGTTGTAAAGCAGATTCAGCTCATCATGAACCTCACGCCCGCTCATGCGCCCGCCCTTCCACAAAATTTTCATGATGTCCAATTCGGTTTTCGACAATTCCGGTAAGTTTTTGCTCGCCTTCATTTGAAATCTTGGAATTTTAAAAAGATTGGAAAATTTGGATGCCGTAGTTACGCTGCTACAGTTGTAAAAGTTTCCTGATTTTTCGGCGCCTAAAATTTCTCTTGCATCCGGAACCGAAAAAAGTTATTATTAGTTGTATTTTATGGTCTTTCAAAATGGGGACGACTTGGCTTCGACGGGGGTCGAGGAGCTAAGAATGGCATGCCGAGGTGGTTCAGGGCCTCGTTAATCAACTGGACGCTAAATTTAAACGCAGACAACTATGCGTATGCTGTTGCTGCCTAATTAACGGCAGCAACCGCTCGCTCAAATCGCGCCACACGGTTTGAACTGAGCGTCGAAATTGTGGCTATATCATCCATCCTGCTTGAGGGTGGGTGATGAATCTCTTCAAGCTGGCCGGCGCGGGTTTTGTTGGCTGAACCTGCGGCGGCGAGACTCAATCAACCAACTAAGCATGTAGAAGTTCTTAGAGTCTGGCCTTCGGACGTGGGTTCGATTCCCACCGTCTCCACTAACCTTCCTTTGGGTTGCATAATAATGACGACCAAAGAACTTGAAAAAAACATCCAGGAAGTCTGGAAAATGTTTAGAGAAAATGAGCGGCGGATAGCTGAGAACTCGAAGGCTGTTGCCGCGCTGACCAGCAAATGGGGCCGCTTTGTGGAAGGTTTGTTGATTCCAGCAGTAGAGCGGCTTTTTGAGGAGCGCGGCATCGCAGTGGACAAAATATCCCCGCGCGTCAAAGCCCGTAAAAACGGCCGCACCATGGAAATCGACATTCTGGCCATCAACGAGGAATATGTCGTGCTCATTGAAGCGAAAAGCACTCTGTCTGTGGAAGATATCAATGAACACCTGCAAAACCTGGCCGAATTTAAGTTCTTTTATCCGGAATATGCCGACCGCAAGGTTATTGGCGCCGTGGCCGGAATCGTCGTCGATGAAGGCGCAGTCCGCTATGCTTATCAAGCCGGTCTGTTTGTCATTGGCCAGAGCGGAGACACCGTGAAAATTTTGAATGACAAAAAATTCGTACCGAAGACCTGGTAAACTATTACAATTTTCACAACAGCAACTGGACGTGGGTTCGATTCCCACCGTCTCCACTACTTTCCGTTGTTCAAAAATTCTTCTCCGTGGCTGCTCCTCAATAGTTCTCATTCCACTTACGGAGGTCGTTATGGCTGCCAAAAAAATCTTGATGATCGTGGGTGACTTTGTGGAAGACTACGAAGTCATGGTTCCGTTTCAAGCGCTGCAGATGGTTGGGCACACAGTGCACGCGGTGTGCAGCGGCAAAAAAGCGGGCGACAAAGTCCGCACGGCGGTGCACGACTTCGAGGGCGATCAGACCTACAGCGAGAAACCGGGGCACAACTTCACCCTTAATGCCACCTTCAGCGAAGTGAAACCGGAGAACTACGATGCGCTGGTCATCCCCGGCGGCAGAGCGCCTGAGTACATTCGACTCAACCAGGACGTGCTGAAAGTCGTGCAGCATTTTTTCAAATCCAACAAACCGGTTGCTGCAATTTGCCACGCGGCCCAGGTGCTGGCCGCAGCGGGCGTTCTCGAAGGAAGAAGCTGCTCCTCTTATCCGGCCGTAGGACCGGAAGTCAATCGTGCCGGCGGCAAGTACATGGATATCCCCGTGGACAAAGCCCACGTCGATGGAAATCTGGTAACCGCGCCAGCCTGGCCGGCCCACCCGGATTGGCTGGCGAAGTTCCTGAAAGTGTTGGGCACGGAAATCCGGCTATGACATAAATACTGGGGGTATTGGAGTCGTGGAACACTGGTGGAGAGCATTCCATTGCTCCAAAACTCCATTAATCTACACTACACTGCACGTAGAAAACATGGAGGACACGATCGATGGCTTACACCTTTAAAGAACTCAAAGCAAAGACCGCGGCCGAACTCAAAGAAATTGCTAAAGGCATCGAGCACGAGGCAGTAAAAGGTTATACCCAAATGCACAAAGACAAGTTGGTGCAAGCCATCTGCACCGCGCTGGGAATTGACGTCCACGAACATCACGAGGTCAAAGGAGTTGATAAATCCACCATCAAAACAAAAATCAGAGCTTTAAAGAAAGAACGGGATCAGGCCATAGAAGCTCACAACCGCCAACAGCTCAAGGCCATTCGCCGCCAGCTCAAAAACCTGAAAAAACGACTGCAAAAGGCAACGGTCTAAAATTTTCGCTCTTCGCCAATTTAAAGTTGCATTTCTAAATTAATATTCATTTCTTACTCCCTTCAGCAAACTCGGGCTGCTCCTCCCAAATATTCGGGAATTTTGGCCATCCGAAATAAGTTACCAAAAAGTGCATCTTTTCCAAAAGGAGCATCGAATGGAATTCGACACCCTGACCACCCTGAGCTACCCGCGGCTCAAAATTAAAATCTCGCGAAGAGACAAATCCGTAGACTCATTCGCCGAAGATGTTTTGGAAGGATTATCGTCAACTCCCAAAACCTTGCCTCCGAAATATTTTTATGATCGCCTGGGCTCCAAACTCTTCGAGGCCATTTGCGAGCTGCCGGAATACTACGTCACGCGCACCGAGTTCTCGATTCTTAAAACCTTCGCAGATGACATCGCTGCGCAATTCGAGGATGACGTGACGCTGGTGGAACTCGGCAGCGGCAACTCCTCCAAAACCCGCTTGCTCATCGAAGCCTTTCTGCGCCAACAGGGAGGCTTGCACTATCTGCCCGTTGATATTTCCAAAAGCATCTTAATCGAAACCAGTCAGAATTTGTTGAGATCATATCGCCGCCTAAAAATTACCGCGCACATTTCAGAGTATTTTACGGCGCTGCGGTACTTGCAGCAGGAGACCTTCGAAAGCAAAGTTATTTTGTTTTTGGGATCCAATATCGGAAATTTTGAGCCGGCGGAGGCCGTCAATTTTTTACGAAACACTTACGCCACCATGGGCGAGCATGATCGTTTGTTGATGGGTGTCGATTTAATGAAAGATAAACAAATCCTCGAACCCGCTTACGACGACGCCCGCGGCGTGACCGCCCGCTTCAACATCAATCTGCTCGTTCGCATCAACCGCGAATTAGGGGGGCATTTCGACCTGAGTCAATTTCGCCACCAAGTCTTGCTCAACGAAAACCTCGGGCGGATTGAGATGCACCTGGAAAGCCGCCGTCCGCAGGTTGTGGCAATCGACCAATTAAATCACGAATTCTTTTTCCAAAAGGGCGAAACTATTCACACGGAAAATTCCTACAAGTTCACCCTCGCCAGTTTGAAAAAATTAGCAGCGCGCGGCGGATTCGAAATCGAAAAAACCTGGCTGGATGCGCGCAAATGGTTCAGTCTGAATTTACTCAGGCCCATCATGTAACTCGATTTCACCAAACCCCTGCCTCGCTCAACCTCGCCGAACGCCCTATCTCAACCTATTAAATTCATCTTGACTAAAAAAGACAAAAGTTTTAAATTAGCGCCGTAAAAATTACAGCATCATCTATGAACAGCCAGGTTTTAGTTTTAAACGCAAGCTACGAACCCATTCATGTTTGCGGCGTCAAACGCGCCATCGTATTAATTGTGAAGGGCGTGGCGCGCAGCGAGCAAAATACGCCGCAAGTTATGCGCTCGCCCTCTTGCGAAATTCCCATTCCCGCGGTGATTCGACTGGTGCATTTCATCAGCCTGCCGTATCGCAAAAAGGCCTTCTCCAAAAAGCACATTTATTTGCGGGATAATTACACTTGCCAGTATTGCGGCCGCCAGAGCCTGCCGAACGATTTGACCCTCGATCATGTTTTGCCGCAATCGCGCGGCGGCAAGAGCGTTTGGGAAAATCTGGTGACCTCATGCAAAGCTTGCAACACGCGAAAGGGTGATCTCACGCCCAAAGAGGCGGGGCTGGTGGTTTTGAATAAACCGAAACCGCTGAGCAGTTATTTTTATCTGCACCTGGTGCGCTCGAAAGCGCGCGACAACCAATATTGGAGAAAGTATTTGTACTACGAATAGAAGAAGGTGGGTGGAGTTTTCAAGCCTGATGGAGGTTTCATCAGGCTTTTTTTCTTTTGCGGCCGTTGATGCTCAATTTTTCGAGATTGTCCAGCGCTTTTTCAAAATTGCGCGCGACCATGCGCTTCATCATGCGAGTCATCAGCTTGCCGGAAATTCCCACCGGCTCCCAAGAGCCGATCATGCGAAACGTCACTTCGCCATTGTTATTGGTCACCGAAAGGGTAGTTTTAATTTCTTTGGCGTAATTGACTTCCTTGCCGTTGATGATGTCTTTGAGATGCAGCCAGGCAATTTTATGCGGCGGCTCCCAGGCAATAACCTCCTGCAGCGTTTCCCCCTGACCGACGTCGATATCGGTTTTGAGCAACTGCTTTCGCCCCACCGCGGAAGCGCGATCGCGCGGCTCGTACTGCACTTCGACCGCTACCACGCCCGGCATCCACTCCGGATAGCGTCTCACTTCGCTAATCAACCCCCAGATTTTTTCCGGATCGCCTTTTATCTTCCGGCTCTTTTTGACATAAACCATTGGCGGAGGCCCTTCCTTTACAAATCGAGAGACAGCTTCAGTTTAATATTTTCTCAAAAAATGTCAAGCTATTTTTTCAATTGACTCGTTGATCGAAAATCTGTAACGTGAGGCATGGCAGAGATCATTTATGGCCGCAACCCGGTTTGGGAAGCGCTGAAGGCGCGCCTGAAATTTGAGAAAATTTTGGTTGCTGAAAATGCAACCGACCCGCGCCTTTTGGAAATTATCGCCCGCGCGCAAAAGGCTGGAATTTTTGTGCAGCGGGCGCCGCTCAAAAAATTGGCGGAGATCGCCGGCGCCGTCAACTCGCAGGGCGTCGTAGGGTTGATCCACCAGCAAAGGTATGATGACCTGGATGATATTTTAAAAATCAGCTCCGCCCGGCAGGAGCCGCCGCTGTTGGCGTTGTTGGATGGATTGGAGGATCCGCACAATCTCGGCGCCATCATCCGTGCGGCCGATGGCGCCGGCATTCACGGATTGATTTTGCCGAAACGGCGCACTGTGGGCTTGACCAGCGGCGCGATGAAAAGCTCGGCCGGGGCCGCGGCGCATGTGAGGCTCGCTCAGGTAACAAATCTCAATCAGTGCATCGATCAGCTTAAAAAGAAAAATATTTGGATCGCGGGCGCGGATCAAAACGCCCGCCAACTTTATTATGAAGCGGATTTATCCGGCGCACTCGGAATCGTCGTGGGCGGCGAAGGCAAGGGACTGCATCGGTTAGTCAAAGAGAAATGCGATTTCCTGGTCAAGATTCCGATGTACGGGAAAGTCAATTCGTTAAACGCGGCCGTCGCCGCGGCGCTGATTTTTTTCGAAGCGCGCCGTCAGCGCTCAGCCCCCAGCGCTACGCCTCCTCCACCCCGCCTTCCATAAACTCTTCGATGGTGACCGCGGCCAGGGTCTCGGCGCGAAAGTTCCCCTGCGCGGCAATTTCGGCGCTGACCCTCGCCGCCGATTTCGCGTCCGGTGCGTCGATAATGGCGACCAGATCGTAGTTGCCCAAAGTTGTGTAAAGATGAACGACTTTGGTGTCGTACTTTTCCATGACTTTTCTGGCGTCTTGAATCATTTTGGGAAGATTCTGAATGTTCTTCGCTCCCTGTTCGGTAAGATTGACGAGGCGAATAAAAGTGGGCATGACGACCTCCTGGCGGTACCAAACTTGGTTCAAAGGGTTGCGGTTATCATTGGCTCAGAGATTTCAAACTCGGTTGAGGTGATCGTGGTTAATTGAGGAGAAATTTGGTGCCGAAGGTGGGAGTCGAACCCACACGTCCTTTCGGACACACGGCCCTGAACCGTGCGCGTCTACCAGTTTCACCACTTCGGCAAATAACTGGCGAAATGTAAACAACGCGCTCCAAAAAGTCAATGATATTTTATTCGCCGTTCATTCGCATACGGGCGTACAAAGTTTTGGGAGTGATGCCAAGCATTTTCGCCGCCTTGGATTTGTTGCCCATGGTGCGCCGCAGCGTTTTTTTTATGTGCTCGTGAATCATATCGTCCAACGTTGGGTAGGAAGAATTGCCGATGTCTGAAAAATTCAGTTGATGCAAATGCTTGGGAAACGCGATGGCATCCGGACACGTCAACAGCAGAGATTCAAGCACAACATGCAGCTCATCGTAATTGAGCGGCCAGTTATAATCCGCAAAAACCTCGTGCAGCTCTTCGGAAATTTTTTCGACGCGGCTGTACCTTTCTCTTTTCAGCTTATCAAACATCAGCGCCACAATCTCACGCAAATCATGTTTTCGCAGCCGCAGCGGCTCTACCCGGAACTCAACTTTGGATAACCGCTGCAAAAGCAATTTCAACGTTCGGCTCTCACTTTGGGCTTCATCGAGATGGCTGGCCGTAGAGACAATCAATCGGAATTGCGGCAAAAACCCGCCGTTGTTCTCGGCGCCGCTTTCGAGTTGATCCAGAATTTTAAGCAGGTAAGATTGTTCTTCGCCGTCTAATTTTTCGACGCCCTCCAGATAGAGTGTATCCCCGTGCTGCAAATTGTGAGGAATAATGTTCTTTAGATTTTCGCTGCACACTTTTTTGAAAAACAGCTTATTATCAATCTCCTGGCTGATCACTTTGGCCAGCATGTAGGGCCGCGTTCCAATCTCGGTTCGAATCAGAACCGGCGCTTTATTGGTCAGGGAGTCGTAGCCGCGAATTTTATCTACGATATCATTGACGTCCAGCTTGAGCAATTTCTGATAATACTTAACCTTTTCGCGATCGTCGCGCTCGTAATTCTCAAGCTTTCGCATGATGCGATTGTACGCGATGGCGCTTTGGATGGTCAATTTCAAGTCCATCATATCGATGGGCTTGCCGTGATATTGGAACACGCCCATTTTCAAAAACTCATGCCGCAGCACAATGTCCTGCCCGGAGATGATGACCATCGGGATGGTCGGATTGGACTTCAATAATTTCTCCACCATGGCAAAGGGGTCCACGCTCAAGCCCGGCATATTCACATCCAAAATCGTGGCATTCAGCCGCCAGAGATTCGATTCGAATATTTCCAGCACCTCATTCCAATTTCTGGCGATGAGCAGGTTGTAATCCTTCTGCAGCAGCCGAACGATAAAATCCAAAAAAGTTTGCTCGTCATCTGCGACAAGTAAAGTCGTCATTGGCCAACGCCTTTTCCAATTCTTTTCAGAGATATTTAATGCGGAGTATTGAAAATAAAAAATCCCTTCTAAAATTCCAGTTTTATTACCAAAAATTAAATTGAAAATAAAAAATTACAGGCTTCGACTCGGTCAACAAAAAAATGAGGGTTCTTAAAAGTTCTTCACGTTCTGATTGCCAGAATACACTGTCTCATTACAAACCACCCTTTTGGACACAAATCGACCAAAACGACAAGACCTAAGTATATTAAAACATTATTACCTATAAATTAACCAGATCCACTGGCATACTTGTTGCTTAAAACGAGGTGAAGTCATGGACGACTTTAACCAACAACTAACTGAAGGAAGGTGCAACATGAAAAAGCTCATCAGTCTCACAGCAATGTGGTTGATGTTTGTACCTTTGAGTGCAACATTAGCGCAAGATTCCGGGTTTTTGTGGATCAAGACATTCCTCCCCGGCAGCGCTGAGCTGAGTGACCCGAGCATCGATCAGCAGGCGCTGGCAAGATTAGACAGCTTGATGCAGGATCCCGATCTGGAGGTGACGTTCCTCGGCGCCGCGGATAGCATTGGCTGGTATCTGGAAGGCAGAAAAGTTAACGATAAAATCGCCGAAGCCTGGAACGACGCCAAACGGCTGAGCCGGGCGCGGGCGCTGCGGGCGCGGTACGGCCGCGGCCATATCGGCATCACGCACGACAGCGTGGCCGGCGTAAAAGTCATTTGGACGCGCACGGCGGGAGCCAACAAGTACACCCAACAAATCGAACATTTGCAGCGCGAACTTGAGGACGTCAAAAGCAACCTTGAAAGCCTGATACCGGAAACAGCCGACGCCCGTGGCAACGCAACCAGTGGCCGTAACGGCACCAACGGCCACAGCACCAACGGCAAAAACGGCCACGCGAAGTACACCATTAAAGACGGCTTAACCTTCAACTGGCGGCTGCAAGCCGGCATGTGGACGTGGCAATCGGGCTCGAACGGCAGCCTGGTCTCGCCGTCGCTGGCGTTGAATATCATCGTCAACAAAACCGCTTTTGTCTTGCAGGGCGGGGTAACCCCCTGGCACCAAACCACGGCGTTCGGAAATAAATCCGAATCCTTTGTCTATGCCGGCGTCAAACACATGAGGTCCGATCACTTCGGTCTCTCGGCGGGCGTTTTCAGGGGCTGGGAGTTTTTCACCTCTACTGACAACTGGCTGTTCAAAACCACCGGCTTGGCTACAGGCATCGTGGTGGTTTACGGGCGTTTCGAGCTCACCCCGATGCTGACGCTTTCCAATATCAACACGTTGGAAACAGATTCGCAGTGGAAAGTGGGCAGCACGGTAGGGCTTAATTTTAACATTAACTAAAAAGCACATTCATGTTAGTACATAAACTAAAAAAGATTGGCAAAGGCCTTGGGCAGGCCTGCCTGCACCGGCAGGCGGGCAACCTGATCGTTAGCGCTGGCGTGGCGCTGGCCCTCTATGCCATGGGCTGCAGCAAAGCGCAGACGCCAATCGGACCACAAAAGAGCACCACCCTGGACGTGACCGCCATCACCCCGGACGGCGCTAGTGTGGACTCGGCGAAGGTTTTCCTGAATGGCCAACTCGCCGGCTACACGCCCTATAAAAATGAAACCATTGCACCGGGGGTGCTGGCGCTTCGGGTCATGAAGGACGGTTATCAAATATACACCGAGCAGATTGTAATTGAAGAAGATCGAAAATATAATATCGAAGCGGTGCTCTCGCCCATTCCGGTCAACGAGGGCGAGCTGCTCATCACCGTCAACGAAGATTCGGCGTTGGTGCGAGTGAAAGATTCGCAGGAAAACATCGTCGTTGAAACCGATAAGCGCGTGTCGTCGCACGTTCTGCCCAGCGGCGCCTACGTGGTGTCGGCAGAAAAAGCTGGATACACCACAGTAGTCAGGGCTGTCGAGGTGGTTTCGGGAAAGGTTACCACGGTTAACCTGGAGCTGACCCGACCCGGCACGACCCCGCAAGCCCCCACTCTGCAATTCCAGATTCTGGAAGACACCGTGCAGGTAGGCGTGGCATTTACTCTGACCTGGCAGTCCAATGGCCGGCAAGTCATCATCGATCAGGGCGTCGGCACTCGCGGTCCCAGCGGCTCGGAAAAAGTTATCTCTATTTCCACCGGATTGAAAGTTTTTACCGCCACAGCGTACGGCGAAAACAATCTGGTCACCGCTAAAACCGATTCCGTATTCATCGCCCCCAAACCCGTGAATGCGCCGACGCTGAATTTCTCGGTTCTGGCCGACAGCATCGTCTA
>JBBIIG010000045.1:0-7195 GCA_037446635.1 bacterium
ATAGAAAAAACAGAGAACGGAAACTGTTGCTTTCATGCTCGGGCTCTAAGATTCTTTTTGGGGTGCATTGAACTTGAAGGCGTTCACCAGGGTTTCGCGAATCCGATCTTCGTCCAGGTCGAGAAGCAATCGCCCTTCGAGAGCGATGGAAATTTTGCCGGTCTCCTCCGAAACCACCAGCACCAGCGCATCCGATTCCTCAGCCATGCCCAACGCCGCGCGGTGACGGGTTCCCAAATGCTCGGCAAGGTTGGTTTCCTGGCTCAGAGGCAAAATACATTTCGCCGCTTCGATGATGTCGTTGCGGATGATAATCGCGCCGTCGTGGAGGGGCGAGCGCGGACTGAACAGGGAGACGATCAGCGGCGCCGAAACTTCGGCTTGAATTCCTATGCCGGTCTCGGTGATGGTTTTGATGCCCATATCGCGCGTCAAAACGATCAGCCCGCCATACCCGCGGCGCGACAACTCCAGCACGGCTTTGATGATTTCCTCAAAAGTGCGGCCGCTGGAAACTTTGACGAAATAACGAATGAGCCGGCTCTGACCGAGAAAAATTAACATGCGGCGCAACTCGGGCTGGAAAATGATCACAAAGGCAATGAGCCAGACGGTTTTCAAATTATCAAAAATCCAACTCATGCCGCTCATGTTGAATAGGCGAGTCAGCAGCGAGATGATGAGAATCAGCACCAGGCCGACGAACATTTGTGCGGCGCGCGACCCGCGCATGAACAAATAGAGCTTATAAAGAATGAATGAAATCAGCAGAATATCGAGGACGTCGATGAGGGTGACTTTGAGAAAGCCAATTTTGAAAAGAGTAAGCTGAACGTTCATGGGACTGCTTCCAGGTTTTTTCCGGCCGGTGCAGAGCGGCCGGCCAGGTGATCGGCGATAACCGCGGCCCGTTTCACGGCTTTGACGTCGTGCACCCGCACGATGTGCGCGCCGTTGAGAATGGCGGCGGTGACAGCCGCCAGCGTACCTTCGATACGTTCGTCCGCGGGCAAATTCAACACCCGGCCGATAAACGATTTGCGCGACGGTCCCACCAAAATGGGGCGCCCCAGTTTTTCGAACTCGCGCAGCCTTCGGATGATTTCATAGTTGTCCTGCAGACGCTTGCCAAAGCCAATGCCGGGATCGAGAATGATATTTTCCTTTTTGATTCCCTGCGCGATGGCGTACGCGATGCGAGCTTCAAAATATTGATAAATTTCCGCAACGACGTTTTCATAAACCGGGTTGCTCTGCATGTTTTCGGGTGTGCCTTTGATGTGCATCAACACCACCGGCGCCTGAAAGCGGGCGGCGAGCTCGGCCATCTGCAGATCGAATTGCAGGGCGCTGATGTCGTTCAAAATGTCCGCGCCGGCCTCAAATGCGCGGCGCGCCACGCCGGCTTTAACGGTATCCACAGAAATAGGAACGTTGACTTTCGGACGCAGCGCCTTAATCACCGGCAGGATTCGCCGAATCTCCTCGTCTTCCGGGACGGCCTCGGCGCCGGGGCGGCTGGATTCGCCGCCAATGTCCAAAATATCCGCGCCTTCTTCCACCATTTGCAGCGCGCGCTCCACGGCGGCGTTTGCATCTGGAGTTCGACTGCCCGGATAAAAAGAGTCCGGGGTACAATTGATCACACCCATGATGTGAGTGCGGGTGTTGAGATCTAAAATTTTTCCTCGGCAATTCAGTCGAAATGATGTCATCGAATTCCGCGAGCGTCAACAAAAAAGAGTTGAATCACAAACTTGTGAATTCAACTCTGATTTGTTTTTCAAAATAATTTCAGCGCTAAACCAGATTATTCTAAGATCAGCAGAAGCGTAGGGAACGCATACTTTATGCGTTCCCTACGTTAGGCCGTATCAAACTCGGGCAAGCTTTTCGGCTTTCTCCGCTTTCGGGATTTTGGAATTCTCTTTGTTTTTGAGCGGCGAGAGCGCTTCGCCGTTCAGCACCTTGTCGATTTCATCGCCGTCAAGAATTTCCCGTTCCAAAAGCGCGCTGGCCAGAGCGTGTAGCTTATCAATATTCTCGGCGATAATGGCTTCCGCTTTATCCGCTGCACCAGTGATGATGCGTTTTACCTCCTCGTCGATCAGCTGCGCGGTCTTTTCGCTGTAATCGCGGTGTTTGGCAATCTCCCGCCCGAGAAAAATTTCTTCTTCTTTTTTTCCGAACGTGAGCGGCCCCATTTTTGGGCTCATACCCCACTCGCAAACCATCTTGCGCGCCAACTCGGTGGCGCGCTCGAGATCGTTGCCGGCGCCGGTGGTGTACTCATTCATCACCAGCTTTTCGGCGGCGCGGCCGCCCATCAAATGGCACAACATCGATTCGCAATAACTTTTGGAATAATTGTGTTTTTCGTCCATCGGCAGAGTGGTGGTTACACCCAGCGCGCGGCCGCGGGGGATGATGGTGACTTTGTGAACCTTATCGGAGTGCGGCGTGAACTTCGCCACCAAAACGTGGCCGGCTTCGTGGTAAGCGGTGATGCGCTTTTCTTCTTCCGTGATTAGCATACTTTTGCGCTCGGCGCCCATCATGACTTTGTCTTTGGCTTCTTCGAGATCGTGCATATCGACGAATCTTTTATCGGCGCGCGCCGCCAGCAGCGCCGCTTCGTTCACCAAGTTTGCCAGATCGGCGCCAGAAAAACCGGGCGTGCCTTTGGCAATGACGGCTAAATTCACATTTTCGGAAAGCGGCACATGGCGGGTGTGCACTTTCAAAATGCCCTCGCGGCCGCGCACGTCCGGACGATCAACCACGATCTGGCGATCGAAGCGCCCCGGCCGCAGCAGCGCCTGGTCGAGCACGTCCGGCCGGTTGGTGGCGGCGATCAAAATGACGCCTTCGTTGGAATCGAAGCCATCCATTTCCACCAGCAATTGATTCAAAGTTTGCTCGCGCTCGTCGTGGCCGCCGCCCAAGCCGGCGCCGCGGTGGCGGCCTACGGCATCCACCTCATCAATAAAAATAATGCACGGCGCATTCTTTTTCCCCTGCTCGAACAAATCGCGCACCCGAGATGCGCCTACCCCAACAAACATCTCAACAAAATCTGCGCCCGACATACTGAAAAATGGCACGCCTGCTTCGCCGGCCACGGCTTTGGCCAGCAAAGTTTTACCGGTTCCCGGCGGCCCCAACAGCAAAGCGCCTTTGGGAATTTTGCCGCCTAATTTTTGGAACTTCTCCGGGTCCTTCAGAAAATCGATGATCTCCCGCAGCTCCTGTTTGGCTTCGTCAGCGCCCGCCACGTTGTCGAACGTCACTTTGGTTTGATTTTCCGTGAACATTTTGGCGCGCGAGCGGCCGAATGAAAAAATGCCCTTCGCGCCGCCGCCCTGCATCCGCCGCAAAAAGAAAATCCAGATCACGCCAATTAAAACCCACGGCAGAAAATTGAAGACGATGCTCCACCAATCGTTTGAAAGCTCCTCGAATCTCAGCGTCAAGCCGTAATCCCTTAGCCAGCGCTGGGCGGTTTCATTGTTGGGTAATTCCGGCAGAACCACCTTGAAACTATTGTAGGACTTTCGCAGAACCGGATCATAATAGTCGGCAATCAACTTGCCTTTCAATTCTCGATTGGAGACAATGGCAGTGCTGATCTTCTTGCTTTCAAGATGTTCGATAAATTTCGAGTAAGAAATATCAACCTGCCCGCGTTCGTCCAATTGCCCCCATTTCGTAGAAAGAAAGATGGAGATCATGATAATGAACAACCAAATAAAAAGCGTACGCGTTGCCCGCCGCCACTGAAAATTTTCGTCTTTCTGCGGCTTGCGATTGGAAGAACGCTTGTTCGCTTTTCCTTTTCCTTTGCTATTCAATTTTTGTTACAACCTCTCTAATTTATTAATCCATGACATAAATATCCGCTAAGTTGCGGTACTTTTGCGCTAAATCCAAGCCGTAGCCAACCACAAAACGGTTGGGAATTTTGAAGCCGACATAATGCGCTTCGTAGGGCACTTTTTCGGCGCCTTGCTTCACCAGCAGCGATACAAATTTCAACGACGCCGGATTCATCGCCAACAGTTTGCGATGAAGATATTGCACCGAAAGCCCGGAGTCGATGATATCCTCCACCACCAGCACGTGCCGCCCTTCTAAATGGGCGTTGACCTCTTTGAGCAGCTTAATGTGTCCGGAAGTTTTCATGGCGTCTTCGTAGCTGGAAATTTTGATGAAATCGACTTCGCAATCAATCGTGAGCTCGCGGAAAAGATCGGCGCAGAAAATGAAGCCGCCGTTGAGCACGCCGATGAGAATTGGGCACTTGCCGCGGTAATCTTCCGAAATTTGCTTTCCCAATTCTTTGACTTTTTTGCCGATTTCGCTTCGGGATATTAAAATCCGCTCTTTGCTTTGCGCCAATTTTGCTGTGTCGTCAAGTTGCATTGGACCGGTCGATGATTTCTAATTTCAGTAAACGTTTGGTTTGATGGGTGACTTTGAAGCGATCGTCGATGCCAAAGCCGGCGATCCAAACGATGCCGGCCGGCGATTCCAAAATCGGGGTTTGCCGGCGCAAATGGTGCGGCGTTTTTTTATCTGAAAAAAGACTTGCTAACTTTTTATGCCCGGTAAAATTCAATGGGATAAAACGATCCCCCGGCACGCAGGTGCGAAAACAAACCACGGCGCCCGTTTTGTCGAAATCCACAACCTCAACTTTTTTATGCTGCTTTAAACGAACCCCCGCTGTTTTGTTCTCGATCTGCCAGCGGATTTCAAAATCCCCGAACGCAGCAGATTTTTGTTTTTGCAAATCGACTTTAAGCTTTAACGCCGGCAGGGCGCGGCGGCGAATCGCCAGGCCGTCGCGGTCAATGTACACCTCAAAATCTTTGTTGATGATAATTTTCTTTCCTGACTTTGGCGCATTGAGCGCTTGCAGCACCCGCTCCAGTTTTTGAAAATCCCAGTGCGAACGCGGCACGCCGAGTTTTTCGCCGGCGTGAAACAGAACGTATTTTTGAACGATGCTAAAATAGCTCAAAAATGCTTTAATTTCAAGAACTATTTCATTTTTTCTTTCTACTGAAACCATGGATTTATAAGCGCTCTCGGCAACGTGATTGAGGAACGCCTCGTTCTCTTCCAAAATCTGCGCGCTGCGCGTCAACGCGGCGGCAACCTGCGGATTGAAGCGCTCTTTTAAGTAGGGCAGCAATTCATGACGCAGGCGATTGCGTTTAAAACTGAGCTCACGGTTGCTGGAATCTTCGCGGTAAAAAATATGATGTTCACGGACGAATTCTTCCAACTGCGGCCGGGTAAACTTCAGCAGCGGCCGGATGTACACCCCGCGCTTGGCCGTCATACCGCGCAGGCCGGCCAAGCCCGAGCCGCGCAGAAGATGATCGAGCACGGTCTCAGCCTGATCGTCGGCGGTGTGCGCGGTAGCCAGTTTCGTTGCTTTCGTCTCCGCCAAAACTTCGTCGAACGCCCGGTAGCGCAGAACGCGCGCGCTTTCTTCCAGCGACATTTTTCGCCGCCGGGCGTAGTCGCGAACATTGACTTTCCGAAAATGAAACGGCAATTTTAACTTGGCGGCTAACTGGCGAGTGAACTCCAGGTCGCGATCGGCCTCTGCGCCCCGCAGCCCGTGATGCACGTGAACGACCTCCAGATTGAATTTCAGATCGCGCTGTAAATACGCCAGCAAATGGAGCAGCGCCGTCGAATCCAGGCCGCCGGAGACCGCGGCTAAAATTTTGTCGCCGGGTTGAACAAGCTTTGTGGAAATGAGATGCGCTTTAAAGCGCGCCAGTAACTGCGTATTTGCCATCGTTGCTCAAAAATTGCACGATCATCATCGCCATCAACGCGGCGCCAAAGGGCAGCGCCGCTTCATCGACGTCGAAGGTGTTGGTGTGCAAGTGGCGAATTTCCTCACCGGCCCTACGCACACCTAAACGGATGAGCGCGCCGGGCGCGTTCTCCAAATAGCACGAAAAATCTTCGCCGCCCATACTGACGTTTTCAATGTTGTAAATGGAATGCGCTCCGAACTGGGTGACGGCCACGTGGCGCGCCAATTCGATCAGCACCGGATCATTTCGCACCGCATCCAGGGTCGTTAAAAACTCCATCTCGCACGAGCCGCCGCCGGCCGCGGTGAGATTTCGAGCGCGCTCGGCGATCGCCGTCAAAATCTCCCGCCGGCTTTCTTCTTCAACCGTGCGCACCGTGCCGTACATTTCCACGCGCTCGGCGATGATATTGGAGGCGGCGCCGCCGGTAATTTTTCCAATGGCAAGAATCGCCGGCGAATTCTGGTTTTGGCGCTGGCCGACGATTTCGTACAACGCGCTCAGCACCTGATTGCTCAAGCGAATGGCATCGATGGCGAGATGCGGGCGCGCCGCGTGGCCGCCGCGGCCGTGAATCGTCAGTTTAAATTCATTGCAGTTGGCGGTCAACGCGCCGGCACGCAGTCCGATTTGTCCCGCCGGAATTTCCGGATAAACGTGATAGGCCAGCACCGCGTCCACGCCCGCCATCGCGCCGGCTTTCACCATCTCGGCGGCGCCGCTGGGCGAGGCTTCCTCCGACGGCTGAAAAATAAAGCGCACGTTGCCGTTAAAATCCAGCGCCAATCGTTTCAAAATTTTCGCAACGCCAATGGCCACGGCGATGTGGCAATCATGGCCGCAGGCGTGCATCACTCCGGGATTTCTCGAACGATACGCCACATCCTTCACGTCCTGAATCGGCAGGGCGTCCATATCGGCGCGCAGAGCCAGGCGTTTGCCTGGTCGGCCCCAACTCAGCTCGGCCAGCAAACCAGCGCCGGCGAAATCGCTGGTCACCGCCAGGCCCTCCTCATTCAAAATGGTCGCGATTTTTTTAGCCGTCTGAAATTCTTTCCAGCTTAATTCCGGATTCTCGTGAAAGTATCGCCGTAGCGCGATGATTTCGCCGGCGAGGCTTTCGGCAGCGTTTTTTATTTTTTGAAATGACTCTGCTCTATTCATAAAAATCCCGTCCAACTGGTCGTGAACATACTTCATTTGCCATTTATTTTCAAATGATTTTTTTGAAGATTGCTTTTGAGCCGGCGGCGTGTATATTTCATTTGAGGTCAAAACCAAAAATAGCGGATCTTCGGTGGGTTCGCTGTCATGCAGTGTTTAATTTTTTTGTTTCTTGTTAAAATTGTTAAAAT
>JBBIIG010000045.1:7205-32299 GCA_037446635.1 bacterium
AGAACCTAAAAAATAAAAGGACGATTATGAACCATTCGATCCGAATTTTGCAAATCGGCGCTTTGATCTTATCACTGTTTGCGTGCAAGCAGGAGCCGGGTGATATGCCATCCCAATCGCAAGCAACCGACCCCCACTCATTTTCCCGCCCCGACGAGGTGATCGTCAGGCATCTCAATCTCGATGTGACCGTGGATTTTATGGCGCGGCAAATTTCCGGCAGAGCGTCGCTGGCCATTGCAAACAAAACCGGCGCGCGCCAACTCATTTTGGACTCGCGAGACCTTCGCATTGAGCGCGTAACTTTGGATGACGCCGAAAGCGAAACCACGTTCAGACTCGGCGAGCCCCAACCCTATCTCGGCCAGGCGCTCACGATTACCATTTCTCCCGAAACCAAAGTGGTGCACATTTATTATGCCACCAGCCCGCAGGCTGCCGCGCTGCAGTGGCTGACGCCGGAACAAACTGCCGGCAAAAAACATCCGTTTCTATTCACGCAGTCGCAGGCGATTTTGGCGCGCACCTGGGTTCCTTGTCAGGACAGCCCCGGCGTGCCGCAACACTCAAAACCGATCCCAACCTGCTGGCGGTGATGAGCGCGGAAAACCCCACGCAAAAAAAAACCGACGGCGTTTACACATTCGAAATGCCGCAGCCCATTCCCTCGTATCTGTTGGCGCTGGCGGTGGGGGATTTGGAATTCCGCGAAATCGGCCCGCGCAGCGGCGTATATGCCGAACCTGCGGTGGTTGAAAAAGCGGCGTGGGAGTTGGCGGATACCGAGAAAATGATGGCCGCTGCTGAACGTTTGTACGGCCCCTATCGCTGGGGCCGCTACGACCTCCTCATTCTCCCGCCCAGTTTTCCGTTTGGAGGAATGGAAAATCCGCGGCTGACGTTCCTTACTCCCACCATTTTGGCTGGTGATCGCTCGCTGGTGGCGCTGGTGGCGCACGAGCTGGCGCACTCGTGGTCCGGCAATCTCGTCACCAACGCCACCTGGAACGATTTCTGGCTCAACGAAGGCTTCACCACTTACCTCGAAAATCGCATTATGGAAGAAATCTATGGGAAAGAATATGCGGACATGTTGGCCGTGCTCAGTTTTCAAAACTGGCAGAAAGAGTTGGAAAATCTCGGAGCGGAAAGCGCAGACACGCATCTGCGTTTGAATCTCGCCGGCCGCGATCCGGATGATGGCATGACCGACATCGCATACGAAAAAGGGTTCTACTTTTTGAAAACGCTCGAGCACGCGTTTGGCCGGGAAAAGTGGGATGCGTTTCTGCGAGACTACTTCGACCAATTCGCTTTTCAAACCATGACCTCCGCCCGGTTTGTGGAGCATCTGCAACAGGAACGGATCAAAGGCAATACGGAATTGGCGGAGAGCCTGCAAATTGACGCCTGGCTCTATGGCCCGGGCGTACCTTCGAATGTTGTGCGCATGGAATCAGTTGCTTTTGCCAAAGTGGAGGCGCAGTTGCAAAGTTGGCTGGCCGGCACACCAGCAAAAAATCTCGACGTCTCCAACTGGACTACGCACCACTGGCTGCACTTCCTGCGCAATTTGCCGGACTCATTGAGCAAAACTAAAATAGCTGAATTGGATGCCACGTTCGGATTTAGCCAAACTGGAAATTCGGAAATCCGCTTTGAGTGGCTCATGCAGTGTATCAAAAATCAGTATGAGCCGGCGTATCCAGTTTTAGAACAATTTCTCACCGGCATGGGACGGCGCAAATTCCTGGAACCGCTCTACAAGGAGTTGGCAAAATCGCCGGCGGGTCTGACGCGTGCAAAATCAATATATGAGAAAGCGCGGCCAACTTATCACTCATTGGCCGTTAGCACTGTTGACAAAATTCTGAATTGGGAGATTTAAGGAAGAACAGATTATGCTCGTTCCCTAGCAAACTTGGGAACAAGACGTAACGGGGCTGTCCAAAAAAAGAATGCCACTGCGAGGCGCTGTTCGCCTGCCCGCCAAAGGCCTTAGGCAGGCGGGCCGAAGCAGCCTCCAAGCTCAAAATCAGCAGATCCCCTCACAAAAAGCGTTCGCCTGCCTGCGCAGGCAGGCGATGACATTTATTGCATACTTTTGGGACAGCCCTCTTTTAGTGGTAATAGTGGTAATAACCCCTGGAGCAACGCGCAGTCCTAAACTGCTTTTTTGAGGTGTGAAAAGTAGCGCAACATTAATGTTGCATTACAACAACATCCGGAAAAAACAACTCCGATTCCCCGTGTGACACGCAACCCCAATCTGCTCCACCTCCAGCAGCAGCGTGTCGCCGTCGCAATCGTATTTGATCGACTTCACCAGTTGGTAATGTCCACTGGTTTCTCCCTTCTGCCACAGCTTTTGTCGCGATCGCGAAAAATAGCAGGCTTTGCGATCGCGAATCGTCAATTCCAAGCTTTCGCGATTCATGTACGCCAGCATCAGCACTTCTTTGGTAGCAGCGTCCTGCACCACCGCCGGCATGAGTCCGCGCTCATCGAATTGGAGCTCGTTGAGATTCATTTTCGCACCGGAATGTTTTTGTTTGCGAGATAATTTTTGACTTCCGCAATTCTCAATTTTCGAAAATGGAAAATGGTTGCCGCCAACGCGGCGTCGGCTTGTCCTTTCAAAAATACTTCCTCGAAATGATGCAGGTCGCCGCCGCCGCCCGAAGCGATCACCGGAATTTTCACGGCAGTGGAAATTTGCCGTGTGATCTCAAGATCGAACCCTTGTGTTGTGCCATCGCAATCCATACTAGTGAGCAAGATTTCGCCGGCCCCCAATTCCTCGACTCGCTTCGCCCAGGTCAGCGCCTCGATTCCCGTGGCCTGACTGCCGCCATGAGTATACACTTCCCAGCGATTCGGAGAAGTTTGTTTGACATCAATTGCTAGCACCACACATTGCGAACCGAAGGCCTCCGCAGCTTTTGTAATCAACGTCGGTTCCGCAACCGCGGCCGTGTTGAGCGAAATTTTATCGGCGCCGCGCGAAAGAATTTCGCGGATTTCAGACAAAGAGCGGAGACCGCCGCCAATGGTGAATGGGATGAACACGCTGCGCGACAATTTCTCCACTAGATCAAACATCAGCGACCGCTTTTCTTTCGAGGCGGTGATGTCGAGGAACACCAGCTCATCCGCGCGCTCCTCGACATAATATTTTGCTAGCGCAACCGGATCGCCGGCGTCGCGCAAATTCTCAAATTGCACGCCTTTCACCACGCGACCTTCCATCACATCTAAACAGGGGATGATGCGCCGCGCCAGCATCACAACACCTCTTCAGGCTGAATGCGGCCTTCGTAAAACGCGCGTCCGACGATCACACTGTCCACGCCAAATGGCGCTAATTTTTGCAGCGCATCCAAATCTGCTTTTGAAGAAATTCCCCCTGAAGCGGTGACCCTCAGACCGGTCGCCACCGCCAACTCTTTTGTACTTTCAATTGCCGGGCCCTGCAACATGCCATCGCGGGCGATGTCCGTGTAAAGCACACGGTTCAAGCCGGCGGATTTGAATTGCCGCGCTAATTCCACCGCCGGGAGTTCAGTTTCCTGCTGCCACCCTTCAATCGCCACACGTCCGTCGCGCGCATCGACCGCCAGCGTCAGCCGCTCTGGCCGGTATGTTTTCAATGCCTCCAAAACAAGCTGCGGATTTTTGACCGCGGCGGTCCCGATCACAATCCGCTGCACGCCGCGATTGAACCAAAACTCAATTTGCTCCAGCGTGCGAATGCCCCCACCCAACTGCACGGGAATTTGCACTGCGGCTAAAATCCTTTCGATCACTTCAACGTTTATTGAGCCAAGGCCCGCTGTAGCATCCAAATCGACGACGTGCAAAAGTACCGCGCCGGCGCTTTGAAATCGAAGAGCCACCACTTCGGGTTGCGCGGAGTAAATTGTCAATCGCGAAAACTCACCTTGCTGCAAGCGCACACACTTTCCATTTTTGATGTCAATCGCCGGAATCACCAACATCTCACATCTCCGCAAAATTTTTCAAAATTTGCAATCCGAATTCCTGGCTTTTCTCCGGGTGAAACTGCACGCCGAAAACATTCTCTTTTTCCACGATTGCCGTGAATGAATGACCATAATCCGCGGTGGCTACGGCAACCTTCGAATCGCCCGGTTCGCAAAAATAGGAATGCACAAAGTACGCATGACGCGATATCGGCAGATTTTTCAGTAATCGCGATTCGCGCTGAATCTGAATTTCATTCCAGCCAATTTGCGGCACCTTGAGACTCGCATCAAAACGCTTCACCTCCCCGACGATGACATTCAATCCGGGAGTCGGCTGCCCCTCTTCGCTGCGGGTGAAAAAAAGCTGCATGCCCAAACAGATTCCTAAAATGGGAACACCCGCACGAATTCGTTCCAGTAACGCGGTTTTCAAATTCAGAGCGCGCAGATTTTTCATGGCGTAAAAAAATGCGCCTACGCCGGGCAGCACCAATTTCGGCGCGCAAGAAATTTCTTCTGGCGTGTTGATGCGCCGCGTCTCGATACGTAAATGTTCAAATGCGTTTTCGAGGCTGCGCAAATTGCCGACACCGTAGTCAACTATGGCGATCATGCCAACACTCCTTTGGATGACGCCGTCCCTTTACGAAGCGGTGAGGGTTGCACCGCTTGTCGCAACGCTAGCGCCGTCGCTTTGAAAATGCTCTCGATCTGATGATGCGTGTTTTCGCCGTACAAAAGCTGCACGTGCAAATTGATGAACGCGTGGTTGACGAACGCTTGCAAAAATTCTTTCACCAGCTCCGTGTCAAATTCGCCAACCTTGCTCTTTGAGAAGGCCGCACTAAAAACCAGCGTTGGCCGTCCAGAAATATCCACCACTGCACGGGCCAGCGACTCGTCCATGGGCACATACGCGGAGCCGTAACGCACAATGGCGCGGTCCGCTGGCAGGCTTTGTTTGAACGCCTGTCCTAAAACGATGCCAACATCTTCCACTGTGTGATGAGCATCCACGTGTAAATCGCCGCTGCATTTGATTTCAAGATCCAATCCGCTGTGAAACGCTAGCAGCGTCATCATGTGATCAAAAAATCCGACGCCAGTTTTGATTTCGCTCTTTCCTTCGCCGTAAAGTTCGATTTTGAGAACAATATCGGTCTCATGGGTTTTGCGAGTGATGGTGGTTTTGGACATGAACTTATTCCTTTCTAACTTGATCGCGCAGAATAATATTGTCATTCCTCACCCGACGAAAAGCGTCCGGTGAGGAATCTGGCGGAGCACCAAATCATTTTGTATCCTATCAACTACGAGCGCACTCACCCGAAGCGACTCTCCGCCAGATTTCTCGACTCCGCTGCGCTTCGTCTCGAAATGACATTTTCAAAAAAGTTACTTCAAATCCAAAAGGGCTCGTTTTAAAGCCTGAACACACGCCTCATTCTCCGCGCGCGTCCCGACACTGATGCGCAGCTTCTTTTGCAGCCGCGGATGGTAACCGGAGATGTCGCGTATCAGCACGCCCTGCTCGCTCATCACTTCAAAAACGGCATCTGATGAAAACGGCGTTCCGATCATAAAAAAGTTCGCGGCCGATGGAAATACGCTGACGCCGTCGATGGCTTCCAATTCCCGATAGAGCCACTCTTTCTCACGCTGTAATTGCCGGATACGTTGGGTGACCACCTCCGGATGCTCGAGCACTTTGCAGGCGACGGTCTCGCTGAGAATGTTGAGGTTATACGGCAGCTTCACTTTTCGAAACTCGGCGACCAAATTGGGATGCGTGATCAAATAGCCGACGCGCAGTCCAGCCAATCCCAGCGCTTTTGAAAACGTGCGTGTGATGATGAGATTCTCAAATTCGTTTTGCAGCGGCAGCGCACTCCTTTCGGCAAACTCAAAATAGGCTTCGTCAACAACAACCAGCCCCGCGGCCGCGCGCAAAATTTCAGCGAGACCTTCTATCGCCAGCAACGCGCCGGTGGGACTATTGGGCGAACACAACACGCACAATTCCGGCTGATTCACTTTCAGCGCTGATAAAATTCTCTCGACTGGAAATGACCAGTCGGCTTCAAATTCCAACGCCAGCAATTCCGCTTCAAAAACGCGCGCGATTTGCTGATAAATGGGAAACGTTGGAACCACGGTCAACAACTTTTTGTGGGTGGATAGAGTTGCCGTGAAAATCATTTGCAGGATTTCATTCGAGCCGTTGCCGATCAGCAGTCGCTGCGGTTCAACATTCAAATGGGCCGCCAATTTTTCCTGCAAACGATTTCTTGAAAAATCCGGGTAACGATTCCACGAAATTTTTTGCAGTTCATCGGCGATCGCCGTTTTCAGCCACTGCGGCAAATCCTCGGGATGCTCGTTTTGGTTGAGCTTGATTTTATATTCGCGCGATGGCAAATGATAGGGAGAAATCGCGCGAACCGCCAGCCGGATTGCGGTCAAACAATCATCTGCTTTCATAAACTTTGAAAAAAATGAATACGCGTTCTGTAAACTTCGTGAATTATCAAGACCGGCACTCGATTGAGAATTGGTGATTGTACAATCCTTCCAACTCCGCAAAACGGGCAATGTGCTTGGCGTCGCTGCGGAAGCGTTCTTTTGAATATTGCACCAGCGATGAAAATTTCATGAAGTCCCACACGCTCAGCGGCGAGGCGAAGCGCGCGCTAGCGGCGGTTGGTAAAACATGATTCGACCCAGCGAAATAATCACCGATTGCCACGGGAGAAAATTCGCCCACGAAAATCGCGCCGGCGTTGCGCATCTGCGGCCATACTTGATCGAGATTCTCTGTCATAATCTGCACATGTTCCGGTGCTATTTGATTGACGACGCGTGCTGCTTCCGCGATGTCATTTACCAAAATAACCGCGCCGGCATTCGTTAAGGATTTTTGCAATATTTCTTTGCGCGGAAGCCCGGGTAACAACTGTTCAATAATTTTGGCAACCGCGCTCGTCAGCTTCTTGGATGGCGTAATCAAAAGCGCTCGCGCATCGGGATCATGCTCGGCCTGCGCCAGCAAATCGCGCGCGATATATTGCGGATTGGCGCTGTCATCGGCCAACACCACGACTTCGGAAGGACCCGCCAGACTATCGATGCCCACGTCACCAAAAACTTGACGTTTCGCTTCGTTGACAAAAGCATTTCCGGGACCGACAATTTTATCAACCGGTGGAATGGACTTTGTGCCGTACGCTAACGCGGCGATCGCCTGCGCCCCGCCCACGGTGTAAATCTCGTTGATTCCCAGAAGTCTTGCAACCGCCAACACCAATTGATTGGCACCACCTTCGCGCGTTGGCGGCGACACCAGCGCGATGCGCTCGACGCCGGCAATTTGCGCCGGCATCACGGTCATGATCACCGTCGAAGGATACGCCGCACGTCCGCCTGGAACATATACGCCGACGTTTTGCATCGGAGTGAATTGTAAACCCCGGCGCGAACCATCCGGCAACGTTTCGAGCCATGACTTCGGCAGCTGATTTTCATGGAATCTACGGACATTCTCGATGGCGCGTTCAAAGATCCGGCGAATCTCCGCATCTAATTTCTGCAAACTGTCATCGAGCAGAGGTTGCGGCACTCGAAGCGACGGCAGTTTGACACCATCGAATTTCTCGGTGAGTTGTGTCAACGCGCGATCGCCATCGCGCCGCACGCGGGCGATGATGTCGGAAACGTGCTGCCGCAATTGCTGAGTGTCAGCAGCGGTCGCTTTTTGAATTTTAATAAACTCGTCCGGTGAAGAATAGATTTTCAGCATATCGGTAAAAGGCAATCCTGTAGGCGACGAGACTCGCCCCCTATTAGTCTGGTTAGTAAATCACTTTGTTCAGCGGGTACTCAATGATATCTTCTGCACCGGCTTTTTTCAACAGTGGCAGAAGTTTGCGCACCACTTTTTCATCGAGGATGGTTTCGAGCGCCACCCAGTCGTTGCCCACCAGCGGCGCGATGGTGGGGCGCTTCATCGCGGGTAAAACTTTTTGCACGTTTTCGAGATCGGTTTTGCGGACGTTCAATTTCAAGCCGACCTTGCCGCTGGCGTGAATCGCGCCCTGCATGAGCATCGCAAGGCTCTGAATTTTCTCGCGCTTCCACTCGTCGCGAACACTCTCGAAGTTGGCAATCAGCCGCACAGTGGACTCTAAAACCGTATCCACGATGCGCAGCTTGTTGGCGCGCAGCGAGGCGCCGCTTTCGGTGATCTCCACGATGGCATCGACCAGCTCCGGCGTCTTCGCTTCCGTGGCGCCCCACGAAAATTCTACCTCAGCAGTAACGCCGTGCTTCTCCAGGTATTTTTTGGTGATGTTCACCACCTCGGTGGCAATGCGCTTGCCATTTAAATCTTTCACCGTTTGAATTTGCGAATTTTCCGGCACCGCCACCACCCAGCGCACTGGCCGAAAACTTACTTTCGAGTAAATCAGCTCTGCAACCTCAACCACTTCGACGCCATTTTCAATAATCCAATCCTTGCCGGTGATGCCAACATCTAGCACACCATCAGCGACGTATTTAGCCATCTCTTGCGCGCGGATCAAAATCGCCTGCAGTTCCTCGTCGTCGCTGGCGGGAAAATAGGCGCGCTCGCGGATGTAAAAATTGAACCCGGCTTTGCTGAGCAGAATCAGCGTTGCCTCCTGCAAGCTGCCTTTTGGCAAACCAATTTTGAGCATCATCACCTTTCTCCTGTCGCGAGTTTGGCAGTGTTGAGTGCCAAACTTCAGTTTGGCATATTTAAATGGGGCTGTCCAAAAAGTCCATCTGTCACTCCCGCATGTTTTTAGCGGGAGTCTATAAGTTGCTGTTTTCATGGATGACCGCAAAAAGCATGCGGGCATGACATTCAACGAAAATCGACTTTTTGGACAGCCCCACTCCGTTCAAAATAAAAAAACCCACTACCTGGTTCAGATAGTGGGTTGATTGGTGAATTCGGTTATGATTATTTCATTGGATGGTTGGCAAATCGGTAACACCCACTATCGTTGCGAAATGATGATGGTGATGATGAATATGAGAGTGGATGTTGTTGGCCAATGAATTTTTCATTCTGAATTTCTGTGAACGTTGGCGCAATATAAAAACTCAAGCGAAGAAATGCAAATGAAATTTTTTATAAGCAGTCGAGGCCCGTTTTCAAGCGAGTCTCAACTGGCGTACATCTCTTCAATCAATTCCCTGAACTCCTTCTCCACCACTTTTCGTTTAACTTTCAAAGTCGGCGTGAGCTGCCCAGCTTCGATGGTGAACGGCTGCGGCAGCAGACGGAATTTGCGAATCCTTTCGTAATCGGAAAAATGTTTTTGGCGCTCGTCCACCTCGGATTGAATCAAGTCGATTATGGCCGGGTGGTTGATCAACTCCACATTGCCGTTCACGGCAATCCCTTGACCTTCAGCAAACACTTTCAGCGCCTCAAAATCCGGCACAATTAACGCGCTGATGAAATTTCGCTGCTCGCCGATCAACACCACCTGATCGATATACTTGCTATTCTCCACTTCTTTTTCAATGGCTTGCGGCGCCACCTTTTTCCCAACCGAAGTAACCATCAACTGTTTCTTGCGGTCGGTGATGGTCAGGTAGTTATCTTCATCCAACGTGCCGACATCGCCGGTGTGCAGCCAGCCGTCTTCCAGCACTTCGTCGGTAGCGGCGGGCATTTTGTAATAGCCCATCATCACGTTGGGCCCCTTCACAATGATCTCACCGTCTGCCGCGATTTTCACTTCCACGCCCGGCAGCACTTTGCCCACCGTGCCAATCTTCGGCCGCTCCGGCGGATTCACCGAAATGATGGGCGAGGTTTCTGTCAGCCCGTACCCTTCCATAATTTTCAATCCAGCGGAATAGAAAAAAAGCGCCACCTCAACGGACAGCGGCGCGCCGCCGGAAATAAAATACTTCATCCGCCCGCCGGTGCGCGCTTTGATTTTTGAGAAAACCAATTTGTCCGCTAAATTGTACTGCCACCGACTCGGCTCGCCCTTTTCGCCAATGCCCAGCTCTGCTTCAGCCATTTGGCGGCCAACTTTCATCGACCAATTAAACAGTGCTTTTTTCACACTCCCCTCCGCCTCCGCTTTGGCAATGACGCGGGCGCGCACTTTTTCATAAAACCGCGGCACCGCCGCCATGATCGTCGGCCGGCCCTCTTCCATATCCTCCGCCACGGTTTCATTGGAAGAATAGATAATGCTCACTCCGCTGTAAAAATAAAAGTAGTCAACCGTGCGCTCGAAGGCATGGGAAAGAGGCAGGAACGAAAGCCCGACGTCAGATGGCTCTAATTTGAAATAATGAGTGCAGGCCAGAAAATTGGAGACAAGATTTCTGTGGCTGAGCATCACGCCTTTGGGTGTGCCAGTGGTGCCGGAGGTATAAATCAGCGTCGCGATCTCGTCAGGGCGGGCGACGTTAACGGTCCGCTCCAAAAACTCATCGCCCTCCCTCTCGCTGCCAGATTGCAAAACTTTACCGAACGAAACGACATTTTCTTTTATCGCATCAGCGTTCATCACAATCACGTGCTTGAGCTTTTTGAGACGAGCGCGAATTTGCTGAATTTTTGCGAGCTGAATTTCATTTGAGACGATGATAACTTCGCTGTCGCTGTTGTTGGCGATGAATTCGATTTGATCCGGGATGAGGGTCGGAAAAATGGGGACGAGCACCGCCCCCAACAAATGACTCGCAAAATCCGCGATATGCCACTCCGGACGATTTTCAGAGAGCAGCAAAATTTTATTTTCAGACTTGATGCCCAACGCCTTCAGCCCCAGCGCAAAACTCACGACGCGATCTTTGAATTCGTTGCTGGAAATTTTGTGGAACGTGCCGTCGTGACCGCGATAGATAAGCAGATCGGGCTTGTTGAAATGGGTGATGTTGTAATGGAAAAGCTGGCTCAGGGTCTGCACGCTCATCGTCTCTCCTTCATTCACGATGAATTCTTTAACGGCAAATTAGCGGAGTCAAAAAGCAAAATCAAGAGAAAATATGGGCGGAATATTGTCTTGACTTTTAGGGGGCGTCGGCGTAAATTTGCAGCGCTTGAAAAGATATTAAGGGACACAAAAATTTAAAAGCACACCATATTGGTAAATTAATGGAGCAGTGAGGGAATCTATTCAATGAAAATCTCAGCCGCCGAAACCCGCAAATACCGCGCCGCCATGAACGAAAAAATTCTCAACAGCGGCTTCAACGATTTCAAAAAATTCTTTGGGCTGGATCACAAAGCCTACGTCGAAGGCGCGCTGCCGGTGAAAATGAAAGAGCTGATGGGGCTGGTGGCGTCGATGGTGCTGCGCTGCAACGAGTGCATCTTCTATCACCTCGACCGCTGCGTCACCGAGGGCTGCTCCCGGGAAGAATTGTACGAGGCGATGAACATCGCGCTGATTGTTGGCGGGTCCATTGTCATCCCGCATCTGCGTTATGCCTTCGACGTTATCGATGAACTAATGGCGGAGCGCAGTTAAACCTGCGAAGGTTTGGAACCTTCGCAAGGCTCACTGAAGTTTTCCACAAAGGAGAGAGGATTTACATTATGGCAGAAAGCAAACGCCGCGTGGTGGTCACCGGTTTGGGAATGGTGACACCGTGCGGGTTATCAGTGAAAGAAAACTGGGGGAACATTCTGGCCGGGAAATCCGGCATCGGCCCATTGACTAAATTTGACCTTCCAGACTTTCCGGTACGAATTGCCGGCGAAGTCCGCAACTTCAATCCCGAAAATTACATCGACAAAAAAGAAATCAAAAAGATGGACCCGTTCATCCAGTTTGCGATGGCGGCCACCATCGAGGCCATGAACGACGCCGGCTTGATCGTGGAAGATGACATCTCCGAACGAGTGGGCGTGATCATCGGCTCCGGACAGGGCGGTATCACCGTTATCGAACAAAACACGTTGAAAGCGTACAACGGACAAAGCGGCCGCATCTCGCCGTTTTTCATTCCCTCGGCCATCATTAATCTGGCGTCGGGGCAGGTGGCCATTAAATACAAGCTGCGCGGGCCGAGTTACGGCGTAGTGTCCGCCTGCTCCACCGGTGTGCACGCCATCGCCGACGGCTATTTCACCATTCTGCGCGGCGACGCCGAGGCCATGATCGTCGGCGGCACCGAGGCCACGCTGGTGCCGGTAGCGATGGCCGGCTTCGCCAACGCCAAAGCCCTCTCCACCCGTAACGATGAACCGGAAAAAGCCAGCCGTCCTTTTGATCTCCACCGAGACGGCTTCGTCTCCAGCGAGGGCGCGGGGGTGCTGATTCTCGAAGAATTACAATTTGCCAAAGCGCGCAACGCCAAAATTTATGCTGAGGTTATCGGCATCGGAATGAGCACCGACGCCTTTCACATCACGGCGCCGGACCCCGAGGGCCGCGGACCGCAACTCTGCATGCGCAACGCCATCCGCAACGCCGGCATCCAACCAGAAGATGTGGATTACATCAACGCGCACGGCACCTCCACTCCCCTCAACGACGTCACCGAAACCAAAGCCGTCAAAGAAGTTTTCGGCAAACACGCCTACAAACTGCCCATGAGCTCAACGAAATCTCTGACAGGCCATCTGCTGGGCGCGGCCGGCGCCATCGAAGCCATCTACTGCATCAAGGCCATCGAGGATCAAATTCTTCCCCCAACGATCAACTACGAGACGCCGGACCCAGAATGCGATCTCGATTACGTGCCCAACAAGCCGCGTCGTGCGAAAGTGAATGTTTGCCTCTCCAATTCATTTGGGTTTGGGGGAACGAACGCCAGTGTGATTATGAGGAGATATAGGTAATGGGATGCAAACAGTAGGAAGTTGGAAGTTGGAAGTTGGAAGTGAACTTGCTTACCCGGCTATCACAAATTTATCAAAGGAGGATAACATGGCACTCACTGTCAAAAAAATCACACTCTGGAGAACGGAAGTTGACAACCGGCCCGGGGCTTTGGCCAGCGTACTTGGGCCGCTGGCCGACGCTGGCGCGGATTTACACGTGGTGATGGGGTATCGTTTTCCGGGCAACGCCAGCAAGGCCGCCATCGAGGTCTTTCCCGTCTCTCGCAAAAAAGTGGTAGATGCGGCGTCCAGCGCCGGACTCATCGCCTCGGCGATTCCTACTCTGCTGGTGGAAGGCGACAACAAGCCGGGACTGGGAAAAGCAATTTCCGAAGCCATCGCTGGCGCCGGGATTAATTTGGATTTTCTGGTGACGCAGGTGATCGGCAAAAAATATTCCTGCGTCATTGGGTTCGAGAATGAAGGCGACGCCAAGAAGGCGGCCAGTCTGATCAAGAAGGTGACGGCGCGCAGGAAAAGGTGACAACATAAAATCCACAACTGGTAAACGTTTTTGGGAATTTTTGTAGTATGCCTTCCTTAATCCATTTGGCGCTGCCGAAAAGGCTGTTGGAGGCGCGATTATCGAGTTGATCAAACTTCGCCCGCCGCCGACCGCAGCAATTTTGAAAAGGTGTTTTGGGACACCCTGACCCAGCTACTCAAAAGCGCAACAATTACAACAAAACCATTGTCGCCCGAACTCTCAATTCGCTCGTGGGCGACCCGGAAATCCCAAACAGTGGCTGAACGGCGAGCAATTGCCAAAACGACCTTCCGTTGATTGAGGGGCTTGCCGGCAAACTGCAATTCGAGGTGTTGTTTCCTCAAGATTTCTTTTTGGCTTTTGAAATGGCCGTCGCCCAAAATGACACCCTCTACAAAATTCTGCAAAATCGCCGCGACGCCAGCCGGACACATTCGTTAGTTGGTGAATTTGAACGTTCGTAGTAACGCCTTCAGGCGTTAAACCCTGAAGGGGTAACTACATACATTCCCAAGAATTTGAACGTTCGTAGTAACGCCTTCAGGCGTTTAACAGTTGGTCGCGCGAATCGAGGTCAACCCAGCGAGTTACACGCGCGGGTCACTCACGATGCCGGCGCCGTTCACAGTAATTGAAGAAGACATCTTTCGCTTACGAAACCCGAAAACGCCTTTTTCGTCTTTTGGTGTGTTTATGGAATACCCAACATCAGGCCCGAGTCCGGCGCTAAGCAGTGAAGACGCATCGCAATCTATCCGTAAGATGGTGGATGCCGTCTATCGCACGGAGTCGCGCCGCATCCTCGCCACCCTCATCCGGATGCTCGGCGACTTCGATCTCGCTGAAGACGCACTCCACGAAGCCTTCGCGGCCGCGGTAGAAAAATGGCCGGCGGAGGGCGCGCCGGCCAATCCTCGGGCGTGGCTGGTTTCCACCGGCCGCTTCAAAGCCATCGACGCCATGCGGCGGCGCGCCCGTTACGACGAAAAACTAACAGAGTTGGCTGAGCGGCTTGCCGACGACGCCGCAGACAGGGCAGAGTCGGAGGACGAGGGTCTCGAAGACGACCAACTGCGGCTCATCTTCACCTGCTGCCACCCGGCGCTGTCTTCGGAGGCGCGAATTGCGCTGACGCTGCGGGAGGTTTGCGGCCTCACCACCGAGGAGATCGCGCGCGCTTTCCTCACGACTCCCCCTACCCTCGCGCAACGCATTGTGCGCGCCAAAGCGAAAATCCGCGACGCGCGCATTCCGTATCAGGTGCCGTCGCCGGCGGAGTTGCCGGATCGGTTAGATACGGCGCTGCACGTGATCTACCTGGTGTTCAACGAGGGCTATTCGGCTTCCTCGGGTGAATCGCTCACCCGGCCCGATCTCTCGGGCGAGGCCATTCGCCTCGGGCGTCTGCTGCTCGAATTGCTGCCGCAGCCGGAGGTGATGGGACTGCTGGCGCTGATGCTGCTGCACGAATCGCGGCGGCCTGCCCGCACTTCGCCGTCTGGTGATTTGATTTTGCTTGAAGATCAGGATCGCTCGCTTTGGAATCGCGATCAAATTGCAGAGGGGTTGGCGCTGGTGGAACAGGCGATGTCCTCGCGGCAGTTTGGGTCTTACACTTTGCAAGCGGCGATTGCGGCGGTGCACGCCGAAGCGCCCACGGCCGCCGCCACGGACTGGGCGCAGATCGTGGCGCTCTACGATTTGCTTTTGCAGGCGAGGCCATCGCCGGTGATCGAACTGAATCGCGCGGTGGCGGTGGCCATGCGAGACGGTCTCGAGGTGGGACTGGCCCTCATCGACGCCATCCTGAGCCGCGGCGATTTGGCGGACTACCATCTGGCGCACGCGGCGCGAGCGGATTTGTGCCGACGGCTGGGAAGAACCACAGAAGCCCGGAGTTCCTACGAACGCGCCCTCCGCCTCACCCAGCAGGAGCCGGAGCAGCGGTTTCTCCAACGCCGGCTGGATGAGTTGCGGGCGGCGTAGCGCAGACACGAACAGTCTGCATTCTTAAAATGCCGCACGATTTTTTAAACTTTTAAATTGCAGGAAGCGCTTGGCGGAGATGCCCGAAATGTCCAAGAACCCGGTGCTCCGCTTCGGCTATTAAAGATCCTGCCGGTGAGCATCATTATTACCTTGATTAGCGCCGCTGTTTTAAGAAGAAAACAGTTCCTTCCGGAATAAAGGCGGAAATCCAGTTGTCGATTTTGGGCTGCGTCAAACGACTATTGTGTGAACAGTCATTTCACCTTAGATGGAGGCACATAGATGAAATACATGCTGCTCATTTACCTTGACGAACAAGCGCTGGACGAGATCGAGCGGGAGCAGTGCTACGTGGAGTCCACGCAGCTTGCCCGGGAACTCCGCTCCCGCGGCCAGTACCTGGGCGCGAACCCCCTGCACCCAATCTCGACGGCAACCAGCGTGCGCGTGCGCAACGGCAGGCGGCTGGTGACCGACGGCCCGTTTGCGGAAACCCACGAGCAGCTCGGCGGCTATTTTCTCATCGACGCCGAGAATCTCGACGAGGCCATCGGCATCGCCGAACGCATCCCCATGGCGCGCAAGGGCACAGTAGAAATCCGGCCGGTGGTGGAGATTCCGGGGTTGCCGGGTTAATTTCGCGCTTAGTTGGAAAAACCAGAAAAATTCCGGGCGAAAAGATAACGTGTCGATTTTATCCCCCTTCGAGCGACTATTGGAAGGAAGCAAAACAATTACATCAGAAAGGACAAAAATTATGCGCTTCATGGTCATGGTCAAAGCAACGAAAAATTCAGAGGCAGGCATTCTCCCCGACGAGAAACTGCTTTCCGATATGATGAAATACAATGAAGAACTGTCGAAAGCCGGAATCATGCTTGCTGGCGAAGGCCTTCAGCCAAGCTCGAAAGGAGCACGGGTCAAGTTTTCTGGCGATAAGCGAATGGTGACCGATGGGCCCTTCCCTGAGACCAAAGAGCTGGTTGCTGGCTTCTGGTTGTGGCAATGTAAAACGATGGAAGAAGCCATTGAGTGGGTGAAGCGCTGTCCGAACCCGATGCCCGGAGAGGAGGCCGTCATCGAGATTCGTCCGCTATTTGAGGCGGAGGATTTCGGCGCAGCGCTCACGCCGGAGCTGCGGGAAAAAGAGGAGCGGCTGCGCGTGAAGAAGTGAATGGTGGTTCGGTAGTTCGTTCAACTTGAGGGCGCGCATGGAAATTTGTTGGTTTTAGCGCACTAACTTCAACCAGAGGAGCCCAAGATGGCCAGTGCAACTATCAAATTCGACGGCGGCGTGAACATCGCTGTCAAAATCCCCAAAAACAAATATGAAAAAACCGTCGCCTTCTATCGCGACATCTTAAACCTAAAAGTAGTGGAAAGGCCGGTCGAGTCCCCTTCGATTTCACGCACGCACGAAGTGAAGTTTGGAACCCATTCGCTTTGGCTGGATTGCGTGGATCATTACACCCACTCGGAAACCTGGCTGGAATTAAGAACCACCGATGTTGATGCAGCCACCCGCTACTTGAAATCCAAAGGAATCGAGACCTGCGATGAATTGGAGAAAATACCGGCTAACATGCACTGGATTATGGATCCGGCCGGAACGGTATTCCTCTTATGCGCGCAATAAATTGAAAAAATTATGGTCTAAGCACAGGAGAGACATGTTAAAAAGAGAAGCCCAAATGGATGTTACTTTAGAGAATCACACGCGCCTGGCCACGGCGCGTTCGCTTTGGCAGGAACTAAAAGATGCCATTCGCGGAACAGAAGCTGACTACACCCAAATCGGCATCGGCAAGGCGGTGTTCCTGCTGGCAGTTCCAATGATTTTGGAATTGATCATGGAGTCCACCTTTGCGGTGGTGGATATCTACTTCGTTGGCACACTGGGCGCTTCGGCGGTGGCAACCGTCGGTTTGACGGAGACCTATTTGTTTCTGCTCTATTCCATCGGCATTGGATTGTCGATGGCCGTTACCGCCATTGTTGCGAGGCGAATCGGAGAAAAGAACAAACAACAGGCTGGCCTCGCAGCCATTCAATCTATTTTCATTGCCTTGCTCGTTTCCGTGCCGTTTGCTCTCACCGGCATCTTCTTTGCCAAAGACTTGCTGGGGCTGATGGGCGCCGATGCCTGGACGCTCGAGCACGGCTACCGTTACATGCAATGGATGCTGGGCGGCAACGCGGTGATCATGTTGCTGTTTGTGATCAATGCCATTTTCCGCGGCGCCGGCGATCCCGCCATTGCCATGCGTGTGCTGTGGATCGCCAACGGCTTCAACATCATTTTAGATCCAGTGCTTATTTTCGGACTGGGACCCTTTCCCGAATTAGGAATCGAAGGCGCCGCCATTGCCACCACTATCGGTAGAGGCATCGGCGTGCTTGCGCAACTGTGGCTGCTTTTCAAAGGTGGCAAACATATCCGGGTACTTCCTTCTCAGATTCATCTTCACTGGCCGACCATTGCCAATATCGTTCGGACTTCATGGGGTGGCATTGGGCAAATGATTATTGGCATGACTTCCTGGATTTTCATCATGCGCATCCTTGCTGAATTTGGAAGCCAGACCGTGGCCGGCGCCACCATCGCACTGCGCATCATGATGTTCACGCTCATGCCGGCCTGGGGCATGTCGAACGCAGTGGCGACGCTCGTCGGACAAAATCTCGGCGCCCAAAAACCGGAACGCGCTGAACGCGCAGTATGGGTGACCGGCTTCTGGAATATGCTGTTTTTGATCGGGGTGTCGATTTTCTATTTTCTTTTCAGTGAATCACTGGTTAGCATTTTCACCGATGATGGCGGCGTCATCGCCGTCGGCGCAAAATGGCTGCGCATCGTTTCCTATTCCTATTTTGTCTATGCCTGGTGGATGGTGGCGGTGCAGGCCTTCAATGGCGCCGGCGACACCGCCACCCCGACCAAAATCAACCTGGTCTTTTTCTGGTTGTTTCAAATTCCGCTTTCATACCTGATGGCAAAGACCCTCGGCATGGCGCATACAGGCGTGTTTTGGGCAATTTTCGTTTCAGAAACTTCGATAGGCCTGTTCACCTTGTGGCTCTTCAACCGCGGCGGGTGGAAGAAGGTGAAGGTGTGAAAACGGAAGTAAAAATAATGTCTAACCAATTCGAAAAAGGAGATGACCATGCCAAAAATCACCCCATTCTTGTGGTTCGATAACCAGGCCGAGGAGGCCGCGAACTTTTACACCTCTATTTTCAAGAACTCAAAGGTTGTGAACGTGGCGCGCTACGGAGACGCAGGGCCGGGACCAAAGGGGTCAGTGATGACCGTTGTCTTCCAGATCGAGGAGCAGGAATTCATTGCGCTGAACGGCGGGCCGCAATTCAAATTCACCGAAGCCGTTTCGTTCGTCGTCAATTGCAAAACTCAGGAAGAGGTGGATTATTTTTGGGAGAAGCTCTCTGCCGGCGGGGAAATCCAAATGTGCGGCTGGCTCAAAGATAAATTTGGCTTGTCGTGGCAAATCGTCCCCACGGCTTTGGGCGAGCTGATGAGCGACCCGGATCCGATAAAATCACAGCGAGTCATGCAAGCCATGCTGCACATGCAGAAGCTCAACATCGAGCAATTGCAGCAGGCGTATGCGCAAAAATAAGGAGAAACACTCATGGACACATTACGTTTTTCAATCGTTATCAACGCCCCCAAAGAAAGAGTTTGGAACACCATGCTCGACGACGCTACCTACCGGCAGTGGACGGAAGCCTTTACGCCCGGTTCCCACTACGTCGGCGACTGGAGCAAAGGCAGCAAAATTCTTTTCCTTGGACCGGACCCGGCCGGCAAGCTGTCCGGCATAGTGAGCCGAATCAAAGAAAACCGGCGCTACGAGTACATCTCCATCGAACACCTTGGCGTTGTGCAAGATGGCAAAGAAGACACAACCAGCGACGCGGTGAAGGCGTGGGCCGGCGCGCACGAAAATTACACCTTCAAGGAGAGGGGCGGCAAAACCGAAGTGCTAGTGGAGATGGATTCGGCGGACGAGTACAAGGAGATGTTCCAAGAAAAGTGGCCGCAAGCGCTGCAAAAACTCAAAGAGTTGGCGGAGGAGTAGAGCGAATTCACTATTAGAAATCGGCGATCGAGTTAATGTTGAAGAATATAGTAAACTTGAAACTTGCCGAGCAAATCACGGGATTTTTGCTGCGGGTGGTGTCGGGGCTGCTTTTTCTGCAGGCTGGCGGCATGAAACTCTTCGGCTGGTTCGGAGGCATGCCCGGCGGCGGCACCGCGCCGCTGCTCTCCCAAATTGGCATTGGCGGAGTGCTGGAGGTAGTGGGCGGTATCGCCATGATGCTCGGTCTGTTTATCCGGCCGGTGGCCTTCATTTTATCCGGTGAGATGGCCGTGGCGTACTGGCAATTTCATGCGCCCAGTGGCGCGTGGCCGATCCAAAATCAGGGCGTGCCGGCGGTGCTGTTTTGTTTCATCTTTTTGTTTTTCGCGGCGTACGGCGCCGGTGATTGGAGCCTCGATGCGCTTTGGCGGCGCCGTGCTCTAAATCGTTCCCACAAGAATTCCCCTACAATTGCGGAGAAAAGATGAAGTATCTTTGTTTGGCCTACGAGGAGGAAAGCATCCTCAACGCGATGTCCCAAAGTGAGTGGAGCGCGCTAAGAGCGGAAACTCTGGCCTATGTGGAAGAATTACAGAAAAACGGCTATCTGATTGCCGCGGAGCCCCTGCAGAGCGTTCGTACCGCCGCCACGGTGCGGGTTCGCAACAACAAGGTCGCTGTCACCGATGGCCCTTTCGCCGAGACCAAGGAGACGCTCGGTGGTTTCTTCCTGATCAACGCGCGCGATCTAAACGAGGCGATTCAAGTGGCCTCGCGGTGGCCGTCGGCGCGTTTCGGGAGTATCGAGGTTCGTCCCATCGCGGAGGAGCTTCGAGAAAGCGGCCGTTATTCGCCAGCGCCATGAGGCGTTGGCCACGGCATATCACTGAATCTTAAACAAATTAAAGGAGGAACACGATGGCCACGATGAATCCTTATTTGAACTTTAAGGGCAACACCGAAGAAGCCTTCAATTTTTACAAATCCGTTTTTGGCGGAGAATTCATGACGCTGCAGCGTTTCAAAGATACGCCGGCGGCGGACAAAATCCCGGCAAACGAAAAAGCAAAAATTATGCACGTCGCCTTACCCATTGGAAAAGGAAACGTACTCATGGGAACCGACGCACTGGAATCAATGGGGCAGAAATTGACAATCGGCAACAATTTTTATATCTCCATTAACGCGGAAAGTAAAGAAGAAGCGGAGAAACTTTTTAACGGACTCTCGGCCGGCGGGAAAATCGAAATGCCGCTTCAGGATGCTTTCTGGGGCGCCTACTTTGGGATGTTCACCGACAAGTTCGGCATTCAGTGGATGGTCAATTACGATTATAATCAAAAATGAGAAAATGATGTTGGAACCCGAATGACATCGCTTGGATTGGAAAAAAACGACCTGATATGGGAAAACTAAACCTTCAACCCCAGAAAGGAGAAAGCCATGAGCAAGGTTCGAGTTTTGGTTGGCACGCGCAAGGGCGCGTTTATTCTCACCTCCGACGGCAAGCGCCAGAAGTGGGAAGTGAGCGGGCCGCATTTTGCCGGCTGGGAAATTTATCATATCAAAGGCTCGTCGGTTGATCCAAATCGGATTTATGCCTCACAGACCAGCGGCTGGTTCGGGCAGATCATCCAACGCTCCGATGACGGCGGCAAAACCTGGCACCAACCCGGCACGCCTCCCGGCGAGCCCACCACCACCCCAGAGGGCTGGCCCAAAGGCGAAAGCAACAAGTTCGTTTACGATACCGCCGCAGCGCCGCTGACCACGCATCAGTGGTACGACGGCACCCAGCATCCGTGGGAATTCAAGCGTGTGTGGCACCTCGAGCCGTCGCTGAGCGACCCAGACACCGTTTACGCCGGCGTGGAAGACGCCGCCCTGTTCCGCACCACCGACGGCGGCAAATCCTGGCATGAGCTCGCGGGACTGCGCGGCCACGGCACCGGATCACAATGGGCGCCGGGCGCCGGCGGCATGTGCCTGCATTCCATCCTTTTGGATCCCAAAAATCCCAAACGAATTTATATTGCCATCTCCGCGGCGGGCGCGTTTCGTAGCGATGATGGCGGCAAATCATGGAAACCGATCAACAAAGGGCTGCAGTCGCAATACATTCCCGATCCGGACGCCGAGATCGGTCACTGCGTTCATCACATCGCGATGAATCCGTTGCGGCCGGACGTACTGTTCATGCAGAAGCACTGGGATGTCATGCGCAGCAACGACGCCGGCGACTCGTGGCATGAGGTCAGCGGCAATCTGCCCACCGACTTCGGCTTTGTGATTGACGTCCACGCCCACGAGCCGGAGACCATCTACGTCGTGCCCATCAAAAGCGACTCCGAGCACTACCCACCGGACGGCAAATTGCGCGTCTATCGCAGCCGCACCGGCGGCAACGAATGGGAAGCGCTCACGAACGGTTTGCCGCAAAAGGACTGTTACGTCAATGTTTTGCGCGACGCGATGGCGGTGGATTCGCTAGATAAGTGCGGCATCTACTTTGGCACCACCGGCGGCCAGGTGTATTGTTCGCCCGACGCTGGCGATAGTTGGGCGCCAATCGTCCGTGATCTGCCGGCGGTGCTGTCGGTGGAAGTTCAAACGCTGCGGTAACAAGCCACGTAGGGAACGCATAGTATGCGTTCCCTACCAATTCAACCTTCGCGGTGTTTGGTATCAGTTTTTGACTTTCTACTTTGGAATTTCTTATGAGTGCCATTAGAATAACGCTTCCGTTTCATCTGCGAAACCTGGCGCAGGTCGGCGCCGAGGTGACACTGGAGATCGAGGGTCCGGTCACGATCCGTGCGGTGTTGGACGCGCTCGAGGCTCGGTATCCGATGCTGGCCGGTACCATCCGCGACCACGTCACCCAGCAGCGCCGACCGTTCCTGCGATTTTTTGCGTGTGAGGAGGATTGGTCGCACGAGTCGCCAGATGCGCCGCTGCCGGAGGCAGTTGCATCCGGGCGAGAGCCACTGTTCATTGTGGGAGCGATTGCGGGCGGGTAGGACCTGGCTCAAAACCACCTGAAGCCAAATGGTCGAATGCCTAAGTTTTGCATGAGGCTTAAGTTAGAATTTAAGGAGGAACAAGAGTGACTCTTAAACCCAACTTCCACATGACCCCGGAAGATTTTCGCCGCCACGGTCATGCCGTGGTAGATTGGATCGCAGATTACTATCAAAACATCGAATCGTTTCCGGTCTTATCGCAAGTGCAGCCGGGACAGATACGCGCCGCGCTTCCTGCCGATCCCCCCGTACGCGGCGAAGCTTTTGAAAACATCCTTGCCGATGTTGACAAACTGATTATGCGGGGAATCACTCACTGGCAGTCACCGAACTTCTTCGCCTATTTTCCGGCCAATGCCTCCGGCCCCTCCATTCTCGGCGAACTGCTCTCCGCCGGCCTGGGTGTGCAGGGGATGCTGTGGGCGACCAGCCCGTCCTGCACCGAACTCGAAACGCACGTGCTGGACTGGCTCGTGGATATGCTCGGCTTGCCGGGCAAGTTTAAATCCAACAGCACCGGTGGGGGCGTAATTCAGGATACGGCCTCCAGCGCCACGCTCTGTGCTCTGCTCGCCGCGCGCGAGCGCGCCACCAATTATCGCAGCAACGAACAGGGCTGCCTGTCTGCTCAGGCAGGCGATGGCAAGCTTGTCGCTTATGCCTCCAACCAGGCGCATTCGTCCGTCGAGAAAGCCGTGAAGATTGCCGGGCTGGGGCGCGAGAATCTCCGCCTGATCGACGTGGATGATCGCTTTGCCCTTCGCCCGGACGTGCTGGAGAGACAGATTAAACTCGATCGCAAAAATGGCCGGGTTCCGTGCTTCGTGTGTGCCACGGTGGGAACGACGTCCTCCAACGCTATCGATCCCGTTGCGGAGATTGGGCGTATCTGTCGCGAGCAGGGCCTCTGGCTGCACGTCGATGCGGCCATGTCCGGCACCGCGGCGCTCTGCCCGGAATATCGCTTCATCCACGATGGCGTGGAGCTGGCCGACAGCTACGCCTTTAATCCCCACAAGTGGATGTTCACAAATTTTGATTGCGACTGCTTCTATGTGGCGGACCGCGAGGCTTTGATCAAGACGCTGAGTGTGCTGCCGGAATACCTGCGCAATCCGGCCACGGAGTCCGGCGCTGTCATCGACTACCGCGACTGGCACGTCCAACTTGGCCGGCGCTTCCGGTCTCTCAAGCTCTGGTTCGTTATTCGCCATTACGGCATCGAAGGCTTGCGTTACCACATCAAACGCCACGTAGAACTGGCGCAAGAATTGGCCAAATGGATTGAGGCGTCGGAGCGCTTCGAGTTGACGGCGCCAGCGCCCTTGAACCTAATTTGCTTTCGACATATCGGAGGCGAATCCATCAACCAACGCTTAATGGCCCGACTCAATCAGAGCGGCCGCTTATATTTGACCCACACCACCCTCAACGGCCAATTCACCCTGCGCTTATGTGTAGGACAGACCCAAACTGAGGAACGTCACGTGGTTGAGGCCTGGCGATTGATTCAGGAAACTGCCAAGGCATTCGAGATGGAAACTTAAACGACGCCGGACGATGGGGCAGGACTTTTTAAGATGTTCTGAAAGGTACTATCGAAATCCAACCGGCTCCATTAGTTTTACAAATGGGGAGTCGGTACGAACGGGGTCAAGCTTTGGATCAACCCCAAGCCAGGCCATCCAGCCAACCCGCTCTTTGATTGACAATTCTTGCGGAGAGTCCGTTTGTGAGTAAAATTGCGAAAGACAGCAAGCGCCCAACACAGCGTGCGGCGGAACAGCCGGGTATGCTCCCCGCCTGAAGCGAATCTGTCCCTTTGAGTTGTTTCTACGCTCGAAGTTTTCCCTGCCAAGTCCCGCCTGCCGCTAACGCAAGCCGTTAGAACAAGGTTATTGTAAATTGTTAGATACGCAGGGAACGCATAGTATGCGTTCCTGCATGAACCTTACTATTGAATCGAGTGTTTGGGCCTTTTCATCAAAATACAAAGTTTCACGAACACGGAGATCACGTTGGCTTAACCCCGGCGGTTAATTTAGACGACTGCTGATGTGCTAATTTTCGAGGTTATTTGATTTTTTTAGTAAAAAAACGTGCTTTTTACATTTGAACGGTCTATATTCATTCTCAGGATGAAAATAAAATAATTGCAAAGGACACTTGCATGGGAAGCGGCAAGAAAACGAGCGCACAGCTTGGGGGTGATCGCGATACGACAAAAAAATATATAGAGAAACTCGAATTATCAATAAGAGAAAACCAATTACAATTGAAGAATGCCCAGGACTCCTTAATCTTTTTGAACAGCATTTTAGACACGGTTCGACAACCACTTCTTGTTCTCGATAAGGAGCTACAGGTCGTGTTTGCGAATCGCATGTTTTATGAGTTCTTCAAGGTCGTTCCGCAGGAAACCGTCGCTCAGTTGCTCTTCGATCTCGGCGAGCAGCAGTGGAATATTCCCGGGCTGCGCGTGATGTTAGAGACCATTCTGCCCCAAGACACCCAATTTGACAACTTCGAGGTCGAGCACGACTTTCCAGATATCGGATGGAAAATCATGGTGCTGAACGCGCGAAGATTGTACCGCGAAAAAAACCGGACACAGATGATCTT
>JBBIIG010000046.1:0-31780 GCA_037446635.1 bacterium
CGGCCATCAACGCCTACATCAACCGAACGCTGGCCGATGGCGACGTTTTGTTGCAGGAAAAAAAATATAGCGACGCCGAGAAGGCATTTAAGCGCGTACTGTTACTGGACAAAAACAACCGAACCGCTTTGAAACAGCTTGCCGCCATCGATCAGATTTATTCCGAGTTGGCCGACGAGCATTTTTACCGCGGGCTGGTGCATTTTCGGCAAAAAAATTACGCGCTGGCGAAAGCCGATTTAGAAAAAGCGTTGGAGTATAAACCGAGCCTGGAGGAGGCGCAGGTGTATATCGAGCGCGTCAACGAAAAGCTCAATCAGGCCCGAAGCCAAATTCAGGCGCTGCTGGCCAGGGGCGAGGCCTTGGAACGAAAAGGCCGATACATCGAAGCCACTAACGAGTATTTGGAAGTCCTTGAAAAAGATTCCGAAAACGCCCTCGCGCGGGCGCGCATCGACAGATTGCGGCCGCGAGTTGAGCGCTACGTGCAAAATAAGTTCAAAGAAGGGGTGAGCTTTTTTAATAATAAAGATTACCTCAGCGCGCGCGAAGCGTTTACAACCGTCTTGTCGATCGATCCGAATCACAAGGAGGCAAAGACGTATTTGTCGCGGGTGCGAAGCGCCATCAACGATGAAATTTCCCTGCTTTTGATGCGCGCTGAGCAGGCGGCGCAGCGCGGGGAGTGGCAAGCCGCGCTGGATGCCTATTCGCAGGCGCTGAGTCTCGATCCCCAAAACAGCCGCGCTCAGAAAGGCAAACAGGAAGCGCAGACCAAAGTCGAGGTCAATTCAATTCTCAACAATGGGCGCGCAAAAATGGTGGAGAAAAACTTCCGCGAGGCGGTCGCCATTTTTGAAAACGCGCTGAAGTTGGAGCCCAATAACGAATCCGTCAATACTGAACTCCGGGCTGCCCGCGCCAAATTAGAAGAAGAAACCGAGCGCAAATTTTTGGATGGCATCAACCTTTATACGTTAGACCGCTACCAGGAAGCCATCAACAAATGGAACGAAGTGCTGGAAGTCAATCCCAACCACAAGGGCGCATTGGAGTACAAACAACAGGCCGAGGAACGGCTGCGCGCTTTGAAGGATTTAAAATGATGCTCATCAGAGAAATTTATCACACCCTCACACTGGCCGACAAAATTTTGATTGCCGTCCTGACCGCGCTTTCCGTTGCCAGCTTTTTTTTAGTCGGCTACGCCGCACAGGCCGGCGCCAATGCGCTGATTACTGTCGCTGGCCAACCGCCGACTCGCAAATCCCTTCAGCACGACGACCTGTTCATTTTAGAGGGCGCCGCCGGCCGCGCGCTGATTGAAATCAGCGACGGTTCCATTCTCATCCGCGATTCCGCCTGCCCGCAAAAACTCTGCGTTCGTCAGGGCCGGATTCGCCGGGTGGGGGAGATCATCGTTTGTGTTCCCAACAAAATCACCATCTGGATTGAGGGACGCCGTCCCAACCCCTTCGATGCCGTCACCGGCTGAACGGACTGTGAAATCGTCTCAGCCGGCCCTGTCTCATTTAACCCGATTGGCAGTGTTGGCGGCGGCGGGCTCCGTGCTGTTTTTGTTTGAGTCCGCCATTCCGCGGCCGCTGCCGTGGCTGAAACCCGGCCTCTCCAACCTGGTCTCGCTGGTTGCCCTTTATTTGTACGGTTTCCGCAGCGCGTTTTTGATCATGCTGCTGCGGGTGCTCATCGGCGCCCTGATTTTAGGAACGTTCTTCAATCCGGGTTTTGTGTTCGCACTCGGCGGCGGGTGCGTTTCTACGATTTTGATGGGGTGGGCCGTCGCCGCGTTTCGCGCCCGCTTCAGCATCATCGGCGTCAGCCTGATCGGCGCGTTTTCTCACAATCTGACCCAACTGCTGCTGGCGGCGTTTTGGATCGCCAACAGCCCGCGGCTGTTTTACCTGGCGCCGTTGATGTTGCTGTCCTCACTTTTTTCTGGATTTTTAGTGGGAATTTTTGCACATTATTTCGTTCAAAAAGCGACGAAACTGCGACTGGTATAATTGAATGAACGCTTTGACCTGGATCGCCGAGCAAAAAATTCTCGAAGCCGTGATGTCTGGGGAACTGGATAATTTGCCCGGCGCGGGACGGCCACTCGATTTGAATGACGATTGGGGCGGCTGCTCCGCCAATCGTCTGGCTTATAAAATTTTGAAAAACGCCGGCTATCTGCCGCTGACGCTTCTCTTGCGCAAAGAAGTAGAAGGCTTGGCGCAGGAAGCGGAATCGTTGCTCCAATCCTGCCGCGAGCGCACTGCGCCTTTTTTAACTCGCAGCAGCCTTTCCGAGGAGCAACTCGACTCCTACTGGCATGTCGTGCAAACGTTTCGCGAGCGCTACCACGAGCAGATTCAGCGCATCAATCAAAAAATAACCGAGCTGCGTCACGCCTGCATTCGCGAGGAAATTATGAGCGGTCTCCGTTATGCCGCGGCGTTGGAACTGCCGCTGCTGAATGCGGACGCGCTGCTGAAAAAATTCGACGCCGAATTTACACTTGAGCGCGCGGAACCACAGCCGCATTTTGAAGTTTAGAAGAATGGTTCTTATCTCAAAAATTCTGGGTTTGATTTCCTCGATATGAAATATAGACTCTACCTTTATCTGCTGTTGGCGTGTTGGCTCACCTCGTGCGGCGCGTATTTCAACACTTTTCACAACACCAAGAAATATTTTAACGAAGCCAAAAAAGAGCGCGAGAAGCGCGAGGGCGATATTCCCACTTCCGCCGAGCAAACCAAGTACAACCAGACGATCGAGAAGGCCTCGAAAATTTTGGAGCTCTACCCCAACAGCAAATATGTGGACGACGCGGTGATGATGCTCGGCGAGTGTTTTTATCACAAGGCCGACTACATCGCGGCGGCGCGCAAATTCGAGGAACTAATCACCTATTTCCCAGGCAGCCCCTATTTTGCCAGCGCGCAGCTTTGGCTGGGAAAAACCAAAATTAAATTGCGGGACTTTGCGGGCGCGCGTTTCACCCTGCAGGAACTGGTGAACAATCCGGCCTTCAAAAAAGAACTGCGCGACGAAGGCCAGTTTTATTTGGGTGAAATCCAATTCGAGCAGGGGTATTTTTTGGAAGCCGAGCGCGAATACAGGAAAGCGGCGGAAACCGCCGGCAAAAAGGAGATCAAAGCTTCCGCCTATTTTCAATTGGGGAAAAGCCAAATCAAAATTCAGGATTATCCGCAGGCGGCCGCCAGCTTCCGGCAGGCCATCAAAAGCAGCTCGGATAAGCGTTTCGTTTTCAGCGCTGAATTGAACCTGGCGACTGCTATTAAATTGGCGGGTGATTTTCGTGAGGCCACGAGTATTTTGTCCAAGCTGCTGCAGGATCAAACATCAAAGGATCGGCACGGACTGGTTAAGTTGGAGCTCGCCGATTGCCTCTACCGCGAAGGCAAGGCGCTGCAAGAAAAATTGAAGGGGGCGAATGCCGAGCATCTCGGCAAGATCGAACAAGCGCTGGACGAGTACAAAAAGATTTTGCTGGAGTACAAAAAAACCGAAGTCGCGGCGCAAGCTAATTTTGAGATTGCCAGAATTTATGAGGAGGACTACGGCGACTTTGCCAGCGCTAAAGATTATTATGAGAAGGTCAAGCTCGAGTCCACGAAATCGGAGTTTGTGCCGGCTTCGATAAAAAAAGCCAAAGACATCGGCGATTTGATCCGGCTCAACGCCATGGTTAAAAAATCTCAGGGGATGCAGCTTGAAAAAAGAAAGGGCGCCAACTCTCAACAGTTGTCGGAGCTGGAACTGCTGCTTTTGGAACACGGCGTCCACCCCGAGCTGCGCTTCATACAAAAAAGGAAAAAGCAGGAGCATTTGGCGATGGCCAGCCAACCGCAGCCGAAAAACGACAGCGTCCCGCTCAAAAGCGCCAATGGCGCGCAAAGCGACGACGAGATCGATGCGCTGGTCGCTAACAAGCTGCAATTGGCGGAAATCTACCTTTTTCAATTTTCGCAAATCGATTCCGCGAGGCAGGAATATAATGAGATCATCAAACTTTTCCCCAACCATCCGGGCTGCGCCAAGGCGATTTTTTCCAACGCCCTGATTTACGAAAACCAGTATCGCGACAAATTCAAAGCCGATTCGCTTCTGTACGCGCTCATCAACCGTTTTCCCGATTCCTACCAGGCGCAGGAGGCGCGCAAAATTCTGGGCTTGCCGCTGGTGGTGAACCGCAACGAAATCGCGGCGGATTTATACAAAAGCGCGGAGCACAATCTTTTTTCCAGCCGCAACACGTCAGCGGCCATTGCCGAATTTCAGAAGCTCTATGAGAATTTTCCGACATCAGACTACGCCCCCAAAGCTTTGTTCGCGCTGGGCTGGATTTATGAGAAGATGACGCATGAAAACCACAAAGCGGTGGCGGTCTATCGCGAGATCATGCAGAAATATCCCGACTCAGAGTATTCAAAAACCATCAAAAGAAAATTGGAGGAAGTAGAAAAAGCCGAGAAACAAGCCGCGCTTGAAAAGCAGAGGGCCGCTCAAGCTGCGGCTGAACAGCCAACCGCAACAACTGAGAAGGTTGACTCCACCGCGGCGGAAGTTAGGCTGCCAATTACGGAATCTTTGGAAGACTCGTTGCGTTCAGCGTCAAGAAAGTCGCCCGTCAAAGAAGAGGTCAAACCAGTCACGGACCAAGATCGCATTAAAAAAGAGGCAGATAAACCGGTACCCTGATGACTGAAACTTTTGATCGTCGTAAAGGAATTTATGATTGTCCAATCCTCTCCGTCAAAAATCTGAGCGGCGCCATTTATTTGATGCGCCTCCACTCTCCCGCCATTGCCCAAAGCGTTCATCCGGGGCAGTTTGTTAATCTGAAAGTCAATGATGAATTCATCCCTTTGCTGCGCAAGCCGTTCAGTGTTTGCCGCCGCGATCAGCGCGAAGGGTGGATTGAAGTTCTGTGGAAAATCGTCGGCAAAGGCACCGAGATCTTGGCCGGCTGCCGGGCCGGCGAACTGCTGAATGTGCTCGGCCCTTTGGGACACGGCTACACCATTCGCCCGGAGCTGGAGTTAGCGATTCTGGTGGGCGGCGGATTGGGCGTCGCGCCGCTGCCTTTTCTGTGCGAAGAAATTTTGAAAGCCGGAAAAAAAGTTGAAGTTTTTTTAGGGGCGAAGTCAGAGCCGGAGTTGGCCTTGGTGCCGGAGTTTATTGAAATGGGAGTGGAGGTGTTTGTCGCCACCGAGGACGGCAGCGTTGGCAATGCCGGTTTGGTTACCGAGATTTTGATCGAACGCCTGAAACGATCGCTGCCGCAGCGGGTCAATTTATTTAGCTGCGGCCCGACCGGATTTTTGAACCGCATGATTCAAATTACCGAAAGCTTTAACCTCGAGGGGCAGATGGCCATCGAAACCATGATGGGCTGCGGTTTCGGAATTTGCGTCGGCTGCCCGGTGCGAGTTCGCGATCCCCGGCCCGGCGAGCGTTTGTACAAATTAACCTGCATCGATGGGCCGGTGTTCGACGCGCGGGAGGTGATTCTGAGTGATTGATCTCTCCATTGAAATCGGCGGCTTGCGTTTGAAGAACCCCGTGCTGGCGGCTTCGGGCACGTTTGGCTACGGCCAGGAAAGCGCCGACCTGGTGGATCTCAACGCCCTCGGCGGCATCGTTACCAAATCGGTCACTCTCCAACCCCGCGACGGCAACCCACCGCCGCGCATCGTGGAGCTGCCGGCCGGCCTGTTAAATTCCATCGGCCTGGCGAACGTGGGCGTCGAAGGGTTCATCAAAGAGAAGCTGCCGTTTTTGCGAAGCGTGAAAACAGCGGTCATCGTGAATGTCGCGGGCAGCGCTGGCGATGAGTTTTTGAAGGTGGTGGAACGGTTGGAAAATGAGGAAGGGATTCACGCCTATGAGTTGAATTTTTCCTGTCCCAATGTCAAAGAGGGTGGATTGGAGTTCAGTCAGGAGCCGCGAGTTACGTCGCAAGTGACGTCGTTGGTTCGAAACGCAACACGCCGCCCGTTGATCGTCAAACTCACTCCCAATGTCACCCGCATCAGCGACATTGCCCGCGCCGCCAAAGAGAGCGGCGCCGACGCCGTTTCTCTCATCAACACTCTGGTGGGCATGGCGGTGGACATCCAAACCCGCCGCCCAAAAATTAACACCGTGACCGGCGGCTATTCCGGCCCGGCGATCAAGCCGGTGGCGCTGGCCAAAGTTTATGAAGTAGCGAAACACGTTGATATTCCCATCATTGGAATTGGCGGCATCATGAACGGCCGCGACGCGCTGGAATTTATCCTCACCGGCGCTGCGGCCATTCAAGTGGGCACCGCGAATTTCATCGACCCGCGAACCGGAGAAAAAATCATCGCCGAGCTGATGGATTTCTGCCAACGAAATGGGCTGCAGTCGATTCGAGAATTGGTGGGCAGCTTGCGGATTTAGGTCGTGCCGGAAGCCGCACGGATTGAAGAAAACACGCCGATGAAACTCCAAAGAGAAAATCCGTGTGAGTCTTCAATTTGTTTGGTGTATTTGTAACGAATTAGTCAGGTTAGAAGGGAGGGAAGCTTGGATCTCAAAAAGTTTGGCGTTCGTGCCCTGGTCACCGTTGTCTTTGGACCGTTCATACTTTTTTGCGCCTGGAAAGGTGGCTATCTTTTTCTGGCGTTGGTAACCTCGCTAGTGATTTTAGGGGTATATGAATTTTATGGGCTGGCAGTGCAAAAAGTCACCAACCCCGAGCGCGTTCTGGGCGTAATGTTGAGCGCGGCTTTGTGTATCATCGTGTTTTTCGGAGGTGTGTCGTCTGCCTGGATTATTTTTGCTGCGGCGATTTTTTTTCTTGGCAGCTATGAACTCTTCCGCAACGAAGTCGCTCCCATTTTAAACCTGGCCGCCACGTTGATGGGAATTCTCTACGTGGCGTTTTCACTCAGCTTTCTCATTCTAATTCGCGAGCTGCCGGGAGAGATTAATCTAAAATACAACCAGGGCGGGCAGATCGTGATTCTGTTTTTTCTCGCCATCTGGTTGTGCGACACCATGGCCTACATACTCGGATCGCAATTTGGCCGGCACAAGCTGTTCGAACGGGTGAGTCCCAACAAAACGGTGGAAGGGACGGTTTTGGGATTTTTGTTCGCGGTGGGGGTGGCCTACGTTTGCCAACAGACGTTTTTGAGTTACATGAGATTGCTGGATGCGTTGACCATCGGCGCCATTTGCGGGAGTGTGGGACAGGTGAGCGATTTGCTGGAGTCGCTGCTCAAGCGCGACGCGCGGGTGAAGGATTCGTCCAATCTCATTCCCGGCCACGGCGGAATTTTGGACCGCTTTGACAGCGAAATCTTGGCTGCGCCAGCGGTGTATGTTTATTTGAAATTCGTGGCGTTTTGATTCACGCCAAAATGTTCCCATCCTCCAATATTTTCCTGCCGTCGATCAAAATCGTGGGTTTCAGAATCACGCCTTTAATGGCCTGAATGATTTTGCCGTGCACTTTGGTGATCTGGTATTCGCCCACAGCGACGTGAGCGGTGCCATAGACCTTTTCGTCTTCCGGCAGCGAACGCCCGAAGCTCACCTGGTCATTGGTGCCAATTCCCAGTTCATGCAGCTTACGCCCGGCGCTGCCGTATTTGCGGAGCGCCTTGCGCAGCAACTCCGCTTCCTGTGCGCCCTTCACCTGGGTGATGGTGCCGCTGCGGACTTTAAGAGTGATGAGTTTATTCAGCGCTTTGTTTTGCCCAGCGATGCGATCCAAAACGATCTCGCCGTCCACGTTGTTGCTCAACGCCACGCAGGCTTCGCCGGCCGGCAGGGTGGTCAATTGGCCGCTCTCTTTCGCCAGGCCGGTGTTCGCCTTGCCTTTGGTTTTCGCGAGTTTGATTTTGGCGTCCGTGCCGCTGGGAGATTTAATAATCAAATTTTTGCCGATGGAAAAAATATCGGCCAGGCGGCGGCTCAGCGTCGCCACCTTGTTGAAGTTAACCTGCAATAGTTGTTCGAAGATATTTTGCGAAGCGTAGTTGAGGAGCAGGATGCGCGTGCCTTTTTGCCGCGCTGAATCGAACAGCCGCTCCGAGATGGTTTTCGAGCTGAGGATAACCACACAATCGTTGTTGCCTAATGAATTATAAATGGAGGGCGGCAGCCCCAGATAATTGGAGAATTGATGGGAAAAAAGAGTAAGCTGCGCAAACTTGGTGCTCATGCGCGCCCGTTTCCACAGGACGGTGGCTATCTCCGAAAGCGTTTCTTCGGCGACGATGTGCAGCGACTCGTGAGGCTTCAACCCCACGCACTCTTTGAAAATGCTGCGGGCGGATTTCTCCAAGGTGTTCATAGAGCTCTAAGTTTGCAGCGCGACGTGCGCAAAAACTTTGGCGTCGTCGATGATGTTTTTGATTTTCACATATTCGTTCGGCTCGTGCAGCGTCTCGTCCTGAGTAGCCCACACGGCGGCGTTGAACCCGGCCTTTCTGAAAAACGCCGCCACCGTGCCGCCGCCGATTCCGATCGCTCTGGGCTGGAGGCCGCGAATTTCGATGATGGCTTTCTCCAGCGCTTTCACCACCGGCGCGTCTGGCGGCGTGGGCGGCGCGGCCCGTCCGTCCAGCTCGCAGGTCATCTCAATTTTAACTTTGTGGCGGGTTTCCACTTCCTGGCACAGGCGTCTAACGTTTTCTAAAAAAAGATCGATATCATAATTTGGAAGAATCCGGCAGTCAAAATAAAAGACTTCCTCGTCCGGGATGGTATTAACGTTGGGAACGTTGGCCGCGTGTTTGGTCGGCTCAAAGGTGCTGGTGGGCGGCTCGAACATCGGATCGACGACATTGTACATCAGATAAAGGTTGTTCATCTTCACGATCAAATTGGCGGCCGCTTTGAATGCGTTCACGCCTTTCTCGGGTGTGGAAGCGTGAGTGGTTTTGCCCAGCACCCGGAATTTAAGCCACACGATGCTTTTCTCGGCCACTTCGATCACCGAACCGTCGGCCGCTCCGGAATCCGGAATGATGATCAAATCTTCTTTCTTAAAAATATCTTTATGGTTTTCCAGCAAAAATTGAATACCGAACTTGTTGCCAGTCTCTTCGTCGGCGGCCAGCACCAAACCCAGATCAAAGGCCGGCGGCGCCCCTTCGTCGTAAAAGGCTTTGGCCGCAATTAACGAAGAGGTGATTCCCTGCTGATTATCCTCGACGCCGCGGCCGTAAATTTTGCCGTCCTCCACCCGCGCTTTCCAGGGATCGCTGAGCCATTTGTTCAGATTGCCCGGAGGCACCACGTCGATGTGAGACATGATCCACAGCGTGCGGGCCGAACTTTTGCCGTTCATCTTTGCGACTAAATTGGGACGATAGCCGCCGCTGACGCGCGCATCCGGCGCGTTGTAAAAAGTTGCTTCGCAATTCAGCCGGGTTTTCAGATACGATTGCAGGTACTCGGCTTTTTTCAACTCGCCGTCGCCGCCGTTTTCCGGCGCCAGCGCCGGGTTGGCGGTGAGCTGCGTTTGGATTTCAATGACTTCGTCTTGATAGGAATCGATGCGTTTGCAAATTTTGTCGAGTAGCGTTTTGTCCATTGGTCACTTCGCTTTTGAAGCGGTAATGGTTTCCAATCCGTGGGCGTGTGGGCCGGTCTCACTTTTCCACAGCAGGTGCGCAAAAAGTAATCCGAAAAGCGCCAGCGCAGTGAAAACCCACATGCCAGGGGCGTATCCCGCCGGATTGTCCGCGCCGGCCTGGAAGGCATCGTTCAGAAGACCGATTATCCAGGGGATGGCCGCCATGCCAATTTGCTGGCAAAAGGTCATGAGCGAATAAGCGGACCCCAGCCGGCTCTGCTCGACGATGTACGCCACCGACGGCCACATGATGGCGGGAATCAGCGAGAACGAAATCCCCAGCAAGGTCATAACAATCACCAGCGTTAACGGCACCGCAAAGCTGCCGATGAACGGCAGCCACAGCGGCACCTCGGGCCCCGGCGGAACATAGGTTACGATGAGAAACAACGGCAGCAGAATCAACGTGCCGATTCGCATCAGAAACGCCCGTTTGCCGATTTTATCGGCTAACAACCCGAAGAGGGGCGTGGCAAACATCGCGGCGATGGGGAGGAAGCTGTTTAACGAACCCCCGACTTCGCGGGAGGCGCCGTGCGCCTCGATGAAATATTTGATGGCAAACGCCCGAAACGGGAAAATGGTGGAATAAAACACGACGCACAGTCCAACCACGTACCAGTAAGATTGACTGAATTTGTAGAGATTTTTTAAGTCGAGTTTTTCGGTTTCCGCCTGTTCGCCCAGATCGTACTTTTGCTCGGCGCGGCTTTCTAAAATCCAATAGAGGACGGCGCCGGCCACGCACAAGCTGGCGATCATCGTGGCCAGCCAGAGCGGGTCCTGCCAGTTGCTGAACATCGGCTTGGCCCAGGAGGGCGACCAGTCCGCCGCGACGGAGCCCAGCCGGGCAATAGTTAAATTAATTCCGAAAGCAAAGCTCAACTCTTTCCCTTTGAACCATTTTGCCAAAGCGGTGGTCACGGCGACGATGAGCGGCTCCGCCCCCAGCCCCAAAAGGAAGCGGCCGGTCAGCATGATGCCTAACTTGGGGGAGTACCCAGTGACCGCGGCCGCCACCAGGCAAATCGATCCGAATAGAAATACGGACTTCTTCGTTCCGAAACGATCGATGATATAGCCGCCAATGAGAAGGACGAGCACCGCGGCGATGCTGTACACCGTGTACAACAGTCCCAACTGCTGATCGGAGAAGCCGAGCTGTTGTTTGAGTAAATCAAAGACCGGGCCGGTGGAGTCATAAACATAGTAGTTGCCAAACATCGGCAGACTGACGAACAGCAGCACAATCCAGCGGTAGGCCACGGAGGGTTTGGGGCGAGTTTGCAGGTTCTGGTTAGTCATTCATTTTCTTTCTGGTGAAGTTAGAATGCTGAGCTTGAGTTGATCAGAGCTTGGTTTCAACTGGCTTCTTCGCAAAATAGTAGAGGGAGCCTGCCAGCAGCACGAACATCACCACAGCAAACACGTGGCTCTGCGCCAGCCCGCCAAAAAGTTTCGGCCCGAACGCCAGCACACCCGCTGGAATGAGGTTGATGCCCAGTTCCGGATCGCCCAAAACGTTGAAGACAATTCCCAGCAGTCCGATCACGCCGCCGGCCGCAATCAACCCGCTGGAATAAAGGGAGCCCGGACTCACTTCGCTTTCGGCGTGGCCGCTGCTTTCCGACTTGCCGCGATTGACGAGCCAGTGCACGATGCCGCCGCAGAAAATCGCCAGCGTGGTGTGCAGCCCGAGATACGATCCAACTGCAAAAGAAAGTGAGCGGATGCCCAGCAACTCGACGGCAATCACCAAAAATACCCCGAGCATCACCAGCCGCCACGGTAAACGCTGGTTGAGGATGCCGCTGATCACCGTGGCCATCAGCCGGGCTTGCGGCGCCGCAGCTTTGTCGCTGCCGATGCCCTGAATCCATTGAATTTCAATTTGCCCGGTGTTGGGGTCGTAAAGGTATTTGCCGTCCGGCACATCGGTGGCGCCGAGGGCGTTAATCAAAATATAGTTGTTGCCTTTGTATTCGTAATTCTCTTTCTCAATTTTGACTCCGCCTTCGCCGGCGCGGGCGGCTTCGATGTTGAGGGGGAGCTGCATCGGTTTGAATTCGGAGAGTCCCACGTTCATCAAAATGAGCGTGCCGCCGATGACAAACACGCTGACCAGCACCCCGATGATCAAGCCAACTTGCTGGCGGTAGGGCGTCGCGCCAACGAGGTAGCCGGTTTTCAAATCCTGCGAGGTGGCGCCGGCGTTGGCGGCGGCCACACAAACCACGCCGCCAATGGTGATGGCCAGCGCCGAGTAGGCCGCGGCGGTCCAGCCCATCACCAAAAACATGGCGCAGGTGGCCATCAATGTGGCGATGGTCATGCCGCTGACGGGGTTGGCCGAGGTGCCGATCAACCCGCAGATGCGGGACGAAACCGTGACAAATAGAAATCCAAAAATCACCACGAAAATGCCGGCCACAATATTTTCATACCAGGTGGTAACCGCGCCCGGCACGGGCTTAAACGTCAGCAGCGCCCACATCATCACCACGATGCCCAACGAGCCAAAGATCACCCACTTCATGGAGAGATCGCGTTCGGTGCGGCCGGCGCCGGCTTCTTCGCCGGCCTGCGCAGGCAGGCCAGAGCTTTGGGCGCGCACGTCTTTCAGGCCGGCCTTCAGCGCTGCGACGATGGTGGGCATGGTTTTCATGAGCGTGATCAGGCCGGCAGCGGCCACGGCGCCCGCGCCCATGGGGCGGATGTAGCTCGCCCACAATTGATCGGGGCTCATATCCGGGATGGGGATGGTGCTGGGGTACAGCGCCAACCCCGGCGCCAGGGAGCCAAAAAATTTGATGGCCGGCATCAAAACCAGCCACGAAAAGACGCCGCCGGCGAAGATCGTTCCGGCCACGCGCGGCCCGATGATATAGCCGACGCCCAAATATTCTGAAGTGATTTCCGCGCGGAACGACGCGCCGGGGAGCCAGTTTGGCTCGTAACGCGGCCGCGAAATCCAGGCGTTGGCAATGGCCATCAAAAAAGTGTAAACGCCGCCGATGCCCAGTCCCATAAAAACCCGGCCGGCAAATGAGCCGCCGCGTTCGCCGGCGACCAGCACGTCGGCGCAGGCCGTGCCTTCGGGATAAAGCAGGTTGCCGTGTTCTTTCACAATGAGCTGGCGCCGCAGGGGAATCATAAAGAGGACGCCGAGCGTGCCGCCAATTAACGCCAGCAAAAAGATGCGGGAGTATTCAAGCGGGAAGCCGAGAAAGATCAACGCCGGCAGGGTGAAAATCACGCCGGCCGCCACAGATTCGCCGGCCGAGCCGGTGGTCTGCACGATGTTGTTTTCCAAAATCGTTGCTTTGCCGAACGCCCGGAGAATACTAATTGACAGCACCGCGATGGGAATGGAGGCGCTCACCGTCAGACCGGCGCGCAACCCCACGTACACTGTGACTGCGCCGAACAGAATCCCGAACAGAGCGCCCAGCAAAACCGCCTTGACGGTAAATTCGGCAACGGTCATTTCTGTGGGTATAAAAGGCTTGAAATTTGGGGGCGACATGTTTTTTTCTTCAGCCATGGATACTCCTCGCAGTTTTAGTCGATCAGTAGAAGTTGTGGATAATAGAAATTGTATTGCGGGAACATCTGGCCTACCATCGGATACCCATAGGTTCCTCCTCCTTCCGAATGTAGGAAATTGAAATGCCGGAATTAAAGAATAGAAATGATTCGCGCTTGCCCCTCCGGCAAACGCGCCACTGAACATAAAGGAAATGAATTAAAAAGTCAAGCGAAATTTCCGGCGCGCCAGCCGCCCTTTTTCTTTTTGGTTTGATTTTTTTAAAATTAGTTTTATATTTAACGTGTTTTTAAATGTAAATTCACGGTGGCCTTTCTAAACGACATTACTTTAGGTCAATACTATCCGGGCGACTCGATTCTGCACCGCCTCGATCCCCGCAGCAAGCTCACCGCCAGCCTGGCGATGATGACCTGTTTGCTTATAACAACCGAATTGCATCTAATGGCGATGCCCGCAGTTGTAATTTTGATCGCCGTGGCAATCGCAAAAATTCCGCTGGCGATCGTCTTCAAAAATTTGAAATGGTTTGCCTGGCTGTTTTTGATCACCTTGGCGATTCATGCTTTGGAGATCTCCACAAGCTCGAATTTTCCATATTTGAATTTTGGGATCAGCCCTTCGGGACTGATGGCTGGCGGCGTTTACTCAGTGCGGCTCGCGCTGTTGATTATCGTCGCGGCGCTGCTGACGCTTACCACCTCGCCCATGGATTTGACCGACAGCCTCGAACGAATCTTTACGCCGCTCAAACGGTTGCGAATTCCGGTTCATGAGTTGGCGCTGATGATGACGCTATCGCTGCGATTTATCCCGATTTTAATTCGCGAGGCCGAGCGCATCAAAAACGCGCAGTTGTCGCGCGGCGCATCATTGGAGGGCAGCTTGCGGCAGCGGATTCACAACATCGTCCCGATGATCCTGCCGCTGTTTATTTCCGCCATTCGCCGCGCCGACGATCTGGCGGTGGCGATGACCGCGCGCAACTATCTCGGCGGCGAGGGCCGAACGTGTTTTCAGCGGCTGGTTTTTAGGAATGCAGACTATTTGTTGTTGATTTTTTCGGCGGCGCTGATTATGGGGATCTTACTGCTGAAAAATGTAGCGCCGTAAGGCAAACCTCTGGTTTGCGAGGGCCATGACAAAAGAGGTACCACGCACTTTAGGAAGTGCGTGGCACCAGGTAGAGACATGCGAAACATCAAACTCACTGTCGAATACGACGGCTCCAATTTTTCCGGCTGGCAGTGGCAGCCGAAGGACCGCACCGTGCAGGGGGCGCTGCAGCACGCCCTCAAGAAGCTGCTGCAGGAGACGCCAAAAATTTATGCCGCGGGACGAACCGACGCCGGCGTACATGCGTTGGGGCAAGTCGCTAATTTCAAAACCGCCAGCGGCCTGGATTTGAATTCCATTCGGCTGGGCCTGAACAGCTATTTGCCGCCGGATGTGGTGGTGCTGGAAGTAGAAGAGGTGGACGAAAAATTTCACGCCCGCTACAGCGCCATCAAACGGACGTATCGATATGTCATCTCAAAACGCTTCCGCGCGATTGGGAGAAACTACTCCTGGTTTTGCAAATATGATCTCGACCTGGAGAAAATTCGCCAGGCATCGCGCTACCTGATTGGCGAACACGTGTTTGCGGCCTTTTGCAGAGAAAGCGAGGAGGAGCCGCACTACCTCTCGCGTGTGGAAAGTCTGAACTGGAGCGAAACCGAGGACGAAGTTATTTTACAAATTTGCGCCAATCGCTTTTTGCACAGCATGGTGCGCATCATCGTGGGGACGATGGTGGACGTTGGGCGCGGCCGGCTCCAGCCAGATCAAGTCAAAACCATTTTGGAGTCGCGCGATCGCAACCGCGCAGGGTTCTCGGTGCCGCCGCAGGGGTTGTTTTTGGAGAAAGTTTACTATTTAGAATGAAAGGTTTATATATGATGACCTTACCATTTCGTCCAAAGTGATTTCAGAAAACGGCTAAACTAAACCAGAGGAGAATCAACATGAAGTTTTTTCTTGATACCGCTAATATCGATGAAATCAAACAAGCTGCCAGCATGGGCATTTTAGACGGCGTCACCACCAACCCCTCGTTGGTGGCCAAAGAAAAGGGCGGCAAATTTAAAGATATGCTGCTGCAAATTTGTGAAATCGTCAACGGGCCGGTCAACGGCGAAGTCGTCAGCACCGATTTCAAAGGCATGATGAAAGAGGCGCGTGAATTGGCCGCTTTACATCCCAACATTTACGTGAAAATTCCCATGATCCGCGAGGGCTTGAAAGCGGTGAAGGCTTGTTCTTCCGAAGGCATTCGCACCAACGTGACGTTGTGCTTTAGCGCCACGCAAGCGCTCATGGCCGCCAAAGCCGGCGCCTCGTTCATCAGCCCCTTTGTCGGCCGCGTCGATGATATCAGCGGCGTGGGCATGGAAATCATTCAAGACATCCGCACCATTTATGACAACTACGGCTTCAAAACCGAAATCCTTGCGGCCAGCCTGCGCCACCCGGTGCACGTGCTGGAAGCGGCATTGATTGGCGCCGACATCGCCACCATGCCCTATAAAGTTTTCGATCAACTCTTCAATCATCCGCTCACCGATATCGGCCTGAAAAACTTTTTGGCGGATTGGGAGAAAGTCAAAGATCGCGTGTAATTTTTCTGATTGGAATTTTCAAAATGAAGCAAATGATTGTTTTCGCCGCGTGTCTTTTTTTGCTGAGCTGCACCAGCGAGAAACGCAGCGAAAGCGAGATCCCGGCTCAGACCGCCGCTCTGGTTTCTGCGCCGGCCCAGCCGGTGCAGGATCGCGCCAGCGTCAATAATGGCGTTGCCGCCAGCCGCCACAACGCCATCACCAACGCGGTGGCCATGGTGAGCAACGCGGTGTGCGGCATCAATGTCATTCAAATTCGCGAGTTCGTGCGCACGCCGTTCACGTTTTATGACGATCCGTTTTTCCGCCATTTGCTGCCCGCGGAGCCGTACTATCAGCGCGTTAAAAGTCTGGGCTCCGGATTTTTAATTTCCAGCGACGGCTACATTCTCACCAACGAGCACGTGGTGCACCAGGCGATTGAAATTGTGGTGACCTTGCCCGATGGCTCGCAGCACAACGCCACGGTGGTCGGCATGGATTTCATTACCGATATTGCCCTGCTCAAAATCAAAGGCAGCGGCTACCCTTATTTGAAATTCGGTGATTCCGAAAATATCCTGATCGGCGAATGGGTGATCGCCATTGGCAACCCGTTTGGTTTGTTTGAGCTCAACGCCAAACCCACGGTCACGGTGGGCGTGGTCAGCGCCGTTGATCGCGATTTTGGCCGGCAAAATAATGAGCGCGTTTATCAGGATATGATCCAAACCGACGCTGCCATCAACCAGGGCAACAGCGGCGGCCCGCTGGTGAACAGCCTCGGCGAAGTCATCGGCATGAACACCTTCATTTACACCAGCAGCAAAGAGAACAGCGGTTCCATTGGCCTGGGTTTCGCCATTCCCATCAATCGCGTGAAACGGGTTTTGGATGATCTCAAGAAATACGGCGAGGTCAACCGCCGCTGGACCTCCGGCTTGCGCGTGGAGGATTTGACGCCGCTGGTGGCGCGCTATTTTCGTTTAACCACCGAGCGCGGCGTCATCGTCACCGAAGTGGACAAAAACAGTCCGGCGGCGCGCGCCGGTTTGGAAGTGGGCGATATTATCACCGAAGTCAACGGCGAGAAAATAACCAACCGCGCCGATATCTGGGCGATTATCGAGGACTCCGATCTGCGCGGCGGCGACGTGCTGAATCTTACCGTACTCCGAGATCGCCGATTTCTGAAGCTCACATTGAGATTGGAGGGCCTCGGTAGGTAGAAGTTCCAGATCACCATCTCCAAATCACCAATAAATTCCAAACTCAAAATACCGAGGCGAAGGTTAGAGGTTTGAATTTATGATTTATTTGAGAATGGTTATTTGGACTGTTTGGGATTTCGATTATCATTAAGGATTTTGATTTGATAGAACGATACACCCGGCCGGAGATGGCCCAAATTTGGAGCGAACAAAACCGCTTTCAAACCTGGTTAAAAGTGGAGCTGCTCGCCTGCGAAGCCCTGGCGGAATTAGGTGAAATTCCCAAAGCGGCGCTGGCGGAGATCAAACGCAAGGCCAATTTCGATCCCCAGCGCGTGCGGGAAATTGAACAAACCGTCAAGCACGATGTCATCGCGTTTTTGACCAACGTCGGGGAATACGTTGGCCCGGCAAGCCGCTACATTCACCTCGGCATGACGTCGTCCGATTTGCTAGACACCGCGCTTTCCTGTTTGATGCGGGAAGCGGGGCTTCTGCTTCTGGAAAAAGCAAATCAGTTGCAGCGAATTTTGGGAAAACGCGCCATCGAATTCAAGCACACCGTTTGCATCGGCCGCTCTCACGGGGTGCACGCGGAACCGACGACCTTCGGCTTGAAGTTGGCGTTGTGGTATGATGAAATCGGGCGCGGCATCCAGAGACTGGCGCGCGCTGTCGAGATCGTTTCCGTGGGCAAAATTTCCGGCGCGGTGGGAACTTTCGCCCACATCAGCCCGTGGGTGGAGTCGTATGTTTGCGCCAAATTGAATTTGCAACCGGCGCCGGTTTCCACCCAAATCGTGCAGCGCGATCGCCACGCCGAATATGTGGCGGCGCTGGCGCTGGTGGGCGCCTCGCTGGAAAAAATTGCCACGGAGATTCGCAATCTGCAGCGCACGGAAATTCTCGAAGCCGAGGAGCCGTTCGCCAAAGGCCAGAAGGGGTCGTCGGCGATGCCGCACAAACGCAATCCGGTCGCCTGCGAGCGCATCGCGGGATTAGCGCGGGTCCTGCGCGCTAATGCCGTGGCGGCCATGGAAAACGTGGCGCTGTGGCACGAGCGCGACATCAGCCATTCTTCCGTGGAGCGGATCATTATTCCCGACAGCACAGCGCTTTTGGATTACATGCTGCAGCAGACGATCGACATTATTGAAAATCTAGTGGTCTATCCACAAAACATGTTGCGCAATCTCGACCAAACCAAGGGCCTGATTTTTTCGCAGGCGCTGCTGCTGGCGCTGATCAAAAAGGGCTTGCCGCGCGAGGAGGCCTATCGTCTCGTGCAAAATCGCGCTCTGGCGGTGTGGAACTCCGGCGCGAGTTTTAAGGACGCGGTTTTAGAAGAGCAGGAAATTCGAAACCATTTATCGGATAAAGAAATCGAAAGCTGTTTCGATCTCAAAAAAAGCTTGCAGCACGTGGATTACATTTTCAAGCGCGTTGGCTTGCAGGCGAAATCAAGGAAAGGAGAGAGGGAAAATTGAAAGAGGTCAGTGTTAAAAAGAAAAAGAAATTTTATGAAGGCAAGGCCAAAATTCTCTACGAAACCGACGACGAGAATGTGCTGATTCAGGAGTTCAAAAACGACGCCACCGCCTTCGACGGCAAAAAGAAGGGCGCCATCAAAGGCAAGGGGGCGATTAACAATCAAATCTCGGCACATCTGTTCACGTTTTTAGAAAGCTATCACATTCCCACCCACTTCATCAAAGTTCAGTCCGACGCCGCTATGGCGATCAAAAGACTGAATATGATACCTCTGGAAGTGGTGGTGCGCAACATCGCTACGGGCAGCTACGTGAAGCGCTTCAACGTGAAAGAGGGCAAGCCGTTCGAGCAGCCGGTGATCGAGTTTTTCCTGAAGGACGACGCCAAACACGACCCGATCATTTCCAAAGATGAAATACTGGCGTCGGCGTTGGTGACGCCGGAGGAGCTGCGGATGATTGAACGCTACGCGCAAAAAGTCAACGCGGTGCTCAAAGCATTTTTTGCCCGCCGCGACATCGTGCTGGTGGATTTCAAGCTCGAGTTCGGCCGCACCAAAAACGGCAAAATTATTTTAGCCGATGAAATTTCTCCGGACACCTGCCGCCTGTGGGACGCCAAGAGCGGCGAGAAGATGGACAAAGATCGCTTCCGCCACGATCTCGGCAAAGTCGAGGAGGCCTATCAGGAAGTGCGCCGCCGGGTTTTCAAAGAGTCATAAGAGGATATGAGCAAAGAAGGAATTGGGACTGTTCTCGGCGCATTTTTGTTCACGGCGGTGCTGATCGTGGGGGCGCTGCTGACGCCCTACCTCCATCTCACCGTGTTGGCCGGGGTTTTCGCGGCGCTCACGCTGCTGCTGATCTATTTCTTTCGCGATCCCCAGCGCGTGATTCCGCCGGGCGAGCATTTGGTGCTCTCGCCGGCGGACGGCAAGGTGATTGAGATCGTCGAAGAAAATGAACACGAATATTTGCAAGCGCTGGCGACGCGCGTCAGCATCTTTCTTTCAGTGTTCGATGTGCACGTCAACCGCGTTCCCATTTCGGGGGTGGTGGGACATTTTCGTTATCAGCGCGGCTCGTTCGCGCCGGCGTTCAAGAGCGAGGCTTCGGCGGTCAACGAGCAGACGGTCATCGGCATCGAAAACCAAACCCGTAAGATTTTGTTCAAACAAATTGCTGGCATTTTGGCGCGCCGCATCGTTTGCCATCTGCGCCAAGGGCATGTGGTAACGCGCGGCGAGCGTTTCGGCATCATCAAATTTGGATCGCGCGTCGATATTTTTTTACCCAAAAGCTGTGAAGTAAGGGTAAGCTTAAATCAAAAAGTCAGAGGCGGCGAAAGTGTCATAGGAGTATTCAATGAGGATACCTAAACGAAACATCGTTCCCAGCTTGTTCACCATGCTGAATTTGTTTTTTGGATTTTTTGCCATCGTGCATGCGCTGCGGGAAAATTACGTCGCTGCATCGTGGTTGATTATCGTTGCCGCTATTTGGGACGTGGTGGACGGCCGCATCGCGCGCCTGACCAACAGCCCCAGCGAGTTCGGCATCGAATTCGACTCCCTCGCCGACGTGGTGTCGTTCGGTGTGGCGCCAGCGATTTTAATTTATCAAAGCTTTTTCTATAAATTGGGCCCGGTCGGCGTCATTCTCAGTTTCTTGCCGCTGCTGTTCGGCGCGATTCGGCTGGCGCGCTTCAACGTCAGCGTGGACAGTTTTGAAAAAGAAAACTTCACTGGCCTGCCCACTCCTGCCACCGCGCTGACGCTGGCATCTTACGTTATTTTCAATTACGATCTCTGGGAAGGATTGAAATTTGGCCCGCTGCTCATTCCCATGGTTTTGTTGTTGAGTTTTCTGATGGTCAGCAACATCGAGTACCAGACCATGCCGAAATTCTCGTTTCGCGTCAATCGCAAAAACAGCATCCAATTCATGCTGCTTATTTTGGGCGTGACCGTGATTTTGATCTTCCGCGAAAAGATTCTGTTCCCGCTGGTTTTTGGATTTGTGTTGTTTTATCTCGGGCGCGGGATTTTACATTATTTGCGGGAGGACGAAGAAGAGGAAGAAGCGTTCGATATCTCGATTTTAGATTAATCGACTGATGCGACTCATTTCAAAAATGAGTCGCATCTAAAACGTGCTTATGATCGAAGCCAGAATCTACGTCACCCTCAAAAGCGGCATCTTGGACCCGCAGGGTAAAACCGTGCAGCAAGCGCTGGAGAATTTGGGTTTTGCGCAAATCCGCGGCGTGCGAGTGGGGAAACTCATCGAGCTGCAATTTGCAGAGGAAGTCAGCCGCGAAGAGGCCGAGCGTTTGACCATTGATGCCTGCAAGAAGCTGCTTGCTAATCCGGTGATCGAAGATTACCGTTTCGAACTGGCTTTGAACGCCAACCAACAGGGTGCAGGCTCATGAAATTCGGAGTGATCGTTTTTCCCGGCTCTAATTGCGATCACGACTGTTACCACGTTTTGCAGAACGTCTTTCAGCAGCCGACGGAATTCATCTGGCACAAAGACGACGATCTTAAAAATTGCGACGCGCTTGTTTTGCCGGGGGGATTTTCTTATGGCGACTACCTGCGCACCGGCGCCATCGCTCGCTTTTCGCCGGTGATGAACGCAGTGGTGGAATTTGCCGCCGCCGGCGGCCTCGTGGTTGGCATTTGCAACGGCTTTCAAATTTTGTGCGAGGCCGGCCTGCTGCCGGGCGCGCTGATGCGCAACGCCAGCCGGCGTTTTGTGTGCAAGTTTATTCACGTGCGAGTAGAAAATAATACGTCAGAGTTTACGAATGCTTGCGGCGAAAAAGAAATACTAAAGATACCGGTGGCGCACGCAGAAGGTTTGTACTACGCCGACGCGAATACGTTACGGCAACTCAATCAACACCAACAAATTCTTTTTCGCTATTGCAATGATCGCGGCGAGCTCACTCCCGCGGCCAATCCCAACGGCTCGCTGGAGAACATTGCCGGCATCATGAACCGCGCCGGCAATGTTATGGGGATGATGCCGCACCCCGATCGCTGCGCCGAAGAAATTTTGAACTCTGCCGACGGCGCCAAAATTTTTGCATCGATCCTAAACTGGGCAACACCGATGGCAGCATGATTCCAGAACCGCAGGCGGTAGTGGAATGGAGCGCAATGACTTCTATTTATTAAAGAGGAGTGGAGGAGATGGCAACGCATTCATTTGGCCGCATTGTTTTGGTCATTATTTTGGGAGCGATGATCGGCACCTTGTTTGGAAAACTGATCGGGCTGGTTTTGCCGGACGGCGTGGTGAGAGAATTTTTTTTGAACGAGGCCAGTTTTGCGGTGGGGCCGGCGAACTTCGACGCGGGCTTGTTCGGCATCACCCTGGGGTTCAAAATTACCCTTAACATCGTTGGGCTTCTGGGGGTGGGCCTGGCTATTTATCTTTTGCGCTGGTATTTTTGAGTTTCTGCCTTCGGTTATTTTGGATTCATTTTCAGGAGATTGTTTTATGGGCACAATCGGGATGCAAGAATTGTTGGTTATTTTTCTTATCGTTTTGCTGCTCTTCGGATCGAAGCGCTTGCCAGAGTTGGCGCGCGGCCTGGGGAAAGGCCTCAGCGAATTCAAAAAGGCCGCTAACGATCTGAAAAGCGAGCTGGATTTGAGCGACGTTGAACGAGACGTCAAGAAAGAGGTGAATGAATTGAACAACGTGCAGCGAATTAAGAAACCGGAAAATTGACTAAACTTGGAGATCGGCTATGCCAATCGGAATGACAGAGATTCTGCTTATTCTTTTTATTATTCTGCTTCTGTTCGGCGCCAAAAAACTGCCGGAGTTGGCCAGAGGATTGGGGCGGAGTTTGAAAGAATTTAAGGACGCCACCCGCGAAGGCGCTGAAAATCAGAACAAATCTCAAATCGAAACGCCGCAAAAAAAAGAGTCAACCTGAATCGGAGGGAAGTTGGAGTTTTCGAAGTCGACTTTCACCCGCGCGCGCGCGCGGCTCGCCCGCGGCGAAACCACCTGCCAAACTCTGGTCAAGCATTCTCTCTCTAAAATAAATGAAGGCGCCGACCTCAACGCCTTCATTTCTGTTTTTGGGGAACGGGCTTTGCGCCAGGCCGAACAGGTGGACGCGAAGCTGCACGAGAACCGCGCCGGCAAATTGGCCGGGCTGGTTTTGGCGGTGAAAGATATCATCGCCATCAAAGATCAGCGGCTCACCTGCGGCTCGCGCATTTTGGAAAATTTCATCTCGCCGTACGACGCCACCGTCATCCAAAAATTAGAAGCCGAAGACGCCATCATCATTGGCAAAACCAACCTGGATGAATTTGCCATGGGCAGCTCCAACGAAAATTCTTACTTCGGCCCGGTGAAAAATCCCCACGATCACGAACGCGTGCCGGGCGGTTCCTCCGGCGGTTCGTGCGCCGCGGTGGCCGCGGAGATGGTGATGGCGGCGCTGGGCACCGACACCGGCGGTTCCATTCGCCAGCCGGCGTCGTTTTGCGGCGTGGTGGGCTTGAAGCCCACGTATGGCCGGGTCTCCCGTTTTGGATTGGTGGCGTTCGCCTCGTCGCTGGATCAAATCGGCCCCATCGCCCATTCCGTCGAAGATGCCGCGCGTCTTCTTGAAGTGATGGCCGGCCGCGATGAGCGCGACGCCACCTCCGCGCCAGCGGCGGTTCCGCCATTCTCCAAAGCGCTGACTCAAAACGTCAAGGGACTGCGTGTTGGTCTCCCAGTGGAATATTTCGGCGAGGGCTTGGATGATGAAATTCGCGCCGTCCTCGACGCGACGAAGGCAAAGTTAAAACAGGGCGGGGCGAAGTTGGTCGAGGTCGCGCTGCCGCACACGGAATACGCCATTGCCGCCTACTACATTCTCGCCACCGCGGAAGCCTCCGCGAACCTGGCGCGCTACGACGGCGTCCGCTATGGTTTTCGCGCCGAGGGAGTAAAAGATTTGGAGGAGATGTACGTTCAAACCCGCAGCCAGGGCTTTGGCGAGGAAGTGAAGCGGCGGATCATGTTGGGAACCTACGCGCTCTCCGCCGGCTACTACGACGCCTATTATCGCAAAGGCCAGCAGGCGCGCACGCTCATCAAACAGGATTTTGAGCGCGCGTTTGCCGCCTGCGATTGCTTGCTGACGCCGACCACGCCCACCACCGCATTTAAATTGGGAGAAAAAACCGACCCGCTGCAAATGTACCTCTCGGATGTTTACACCGTGTCCGTTAATTTAGCCGGCCTGCCGGCGCTGTCCGTGCCGTGCGGGTTCGACTCAAAAAAATTGCCGGTTGGCGCGCAAATCATCGGCCGGCCGTTTGACGAGGAGACGATTTTGAGGGTGGGGGATTATATTGAGAGGAATGTCTAAGTGGCGCTCAATAAAGACCAGCGAAAGAAGGCAGCCGATATTTTCGAAAAACTCGGCGTCACAGTGTTGATTGCCTCGATAGGCGACATAATCGTTAGTAAGCTTTCAGATGCCAGAATTTATTGGGACATCTCCGGGCTTTTTTTGGGTGTAACTTTACTGGTGCTTTCAATTATTATCTTAGGAGGTACACGATATGACGAGTAGCATGTTCATTGCTTTGGCGGGGATGATTTTTGTGATTTTTGCGCTTGTTGTTCTATATATTGATCGCAAAGGTCGAAAAACATCCACCAAAAAAAATTAGACTCGATGCTAAAAATCAATTGCCGTACAATGGGAGTACTTTAGCCGTCTTGGGTGCGCGACAAAAACGCTTGCTTTTCTAAACCTGATCGACTAATTTTGCCGCACGATTCGACGGGCAATTTTTAACCAACAAAAGGGCACACGTATGGCCGCTCATAAACTCTCCTTCTTTGAAACCGTTTTGACATTTTTTGATAAGGCCGCCGCTTACACCAATCACCCCAAAGGCCTCCTCGATCAAATCAAATACTGCAACAGCGTTTATACATTTAAATTTCCGCTAAAAAAAGAAGACGGCTCCATTGAAATCATTCAGGCTTTTCGGGTGGAACATAGCCATCACCAGTTGCCGGTGAAGGGCGGCATTCGCTACAGCGAAGTGACCACCGAAGACGAAGTGAAGGCGCTGGCCGCGCTGATGACGTACAAATGCGCCATTGTTGATGCCCCGTTTGGCGGCGCAAAAGGCGGGGTCAAAATCGAGCCGCGCAAATATTCCGTGAACCAGTTGGAGCGCATCACCCGGCGTTACACCGCCGAGTTGGTGAAGAAAAATTTCATCGGCCCCGGCGTGGACGTGCCGGCGCCGGATTACGGCACCGGGCCGCGCGAAATGGCGTGGATTGTGGATACCTACAGCGCGTTTCATCCCGGACAAATCGACGCCAGCGCTTGCGTCACCGGCAAGCCCATTGAGCAGGGCGGCATCCACGGGCGGGTGGAGGCCACCGGCCGCGGCGTTTATTTCGGCGTGCGCCACGCGCTTTCCCACGCCGAAGATTTAAAGCCGCTAGGGCTGACCCCCGGCGTGGAAGGCAAACGCGTGGTGGTGCAGGGACTTGGCAACGTGGGCTACTACGCCGCGCGATTTTTTGAGGACGCCGGCGCGCGCGTGGTGGCGATTGCCGAATACGACGGCGCCATTTACAATCCCGAAGGCCTGGACGTGGCCGCGGTTCAAAAACACCGGCAGGAAAGCGGCTCGATTTTGAATTTTCCGAAAGCAAAAAATTTTTCCGCCAGCAAAGAGGCGCTCGAATACGAGTGCGACATTTTAGTGCCGGCGGCGCTGGAGCGGCAAATCACCGACGAAAATGCGCCGCGCATCAAAGCCAAAATCATTGCGGAAGGCGCCAACGGTCCGGTGACCGCCGAGGCCGAAGAGATTCTCAAAAAGAAGGGAGTGCTGATTATCCCGGACATGTTTTTAAACGCCGGCGGCGTGACCGTCTCTTATTTTGAATGGCTGAAAAACCTCAGCCACGTGAAATTCGGACGCATGAGCAAGCGTTTTGAAGAAGCCTCCAACCTCTCTTTTCTGAACGCGATGGAACACATGACCGGCAAGCAGCTCACGCCCGAAGAACGCAGCCGCATCGCCCGCGGCGCCGACGAGATCGATCTCGTTAACTCCGGCTTGGAAGAAACGATGATCACCGCTTACGAGAACATTCGCGACACCAAGCTGCGCACCAAAGGCGTGCCGGATTTGCGCACCGCGGCGTATGTTTTATCCATCAACAAAATTGCCGTGGCGTACATGCAGTTGGGAATTTTCCCGTGAGTTTAAACCATATTTTTCGGGGAGTTAAAAGATGCTAAAAACGATTTGGGCTGTTGCAAAAGAGGGAAAGTTTGAACCTCTTGAAGAGATTGAAGCGGCAGATGGCACGAAGGTCCTCGTGACTTTAATCGAAGAGTATGATACAAAATTCTGGTTGAAAGCAAGCCAATCTTCGCTTGATGCCATTTGGAATAATTCAGAAGATGATGTCTATGAACAGCTACTTCAAAAATGATGTTGTTTTAGTCCGCTATCCTTTCTCGGACTTAACCAGTTCAAAAATCAGGCCAGCGGTTATTGTAAGTTCTCCGCACATTTCGATGGATTTTATAATAGTTCCGCTTACCAGCAAGACTCAAACTCTTTTCTCCGGGGAGTTTCTCCTATCTAACTGGCGTCAATCAGGGTTGAACGTTGAGTCCCGCAGTTAAACGTGGTGTTTACACAGTTCATCAAAATTTGATTATCCGGAAAGTTGGAAAACTCACCAAAGCTGACTCCGAGAGTCTGGAGAATTCGTTGCGCGAATGGTTGGGGTTCAACTAATAACTTGCGAGACGGTGTAATGTCCTAAACTTCGAAAACCAAGCTGCGCACCAAAGGCGTGCCGGATTTGCGCACCGCGGCGTACGTTTTATCCATCAACAAAATTGCCGTGGCGTACATGCAGTTGGGGATTTTCCCGTGAGTTTTATTTTGGGAGAAAATCATGCACAACGTAAAAGAAGAAGCTATAAAACTAATTCAGCAGTTGAGTGATGATTGCACGTATGAGGACATCCAATATCACCTCTACGTAAAGCAGAAAGTTATGCGTGGTTTGAAAGCCCTTGAAGAAGGACGCTACATTAGCCACGAAGAGGTAAAACAAAAACTTTCTAAGTGGTTGAAGTGATCAAACGACGAAGGGAGAAGTGGCGATTAATCTGGACGGATCCAGCGGTGGAGAGTCTGTCTGAAATAGTCGAATTTATTAGTCGAGACTCCGAATATTATGCAGCCAATGTGGCCAAAGGTATCTATGAAACAGCCGAGAATCTTACTCTATTTCCTTTAATGGGAAGAACCGTACCTGAATTTAATCGAGAGGACTTCAGAGAACTCTTTTATCAATCCTATCGAATTATTTACAAAGTAGAATCTGACCGTATTGCCGTGTTGACCATTGTCCATTGCAGCCGTGATTTGTTGGCGTTGGCGCGCAGAGAATCCTGGGAGATTGGCTGATAATGGACCAAAAGCTAATTTCCTACTGGTCCAACAAATCCGTCCTCATCACCGGCGCCTCCTCCGGCCTCGGCTGGGCGCTCACCGAAGCGCTGGCGCCCTTCAAAATTCAATTTGCCCTGCTGGCCCGCCGCGAAGAAAAACTCAAAGAACTAGCCGATAAACTCAAAGACAGCGGCAGCACGTTTTGGCTGCGCGCCTGCGACGTCCGCCAGCGCGAGCAGGTAGTGAGCGCGGTGCGCGATTTTCACCAGCACGCCGGGCGCATCGACGCGGCGTGGATCAACAGCGGCATCAGCCTCGATTCTTCCTTTGAAAAATGGAACTGGGATGGCTTCGAAAATCTAATTGATACCAATTTGAAGGGCGCGATTTACACCATTCAAGCTTGCCTGGAGGTGATGGTTCCGCAGAAGTCCGGAGCGATTGTGGGAATCGGCTCGGCGGCCTCGATGCGCGGGCTGCCCAGCCGCGGGGTTTATAGTCTCACCAAAATTGGCCTCGATTATTTTTTGCAAAGCAAAGCCGCGGAGCTGCCGGAGATTCAATTCACGATGATTCACCCCGGCTTCGTGGATACGCCCATCAACGCCGGCAACCCCAATCGTTTCTGGCTTTTGACGCCGGAGAAAGCGGCGCAGATTATGATCAAAGCCGTGGCCCAACGCCGGCGGCTGATCATCTACCCGCTTCCAATGAAGTTACTTTATCGATTCGTGCAGACGCTGCCGCGGCCGCTGTTTCTGTGGCTGGCGCAGCGGACGCTGGAACTCAGCCGGCCCAGGTCATCGCAAAAATCTGTGAAAGTGTAAAGTGCCAAAATTTGAATTCTGCAATTTACCATTTTCATTTTGCACTTGATTTTCGCCTCTGCCTTTTGCCCTTTGCCGTTTCACATCAAAACAGCGGCCAGCGCACACCCACCACCAGCCCTTTGTATTCTTTCCCGAATTGAAACTGCGCCAGGTAGTTGTTGATGCCCACACCCAGCGATCCCACCGGCCGCCAACTGGCGCCCGGCGGGTCGATTAAGCCGACGCCCGCGGTCAGTGAAAAGGTGTTCAGACCGGTAATTTTTTTCAAATCCGTGTAAAGCGATTTGTAGCCGGAGTAGAGACTATCGGCGGTGGCGATCAACTTTTGTTGAGCTTGAATGTTGTCGTCAGCCTTTTGTTGGTAATTTTCGAAGCGATTGAGCAGCGTGTCTTTTGCCGCTATGACTTTTTCGTACAGGGTTTTGTCGTTTTCCAGCAGTTCGATTTTCTTAGCGAGGTCGGCCACAACATTCTTTTTCAAAAGTAGAAACGGCTCGCCGTTGATGGTGAACTCCCAGGTTTCCGCGTCAAGTTGGCGGCCGGCAATTTGCTGGTTTGCGATCGTGAGAGTTGCAGTTGGCTGGGCAAGCAACGCCAGCGGCGCAAACAATGAGATCAGCAAAATTATCAAGTAAGTGCGTTTCATTTTTTCCTCTAATTTTGTAGGATGCCCCTTACTTTGGCAACCAATTCGTCTGAAGAAATATTTTGATACTCGTTTTCGATTTCCACCGCTCTGGCGGCGTGTTCTTCCTGCGCCCGCAAAATAGCCAGCGCCGCATCCACTTTGGCGCGATCCAACTCGCTCTTGGCTTTTTCATAAGCGGCTTGCGAGAGTTGTTGTTGATTTTTTAATTCCTCGTAGCGGCTTTCGATTTTTTTCAACTCGTCCTCGCGGCGCTGCAACTCTTCGAGAAGTTTTTTACGGCGATAGGCTTTAAAAATGAACAGGCCGCCGAGCGCCGACAGACCGAGCAGTACTGCCCAGGAATTTTTGCTGCCGAGCTTGAACTCTCGCAAAAAGAAAAACAGGACGATCGCAAACAGGGCGATGAAGATGAGATGCTCGCCGTAGTCCCTCATAAATCTGAGAATGCCGATCATGATTTTGTCCCTCCCGTCGCGGCGGTTTTGCTGGCCGCTAATTTTTCGATTTGACTGATCAATGAATGCAAAGGTTCGGTGCCGATGGAAATCGCCGCTGCCGTGATGATGACGCGCAAAATTGGGTAGTCTGAAATGTTGCCTAAAACTTTGTAAACCACGCCGCCTGTGCCGGTGAGCATGCTTTCTACCAACAGCACCAGATCGATCCCCAATTTAACCTCGAGCGCGATGGTGAAGGCCAGCGATAAAATGAAGGCGAGGATGCGCGACCCCACTCGCAAATAACTCAAACGGATGAGCGCGGCTGGGATGATTTCCTTGCCGCCGACGTAGGGCCGTTCCGTCACCACTTTCCACAGCACCCAATTAAGGACTTTTTCGGTTTTGGGCGCGTCCCCGCCCTGAAAACCATAGAGGCGATCGAAGCGTTGCTGTAGAACGCGCGCGCGGCGGTTCCAGAAGGTATGCAAATTCCATTTGAGTTCGATGTAGCCGAAGACGCTCACCAGCACCTCCAGCAGACGCTCCACAAAAATCGCCATGATCAAGTAAATGAAAAATAAAAACGTGATGCGGGTGATGACTTCGATGTTTTCCATTGCGTTCTCCTTAAGCCATGACCATCGGTTGAGCCTTAAAGGCGTTCACAGCGGTTTGAAATTCTTCATCCGCTTTCCAAAGTTTTGCGTAACGTTCCACGGCTTGTTTGAATTCCGCGTAAGGAAAATTGCCGCCGGGGCAAGCTTTCTGCGCGACGTACATGTGGGGGATAATCCCCTTGGGAAAAGTCGGGCTGGTTTTTTCCGGAAAGGCGACTTCGATTTGATGCATCAAAGCCCAGAGCGCGGTCACCCGCGCTGCGGCATCCACTTGCTCGGCGGTGGGCCGCAGGATGCCTAAGCGGCCGTTGTGATTGGAAAACGGCACCTTCGGGCTGGTTTCAAAATTTCCTTGCAACGCGATGCCCAAAGAGTGGTTGTTATAACCGACAGCGTGGTTACCAAAACGGTCCCAGCGGCAGAGCACGCGAATGGCGCCGTCTTTGAACACCACGCAGTTGTAGCCGGTGAGCCAGCCTTTGCGGTCGAATTCTTTGACCAACTCCTCGAACGGCGCGTCGGAGTGCATGGCGGTGTGATGATACACAATCATGTCGATGGGTTTTTTGAACAGGTGGCTGTGCTCCAACCGTTCTGGCCGGTCGCCGCCGTCGTAAACGAAGCCGATGATCTGTTCGATAGATTTTGTTTTTGGTGGTTCGAGATCCGGTGCAGGCTCGGGTTTGCGTACAAGAACGGGTTTGGCCTCCGGCGCCGTTTCGGGTTTCGCTTCTTCGGCCGCTTTTTCTCGGGTCACCACCAGCCGCCGGTTGATAAGGAAGTTCATTAAAAAGTTGACCGGTTTGCTGCCGGCGCCAATGATGATACCGGTGAAGATGTACTCCAACGCCGTTGATTGAATGCTTTCTAGGCTGCCTTCACCCATTGCCCATCTCACAAAAATCCAGATGGAAAATTTCATGTAATAGCAGCCGGTCACGGCCACCAGCGTTCCCAAAATTTGCAGCCAGAATTCTTTGGTTACTTTGAGACGATCTGGGGCGGCCATTTCGTTGACGTCAAAACGGGAGTCGGGTTGAGCGTGAGTGGGGTTGGGCTCAATTTCGCGGGAATCGGCAGTTGCGGCGGCTGGCTGGGCCTGAAGAAGGGCGGCCTCCGCAAGGGCCAACTCGATGGATTGCAATTTTTGATTTTCCTTTGCAATGGCCTCCTGTTCGCCGGTGACCTGCACCATGAACAGGCGGTTGATGATCCAGTTGAAAATGGTAAGAAAGCGTTCCACCATCAAAGCCAGCGTCAGCATCACACCCAATTTGGTGAGCAACGGAGCTAAGGGGATAAGCTCTCCATTCGGCATCGGATTCTCCTCAGTTTGTGTGTGGAAAACTCAACAGCTTATATTAAGCCTGCGTCCCGCTTGAGAATGCGAGTTAGTTAGTAGGACGTGGGTATTTCGGTGTATGATTTGAAGTGTTCAGAAATTTTGTGCTGAAAATAACGATGTCTCTTTTGAAAGTCAAGTGAAATGATGCACAATCAGTTAGTGTTTTTTATCTGACAATTTTCTACGACAAAAAAGTAAGAATTTTATTGGCTCGGATTTTCCATATTCTGGATATTGTTGGTATAAGACGAGTCGTATTGTTTTCCGCTGCTGGTATCTCTCGGATTTTTTTATGCGGGATTTCAAATTTCTCTCAAAATTTTGGTTCCCGCAGAAAACTAAGAAAATTCTTGACTATATTGCGTCTTTATTATATATTTGTTTCCATTTCATACCTCTTCTGAGGAAAGTGTTTTAATTTGCCCACCCAGCGTAATCTCATGTCGTATCTGAGGAAAGATATAGCGTAGGGGTTCTTATTTATAAAATTCATTTTTAAGGGGGAAAGCGATGAGCTTTAATTCCAGGCTCACGGCAGACATTATTTTGTGTTGGCGTGTCATGGCAAAACATTTTTTTTGTTTGTGTGTTACGGTGGCAGCAGCGATGAATGTCCATGCGCAAAATATTGCAATGGATTTCGATATTATTGGCGACACCAAAAACCGGCTGCGCCCCGGTGAAACTGCCAGCCTGGTCGTTATCGCACAAGCGCCAGTCCCCGGCTTTTTGAAACTTAGGATCAAACCGGAACCCCCACCATTCGGATTCAATTGGGATGCGAAGTCGCAAAACTGCCAACAGATCTGCACGTTACGGGATACCCTGACTCTCAGCCCCACCATTGAGCACGGCGGGGTTTACATCTTCAATATTGTTGCGGAAT
>JBBIIG010000047.1:0-31706 GCA_037446635.1 bacterium
CGAGGCTTGCGACTTCGACATTGAGCACCTGAATTTGCCAGCGGTCAATGTTTTGAAAAACGCCAAGCGTGAAGACTATTTCGCGCCCGGCAGTCTTTTTAAATTGAATTTGGATCCGCGGTCGGAGTTAACGTTCGGGATGCCCAAAACCGCCTCCATTTATATAAATAACGGCGTGGCGCTGGAGCTCAAACCCTACGTTCACGAAATCCGCGAAAGCGCTTTTTACGGCAGCCGCAATTTGCTGCAGAGCGGCTGGGTGGTGGGCGAAGAGCGGCTGTGGAACAAGATCGCGCTGGCGGAAATTCCGGTGGGAAAAGGGCGGGCGATTTTATATGCGTTCCGGGTGCACCATCGCGGGCAGATGTTCGGAACCTTCAAATTGTTGTTCAACGCTTTTTATAATTGAACTTCCTATTTGTTACAATCTGCTTTTGCTTTCTTTATGACGATCCTCTCAAAATCGTGGCAGCTCAAAAAAGAGCTTACGCTCCTCAACGTGTACGCCATCGCCATCGGCGCCACCCTCGCTTCGGGATTTTTTCTGTTACCGGGGTTGGCGGCGGCGCAGGCCGGTCCGGCAGTGGTGCTCAGTTACTTAATCGCCGCGCTGCCGGTTTTGCCGGCGGTGTTAAGCCAGGCCGAGTTGGCGGCCGCCATGCCGCGGGCTGGCGGAGTGTATTATTTTTTGGATCGCAGTTTAGGGCCGCTGTTTGGAACCATTGGCGGTTTGGGCACCTGGCTGGCGCTGATTTTGAAAACCGCCTTCGCTTTGGTTGGCATGGGGGCGTATTTGAATTTGCTGATTCCGGGAATTCCGGTGGCGCCGTTGGCGGTGCTGTTAGCCTTGGTGTTCGGATATTTAAACCTCTTTGGAGCGAAGAAAACGAGCGCCTTTCAAGTGGCCCTGGCGTTGACGCTTTTGGTGATCATCGGTGGGTTTTCAGCGAAAGGCCTGTTTCACCTGCAGCCGCAGCATTTTGAGGGATTCTTTGACAAAGGTTTTGACGCCATCGTCGGCGCGGCCGGTCTGGTTTACTTAAGTTACGTCGGCATCTCAAAGGTGGTGAGCGTTTCCGAGGAAGTGAAAAACCCGGACCGAAATCTCCCCCTCGGAATGTTTTTGGCGGTCATCACCGCGATTGTGATTTACGGACTTGGCACGCTGGTGATGGTTGGCGTGGTGCCGCTGGGGCGTCTCCAAAACGATCTCACCCCCGTAGCCACGGCGGCGCAGACCTTCGCCGGCTCGTGGGGCATGGCAATTGTGGTGGTCGCGGCGCTGCTGGCGTTTTCGTCGGTGGCCAACACCGGCATCTTGAGCGCCTCGCGCTACCCCCTGGCAATGAGCCGCGATCATCTCCTCCCCCGTTTTTTCCGCTATCTCAACGAACATCGCACCCCCAAAATTTCCATCTACATCACCGTGGTGGTAATTATCGTTTGTTTGACTCTTTTCAACCCAGCTAAAATCGCTAAATTGGCCAGCGCGTTTCAGTTGCTGCTGTTTGCGCTCACCTGTCTGGCAATTATTATCATGCGCGAAAGCCGCATCCAATCTTATGATCCAGGCTTTCGGTCGCCATTCTACCCGTGGACTCAGATATTCGGAATGATCCTACCGCTTTTGATCATTGTCAAAATGGGTTGGTATGCATCTGCCTTCACCAGCGGCCTCATTCTATTAGGCGCATTGTGGTATTTTGTTTATGCTCGCAAAAGAGTTACCCGGGGAGGCGCCATTTATCACATCTTCGCCCGGTTGGGAGAAAAACGCTTCGAGGGGCTGGACAGCGAGCTGCGGGGCATTTTAAAAGAAAAGGGCGCCCGCGCCGAAGACCCGTTCGACGTGGTGATTGCGCGCGCCGGTTTCATTGACCTGAGCGGCAGTGTGAGCTTTGAAGAAGTGGTTGAAAAAGCTGCTGACCATTTATCCTGCCGCCTCAATCTCTTGGCTGATAACATGAAAGAGAGTTTTCTACAAGGCACCCGATTTGGCGCCACGCCGGTTTCTCACGGGGTGGCGCTCCCGCATATTCGACTACAAGGGTTAACTCAGCCGGAGATCGTTATCGTGCGGGCGCAAAAAGGCGTGCAGGTAAATTTAGACAACGGCCAGCACGATACGCCGGCGCGCCAGCCGGTTCACGCTTTCTTCTTTCTAGCTAGTCCGGAAGACAACCCGGGGCAGCACTTGCGGATTCTCGCGCAAATCGCTGGGCAAGTGGACGACGAACGCTTTATGCCCCACTGGTTGGGCGCGAAGAACGAGCAGGAAATCAAAGAGCTGTTGCTGCGCGACGAGCGCTTCTTCTCCCTGCAACTACTGGCGGGCTCAAAATCTGCCGCGCTCATCAATCAGGCCATCCGCGATTTGAATATGCCGCCCGGCAGCCTCATTGCCTTAATCCACCGCGGCGGTGAAATTATTTTTCCGCGCGGCAGCACGCGCCTCCTCGAAGGCGACCGCCTGACCATCATCGGCGAGCCGTTGGGCGTTCAAAAACTGCGCGAAAATTACGGCGATGAAAATTAATGCCCTCTCCCATCTGAAACTTTTGTTGAACCGGCGCGTTTTCAATTCGTGCAAATTCATTGGAATTAACACCCCTTTCACAAATTTCTTATTACCCAAAACAGGAGGAGCAGATATGTCCACTCGAACGCTCTTTAGTCTGTGTCTATGTCTTATTCTAATCACTGGAGGTGCTATGGCCAACGACGATGCCAAAGATTCCAAAATTTTTCCCTACAAGTATCACATCAAAGATTTGAAAAATGGCCTGCGGGTGATTGTGGTGCCGACGGATTACCCCAACATTGTTTCGCTGCAAATCCCCGTGCAAACCGGCTCCCGCAACGAAGTGGAGCCCGGCAAATCCGGCTTCGCCCATTTTTTCGAACACATGATGTTCCGCGGCACCGAAAAATTTCCCAATGAAAAATACACCGAGATTCTCAAAAACGCCGGCGCCGATCAAAATGCCTACACCTCCGACGACGTCACCAACTACCACATCACCTTCTCCAAAGAAGATTTGGAAACCGTGCTCATGTTAGAAGCCGATCGTTTCCAAAATTTGAAATACTCGGTGGAAGATTTCAAAACCGAATCCAAAGCTGTGCTAGGCGAATACAATAAAAATTCCGCCAATCCAATTCAGAAGCTCATCGAGGTGCAGCGCAACGCGGCGTTCCAAGTCCATACTTACAAACATACGACGATGGGTTTTCTCAAAGACATCGAAGACATGCCCAACCAGTATGATTACAGTTTGACATTTTTTGATCGCTACTACCGCCCGGAAAAAAGCGTCATCATTTTGGCTGGCGACGTCAACCCCGAGCAAGCGTTCAAGTTGGTGGAAAAATATTGGAGCAGTTGGAAGCCCGGCAATTTCAAACCGGCGATTCCACCGGAGCCGGAACCCATGGGTGCGGTTTACGATCACGTCGCGTGGACGACGCCGACCCTGCCGTGGATAACCGTGGCGTTCCACGGGCCAGCATTTTCAGAAACGAAAAATGACATGGCCACGATGGATGTCATCCAACAATTAGCGTTCTCGGAAAGCTCGCCGCTGTATCAAAAATTGGTGGTGAAAGAACAGAAGGTCGATCAGCTCTGGGCGTACTTTCCCGATCGGGTTGACCCTTATTTGCTGACGGTAGCCGCGCGGGTCAAAGACCTCAACGACGTCTGGTACGTGCGCGACGAAATTCTCAAAGCCTTTGCCCAGTTGCGCACCGAGCCGGTTTCGGCGCAGCGGCTGGCGGAGATCAAATCCAACTTGAAATATTCGTTCGCCAACAGCATGGACAATTCCGAAACCATCGCCAGCGCGCTGGTGGGCTACGTGGTGCGCACCAAAGATCCCGAAACCATCAACCGCGTTTATCGCCTTTATGACACCATCACGCCCGAGGATATTCAAGCCAAAGCCAACCAGTACTTCACGGACAATCGGCTGGTGGTGGTTTCCCTCTCGAAAGAACCGCTGCCGGACGTTGCAACTAAAACTGGCTCCATCGATGAAATCGTGAAAAACGCGTTGCAGGCGCCGCCGGAAATCGAGACGGTGCTGCTGCGCGGAGATTCGCCCATCATCAATTTTCGACTTCTGTTCAACGTTGGCGCAGCGAACGATCCCGCTGGCAAAGCCGGGCTGGCGCAGTTGACTGCCGCGATGATCACTGACGCCGGCAGCAAAACCATGAAATACGAAGAAATCCAAAAAGCGCTGTTTCCGATGGCAGCGTCGTTCGGCAATCAAGTTGACAAAGAGATGACCGTGTTCACCGGCACGACCCACCGCGACAACCTCAACGCCTATTATGACATTATCTCGCAGCAGCTTCTCAATCCGGGCTGGGACGAGTCGGATTTCACCCGCGTGAAAACCAATTTGATCAACTACATCAAAGTGAGCCTGCGGGAAAACAACGACGAGGAGTTGGGCAAAGAGGCGCTGTATGAATTCATTTACAGAAATCACCCCTACAGCCATTTAAATTACGGCCACGTGGCGGCGCTGGAAAAAATGTCACTGGACGATGTTAAAAATTTCTACGCTGAAAACTACACCCGCGCCAACTTGGTTTTGGGATTGGCCGGCAACTTCGGCGATGAATTTTTAAATCGCTTCAAAAAAGATCTGGCGCAATTGCCGGAAGGCGTCCGGGTTAAAATTGCGCCGCCGCAGCCGCCGGCGATCAGCGGCCACGAAGCGGAGATCATTCAAAAGGAAACCCGCTCAACGGCGGTTTCATTCGGCTTCCCCATCGCGGTCAATCGCGCGCATGCGGATTTCACCGCGCTGCTGCTGGTGCAGTCCTACTTCGGCGAGCACCGCTCCTCCAACAGTTACTTGTATCAACGCATCCGTGAAATCCGCGGCATGAACTACGGGGATTACGCATACATCGAATATTTCCCCCACGGCATGTTTCAGTTCCAGCCGGATCCGAATCTCGGCCGCCAGCAGCAAATTTTTCAAGTGTGGATTCGCCCGGTGGAGACCGTGCAGAACGCCCATTTCGCCACGCGCGTCGCCATGTTTGAGTTGAACAAGCTCATCAACAACGGCATGACCAAAGAGGATTTTGAGGCGACCAGAAATTACCTGCTCAAATATGTGAATATCCTCACCAAGAGTCAGGATCAGCAATTAGGCTATGCCCTCGACAGCCGCTACTACGGCATCGGCGAGTTCACGAGCTTTGTTTCAGAAAATCTCAAGAAGCTAACGTTGGAAGACGTCAACCGCGTGATCAAAACCCATTTGCAGGATCAGAATGTCAAGTTTGTTTTCGTCACCAAAGATGCCGAAGATTTGAAAAACCGGCTGCTCAACAACACGACGTCGCCGATCACCTACCAGGCGGAAAAGCCAGCGGAGTTGTTGGAAGAAGATAAAATCATTCAGGATTACAAACTGAATTTTGCCGCGGATAAAGTAACCATCCGCCCGGTGGAACAGGTGTTTGTGGATTAAATTATGGAAGAACCCCTTGCGAAGGTTTGAAACCTTCGCAAGGGTTGGTGGCGATGCAGTGCGGAAGAAACTTGATCGCAAACTATGCCTTTCGAGATTTGGCAGCGAGGAATAATCTTGCGCCTAACGTTTCTTTGCCTTACGTGAATTGGAAAATCGCTTCAAAAGAAACTCGCACAGGCTGCGCAAATTCGTTGAAAGCTGATCCGCACCGGTTACCGGGTTTTGTGTTCGTGGCGTTGCCATACGCCCTACCGCAGGCGGCTGATTTCGTCGTCCCGTCCGGTCTGTTCCCATCGAATCAATGAAACGGGGATAACCCCCGCTGAGTTGAGTTCGTCCATAAAACGCTTCAGAGTGAAGCGGTCGCCAAGCTGATGCGCGCGCTCGGCCAATAACTTCTCAATTTCCAGTTTCCCGGTTAGATAGCTGCTGCCGTAACCGGGCTGCTGCAGATACAAATCTTGTTCAAACCAAACCAGCGCGCCGTCCCTCTCAAGCCAGGCGCGCGGCGTCCATTCGCAGGCGAAGTCAACAGCTTGCTGCATCGTCCAGTCGTTGCTATGCACGTGAAGCCCGCCGAGGGCGCGGGCGGCGCGCTGCGCCAACAAAATCCAGATCAGCTCGCGGGCGCGCGGCCGGTCGTCTAAAAGTCCGGCGTGCATCATCATCTCCTCCATGGCAGTGGCCAGGCCCTCGGCCCGGAACGCGAAGATGTTGTAAAGCAGCGGAACCCGCCGGATGGGACTGGGATGCGGCTCGTTTGCCAGCCGCGCCAACTCAATCCAGTGGTATTGATGGGTTCGCATCACCATTGGATCGTGCAGGTTCACCTTCGTAAAGAAGCTGCGATATTGATCAGGCGGGGTAAATTTACCAATTTGTGCGCGCAACGCTGCATCCATGTAATTCTTGATCGAGAGAATTTCCTCTGCGGTTAGAAATTTCATGAACTCGGTGACCGCCTCATTTAATTGGCGGTCATATTCCTCGGCGCTGGCGATCTCCTGCGCCGGCGGCAGTTTGCGATTGTGGTGCTCTTCCAGTCTGAGCGAGGCGTGCGCACGCGCCAACTCACGATGCATGATCGTCACTTCGTCATCCCACGTGTAGGGAAGGAGGTAAACGTTTTTCAAATACCAGTTGTAGTTCTGCTTGCCCACTCCCGAAGGACCGGTCTTGGATGGCGCCTCGGCCTCGAGCCAGGCAATGAAATCCTCGGTGGCCAAACGCGCTTCTTGAACCGCTGACTCCAACTCCGCATTCTTTGCAACCCGCTGCGCCAGCGCCTCCAGATCTTCCTTTTGTTCTTTCATTCTGCGGATGCCGCCCAGCCAGAGGTCGCGGGCGTTTTCAACCAAATTGCTTTTCGCCTGTTTGAGGATTTTGGGGATGGATCGCAGTTTCGCGGCGAGGTCCGCGGCGCGCTCTGCTGTGAGCGGAAATTCATATTGCCAGACCTCAATGGCGCCGTGGAGCACCGGGCCTTCTCTGGCGGGAACATCGCTTTGAGAAGGCCAGATCATCGCGTAAAAAGCGGGACTGCGCGCCCACGGCCGGCGCACGCGGTGATCGAAGTCAAGGCCGTTCATTTCGGCGCGCACCAGATGATAATCAACTTGCTGGGAGATGGGCCAGCCGCTGGTGTCGATGGCCGCCAGACGCTGCTGATATTTTTCCAGGGCCCGGTGTTGTTTGGTCATGGCCTCGGTGGTGTAGTCGGGAATGCCATCCACCAGAGCCGGTTTCTGGAAGTTCCGCCAATCTTTGAACAGCACGACGAGATCCTCGTAATTGCTGCTCTCTTTGTCGTCCGTGGGGCTTGTTTGCGCCCACCCCGCAGCGCACGCTAACACTGACACCAGAATAACGACCTTCCGAAAAGTCGACAAGCGCGAGACCTGTGGAATCCTTGTCAACCTTGAGCGCGGGTTGATGCGAACGACTGAGGAATCTTCTTTCCCAAACAGCTTATCTAAAAAAACCATATCACTTCCTCCATAATTTAGATTTGATTTAATCCGAGCTTTTTCGAGAACTTGTTCTGCAATATAGTTTGGCCGACCATTTCAGCCCTCTCCTGTCAACTTCGCCAACCGCGTCTTGTGTTCCCCTGTGGATGATGCCTTTTTTATGAGCCGCTTGCAAGCCTCGGGCAATTTGAGTGGCGTAATCTAAGGCATTGTCAATTGACAATTGTCGATTAATAATTGTCTTAATTCCCGGCCCTCGATATACTCCATAACGATGGACAACCTGCCCCGATCCGTCTGGGTCTCATCGTCGTGTTCCTCGATGGTGTGGATGGTCGCCATGTTCGGGTGGTTTAACGCCGCCGCAGCCTGCACTTCGATTTTGAAACGCGCGCGTTCTTCCTCGCTGACGGCTATCTGACGTGGCAGGAATTTGATGGCGACGTCACGTTTGAGCTGGGTGTCCTCGGCTTTGTAGACCACGCCCATGCCGCCCTCGCCGAGTTTCTCTAAAATCTTATAGTGTGAGATTGTTTTGCCGATCATGATCCATCTCTTCCGGTTTTTTTGATTGATCGTTTTCCGCCAATCATCCAGCCTAATTTTCCGGAAAGCGCATCCGCCGCATCAGATCTTGAAAGCGCGGATCGGAACGCAAATTATTCCATTTCGGCTCGACTTTCAAAAAGGTCATTTTCGGGTCGCGCTGTTCATAACCTCGCTTCAACCAAGCGAGCGTTTCGTCGTGGTCTCTCAAACCGTTATAAATCAGCGCGATATTATAGGGCGGAACGTGACGCACGTTTGATCGTTTCAATAGTGCTTCAAGCTGGGTTCGCGCCTCCGCTTGTTTGCCCAGCCTCGCCAAAGCATAACCGAGGAACGCCATTGAGTGGGTTTCCCCACCGGAGAGTTCTTTCGACTTGCGCGCTTCGGCGATTGCTTCAGCAAGCATTCCCTTCTCGATATAAGCGCTTGCAGCATGTAAATGAGGAAACCAAAAATTCGGGTCGAGCTCGAATGTCTTCTGCAATCGGGCCAGCGCTTCATCGGAACGCCCGGCGTGAATGAGAAACTGCCCTTCCAGCGCGCCGACAAACGGAGAAAGCGGGTCAAGCTCTCTGGCGCGTTTGATTTCGGCGAGTCCTTCCGCGTGCCGTCCCGTGTTTGAAAGTAAATGCGCATAAAACAGATGCGTGTCCACACTGTTTGGATTAAGCTCCAAGGCTCGTTGGTATTGCTTTTCGGCTTCGGTCCAATTCCAATCGTACCAAAATATGTTGGAACCGAGAGCGGTATGAGCTTCGGCGAGGGCATCGTCAATGTCGATGGCTTTTTGCGCCGCCGCTTTCGATTTCGGATAAAATTCGGTTGGAGTCATTTCTCCGGCGAGCGCAAGCGAGCGATATGCTTCCGAGAGTCCGACATAGGCAAGCGCATAAGCGGGGTCAATTTCAATTGCTTGTTGTAAATATGAGATGCCTTTTTGGGCTTCCGGCGGCGTTAGCTTCAAAAGATGGTAACGTCCCTTGAGATAAAGCTCATAGGCTTCGGCATTGGCGGTGTAGGTCTTTGCCAACTTCCGCTCGTCCGCGCTTGATAACTTCATCCGCAATTTGTTTGACACATCATGTGAGATCTCGCCCGGCAACGAAGCCAGGTCGGCCAGTTTGCGAATGTACTGCTCGCCCCAGATTTGATTACCCGTCCGCACATTGACCAATTCCAGGCTGAGCGTCAAGTTCTCGCCACGATCGACCACGCGCCCATTTAACACAGCCTGCACGGCTAACTCCTCCCCCGCTTTTTGCGGCTCAACGTCTTTACGCTTGTAACGAAACACCGTGCTGCGCGCTTTGACCGAAAGATGGGGCAGTTGTGACAGGCTGTTGATGAGTGATTCCGTCATGCCATCCGACAGGTATTCGATATCAGGATCCCCGCTTGAATTAACGAACGGCAGAACGGCAATAGAATCAATCGGCCCGCCATGGCCGGTAAATAGATTGAATAGAACAAAGGCGAGTGAAATAAACAGGACGGCGATGCCGCCATACAAATACGCTCTATTTTTTCCGGCAGATTTGACGCCGGCCAACGGCTGTTTCGAAACGCCTGAGGCATAACCCCTTTGCAGCGCGCGAAGGTCAACTAATATTTCATCAGTATGCTGGTAGCGTTCAAGGGGCTTTTTAGCCAAGGCCTTATTTACAATGCGCTCCAATTCCATTGACACGCCGGTACGCAAACCTGTCACAGGTTCCGGCTCTTCATTCATGATCGAATACATCACCGCCTGTTCGTAATCGCCTTTGAAGGGATGCAGCCCGGTGATCATCTCGTAAAGCACGACGCCCAAAGCCCAAATATCCGTGCGGTGATCCGCGTCTATCCCTTGTGCTTGTTCCGGCGACATATACGCCACCGTGCCGACGGTCATGCCGGTTTTGGTAAGGCGCGTCTTCTGTCCGGCCAACTTCGCCAAGCCGAAATCCATGATCTTTGCCTGGCCTTTGGTTGTGATCATGATATTCGCCGGCTTGATGTCGCGGTGGGTGATCTTTTTCTCGTGCGCGGCTTGCAAGCCCTCGGCAACTTGCGTGGCGAGGTTGATGGCCTCGTCGATTTTCAGCGGCCCGGCGGCAATTTTTTCTTTCAAGCTCGCGCCTTCGACGAACTCCATCGCGATGAATTGCTGCCCATCCGCCTCATCGATTTCGTAGATGGTGCAAATATTCGGGTGATTCAACGCCGCGGCGGCTTGTGCCTCGTGAACCAAACGGATTTTCTCTGATTCGCCCGCCATCATGGACGATGGCAGAAACTTGAGCGCGACAACGCGCTTGAGCTTCTTATCCTCAGCTTTGTAGACGACGCCCATGCCGCCTTCGCCGAGCTTGGCGAGAATTTTGTAGTGGGAAATGGTTTTGCCGATCATGGCATCACCCAAATTAATGCTTGCTTTTTCGTCCCCAATAGGTTAAATTTTATTTGATTAAACCGGAGGAAAACTCTTATGCGTCTTGATGAAATTCGCGAAATCGTTAAGGCCCGTCCTTTTAAGGCTTTTGAAATTCACGTTGATAATGGTGAAAATTATATCATCAGACACGCGGAAAACATCTTTATTACCCCGCATCTCATTATTACAGTTGATGAACAAGGGAAAACGATAATTATAGCGCCGGAGGCTATAAGCGCACTTTCTTTTTTCGATGGACAACATAAATAAGAGCTTGGCCATTTTGATAGCTGTGTCATTCATGAAGTAAAAATTGAAAAGCGATGGTGAAAGGTGCACCCCTCACTCTTCACCTTTCGCCCTTCACTCTTCCCCCAACATCCCCCAATCCCCATACTTCCGCAAATTCTCTTCTTCGCCGCGCGCCTGTTCCGGCGACATGTAAGCCACCGTGCCCAACGTCATCCCTTCTTTGGTGACCACCGTTCGACCTGCCAGTTTCGCCAGGCCAAAATCCATGATCTTCGCCTGGCCTTTGTTTGTGATCATCACGTTGGCCGGTTTAATATCGCGATGCGTGATGCCCTTCTCGTGCGCAGCTTGCAAGCCTTCGGCAACTTGCGTTGCGAGGTTGATGGCCTCGTCGATTTTCAGCGGCCCGGCGGCAATTTTTTCTTTCAAGCTCGCGCCTTCGACAAATTCCATCGCGATGAATTGCTGCCCCTCCGCTTCGTCAATTTCGTGAATGGTGCAGATGTTGGGATGATTCAACGCCGAGGCGGCCTTGGCTTCGTGGATGAAGCGCTTCTTTTCTTCTTCATCCGCCGAAAGATGATGTGGAAGAAACTTGAGGGCGACGAAGCGGTCGAGTTTGAGGTCCCGGGCTTTGTAGACGACGCCCATGTCCCCGCCGCCAAGCTTTTCGAGGATTTTGTAGCGGGAAATTGCCTTGTCGATCATTTGCGCCTCACAGGCATTTCGTATCTGCGTCTAAATTGCTCGAATACAAAATCCCGTAGTGATGAAATGTTTATAGAAAAACGCCGCCCCTTCATCACAAACTCCGTAGGAGTTAAATACATGTCACTCCTACGGAGTTTTTTGTGCTTCATTTGTGTTCGTGCTATAAACATTGCACTCCTATCGGAGTTAAAAATCGCCATCGCCTCATGATGATTGCGCTAATCCCGTAGGGATGAGATGTTTATAACACCTCGACGGGCCAAACTCCGTAGGAGTAATATGTCCTCATGGTGCAATTACATTAAACACTATGCTCCTATCGGAGTGGAAAACAACGCCGAGCTTATCTAAAATTGTGTGATGCAAGAATGTAAGATTTTTTTCATGGCCGCTCCACGCTTTTCGCTCTTCTCCTTAATACCGCCAGCTCGTCGTATCGGCACCGGCCGGCGCACTGGCGCGAATACGCGCCATAATCTTCGGCGCGTGCATTTGATGATAGCGCAATCGCGAAATCGCGTTGGGCCGCTCGTGATCGCCGTTCCAGCAGTGCTCGGCGCGGTCGCCGTAATCCACTTCGCCGCCGTAATGTGGATCAGTGGTGCCGTTCAAAAATTCCTCAACTAAATACACAGCGTTGTTGAGATAGTAATTATCCATATCGCCGCAATAGATGTTGATTTTTCCTTCGAGCCTTTTTCCAATTTTGGGCCAGTCGCGCTTGAGAATGTAACCGAGATCATAATTCTCTCGCCAGTACTCCGCCACTGACCGATCGATGTCGCCGGTCATCTTATCCCAAATCGGTTTGGGATAACCGTCTTCGCCAACCGGCGAATACACCGCCTGCCAGATGTCCCACTGATCGCCCGAACGGGAATTGGTGCCGAGCACCAGCTCGCGGTGATTCGTCTCTTCGAGCGTCACGCTCACTTCGCCGAGATAATTGCGCTTTCCCGGCCGCGGCGTCTTCTTGAATTTGCTATCGACGTAATAAGCATTCTTGTGTTCGTAGATGTTAACAACCGTGTAAGCGCGAAAATCGATGGGATCGGGGCACGCGGCCCAGCAGCCGTTGTACTCGTCCGGATAAAAGACCTGCGCGGCCAGCGCTTCCCAGCCGCCGGTGGAGCCGCCGTAAAGAAATCGTGCCCAGCCTTCCCCGATTCCGCGAAACTGTTTTTCGACAAACGGAATCAGCTCGTACGTGATCGCGTCGCCGTAAGGTCCGAGGTTGGCGGAATTGACGGCGTAAGAGTCATCATAGTAAGGATTGGCGTGTTGAATCTCGATGATGATCATGCGCGGAAAATCCGGCCCAGTCCAATCTTTGTAAAATTGATAGGCGTGCTCTTGCACGATTTTGTTGTAGCCGTGAATGTTGAAGCGTTTGCTGTATTCCGGTTTGAGATTCGGGTCGGGCGGCGTTTCACGAAAGCCGCCAAAGGTGTAGGGGAAATGGCCGTGGAAAATCGCCAGGGGGTAGCGCGCCTCGGGATGCTCATCGAACCCTTCCGGCAAAAGCACGCACGCGCCGAGGTGCATCGGCCGGCCCCAGAATTCCGTCAACAGCTTGCTTTGCATTTTGACGTGTTTGATGTACTTCGTGTCCTTTGGCGGCTCGATGGGCGGAATTTCCTGATCGAGCAAGATTTGAATCACTTCATCTTTCGTGGGATCAATATGCAACTTTTTAGGCGTACTAAAAAGATTTCCCGGCGCGCGATTCCATTGCTGGCCTTCGCCGCGATCCATCGGCAGTTTCAAAACCCGGCCGTCTTTGAGATGGAAGGTCTCGTAACGATGCAGCAGCGCTTGCACCCAGTACTCCCCCGGCGGGATTTCAGAAATACTTTTTAGTGGATACCCAAAAATCGAAGCGTCGATGACCGCATCCTCTCCCGGCTTCAAGCCATCGACGTTGACGCCGAAAATCAATTGCGTGTCGGCATCGTCGCTGATTTGAAACCGCGGCTCGGCAGTGCTGTCCGCGGAGATCATCAGCAGCACCCGGCCATCGAGCGGCTGCGCGCTGCGTTCTTTGGGAAATGAAATTCCAAAACGGAGATTTGTTTGGGAGGATTGCGCGTTTGAGTTCAGAAAATCAAGATGAAAAATGAAAACAATGAATACCCACAACAGCCACGCCCGAGGGGTTGTTTTCACGATCCGTTCCTCCTTTAAGTAATACGTCAAAAATAACGGATTTTTTTGAAAACGCAAGAAATTGGATTTGAGTTTTTTCCTTTTAATTCTTACGTTTCTCAAAAATTTCGGGAAGGTTACCTTTGAAAAAAGTCCATCTAATTGTTCTTGGAATGCTCACTCTGCTGTTGGAGTGCCGAAAAACCGCGCCGCCTACGGCTTTGGTATTTCATCCGCAGTTTGTTTTCAACTCCCGCGGCGAGCTGCTGTTGGCGTGGTGCGAAGAAGATGAATCCGGCGCCAATCTTTTTCTCGCCTCTGTCGATGACAAGAATCAAATCTCAAAACCTACCCGCGTCAACCACGTTCCCGGCCTCGTGAATAATAGCCCCTTCGACGAGCTGCGGCCGTCGATCGCAGTTGGCGCCGGCGGCTTGCTGGCGATTGGCTTCACCGATAAAAACTGGGACGTGCGGGTCGCCCTCGGCCGCGACGATGGTAAAACCTTCGAGCCTTCGATCAAACTAAATCAGGATACCGCGCGCGCGATGCAATCGTTTGTCACCGTAGCGTTTGATTCCGAAGGCGGTTTGCACTGCGTTTGGATCGATCCCCGCGACGCGCCGCCGGGCCAGGAGGAACCCTGCGATCTCTATTATGCGCGGATTTTAGAAAATCAGATCATCGAAAAAAATCTGAGCGCCGAACAAATTCACTCGGTGTGCGGCTGCTGCCGGCCCGGCCTCGCGCTAAACACGGACGGCGGGCTCGAAGTGATTTTTAGAAACACCGACGGCGCCGGCTATCGTGATATTTTCAAAATAACCAAAAGCGCCGCCAACGAATTTTCACAGCCCACCCGGCTCGGGCCGCAACTGTGGAAAATTGCTGGCTGCCCGGCTGCCGGGCCGATCGCGGCCAAAGGCTGGACTCTCTGGAACGACGGCTCAACCGGAACCATGCGGCTGCTCGCGCTCGAAAAAGGCAACGAGATTCCAACGCCGCTGGTAACTTCAGACGAAACCTGGAATCTGAACGGCAGCCCGCGGCCCGTCAAAACCAACGATTCCGCACTGAACTTGATCTTGGTTCCCGGCGCTCCAACCGGCAAGCTTCTTCAACTGGAAAACACAACCTGGCAGGTAGCCCCGGAAGAATTGCCCGAGTGGTGCCGCGACGCCGCATTCGCAAACCGGCAATTGCTTTTGGTGGGCTCAGTAGATGGAAAACTAAAACTCGAAAGTCGTCCCGCTAATTTTTGATCTAAACTGACTTTCAAAAACTTTGTACCTTCATGTACTTTGTGGTACTACTGTCATTGCGAGCGACCGTAGGGAGCGAAGCAATCTTCTGATGTTCAGGCGGGGAAATTGCTTCGTCGCCTGCAACCTGATTTCAGAATTTCAGAATCCGGGTGGACTCGCCCGAACACTTTGCCGGATTTTACAAAAGTCTTGTTACTAATAAAAAATGGGGATTATGCATGCGAAGTTTTAAACTCGTCTCGTCCATTCTTATTCAATTTTTTGGGTTGACTAAAATAGTTTTTGCCAGCAGCCCAACCGTGGTCTCGTTTCAACCGGCGGCGCAAGCGATGGCCGCCGCCGAGAATCTGCAAATCGTGGTGGAGTTCGCTCAGCCCATCGATCCGCAAAGCGTCACCAGCCGCTCGTTTGCGGTGTTTGGCCGCTGGACCGGCGTGTGCCCGGGAAATTTTGTTTTCGAAGATAACAACCGCCGCGTCCGATTCACACCGCTCAAAACCTTTTCGGCGGGTGAGTGGATCACCGTTTCGCTTTCAAAAGACATTCAAAATTCTTCGGCCGAAAAATTAGTAAAGGGCTTCGCGTGGAATTTCTGGACGCGCGCCGGCGCCGGCAAGCTCGAGTTAGTCGAAACGCGCACCATCAACGTGCGACAGCCCAGCGAGGGCGCCATTCGAACCTACGGCGCCTACGCCGGCGATCTCGACGGCGACGGCTTCCACGATTTCGCCGCGCCCAATGAATTCGCCAGCGACGTGCGCGTGTTCATGAACGACGGCGCCGGCAACTACTCGGATTTCGAGATTTTCGGTCTGCCGGCCAACTCCACGCCCAGCACCAACGAGGGCGGCGATTTCAACGGCGACGGTTTCCTGGATTTTGCCGTCGGCAATATCACCGGCAACTCCATGAGCGTGTTTTTGGGAGACGGCAGCGGCCGCTTTTTGCCAGCAATAACGTATCCGGCAGATGAAGCGCCGCGCGGCCTGTGCGTTTTGGATGTGAACGGCGACGGCACGGTGGATATCGTCACCGCCAACCGGCGCGGTAACAACATTTCCATTTTTCTCAACCACGGCGACGGCACGTTTGCGCCGCGCCGGGATATGCAAGCGGGGGTGGAAGGCGAGGTCTCGTGCGCCGCGGCCGATATTAATGAGGATGGAATTATTGATCTCTTTGTCGGCGGCTTCAACAGCGAAGAAGTGGCGGTGATGCTGGGCGACGGCGACGGCGGGTTCGAGTTCGCATCGAAGAAAAGCTCCGGCGGCAACAACTGGATGATCGCCGCCGGCGATCTGAACAACGACGGCCACGTGGACGTGGTCACCGCCAATCAAAACCGCGCTCAGTTCGCGCAGCTTTTGGGCGACGGCGCCGGCAACCTCGGCAACGCCGTGCTGTACAGCGTTGGCGCGGGGCCGCTGGCCATCGATGTGGGCGACCTCGATGGCGACGGCGATCTTGAAGTGGTCACCAGCAACTTTGGTTCGGCGGACTGGACGATTTACGAAAACAACGGCAGCGGCGAGTTCAGCAACCCGCGCACGCTACCGGCGCATTTGGCCGGCTCCTGCGCTACCCTGCACGACCGCGATCGCGACGGCGATCTCGATCTGACCGGCATCGATGAAATCGAAGATTTGATTTTTATTTTTGACAATCCCGGTTCGGTAACCGACACCACCGGCGAGCCGCCGCTGCCGGCGCAATTCGAGCTCCAGCAAAGCTTCCCCAATCCCTTTGTGAAAAGCAGCTCGCTGGCATCCGCCATCGTCATTCCTTTTAGAATAAATCAAACCGCAGCGGTGAGATTAGACGTCTTCAATTTATTAGGGCAGCGCGTGCAAACCGTGCTTGCTGAGCGTCTGCCCTCCGGTTCACATCAGAGACTGCTCAACGTGGAAACCCTTCCGCCCGGAATTTATTTTTACCGGCTCACCTCCGGTCAAACCACTTCCGCGCGGCGGCTGCTGATTTTGCCGTAATCAAGTTTCGTCTCGGGAATTTACTGTCACTCAGGAGGAGTCTTTTTTGTCAATCGGATACCTCCCATCTTAGCAAGAATCGGATTGTTCTAATTGGTCGCCGTGATTATATTTTCCTCGAAAAAATTGAGGAGAAAAACGATGACTCACTACCTAACCCAATCGGCGCTCGATTACCAGCGCATCGAAAAAGCCATTCTTTTTTTGGAAAAGAATTTTCAAAATCAACCGTCGCTGAGCGCCGTCGCCCGGCACGTGCATTTGAGTGAATTTCATTTCCAAAGATTGTTCAAACGCTGGGCCGGCATCAGCCCGAAAAAGTTTTTGCAGTTTCTCACCGTGGAATACGCGAAGACGCTGTTGGAAAAATCTACCAGCCTGCTGGACGCGACCTACGAAAGCGGACTAAGCAGCTCCGGCCGGCTGCACGATCTTTTCGTCAACATCGAGGCGGTCACCCCCGGCGAGTACAAAAGCCGCGGCGAGGGATTAATCATTCATTACGGCTTCCATCCCACTCCATTCGGAGACTGCTTTCTCGCGGTGACTGAAAAAGGCATTTGCGCGCTTTCGTTCGTTAATAAGAAAAACCGGCAAGCCGCTGTGGAAAGGCTGCGCCGGAATTGGCGGGCGGCGACTTTGGTTCAGTCGGAAAAAGCGACGAAGCAATACGTCGAAACTATTTTTTCACGCCAGAACAATAGGGAAAAAACTCTGACGCTCTTTTTGAAGGGGACCAATTTTCAAGTCAAAGTTTGGGAAGCGCTGTTGCGAATTCCATCTGCAAGCATGGTGTCGTATGAAGACATTGCCCGCATAGTTTGCAGCCCGCGGGCCACGCGCGCGGTGGCCAATGCCGTGGCCAATAATCCCGTGGCTTATCTCATCCCCTGCCATCGCGTCATTCGCAAGACCGGCGTGTTTGGCAAATATCAATGGGGGGAGTCGCGCAAAAAAGCTCTGCTGGCTTGGGAGGCCAGCAGGGTTTTTTAGGCATATTCATCACGATTTTTTTTCTAATAGAAATCTAAGTTATACTTCGAGGAAATGAACAGCCACATCCCCCCGGCGAGATCAACTATACGAGGCGACGCTGGCCAGAGGGCTCACTAGTGGCGATGAGTGCCCTTGCGGTAACCAAAACAGCTTGAGATAATATTTGAATTCCGGACTTGCCCACCTTCCAGCTGAGCCGCCCCTCTCTTTTTATTTTTCTGTTGCATAATTTTCATCAAATAAATTTCCCCGCTGCCAAGCAATTGTCTGTAATTCCAATACAAATAAGTAATGAATTTCACTTTGTAAATATTAATTCATGGAGGAATTATGAAAGCACGGATCGCTTTACTGTCCTCGCTGGTTATCCTCTCCAGCGCCTTTTCTTCAACGCCGCAAAAAGCCGATATAACCACCCCCTTCATCTCCGTGGGGGACGGCCCGCTTTTCCTGTTGGACTACTCAAACTACAAAGGCTTGAACGATGACACCTTTGTGGAATTTTACGTTCAAGTGAGTTACGATGAATTGCAATTCATCAAAAAAGCGCGGCGCTTTTACGCCGAGTATGAAGTCGATTTCTCGGTGTTGACCGAAAGCGACAGCTTGCTCGAAAATTATGTCAACGTCGATCGCGTAGAGGTGGACACTTATGCAGAAACTCAATCCGGCCAAAAAGCGCGCGTGATGCTGTTCGGCTATTCATTTGCGCCCGGAACCTACAAAATAAAAGCGCGCTTAACCGATCGCGAAACCCGTTCTACCTCTTTTTTAGAGAGAAAATTCTCGACAAAAAATTTTCGCTTGAGACAACTGGCCATCAGCGACGTGCAACTCAGCCACCGAATCGAGCCAGCGCCGGATGGCCAACCCTACGTTAAAAACAACCGGTATATCGAGCCCAATGCCTCACGCGTGTTCGCCCACGGCGTGAATACCGATATTTACATTTATTTCGAGGTGTATAATTTCGCCTACGTTCCCAACTGCGACAAATCTACCTACACCACCTTGATTTTCTTTTTTGATCAGGACGGCAATCAAATTGCGCAACTGAAGCGCGTCAACGAGAAGCCCGGCGACACCTGCGCCCACAGCATGAAGTTCCCTTTGCCGAATTTCAAAAGCGGCGAATATTATGTGACGATTCGGGTGTTGGATGACATGAGTGGTCAAGTTTGTGAAACCTCAAAAGATTTTATCGTGCTGGAACAGCCGGTCGCCATCAGTGAAGTCAACCTCAATAATTGGTCGTATTAGTTTTCTCTTTATTTGCAAAAAAATAGCAGACGGGATTTACTCGTCTGCTATTTTTTTCTCCCACAACAACGCCCTCTTGACATTCGCGGACTAATTTTGTAGTGTTTTGAAAAAAGGAAAAGCATGTCCGAAATTCTCTGGCAACCCGGCGAAGAGCGCGTCGCAGCCAGTAATTTGACCCGGTTTACCAATTGGCTCGCCAAACGGAGCGGTCGAACATTTCCCAATTATGACGCCCTGCAAAAATGGAGTGTGGAGCACCTCGCCGATTTTTGGGAAGCCTTTCTGGAATTTACCGGCGTCATGTTTAGCGAACGACACGCGCGGGTTCTGGACTCGCACCAGATGCCCGGCGCGAAATGGTTTCAGGGAATGCGGCTGAATTTTGCCAAAAATATTTTGGGGCGAAATGTTCAGGGGCCGGCCATCATTAGCATGATTGAAAGCAGTGAAATCGACAAAACGGAGTTCAACAGAATTAGTTTTGAAGAACTCAAAAATCTGGTCGCAAGATGTGCGCGCGGACTACAAAACCTCGGCATCCAACCCGGCGACCGGGTGGCCGGCTGCGTTGCAAATGTTCCGGAAGCCATCGTCGCGGCGCTAGCGTGCGCCAGCCTCGGCGCCACGTGGAGCAGCGCCTCCCCGGACTTCGGCATTGACGCGCTGTGCGATCGCTTTCTGCAAGTGGAACCCAAATTAATTTTTGCATCCACCCATTATCGCTACAGCGGCAAAACTTATCACACCAACGATGTGATGAAGCGGCTGCACCAACGAATTCCATCGGTGCGAACGGTTGTTTCTGTTCCTTATCCGGTTGGCGAGGCTACTTTTGTTGGTGATATTTCCTGGGAGGATTTTTTAGGGAACGCGGATCAAGCCAGCCTGTATTTCAATCCGCTGCCGTTCGATCATCCGCTGTACATTTTGTTTTCTTCCGGCACCACGGGCGCGCCGAAGTGCATGATACACGGCGCGGGCGGAACGCTGTTCCAGCATCGAAAAGAATTGCAGCTTCATTGTGATATTAAGCCGGGCGACTTTCTTCTCTACTTCACTACCTGCGGCTGGATGATGTGGAACTGGCAACTGAGCGCGCTCTCGCTGGGCGCCACGATCGGTCTCTACGACGGCAACCCCGGTTATCCGGAACTAACGGCGCTGTGGCGATTGGTGGATCAACTGGGCGTAACCCACTTCGGAACCAGCGGCCGCTTCATCGAAAGTTGCATGAAACATCAGCCGCCCATTTTGCCCGGCAGTCTGGGCGCGTTTGAATCTCTGAAAACGATTTTGTACACCGGTTCCCCTCTTTCGGAAGCGGGATTCCGCTGGGTTTACGAAACCGTGAAAAAAGACGTTCATCTGGCCGGGATCAGCGGCGGCACGGACATCGTTTCCTGCTTCGTGCTGGGAAATCCCAACCTGCCGGTGCGGGCCGGCGAAATTCAATGCAAAGGTTTGGGGGTAGATGTGGCCGCGTTCGATGAAGCCGGCAACGAGGTGCACGATCAGCCGGGTGAGCTGGTGTGCCGCCAGCCGCTGCCGTGCATGCCGGTTGGCTTTCTGAACGATCGTGATGGCGAGAAATACCGCAGTGCCTATTTTGATATTTATCCCGGAATCTGGCGGCACGGGGATTACGTGACGTTTACTGCGCACGGCGGAGTGATCATCCACGGACGCAGCGACGCCACCCTCAACCCCGCCGGCGTGCGAATTGGTTCCGCTGAAATTTACTCAGCGCTCGATCAGCTTCCTGAAATTAAAGGCGCCGTGGTAGCGGGTTGGATTCCTCCAACGCAATCCGATGAAATGATCGTGCTGTTTGTGGTTTTGGACAAAGGTCTAAAACTGGACAAACAAATTGAGGAAAGAATTCGAAAAACGATTCGCACGCAGCGCTCGCCGCGGCACATTCCGCAACACATTTTTCAACTTTCCGAAGTACCGGTGACTCGCAGCGGCAAGACCGTTGAGCTCTCTGTGAAGGCCATCCTCGCGGGTAAAGAAGTCACCAACCAAAGTGCGTTAGCCAACCCGCACGTGCTGGAGGAAATTCAGCAAATCCGCGAGATGTTACTTCAATTGTACGTCTGAGATGTATTTTTCACTTTGCAAAAATAGGCTGCGCTGATTTTTGCACTCCAGTTCATTCAAAAATAAATTTCTCTTTTCCGAACGCGGGTTTCAGGTCATCGATCCAAAGAGCTTGTTCGTTGTATTTGGCAAAAAACGGCCGCATGACCAACTCCGGTTTGCGCGCCTGCAGCATCGTCAGAACCATCACTTTTTCATCATAAACTTCATCCACGCCGAGCACCTGAATTTTTCCAGGCGATGCGGACATACTTGGGCCGCGCACGGTGCGCGCCAAACCGCTGACTTTTTGATACGCCTTCCGAAATGTTTGCCACGCCTCCACCAGCGGAACGCCAAAATAATGCTGCGCACCGGTATCGCGCACCACAAACATGTAGTACGGAATGCACCCCAATTCAACCTGCTTCTGCCACATCTCTGCCCAGGCGCGGCTGTTGTCGTTGATGTGTCTCAGAATGGGCGATTGCGTTCGAATCTCGGCGCCAGTGCGACGGATGCGGCGAATGGCTCTCTGCACCGCCGGCGTTTCCAGTTCCCGTGGATGCGAAAAATGCGCCATGATGGTTAAGTGCTTGCCCGTGCGCACCACGTTTTTAAAAAGCTCAAGAATCTGCTCTCCTTCATCTTCACTCAAAAATTTATACGGCCAGTAACTCAAGGCCTTGGTGCCCAATCGAATGGAACGCAGACTGGAGAGGTCGGCGTTCAGCAGCGGCTGCAGGTACTTCGCCAGCACTTTCGGTTTCATCACCAGGGGATCGCCGCCGGTGAAGAGCACGTCGGTCACCTCGCTGTGCTCGCGCAGATAAGCCACCAGCAGCTCCGATTCGCGCATAGCAAATTTCCACTCATCGATGCCGACAAACTGCGGCCAACGAAAACAGAACGAACAATAGGCGTGACACGTTTGCCCCTGACTGGGAAAATAGAGAACCGTCTGTGCATATTTATGCTGCATTCCTTTTAGATGATGCCCGTCGAGGGAGGGCACGTTGTATTGCATCTGGCCCGCGGGGTGTGGGTTCAACTGCATGCGGATGCGGTTGGCCGCCTCGGAAATTTGGTATTTGCTGGCGTTCCGTTTCACCAGTGCGGCCATCTCATCGAAATGGTGCGGCAGCAGCATCGCGCGCTGGGGAAAGGTCAGTCGGAAAATCGGATCGTTGGGAACGTCATCCCACCGAATCAGTTCGTTCACAACATAATTGTTGGTTTTGAACGGGAACACCCGCGCCACCACATCAATCTCAAATTGCTGCTGCTTGGAAAGTTTGCTGATTTGAGGAATGGAACGGTAGTTGTTGAGGGTGTAGGAGTGATAGTTGATAAGCTCGCGCTCGAAGCTTATGCGGTTTGGGTTCTTGACTTGGATCATTTCAGCACCTATTTTTTAGGGTGAATAATAGGTGTGCACGCTGAGAGCGCCCACAACATTGATTAACCGAATGAGTACTTGAGATCCTCCATTTTTAAAAGTTCGAGGGTTTCATTCAACCATTGAATGACGTTACGAAATTTCTCGGCGTCTTCTTTGGTGTAGCCTAGAGATAAAACGGTTTTGGCAATGTAGTTAATATCCTCTTTCGTCAATAGAGAGCGGCCGTAACCAAGCAAAGCCGTGACATCTGCTTCATCCATTCTTTTCTTTACCAAATCGCTGCGGTCGGCGACGGCAAATAATTTCAAAATGACCATGTCGCGCACGCTAGCCACTTTCGTTGGGATTTCTTCAAGACTCGATTCAATGCAAGAATCCAGCGTGGCCACTCGATAACGCAAATTCGCCGGCAAAACATCCAATCGCGTCCCTTCGATATCATAAATTTGAACAACCCGCGTTCCCGATTTATAGTATTGTTCAAAGAGCTTTCGCACTTTTTCTAAATCCTCAGCCGCAACCAGGATGTCCAGATCGTGCGTTGTGCGCGGCAAAGCATGCTGCCCCATCGCCACGCCGCCGATGATGGCATAACGAACGTTGTTCTCGTTCAGGGAGCGGAGAATGAACTTGACAGTCTCCCATTTCATAAGTTTTGGTCCACCCCACACATTCCCTAATTGATCGGAAATCATCACCGCGGATTCCAGCCCGTTACGCCCCTCGAGAAGATAGTCCAGCCGCGATTCAACATAATCTTCGATCGGCTGCGCAGATTTATCTTTAAGAACCAAATTGTTTGACCTGGTCGTCATCGCCAAACTCAAGTAAACAAAATTAAAATAGACATCTCGGCTTAGAATGTCAAGTTTTAAAATTAGTCTTGACTTTTTTTTGTCAATTCTGTAGTGTGTAACGCAACATTAATGTTACGTTACGTACGGGCCATGAAAAAAAACTATCCTCCTCTTTACTACGCCGACTATTTGAAATTAGACCAGCTCCTCTCTGCACAGCAGCCGAAAAGCCTGGAATACCAGGGCCAACTCGCGCACGACGAAGTCATGTTCATCATCGTGCATCAGGTGTACGAGTTGTGGTTCAAACAAATTCTCCACGAGCTGGATTCGGTGATGGCGATGTTTAAAAAAGATTATGTTGAAGAGCATGAAATTGGAATTGCGGTTCACCGCTTTAATCGCATCATCGAAATTCAGAAGCTGCTCATCGAGCAGTTACGCATCCTCGAAACCATGACCCCGCTCGATTTTCTCGACTTCCGCGATCTCTTAATGCCAGCGTCGGGATTTCAAAGCTTCCAGTTCCGGCTCATCGAAAACAAATTGGGATTGAAATCCGAGAGTCGTAAGCAATTCGACAAAACCGCTTATTACAGCAGACTTTCTCCGCCGCATCAGGAAATGATTTTGCAAGCCGAGCGCGAGCCAACTCTCTTTGAGTTGATCGAAAAATGGCTGGAACGCACGCCGTTTCTCAATTTCAACGGCTATCATTTTTGGGAGGACTATCGCCGCGCCGTCGAAACCATGCTCAAAAAAGACCGCCAAGTCATCGAATCCAATCCCCTGCTCTCTGCTGAAGAAAAACAACAGGAACTGCAGGAATTAGCCCAGACGGAAAAAAACTTCGCCGCGCTGTTCGATGAAAAAAAACATCATGAGCTGATTGACAAAAAACTGCGCCGGCTGTCGCACCGCGCCACGCAAGCGGCGCTGCTCATCTATCTCTATCGCGACGAGCCGATCCTGCACTTGCCGTTCAGTCTGCTCACCGCGCTCATCGAAATGGATGAGCTATTGACGGCGTGGCGCCATCGGCACGCCCTGATGGTGCAGCGCATGATTGGCACCAAAATCGGCACTGGCGGATCGTCGGGGTATCACTATTTGCGGGTCACAGCCGAGAGTCATAAAATCTTTAGCGATCTGACGAACCTCTCGACCTATCTGATTCCGCGTTCGCAATTGCCGAAGCTGCCGGTGGAGTTGGAGCGGAATCTGGGGTTTTATTATTCGAAGCGGTGAGGCGGTGAGGTCTAGAGTATAGGGGAACAAGGAAATAAGGTCTGATGACTATTGATCTCACTGGAAAGCGGGCCATCGTCTGTGGCAGCACGCAAGGAATTGGCCGGGCAATTGCCACCGAGTTAGCGAAATTAGGCGCAACGGTCATTCTCGTCGCCCGCAATTCGGAGGCGCTGCAAAAGGTCCGTTCTGAATTGAGCGCTGCCGCGGGACAGTCCCATGATTTTATCGCTGCGGATTTTTCTGACGCCACCACGTTGCAGGAAAAGATCTCGGCCTTCGTTGCGAAGAATCCCCCGCTGCACGTTTTGGTCAACAATACCGGCGGCCCGCCGCCGGGGCCGGCATTGACGGCGCAGCCCGAGGAGTTCGCGCAGGCGTTTTCCAATCATCTCTTATGCAATCACATTTTAACGCAAGCCGTGGTGCCGGGAATGAAAGCGGAAAAGTACGGCAGAATCATCAACATCATTTCGACTTCTATCAAGCAGCCGATAAAAGGCCTCGGCGTTTCCAACACCGTGCGCGCGGCGGTGGCCAATTGGGCCAAAACTCTGTCGGAGGAATTGGGCCCGTTTGGCATTACAGTGAACAACGTGCTGCCCGGCGCCACCAAAACCACGCGCCTGGAATCGATCATCGCCAATCGCGCCAAAAGCAGTGGTATGACTGTTGAAGAAATTAGCCAGAAAATGATCGCGGAAATTCCCGCCGGGCGATTTGCAGAGCCGGCGGAAATTGCATACGCAGTGGCGTTTTTGGCATCGCCAGCGGCGGCGTACATCAACGGCGTCAGTTTGCCGGTCGATGGCGGACGGACCGAGTGTTGGTAACAGGAAGAAAACGGAGTGCAATGCTTAAGCATTGTACTCCGGTCTTTCATTGGAATACAATCCGTGAAAAAAGGAAAAAAGGTCTTTTGCACGGCAACCTCCGGCTCTATCCTCACAGACCAATTGTGAAAGTAGGTCCGGTGGCATTCATCAAACCAAAGCGCGCATGATCTCAGAATACCTCGATTTCAAAATGAATTTTCGAAAAGCATGATCAGCAAATTTTATCATCTTGGCTGGCAGTAAATGAACAAGATCAAAAACTACCTTAACGGCGAGTTGGTCGAACCCATTTCGGGAAAGTTTATCGACAACTTCAATCCCGCCACCGGCGAAGTCTATTCCCTCACACCGGACTCCGATGAGCGCGACGTGGATGCTGCCGTAAACGCCGCTGAGCAAGCCTTCCCAAGTTGGTCGAATATGCCAGTAGTGGAACGAGCGCGAATCCTGAATCGCATCGCTGACTTGATCGAGCGCGATTTGGAAAACTTGGCGCTTGCCGAGTGCATCGACACTGGCAAGCCGCTGACGCTCGCCCGCAGCGTGGACATCCCGCGCGCCATCAGCAACTTCCGATTTTTTGCGTCGGCTATCCAGCACTTTGCTAGCGAGGCGCACATCATGGAGGAATCCGCCATTAATTACACGCTGCGTCAGCCGCTGGGCGTGGTGGGCTGCATCTCGCCGTGGAATCTTCCGCTTTATTTGTTCAGTTGGAAAGTCGCGCCGGCGATTGCGGCTGGAAATTGTGCCGTCGGCAAGCCCTCAGAAATTACCCCGATGACGGCGTATCTCCTTTCTGAAATTTGCATCGCAGCCGGGCTGCCGCCGGGCGTGTTGAACATCATACACGGATTCGGTCCCAAAGTTGGCGCGGCGATTTCGAAACATCCCAAAATCTCAGGCATCACTTTTACCGGCAGCACGCGCACCGGCGCCGAAATTTCCAAAGCGGCCGCTCCCTTCTTCAAAAAGCTCTCACTCGAAATGGGAGGAAAAAATCCGAATATCATTTTTGCCGACTGTAAATACAACGAGATGCTCGACACCACATTGCGCGCGTCCTTCTCTAATCAGGGACAAATTTGTTTGTGCGGCGCGCGCATTTTTATTGAACGATCACTCTACAACCAATTCCGCGACGACTTCGTTCAACGTACAAAAGCCTTAAAAGTAGACGACCCGCTTTTGGCGGACAGCAATCTCGGCGCCGTGGTTTCAGCTCAGCACCTCGAAAAAATTCTCACTTATATTGAGCTGGCAAAACAGGAGGGCGGGAAAATTCTCTGCGGCGGCAAGCAAATCAAATTGTCGGGACGCTGCGCCGGCGGCTGGTTTGTCGAGCCGACGGTCATCGAGGGGTTGCCGCACACCTGCCGCACCAATCAAGAAGAAATCTTTGGCCCGGTGGCGACGCTGCTGCCATTTGATTCCGAAGAAGAAGTTGTAACACAGGCCAACAGCACGCCCTACGGACTTGCGGCGATCATCTGGACCGAGAATTTGACCCGCGCGCATCGGCTCGCGCACCGGCTGCAAGCCGGCATCATTTGGATCAACTGCTGGATGGTGCGCGATCTGCGCACGCCGTTCGGCGGCATGAAGCACTCCGGCCTCGGTCGCGAAGGCGGCTGGGAAGCGCTGCGATTTTTTACCGAACCCAAAAACGTGTGTGTGAAATTATGAAGCCACAATCGTTGGATACCTCAATAGAGGCTGAAAAGGTACAGATCGAGCTACTCCGAAATGCCAGTGTTGCTAAACGATTTGCCCTCGCGCGGATGCTCACAAACTCAACACGCAAGATGGCAAAAAACGCTATCAAAAAATGCAACCCCGGAAAAAATCAACGGGAGTTAAATTTAATTTTTGTCGAAGTCACTTACGGCAAAGAGTTGGCGGACCAACTGAGGGAGTTCTATTCCAAGCGATGATTGACAAAGACATTTTAGAACTGATCAAACCCATTATCGATTGTTTCGTCGATCTGAACATTTCCTATTATGTTGGTGGTTCTATCGCCAGCTCTGCCTATGGCTTTCCTCGTACCACGGTCGATGCGGATTTCGGAACCGAAATCACTCATAAACACGTTCCCGAGCTAGTCAAACGCTTGGAGAAGGATTACTTCATTCAAGAAAGCGCGATTCGAGATGCGATAAAAAATCAAAACTCGTTCAATATCATTCATCTCGAAACCATGTTCAAAATCGATGTATTTGTCTCTAAAAGACGACGGTTCGACCATGAGGCCAATTCACGAAAGAGGAAAGAGTTTTTGGATGAAAGCAAGCAGTTTGCTTTTTATCTGAGTTCCCCTGAAGACACGATTCTGTACAAATTGGAGTGGTATAAGATCGGTGGCTGCGTTTCAGAAAGACAATGGAATGACTTAGTCGGTGTACTTAAAGTACAAAAGCACAAACTTGAGAAGGACTACTTGCTCAACTGGGCTAAAGAGCTCGAAATTTCAGATTTGCTCGAAAAAGCGTTTATCGAATCCGGGTTTGAAGAGAGATCATGAGCACCAAAATTGAATCAACCCATGCCCCCGAGCCCGTCGGCGCGTATCCCCACGCCCGGCGGGTCGGCAATTTGCTTTTTCTTTCCGGTATTGGGCCGCGAGCGCGCGGTTCGCAGAAAATTCCCGGCGTTGAGCTGGATGAGCAGGGCAACATTGTTTCGTACGATATCGAAGCTCAATGCCACTCCGTTTTTCGCAACGTCAAATACGTTTTGGAGGAAGCGGGATCGAGCTGGGAGAAATTGGTGGACGTGACCGTCTTCCTCACCAACATGAAAGATGACTTCAAAATCTTCAACCGAATTTACGCGGAATATTTCAAAGACCATCAGCCGTGCCGCACCACCGTGGAGGTCAACGCGCTGCCCACGCCAATTGCGATTGAGCTAAAATGTATTGCAATGATATAGTTCGTAACGCAACATCAATGTTGCGTTACACTAACGAACATGGAGGACAAACATGCAAAATCCCCAAAGCCAAAAACCGCTTGAGCCCTTCAGCCTCATGGGCTGGATTGAGAAAAACAAACATCGCTTAATGCCGCCGGTCGCCAACGAAACCATTTTCAAGGGCAACGACAATTTCATCGTCATGGTTTCGGGGGGACCGAATGCGCGCAAGGATTACCATTACAACGAAAGCGAAGAGCTGTTTCTGCAGCTCAAAGGCGACATTAAAATTAAACTCTATCAAGACGGCAAACACTGGACGGTTGATGTGCGCGAAGGCGAGATGTTTTTGATTCCGCCCAAGGTGCCGCACTCGCCGCAGCGTTTCGCCAACACCTACGGACTCATCATCGAGAAGCACCGCGTGAAAGGCGAGAAAGACGGCTTCCTTTATTTTTGCGAAAAGTGCGGCAACTTGCTTTACGAAGAATATTTTTTCCTCGAAGACATCGTCAAGCAATTCCCGATGGTGATGCGAAACTTTTATAACTCGCTGGAACGCCGCACCTGCAAAAAATGCAGCCATGTAATGGAGCTGCCGCCCAACTGGGAAGAGAGCGTGAAGAAGCGCAGCGAGGATAACGAGTACGCCGCGGATCCATTTGCGGAGGTGCACGGCAGGTCGTGGTGATATGACCATGGCAATCTATGAAAATCGACATCCACACCCACATCCTGCCGCCTTCATGGCCGAATTTGAAAGAGAAATACGGCTACGGCGGCTTCGTGCAGCTCGAGCATCACGGCCCTGGCTGCGCCCGCATGATGCTCGATGGCAAATTATTTCGCGAAATCCAAAGCAACTCTTGGGATCCGCAAGTCCGACTGAAAGAATGCGATAGCCACCGCGTCGATCTGCAAGTTTTATCGACGGTGCCGGTGATGTTCAGCTACTGGGCGAAACCAGCGGATGCCCTCGATCTTTCCAAAATGCTCAACGATCACATCGCTGAAGTGGTCGCGAAATTCCCCAAACGCTTTGTTGGGCTGGGGACGCTGCCGATGCAAGCGCCGGAGCTCGCCGTCAAAGAATTGGAGCGCTGCGTGAAAGAATTGGGATTGGCCGGCGTCGAAATCGGCTCACACGTCAACGACTGGAATCTCGACGAGCCGGCACTGTTTCCGGTGTTTCAAGCGGCTGAGGAATCGGGCGCGGCGGTGTTCGTGCACCCGTGGGACATGATGGGCAAAGACCGCATGCCCAAGTATTGGCTGCCGTGGCTGGTGGGCATGCCGGCGGAAACCTCGCTGGCGATTTGTTCGATGATCTTCGGCGGGGTGTTCGAGCGGCTGCCAAAATTGCGGGTAGCATTTGCTCACGGCGGCGGATCGTTTCCGGCAACGATTGGGCGCATCGAACATGGATTCAATGTTCGCCCGGATTTGTGCGCCGTGGATAATTCCGTCAACCCGCGCCAATATCTCGGCAAATTTTATTTGGACTCGCTGGTGCATGATCCGAAAATGCTGACTTATTTGATCGAATTAGTTGGGGCGGAGAAAATTGCGCTCGGTTCGGATTACCCATTTCCGCTCGGAGAAGCGGTGCCGGGGCAATTAATTGAATCGATGCACGAACTCTCTTCGACTGTGAGAGAGCGCCTGTTGAGCGGCACAGCGCTGGAATGGCTGGCAATTCCGAAAGAGAAGTTTCCGTCCGCAAAGCGGATCGGTACCCCATGAAACTCGCGATTCAAATTTCCAATCAACTTTATCAAGTGGACACAGAGCAGCCGATCGATCTTTCTATTCCTCTTTATTTCAACGGCGAACAACCCAATGCCTACAGCGCGCCGCCAGCCGCGGCAAAAACATTCGAAACCGGCTCGTTCATCGCCGACACCCGCCGCGGCGGGAGCTGCAACGTGGAAGAATATCGCCTGATTCCCCATTGCAACGGCACGCACACCGAATGCGTCGGTCACATTGCGTTGGAACGAATTTCAATTCACTCGGTTCTGAAAAATACCTTTATCCCTTCGACGCTCATCACGGTTTCTCCAATTGACGCAACGGACACCAACGAAGCTTGCCGCCCCAATGCCAAGGCCGGCGACTTACTTTTAACCAAAGCAGCCTTAGAACGAATTTTAAGAAACGCAAACAGCGGCTTTCTCGAAGGTCTGATCATCCGAACCTTGCCAAACGAATCATCGAAAAAACATCGTAAGTACGGTGAACCGCCTCCACCCTATTTCACTATCGCAGCAATGCAATTCATCAACGGATTAGACGTGCAGCATTTGCTGGTGGATGTGCCCTCAGTAGATCGCACCGCCGATGAAGGCAGGATGACGGGGCATCATGTTTTTTGGAATGTGCCGGTGGGGAGTCACAGGGTGGCTCCGGATAATCATTCTTTAAAAACGATTACGGAAATGATTTTCGTCCCAAATGAAGTTGAGGATGGCAGTTATCTTTTAAATTTGCAAATTCCGGGTTTTGTGGCCGATGCGGCACCCAGTCGACCGCTCATCTTTCCTTTTAAAGAATAAGCTATTTTTTGAGTAAAACAATAATTTCGCTTTTAAGATCACTTAAAATTTATTATATTTAGACAATTTTTCTGGGCGTTTTTCAGGAGTGGAAACGATGGAAAAGATTGAAGTCAAAGAGCTCATCATAACATGTGAAGCTTGCGGGAATGTAAAAAAGTTTTCGGTTAACGACGAAAAGGATTGTGAACGTATCTTTCGTGAGTTCGCCTGCCAAAACAACTGCGGACGCAACCTATATAGTTTTATTACCGTTGGCACATTACGGCGGTATTAAAGCAATCCCCCTCAAAAAAATAAAGCCCGTTTCAACCGGGCTTTTCCGTGGAGCCGATGGGGATCGAACCCACGACCTCATGAATGCCATTCATGCGCTCTCCCAAACTGAGCTACGGCCCCTCAAAAATTGCGCACAAATAATACGCAATTATCACACGAAAGTCAAGTTTTTAGTTGGGCTTTCGGCAAAGCGTCAGCTCTTTTAGTATTTTAGCCGCAATCAGTTCAATCACCAGCGGATTAGAATAGAAACCCTCCCTGATTTGTTCGCGAATTTCATCCAATCGACTTTTTGGTTTCAAACTCATTATTTCCACTTTACCTCAGTTTCTATTGGTGATTTCATCTTGAAAATTGATCGAATTAGCCGGGTTTCCGTGAGGCACCAACGCTTATCTTATCGACCAATATAAAATAATATTTATCGCGTAGCACGACCCAAATTGGCATTGGCCTGTCAGCGGGCACATTAAAAGCGGCCAGGGATGGGCAGATCAAAAGCGGCCAGTTTTCAGGTAGTGAGTTGTTGGAATAGTTAAGCATT
>JBBIIG010000048.1:0-16467 GCA_037446635.1 bacterium
GCCGTGGTGGACCTCAAAGCAATGTGGGATCTGGTGCAGGAAAACGTGATCGGCGAAAAGGGCGAGGCCTTTATTTTTAACAAGCAGGGCGTGTTCATCGCGCACTCCGACGCAAAGAAGGTTTATTCCAAACAGGTTTTTGGCAATGCGGAAATCATTGCCAAGATCGCTCAAGGTTTGAATGGACAGACGATTTACAAAACCGACGAAGAGGTGGAGATGGTGGCGGCCTATGCCCCCATCGGCGGCTACGGCTGGGGCGCGATGATCCAGCAGCCCACCGCCGAGGCCTTCGCTTCCGCCGACCGCATGCGGGTGCGGATCTTGCAATTTATGTTTGGCACCATCATCCTGGCTTCGCTGCTGGCGTTTTTTTACGCCCGCTGGATCGTCAAACCCGTGGACCACCTGGTTTCGGGAATGGAGCGCTTCTCCAATGGCGAGCTCAACTACCGCATCGAAAAAGTGACCAATGATGAAATCGGCGCGCTGGCGGTCAATTTCAACGAGATGGCCGATCGTCTTATCGAGTTTCAAAACACGTTGAAGCGCACCGAACGTCTCGAAACCCTTGGTAAATTGGCGGCGGTGTTGTCCCATGAAATTCGCAACCCGCTCAACTCCATGGTGATCAACATGCAGATTTTGAAACGCGAGCTTGCCAGCGAGCGCTTTAATCGCAGCCGCGTGGAAAATTTTTATAACGTGCTGGCCGCAGAGATCAAACGCGTGGATCAGCTCGTGAGCGACTTTTTGCTCATCGCGCGGCCGCAAAGTCCGCAAAAAAGCCGCGTGGCGCTCAACGAAGTGCTGGACGAAGTTTTGATGCTGCACACCGCCGAGGCGCTCAAAAAGGGCATTCGCATCGAGCGCGATTATGATCCGCAGCCGGTGTATGCTGAAGTCGATGCTGCCAAAATGAAGCAGGCGTTTTTGAATCTAGTGCTCAACGCCATTCAGGCCATGCCCGGCGGCGGCAAGCTCACAGTCGAACTGCGCAACTCTACCCGCACGCCGCGCGGACGGCACAAACCTTCCGAAAAATTGGTGACCATTGCTTTCCATGATACCGGCGTCGGCATCAAAAAAGAGGACTTGGGAAAAATTTTTGACTTCTATTATTCCACCAAAAAAGACGGCACCGGCCTCGGCTTGGCCATCGTCCAACAAATTATCGATGAACACCACGGCAAAATCACCGTGCACAGCAAAGTCAACCACGGCGCCACCTTCACGATTCTCCTCCCGCAAGAGTAAATTTTTGTTGAAAAACTTGCAAAGAATGAACATATTAGCCCAAGAATTATAACCTACTATTTGATTTGATTATGAAATTACCCCACCCAATTCCATATCAAGGCAGCAAAAGAAATCTTGCTGATCAAATCCTGCGGTTTTTCCCAGATAAGGTTGATCGCCTGATTGAACCGTTCGCGGGATCAGCGGCAATTACGATAGCATCTGCTTTTTATTTTAAGGCAAATCGATTCATCATCAATGACATTAATTCGCCTCTAATCGATCTGTGGAACAATATCATCAATAATCCGAAATCAATTATCAAGGCATATCATAATATTTGGCATGGGCAGCTTGGAAATGAAGAAGATTATTATTACGAAATTCGAGACAAATTCAATGAAACCAGACGGCCTGAATTTTTGCTGTTTCTTTTAGCAAAGTGCGTAAAGGCAGCGGTGAGGTATAATGCCGAAGGCAATTTTAACCAAAGTCCCGACAGAAGAAGGCTTGGCAGAAGCCCTCAAATGATGAGGAATGATATTTTACGAGTGTCTCGGCTTTTGAAAAATAAGGCCGAATTATTTTCCACAGACTATTCAAATATTCTCGCCAAGGCTGCTCCAAACGATTTGGTTTACCTAGATCCTCCATATCAGGGAACGGGCTTAAACGGCGGCTTTAATTATGCCAGCAACATTGAGTTTGATGGTTTTGTCGCTTCACTTTTTGATCTCAACACCCGGCAAATTCCATACATTTTGAGTTTTGACGGTCGAACCGGCGATAAAACTTTTGGCAACCCTTTGCCGGAGGGACTAAACCTGAAGAAAGTTGAGGTAAATGCCGGTCGTTCCTCACAAGCCACTTTACTAAACCGCGAAGAATATACTTTTGAATCAATTTATCTATCTCCTGCCTTGGTTGCTAAGATTGATTTGCATAAAGCCAGAAGCAAAATGAAGTGAGACGACTTGATTTGCACTGGGCTGGATCTGAAGTGAAATACTACGATGCCATCAAAATCATAGCTGAACAAAATCAAATTGACTTGCCTGATTTTGTGAAAGAAATTATTGCAGAGAAAACTCGAACACAAACCAATTAAGGAGTCGCGATCGATGAAGTTTTTCTGTAAAGGAATAAGTATCAGTCTTTTTTTTCTTTTGATCTTGATATCCCCTCAACTTAATGGCCAGGAAAATCTCACCAACGAATCCCAATTTCTCTCCAACACCCGCCAGCTCATTTACGACGGCGCCCGCTCCGGCGAAGGTTATTTTTCGCCGGATGGCAAAGCGCTGATTTTCCAAAGCGAGCGCGAGCCGGGCAATCCGTTTTTCCAAATTTATATTCTCGATCTCGAAAGCGGCGACAGCCACCGCGTCTCGCCGGGCATCGGGAAAACCACCTGCGCCTTTTTCCGCCCCAATAGCGACGAAGTGCTGTTTGCCTCCACGCATCTCGATCCCCAGGCGCTAATAAAACAGCAGGAGGAAATTGAGTTTCGCGCTGCCGGCAAAAAGCGCCGCTACACTTGGGATTATGATGGGCAAATGGATATCTTCTCCGCCCACCGCGACGGCTCCAACCTCAAACGCTTGACCGACGCCCCCGGCTACGATGCCGAAGGTTCGTACTCGCCGGACGGCAGCAAAATCGTCTTTTGCTCCACCCGCGATGGCTTCCCGATTGATAAGCTGCCTTTGGAAAAACAGAAGCAGATGGAAATCGATCCCGCGTTCTTTGGCGAAATTTATATCATGAACGCCGACGGCTCCCATCAAACCCGGCTCACCAACTGGCCGGGGTACGACGGCGGTCCGTTTTTCACGCCCGATGGCCAGCGCATTGTGTGGCGGCACTTTGAAGAGAACGGAATGCATGCCGATGTTTACACCATGCGCCTCGATGGCTCGGACGTGCGCCGCCTCACGGAATTCGGCGCCATGTCGTGGGCGCCCTATTTTCACCCTTCGATGGAATACGTCATCTTTGCTTCCAACAAATTGGGCTTCTCCAATTTTGAATTGTTCATGGTGGATGCGCCGGGCGAGCGTGAGCCGGTGCGGGTCACCTTCACCGATGGCTTCGACGGCCTGCCGGTGTTTTCACCGGACGGCAAACAGCTTTGCTGGACCAGCAATCGCACCGCCGATAAAAAATCCCAGCTCTTCATCGCCAACTGGAATCACGAGGCGGCGCTGACGGCGTTGGCCGCTTCCCCGAAGCGCGGCACCAACGGACACGAGGTCGGCAAAAATGGAGCGGCGCCGGCCGCCGAAGTGAGTTTCACGAAAAACGGTGAGTCTGAAAATTCAACTCTGTCGCCGGAAATCACCGCCAGCGATTTGCAAACCGAAGTCCGTTTTCTCGCCTCCGACGAGCTCGAAGGCCGCATGACCGGCAGCGCCGGCATCAAAAAAGCGGCGGAATATATCGTCGCGCGTTTCAAATCTGCCGGGCTGAAACCCTTCGGCGATAACAGCACTTTTCTTCAGCAATTCGAATTCACTTCCGGAATGGAGTTGGCGCCCAATCAAAATCGGCTGGAAGTAACCATCGCCGGCGAAATCCAGACGTTTGAAGTCGAAAAAGATTTTCTGCCGCTGGCGTTTACATCCAATGGCGAGGTGGAGGGCGAGGTGGTGTTTGCCGGCTACGGTTTGAAAGCGCCGGGAAAATTGGGCGAAGGCTACGACTCCTACGCCGGCCTCGACGTGAAAGATAAAATCGTGCTGGTGCTGCGCTACGTTCCCGAAGCCGTGGAAATGAAGCGCCGGCAGGAATTGAATGTTTACGCCGGCCTGCGCTACAAAGCGATGATGGCGCGCGAGCACGGCGCCAAAGCGCTGCTGGTGGTGACCGGCCCCAATTCTCCCAACGCCGGCGAAGTGGCGCCGCTGTCGTTCGATCGCAGCGTGGCGAATTCGGGAATTGTCGCCGTATCCATTAGTGGCAAAATTGCGGAAGCGATGTTCGCCGCCGCGCAGAAAGATTTGAAAGAAATTCAATCCGGACTCGATTCGGAAAATCCGCATTTTGAGGGAACGTTCGCGCTGCCCAATGTGAAAGTGAAAATTTCCGCGGGGGTCGTGCGCATCCAAAAAACCGATCACAACGTGGTTGGACTTTTGCCCGCCAGCGCGGCAGACAAACTCGATGAATACGTCGTCATTGGCGCGCATTACGATCACATCGGGTTCGGAGAAATTGGCTCGCTGGCGCGCAAAGGCGAGGAAGGTCAAATTCACAACGGCGCGGATGACAACGCCTCCGGCACCGCCACCGTGCTGGAGCTGATGGCGGCGCTGGCCGAGGCGCAGAAACAGAAGCCGGAGGATTTCAAACGCAACCTCGTGGTCGCGCTGTGGTCCGGCGAGGAACTGGGGTTGATTGGCTCGCAGTATTTTGTCGATCACGCGCCGCTGCCGATCGCGCAGGTGGCGGCGTACGTCAATTTCGACATGGTGGGTCGGCTGCGCGATAACAACCTCATCTTACAGGGATTGGCGTCGTCCACCGTCTGGCCGAAGCTGATTGAAAAGCGCAACGTCGCGGCCGGATTCAATTTGACGCTGCAGGACGATCCCTATTTGCCCACGGACGTCACGGCGTTTTATCCGCAGGGCGTGCCGGTGCTGGCGTTTTTCACCGGCAGCCACGACGATTACAATCGCCCCACCGACGACGCCGAGACCTTGAATTACGACGGCCTGGAGCGCATCGGCAAATTTGCCCGCGCCATCATCCTGGATCTGTTGAAAGCGCCGCAGCGGCCCGATTACGTGAAAGTCGAGCGCACGCGCGCGCAAACCGGCGGCGACCGCGAGAATCTCCGCGCCTATCTCGGCACGATTCCAGATTACACCGATGAAAGCATCCCCGGCGTAAAGCTCTCTGGCGTGCGCGCCGGCGGCCCGGCGGACAAAGCCGGTCTGAAAGCGGAGGACATTATCATCGAATTTGCTGGACAGAAAATCACCAACATTTACGATTACACCTACGCCCTCGACGCGGTGAAAATTGGCGAGCCCATCAAAGTCGTGGTGCGGCGCGGCGATCAAGAGGTGACGCTGACCGTGATTCCGGAGGCGAGGCAATGACGGCAGAGGGCAAAGGGCAGACGTAAAAAGCGACCGCTATTTTCACATTTGCCCTCTGCCGTCTGCCATTTGACCTTTTGCATTCACATTTGCTTTTTAGGAGGAGGAAAATGAAAAAGCTAATCATCATTGCGGCGGCGCTGGCGCTGCCGGTTGCGCTGACCGCCCAGCCCATCTGGCTCGATCAATCGCAGCCGCGCGCCATTGCGCTGGAGGTGCTCAAACCCAAACAGGATAACACTGAATTTCTGTCTTCCACACTATTTTTGTCAGTGAGGCTGGGCATCAGCAACAACCTGGTGTTGGTGGGCGAGTTGCCGTTTGCTTATGTTGCACTGGAAAATGTTGACCTTTCCAAAGCTCAAATTGGCAATCCCTATCTTGGGCTGGAGCTGGCCCGCAAAGACTCGCCGCTGTTTTTCGAGTTGGGCGCCCGCCTGCCGCTGGTGGCATCCCGAAATCTGGCAACTGTGTTTGGCCAATTGACCGAAGCCGATCGCATGGAAGCCTTCAATCCCGATATCACCAATCTGCTCGCCGCCATCAATCTACAAAATATTTTTGCAAAAGAGTTCTTTTTCCGGCTGCGCGGCGCGGGATCGCTGTGGTTGAGCACCGGCGAGGGCGGCGGCGCGCTGCTCACTCGCGGCGAGGATACCGAGCTATTTTTCTTATTTAGCGGGCAGACCGGCTACGACGGCAAACGGGTTTTTCTAGGCGCCGGCGTGACAGGGCGGCTGGTGGTCACTGAAAAAGGCAACTTTGGACGCCGCACCTTTCTACAGCTTAGCGCTAACGCCCGACTAAAACTAGGACGATTTCGGCCCGGGCTGCTTTTCCGTGTGCCGATAGAGGATGATTTGCAGGAGGTGCTCGATTTCGTTATCGGGCCCAATTTAAGTTATAATTTCAAATAGACATCATTCTTCAAATACGTTGCGAAGTTTGTATATTGAAACTCTGACAGGGTTCTGAACCCTGTCAGAGTTTATTTTAATTCTGCCCACCTCTGGTAGTCATCATCTCTTGATTTTTGAGCGCTCATTTCACGAAACCATTTCATCCTTAAAAAAGGAGAAAAAAATGAACAGCTCACGGAAGACCGCGCGGGATTACACTCCCTCACTGCAGCTCTGCCTCGTCATGCTTTTCGCTTTTTTGAACGCCGTAATTTTGCGAGCGCAGAACCCCAATTCCGATACCACCACCACTGGACAGATTCTAACCGTTCACATCACCTCACCGGCGGACGAGGCAGTGTTTCCGGGGCCATCTTGTGAAACCACCGTCGAAGGGGTGGTGACGCTTAGCTTGGTGGCACGTACCAATATTAGTGTTCTGTACGTCATCGATATTTCCGGCACTACCGTCAATGGTTTCAATTTCCCGCTAGTGGACGTTAACGGCGATGGAGTCATTGATGAGCAGGATAATTTAAATGACAATGATTTTCCGGGCGACATCCTCGACGCCGAAATGGCCGGTGCGCTGGCGCTCAACGCCAGCATTCACAATTTTGATGAAGTGAGCGTCGGCTTGATCGCTTACGCGGCCCGAGCGGCCAGCGCCGACGTCAGTCCGGCTGCCGGCTTCCAGAATTTTATATCGCCGCCGCAAGCGGATGGCCAATCGAATGGAGTACCAGACATCGAAGAAGTCATCCTCTCACTCCGCTCGGATGTTATTGATGGCGGCTCCATTGGTAAGTTCACTCCAATACCCAACGATTCTCTCGAGGTTGACACCCAATACGGGCCGGCGCTACGGGCTATTATCACCACGTTTGCGGGTCGGCCAGCCGACGAACAGAAAATCGTCTATTTTCTTTCCGATGGCCGCGATCCGGAAGGCCCGATCGATGATGAAATCGCGCAAGCCGCCGCCGCGGGAATTATCATCAACACTGTTGGCGTTACCAGCAACGCCGAACCCGAGGTTCTCTCTCAAATTGCCCAGGGTACCGGTGGAAGTTTCACGCAGGTGAATAATCCAGCCGACCTGCGCGTGGTTCTGCCCGCCATTCCGTTAGTTGGCATCGCCGAAGTTCGCGTCAACGATCAGCCAGTGACGCTGAGTGGCATCGGCACGTTTGCAACCAGCGTGGCGCTCGCGCCCGGCGCAAATGTGATTTCCGCCACCGCCATCGCCGACGACCAGACCAGCGTGACCGCCCGCATCTCCGCGGCCTGCGGCGTCGAACCGCTGACCTGTGAATTGCAGATACTCGAGCCGCCGGCGGGTTTGGTGATTTGCGGCGATCAGGTCGCGGTGAAAGTTGTTTCCCGCGCCAGCGGCGGCGCCCCGCCGATTGATCGCCAGTGCACGATCAACGGCGAGCCCGTGAGATCTCTAAACGACACCTTGAGCGCTACGGTCGCCATCGGCGCCGACAACCGAATTCTGGTCATCTGCACCTACACCGATTCCGAGAACAGCAGCGTCACTTGCACGGACTCGGTTTTTGTCCGGCGCCCCGAACCGCTGCAGTGTTCTCTTGAAATCGAATCGCCGCAAGAAGGCGCGTTTGTGTGCGACGACAGCATCGACGTCAGCGGCGTCGTCAACGTCAGCGGCGGGATTCCGCCGTTTAGGATTTCCAGTGAAGTAAACGGAGTGAGCGCGCTGGTTTCGGGCAACCGTTTTTCGGCGCGCGTGCCGCTAACCGCCGGCGAAAATAGTTTGATCGCCACCAGTACTGTAGTGGATTCCTGCGGCGCAACCACGATGTGCAGCGCCACCGTTCGCGTCACGACGTCTGAGCCGCCGCAATGCGAGGTCAAGATCGAGTCGCCGCAGGATGGCGCTTTCGTCTGCGGCGACAGCGTCACGGTGACGGCGACCACCAGCATCGTCGCCGGCGATTCGCCATCGCTGCAGATCGTTTGCGACATAAATGGCCAGCCGGTCACAGTTGAAAACGGCGCCTTTTCCGCAACCATTCCTTTGGCCGGAGACACGACGATCATTGTCGCCTCCTGCACCATCACCGACGAGTGCGGCAACACCTCTGTTTGCCGCAACTCCATTCGCGTGCTGCGGCCGCCGGCGCCGGTGATCGAAGTTAAAATTACTTCCCCCGCGGATGGCGAGGCGGTATGCGGCGACAGCGTAATGGTTTCGGCGAAGCAGACTGTCACCGGCGGCTTTCCGCCGTTCCGGGTCTCTTGCACGATTAATGGAATTGAAGCGATGGTGACGGACAGTTTGATTTCGGCGACGATTCCAATCAGCGCGGGCGATAATGAGATCGTTGCGGTGTGCACGGCGACGGACAGCTGCGGCCGCGTCGTGGTGTCGCGGGATTCGATCGCCGTCTTGCGCGACGACGTCCCACCGACGTGCAGCTTCAGAAACGAGGGTCTGAACATCAAAGGCGTATTCAGCGACGAGCACAGCGGCATCGCCTCGTTTACGCCGGTGAGATTGAAGAACTCGACGCTCACCGTCGATCCGTTCACTCCCGGCGCAAAATCCGTGAGCTTTCTGTTGGAGCCGATCGACCCCAACAAGCCCACCGGTTTCAGCATCGATATTTTCGATGTCTGCGGCAACCGCTTCAACTGCGATCCGATTTTCGCCCGCCTCGAAACCGAGCGCGCCAAGCAAATGGATTTCACCTTCCCACCGGAAGATCGCTATCTGCAAATCACCAACTTCGGATTGACGGAAGTGCGCATCGATCTCAACGGCAACAAATTCCAACTCACCGCGGATCTGCTCCGCGCCCAAAACGAACCCAACACCTTCTTTTTGGCACGCGACGGCCGCCTGACCATCGACCTGGAAAATTACTTGCGGGCGGAAGAAAACGCGATCTTTATCGCCTTCGACGGCCCAGCCGGCGCGGCCGCGGATCTGTTTTTATTGGATCACGTGCACGACGTCGATTTCATTTTGAATCTGCAAACTCTGCCAACGACCTTTAATTTGTCGCAAAACTACCCCAACCCCTTCAACCCCACCACGCGCATTCGCTTTGATATCCCAGTGCGTTTGAGTGAAGGCGTGCGCGTGCAACTGAGAATTTACAATTTGCGGGGCGAGCTGGTGCGGGTGGCGCTGGATGAGCACAGATTTCCAGGGCAGCACATTGCGGAGTGGGACGGCCGCAATGAAAAGGGCGAGACCGCAGCGTCGGGAATGTATGTTTATCAATTAGTGGCCGGCGACCAGTTCCGGGAGACGAAACGAATGGTTTTACTCAAATAAACTTCGAAAACGCGCCGAGCACATCAAACGTGCTCGGCGCGTCTGTTTGTCGCGAATTAAGAAACCAACCCAGAAGGCTGGCCGGAAAATGCTTGATTGTCACGGCTGCGATTTGCGGGGAGTCTCGAGACGCTCGTCGCTGCAGACACCGGGATCGCGACGGTCGTGATCGCTGCCGATGACGGCAGAGGCGGCGCGGCGGAAACGAGTTTTCAGGTTCGCGTTGACTTCATTACCGATGTCAACTCCGCACCGGATGGCGCGCTTATCACGGAATTTCGACTTTACAACAACTACCCGAACCCGTTCAATCCCTTCACAACCATCCGTTTTGACGTGCCGAAAACATCCGAAGTTGAATTGGTCATCTATGATATTCTCGGCCGTGAAGTAAAAAGATTGCCCGGCACTTTCAAAGTGCCGGGCAATTAGCTTCAAATCCCGGGTGCCACGCACTTTGGAAATGCGTGGCACCTCAGGGCACAGCTATTGATGACACGCCAGCACGCCCAGCGCGATGGAGAGCAGCTTGGCGTCGGCGGAGTCGGCGCGCGAAGGGATGAGCACCGGCGCCGCAGCGCCCACGATCACATGCGCCAGCCGGAACCCCGCAAAATAGGTGGTGCCTTTTGCCAGCAAGTTAGCGGATTCGATATTGGGACAAACCAGAATTTCGGCGTTACCGGCAACCGCTGAAGCCAGCCCTTTGGTTTTCGCAGCGTGTGGAGAAATTGCGTTGTCCAGCGCCAGCGGCCCCTCCACCACGCAGCCGCTGATTTGCCCGCGCTCATTCATCTTGGCGATCAATGCGGCATCGATGGTGGAAGGAATGGCCGGCGTCACCGTTTCCACTGCTGACAGCACGGCCACTTTCGGATTGGGGTTACCGAGCTGATGCGCCACTTGCACGGCATTTTGCAAAATCTCTACCTTTTGCTCCAACGTCGGCGTAGGTGTGATGCCGCCGTCGGTGATCATCACGAATTGGTTGCCGGCGCGGCGCGCATCTTCAAAAACGAAAACGTCGCTCAACAGGCGCTCGGTTCGCAAGCCTTCCTCCCGGTGCAGTACGCAGCGTAAAAAAGTAGAAGTGTGAACTTTGCCCTTCAGCAAGATGTCGGCCTCTTGCCTGCGGATGGCCAGCACCGCTGCTTTGACCGCCAGAGTTTCGTCTTCAAAGTGGCGGATGAGTGGATCGGCCTCCGACAGAAGGTCCTCGGCTCGGGCGTTCAACTTTTGCAGCAACGGCATTGTTTTGGGTTGGTCGCCAAACAGCCGGGCCTCGGCGATTCCCAGCCTTTTTGCTTCGAGGAGCGCGGCCAGCCCGGCTTCGTCCTGCGATGCCGCCATCGCCACTCGTTTGGGTCCGCGCTTGCGGGCTTCGGTTAGCAATTGTTCAAAGTTTTGGATTGGCATTTTACCCTACGTTCTTCAATCAAAAATAAACCTTCGCTTCCTCTTCTCCCATCAAAACTCGCAGCGCGCCAGCGGCCATCGCCTCCATTTCAAATTCGCCGGCGATCGTTAAAACTTCCGCGATGAATTTCACCCGCGCGCGGATCCAGCCGGTGAGCATGTCGGATTTAGCCAAACCACCGGTCAAGATGATGGCGTGAACGGCGCCGCTCATCACGGTTGCCATCGCGCCAATCTCTTTGGCAATTTGATAGGCCATGGCTTGGTAAACTTCTGTGGCTTTTTGATCGCCGGCAGCGATCCGGCGCTCGACTTCTTTGGCGCTGCTGGTTCCGAGATAGGCCAGCAAGCCGCCGCTGCCCATCACCTGTTGACGAATTTCTTGTTCACTGAACTTGCCGGAAAAACAGAGCCCGATGAACGGCTGCAGCGGCAGGCCGCCGCTGCGTTCCGGCGAAAACGGGCCGTCGCTGGAGGCGTCGTTGACGTCGATGATGCGGCCGCGCTGCACCGCTGCCACCGAGATGCCGCCGCCGAGGTGCGCCACCACGAAATTGGCCCGTTGAAAATCAATGCCGAGTTTCTCGGCGGCGAATCGCGCCGCGGCGTGAATGTTGAGCGCGTGGGAGAGGCAGCGGCGCTCGATTTGGGGGTGGCCGGAGTAGCGCGCCAGCGGCTCGAACTCATCGACGGAAATGGGATCGACCACGAACGCCGGCGCGTTTCCCTTTTTTGCAATTTCAGCAGCCAGCGCGCAGCCGAGGTTGGCGGCGTGCTCGCCCTGCACGCCCTGTTCAGAATCTTCCAACATTCTTTGATTGACACGGTACGCGCCGCCGCTGACCGGTTTGAGCAATCCGCCGCGCCCGACCACCGCGGCCAGCTCACTTACCTTAACCTGTTTGGCCGAAAGCAGCTCGTTGATGAGCGCGGCGCGCCAGGGGAGCTGATCCCAAATGCGCGGAAATGGTTTCAGCTCCGCCGTGGTGTGTTCAAGAGTTTCATGCCAGAGCAGTCGGTCGTTTTCAAACAGCGCCACTTTGGTGGAGGTGGAGCCAGGATTGATGACCAGAACCTGGTTCATGCGGTGTCTATTTCTCGTCTTAACTCTGAGAAGTATTTTTCAGGCTAATTTTTTGTCAGCTCCAGCAACTGGGGTTTCACCAATTTTTCGAAATCGCTGTACATCATGCGCACCGCGTCTTCGTGGGTGCCGGCATTGAAGGTGATCATGTGGTCTTTGGCGAGATGAGGGCTGACGTAAACCGGCAGCTTGTACAGCGGCCCCAGCGGCGGCATCGCGCCCACTTCGCAGTCGCCGCAAATCTCGGAGATTTCATCCTCCGTGGCCAGAGTAACTACGTTGGCCTTCAACGCTTTTTTAACTTTTTCCAGGTCAACCTGGTGGATGGCTGGCAGCACCGCCATGACATATTTGTTGTCAACAAACAGGATGATGGTTTTAGCGAAGTCTTTGCCTTTGGTGTGGGTATCGGCGGCGGTTTCCTGAGCGGTGTAGTCCCGACGGTGGTGAATGAACTCGTAAGGAATTTTCTGTTCATTCAAAAACGATTTGATGGCTTGCGGGATTGGCATGGTACACCTCCTTTTCAGGTTGATTCATCCCATCCAGAAACCTTTACGATGGGATAAGCCCAAAACCTTTTTACACTCGGGGCAGAAATAGATGTATCTCTTTCCAAAAAAGCTTTCTAATTTACGGCACCAAACTTTTGCCAGCGCCTTTTCACAGTGCGGACAGATGGGCAGCACGTCGTTTTTTTCTTCCACCGGCAGCATTTCTCTCCGTTATTTTGAGAGCGATTTTTTGTACTCGACTCTTTGGAATTTTGGGGAAATTACGCCATAGATTTGCTGAAACTCGGCGTGCGGGACCGGCCAGAAATATTGGAACATGTCGAGAAAACTTCCTGAATTGGTGGGTTCGACTTGTTCATGCAAATCAATTTACAGACAATAATAAGTAAATTCGCGATGAAGCGCAAGTCAGAAAATGTAGGAATCGTGTTTTATCCCATAAGCGGCGCGTGAAACTCGCGACTCTTTAGGGTTGCGTGCACGACTGTTAGGAAGTTTTGCAAAGTAAGAATTATTTTATATCCTCACCGCGGCGGCCGCTCGGGCGGCGCCGGCAGGGTTGCTCCTTCGCTTCCGCCGCCGCCATCCAAAACCGTGATATAAATTACGGCGCCGGCTGCCGCCGCGATTCCCCCGCGCGCCACCCACGACATCATCCCCTTTCCCTTTTTCTGCGTAGTAGCCGAGGTCGCCAGGATCACTTCAACGGTGTCAACTTTGCCGGCGGTCAGTTGCAGCGGGCGCAGCTGCTGCTCGTAGCCATCTTTCGCGACCAAAAACTGGTAATTTTTGGTGAGCAGATCGCACACTGAGGTTGGAGTCAAGGCGGTGTAGATGACACTGTCTTCCATCACCACCACCAATTTTGCTTCCGGCGGATCGGAGATGACGTAAACGCACCCCACCAATTGCTTGCGAATGGCGTTGAAGCGCGCCGTCAAATCCGGCGGGATCACCAGCTCGTCCAATTGGCGCTTCGGATCGATTTTGATCGCCTGCTCGAAGGCGTTGTTCACGTCTGAGGCCGGGGCGTTTTGGCGCATCAACACAAACCCCAGGTAGAGATAGGACTCGAACAAATATTCGGATTTAACAGCGGGGATGCCGATGGCTTCTTTGAGCGCTGCGCCCGCCTGATCGAAGCGCGCTTCCCAAAAATGTTTCTTACCCTGAATCAACAGTTGCAGCGCTCGATCCTGCGCCGACAGCAGCGACGCCATTCCCAAAACCCCCGCGAAAATCAGGTACATCAGTTTATTCTTCATTTTGTTTTCCTATTTTAAAATTTAAACTCAGCGCACCAGCGCCACTTTACGAATCTGCTGGAAGCTTCCAGCCTGCATTTTAATTAAGTAGATGCCGGAGCCGATCTCAACGCCGTTATCCGCCCGGCCATCCCAGTGCACGCGGTACACCCCCGGCGCCTGGCGCTGAGACACCAGCTCGCGCACTTCCTGTCCCAGAATGTTGAACACTTTGATGGAGACCTGCGCCGCTTCCGCCACGCGGTAGGAAATGCTGGTGCCGGCGTTGAAGGGGTTGGGATAATTCTGGCTCAGGAAAAACTCCTGCGGAATCGGATCGTTCAAGACGTCGGAATCGCTGATGTATTCTTGCGTCCCAATCACCAACTCGAACGCTCGCTTCGATTCACCTTTTTCCAGCGTGAACAGGTACTCGACATTTTGCCGGAGCTCGATCATCTTGAGCGTTTGTTTATCCAATAAAACCGCCTGAAATTGCGGCGGCAGCGATTCTAAGTTTTCAAACCGGAGGGTGATGGGCAAGCCGCCTACCGTTGATTTTACCTCGAAGCTCCACACCTGGCCGTCCTCGAAGCGGGGGCGGAAATCGGTGGTGAATTCGCCTCTGACGCCGCTCCAATCGTGGTGAGGGAACGTCACTGAGACGCGGTTGGCGAGGTAGGGCGGTTCGAGATAATCCAGGGCGTCGCGCTCGGGCAACGCCTGGGATGAGACGCCAAGATAGTTCGAGCCGTCGCGCAGCTCACCGCTGCTGGCGGAAATGACAAGGTGCCAATCGGCATCGAAGGCCGGCTTCGCCAGCGTTTGGGCAGGCACGGTGGAGGCAATGGGCAAAATGGCGATGGTAGCGGGATTGTCGCTGTAAAAACTATAGCCCTCCCACGGTGAGAAGATCGTCACTTGATTGGGCAGCAGCCAGTCGCCCTGAAAAGTATAAGGTCCGACGATATCATCGACGCTGCCTTGCAGCAGCAGCGTGTCTCGAGCTTCCACCGCAAACGGAAACGGCACGGCGATGTCGTTCCAGCCGCGCGCCAGGTTAATGGTAAACGGTTGGTTGGTGGGCGCAGTCACGCCGACGCCGGAATCGATGATGCGATTGGCCTCGCGCACGATCAGCCAAAGAGCCTTGCCGGGGGTGAAGGAACCCACCGACGGATACTCGGTGTATTGATCGGTGGCGGGATTATATTGGAACAAGCGCCAGACGTTGGGATCGTAGTCGCCGAGATCGTCCTGCAGCACGCTGAGCGGGTTGCCGCTCTGCAGATTCAGCGGCACTGAGATCATACGATACGACGATTCGCTGCCGCCGCCCGGTTGGGGCGCGCTTTTAACCAATCCCTGGTTGTTGGCGCCGCTGATGCGCACCGAAATGTTGTAGGGCATGGTTTCGGCGTCGGTGGGCGGGTGAAATGAAAAATTCGCCCCGTCGTTCGCGCTAATGAAATAATTCAAGCCCACGATGGAAATCTGATCCGCGGACAGGGTGAATTCAAAGTTGTTGGCGTCGGTGTTGGTCATCTGCTGCGATTGGAAGCTGACTTCGCCGCTGCGTTTGAAAAACAGCTGCGCTTCCGCGACCTGGTTGTTGTCGCTGATTTGCGCCCGCAGCGTAACGCCCTGCCCTTCTTCAACTTCTGAAACGGGCGTATGAACGATGACCGGCGCTTGCACATCCTGAAACGTTAAATCGACGACCGTGACCGACTCGGCCTGGTTGTTGAACGCCTCGCGGTTGTTGACTCGGTCGTAGGCCGCGGCCTCGAAGCCGTACTCCTTGCCGTCCTCGCCGGTAAAGTTGCTGGAGGCGCCGGAAAACTTTGTCAGCCAATTCTGCCATGGGCCGCCGTTCACCCGCACCCGCACGTCGTACTCACCGGCAAGCCCCGAGCCGCTGCCATCGCTGCCCGTGGCCCCCCAGGTAACCAAAAAAATCGTGCTGCCGCTGGTAACCGGCGAAACCGCTCGCGTGCCGGTCGGCGGCGTGCTGTCAAAGGCGATGCGGATGGAATCGATCTTCGAGTTGCCGGCGCTGTCCGTGAGGGTAAATTGCAGCTTATGGCTGCCGTCGGGTTCGCCCTCGATATTGATATCGAACTGGCGCGACACACCCAGTCCGCTGGGAACGTTGGTGACATCGCGGTTGACGCCCAACGTGGTCGATTGCAATTGAATGCGGCGAAGATGACGCTCGTCGTACGTAATTTCGGCCTCCGCTTGCTCCGTGAGCGTAGGATTGAACCAATTTAAACCGGCGCCAACGAAAGCCGCATTCAAAAATTGAATGGTGCGCACCACTGGCGCCGCGTTATCGAACCGCAGTTGGACGCGGCCGTTATTTTGAAAATCCACGTTGCCGCGTTGATCCTCAAACCAAATATAGAAATTCTGTCCGTCCTGCTGAGTGGCCGTCACCGTCGTCGAATTGCCGCTGGTCACCGAAGCCGTGGTATCGAAATTAGCGGTGGGGGCATTGCCTAATTTATACAGCGCCCGCCGGATGCCGCTGGGGTCGGCCGGCGGCTGCCACTGAATTTGAAATTGCGGGGTATTTTGCCACGGGCTGGGGTTGGCCCCGGCGGCGGTGAGATTCGTTGGCGGACCGGGGGCTTGCGTATCGTTGGCGGTGA
>JBBIIG010000048.1:16477-30780 GCA_037446635.1 bacterium
GTTTCCGCAACGCCGGTAAATACCTCGACGTTTCTCGCCAGGTCGTGCGCCGCCGCCTCGAAGGCGTAGGTGCTGCCGTTCTCGCCGGTGAAGGTATCGGACGTCCCCTGGAAATTGGTCTTCCAATTGGTGAACACGCCGTCGTTGACTTTCACGCGCACATCATAAATTCCAGAGAGCCCGGAACCGCCATCGCTGCCGCCGCCCCAACTCACGGTGAAACTGAGATTGGCGCTGATTTCTGGCGAGCTGGCCACTGTGCCCGTGGGCGGCGTATTGTCGAACCGCAGTTGTACCACGCCGTGGTTGCGAAAATCCACGTTGCCGTTGCCGTCGGAAAACCACAGATAAAAATTCTGTCCGTTCTGCTGGGTTGCGGTTACCTGCACGCTGGTCGTCCCGCCGGCCGCCGAGCCGGTAAAATCTGAATTGGCGATGGGCGCGGAGCCTAATTTATAAAATGCTTGGTCGATGCCGCTGGGGTCGCTGGGCGGCTGCCACTGAATTTGAAATTGCGAAGTATTCTGCCACGGGCTGGGGTTGGCGCCGTTGGCGGTGAGAGTGACCGGCGGGCCAGGGGCTTGCGTATCGTTGGCGTTGAGATCCACCAGCGTGGTGGTTTCGGCGACGCCGGTAAACAATTCCCGGTTGCCCACGCTGTCGTACGCCGCCGCCTCGAAGGCGTAAGCGCCGCCGTCTTCTCCCTGGAATTCCGCCGAGGTGCCCTGAAAATTGTTCAGCCAGTCGGCGAACGGGCCGTTATTGATTTTCACGCGCACATCATAAACGCCGCTGAGCCCGGAGCCGCCGCCGTCGCTGCCGCCGCCCCAACTCACGGTGAAACTGGTGTTGGGGCTGATGGGCGGCGAGCTGGCGCGCGTGCCCGTGGGCGGCGTTTTATCCAAGCGAATAACGGCGTTGGTTCCGGCTTGATTGCCGGCGCTGTCGAAAATCGCCGCCGCCAGCGGGTAGCTGCCGTCATTGGCGGCGCTGATGGAAACGTTGGTTTCTGCCACTTGATCCTGGCCGCTGGCAATATTAGAAAGGGTCGTGGTTCCGCCCAGCGCGCCCAAATTGAATTCGGCGCGGTGAGCGTGTGCTTCATCGTACTGTGCTCCAAAACTAATGGAGGGCGTCGTGGTAGGATTGTACCAGTTCGGCGCGGCGGCCGGATCGGTAATGACCACGCGGTCGATGTTCGGCGCCGCGGTATCGACGATGAAGCGCCGCGCCGGCGTCGAGTACGCCCCAAAGGCCAGGCCGTCCCAAGCCCGCACCCGCCAAAAATAGACGCCGTCCGGCAGCGCGGCCGAGATTGTGTAAGTCGTCGAACCCGCGCCTGGCGTCACCGGCGGCGCGGGGTTGAAGCCGGCCACGTTCGTGCGCGAGTCAAAGGTGAAATTGGGAGAGGCGAACGTCGGGGCGTCGTCGATTTCCACCGCAAAATGCAGTTGATTGTTGTCGCTGTCGGCGGGAACGTTCCAGCTTAATTGAATTGGAGTGGTATTGGGATTGAATGCGGCCCGATCGGCCGGCGCGGTTAGGACGGGCGCGCCCGGTGGGCTATTCAACCCCACGCCAAAATTGTTGAAGAAAACCTGAAACGAATCGCCAATGAAATTCGCCGCCGCCAAATCGACGATGCCGTCGCCGTTGAAATCGCCGGCGTTGAGGCCGCGCGGCTCCGCGCCCAGCGGGTAGGACTCTTCGAACTGAAAAAAGCCAGCGCCGTTGTTCCGAAAAATCCACAGGTCGTTGGCAAGACGGTTGCTCACCGCAAAATCGAGGTTGCCATCGCCGTCCCAATCGCCGACGGCAACGGTAACCGGATCGGCGGGATTGACGCCGTCGCCCACTGGATAATGGTTGGGCGGAGAAAACGAGCCGCCGATAGTGAAGGTGTTTAAAAAGACTGCCACGTTATCCTCGTCGCGATTGGTTACCACCAGATCGATGAAGCCGTCTTTGTTAAAATCGCCGCCGCTAATCGCACGCGGGCCGATTCCGGAAGGCAACCCCGGGATGGCGGTGAAATTGCCGGCGCCGTCGTTGAGCAAAACCGCCACGGAATCGTTATCCGCGGTGGTGACGGCGATATCGGCAAAGCCATCGTTGTTGAAATCAGCGATGAACGTCGCTTGCGGACTGGAAGGCAGTGGAAGCGAAATCTCCGCCGCAAACGCCCCGCCGCCGGTATTCAACAGCAAAGAAAGGGTGCTGGCGGTGGAATTCGCCGTGACCAGATCCAGCAGCCCGTCGTTGTTCAAATCGCCGCTGGCAATTTGGTTTGGCTCCAAGCCCACCGGCAAAGTAGCGGTTGAGTTGAAATCGCCGGCCCCATTATTCAACAAAATGGAGACGGTGGCGGCGCCCTCGTTGGCGGCTGCCACATCCAGCGCGCCGTCCTGGTTCAAATCGGCGAGGGCTAAGCTGCGGGGGCGAAGGCCGACTGCGGTGACATCGGCTGCGGTGAAATTGCCGGCGCCGTCGTTATTCCAGATAATCACTTGATGCGGGTTGGCGCTGTAGGGGATGGCCAAATCCAGGCCGGGCGCGCCGTTGAGCTCGCCAACGCCGATGAAATGCGGTCCGTTGCCGGCGGCGTATGTCGAATCCAAATCGAAGATCGCCGTGGACGGCAGCGAGATAATGTGAAACGACCACTGGAAGCCGGCAATAGCCGCGCCGTTGCTGCCGGTGATGTTACTCGTGAGAATGACAGTGACGAGCTCGCCGGCCTGAAACGCCGCCGCCGGGGTGAAGGTGAGCGTTCGCGCGCTGGCGTCGTAACTCACCGCGCCCGAACGGCGGCCGCTCTGGTCGCCGTAAACCAACACGTTTTCATCGATCACCGTCGCGCTGTTCAGCCCGCTGTCGAAACGGGCGCTGATGGCGACCGTTGGACTGTTTTGGATGGAGTGGCGCGCCGGCAAAACCTCAACGACCGTGGGCGCATTCTGTGCATAAAGATTCCCCCCAGAGACCGCGCCGAACAAAAGCGCAAAAATTAGGAAAGTTAAAGAAAAAGATTTTTGCATATTTTAGCCTCGTCGAAATGCAGTTACAATTCGGGATTCGTCGCTACGAACTTCTGTTTCCGGAAAGAGCTTTACAGTTGCGAAGAAAAAAGTACGTGCATTGGGGGGATTTGCGGAAGGGTAAGTATCCTTTTTAATTTTTTGAACATATCATGTGGATCAACTTGAAACACCTTCACTTTTTTGAAGGACTTACGGCGCGATAGGCTTCGCCCACCTGCTGGCATCGGCCTTCCTCCAGCAACTTGATGAGGCCGGCGCGCAGAGAATGCTGCGCCAACGGCCACACCGCCGGATCGACGTCGTCGTAAACTTTCTTTAGCAAATCGGGGAGGGATTGCGGCTGCGAATTCAACGCCGCCAAAAGTTTCTGCTCCCGCTCCTGGCGATGCTGGAGATAATAGCGCACCGCCGACCGGCCGTCGCGGGCCGCTGGTCCGTGGCCGGGATAAAGGGCGCCCGCAGTAACCGACTCCAAAAATTGCAGCGATTTTAAATACGTCGCCAGATGCCCCTCCGGCGGGCTGATGACGATGGTGGAAATGGTGGAGATCAAATCGCCGGCGATCACGGCGCCGTAGCGCGTCTCCTGAAAGCAGAGGTGGCCGGGCGCGTGCCCGGGAGTGTGATAGATCTTCAGCTTCCAGTTGGGCTGGCCGTCGGGGGCCGCGCCCAGTTCCAGCTCGTCGCCGTGCTGCATATAGCCGGAGAAATCGAAGTCCGGCAGGTTGGCCGCCGTTTGTTCGTGGGCTAAAATCGGCAGGCCGTAGCGCCGGCTGCATTCTCGCAGCGCCCCCACGTGATCCGAATGGTGGTGGGTGAGCAAAATCGCCTTCAGCTCGCGGCCTTCCGCGCTCTGCTCGTCGAGATAATCCCACAGGCGCGCCTGCTCGGTGGGATCGGCGGGTGCCGGATCGATGATGTAAATCTCCGATTCCCCCACCAAATAGCAGTTAGTATGAGTCGCCGGCGGCAGCGTGCGTGTTTTCAGCGTGATCAACTGAACGCCGGGGGTAAAATAAACCCGATGAATTTTCCCGCGCATGTAGGACTCGGCGATGTCGTTCACAATCGCGGCACATTTTATCACCGAACGTCCGGCCAGCTCGCGCAGAATCGTGACCACCGGCGGCACGATCAGCAGCTCCCCTCGCCGCCACTGCGCCAGCGCCTCCTCCGCAGCGATGAAGCGGCCGCTCACCAATTCGCCGGGCCAGATTTCCGGCGTCGCGCCCTCGGGAAGAATCGCCCAATAAAATTGCGTCTCGTAGCGCACCGGTGAAAATTCCGGAGTGATGATTTTGCAAAGGGGGTGAAAATCAGCCGCGTCCAAAAAGCGGCGCTCGTGATTTAAAATCGCCGCCAGATCGATTTCTCTTTTTAAAAGCTGTTCACGATAGCTTCGCATTTTGGCTGGAGGGATATGCGATTGGCCGCGGCTCAGCAGCACGCCGCTTTCTTCAAAAATTTCCCGCGCCGCTGCCAGCAGAAATTGCAGCGCTTCGCGGTCGAAATCTTCGGCGCGGCGAACATCAACGGCCTCGTTCTCCTCATCCAGCACGCCGCCGGGGAAGGCGTAGTAGCCGCCAAAAAATTTTAAGGAGGGATTGCGCTCCACCAGAAATACTTCGGTGGAATTTGGATCGCGGGTGAGCAAAACGCTAACGGCTTTTCGGATGGACATACTTAACTCGGCTTGAATTCGTGCAAAAGTAAAAAGATTATAGTTGAGAATCAAATTATAATTTTCCGATGGCTTGCTTTTCGTTGAATTGATTATTAATTTGAATCAAATTTTAGCAAAGGGATTAGCCATGAACGCGATCCAAAGTGTTTTCAAAGAGTTAGGCATCACCGAAAAGAGCGCTATCCGTGAGTATGCCTTACTCAGCGCCTCTCAAAAACTCGCGGAATTTGATTATCTTGCTTGGAGATTTGCCTTTGAAGGCCGAGCTTACTGGCAGAAAAAAATTGACCAACTCAGAAAGTACTCATGAAGAGTAAGTGAGAATGACTCGCCCGCAGCCCTTTTCCTCCCGCTTTCACTGGAACCTGCAATCTAACCCGCTCAACGATCTTTTGGAAAAAAAACGCCGGCGCGGCGCGGCGGTTCTCGATCTCACCGAATCCAATCTCACCGCCGTGGGTCTCGACTATCCCGAACAAGAAATTCTGCAAGCTCTCCACCAGCCGCCGGCGTTGCGCTACCAGCCTCATCCGCGCGGGCTGCTGGTCGCGCGCCAGGCCGTCGCGGATTACTACCGCGAACGGCGCGAGGCCGTGGCGGTGGATCAGATTCATCTCACCACCAGCACCAGCGAAGGCTACGGCTTTCTCTTCAAATTACTAACCGATCCCGGCGACAACGTCCTCGTCCCGCAGCCCAGTTATCCGCTGTTGGAGTTTCTCGCCGGACTGGAGGCCATCGATCTACGGCCCTATGCGCTGCTCTATCGCGAAAGCGCCGGCTGGGAGATCGATCTGGATTCGCTGGCCGCAGCAATAAACGCACGGACGCGCGCGATCGTTATCGTCAATCCCAACAATCCCACCGGCTCATTTGTCAAGCGGGACGAGTTGGCGGCGTTGACGGCTCTGTGCAAACAGCGCCGCCTGGCCTTGATTTTTGATGAAGTTTTTTTTGATTATCCCCTAAATCCCCCCTCGAGGGGGGACCAAGGGGGGTGTTCCCCCCTTGAGGGGGGACCAAGGGGGGTGTTTCCCTTTGAAGTGGGAACACGATGGCCACAGAGCGGAACGACCGTTGCAGAAATCCTGACTTTCGTGCTCAGCGGCATCTCCAAAATCCTCGGCCTGCCGCAAATGAAGTTGGGTTGGATTGCAGTGAACGGCCCGCCGCAGATTCGCCAATCGGCGCAGGAGCGTCTCGATCTCATCGCCGACACCTATCTTTCGGTGAGCGCGCCCATTCAACACGCTTTGCCGCAGTGGCTGCAATTGCGATCTCTGCTTCATCAAAAAATCAGCGACCGGGTTGCGAGTAATTTGCGCTGGCTAATTAAAATTTTAAAAAATGAATCTCGTCTGCAATTATTAAATTTGGAAGGCGGGTGGTACGCCACGCTCGAGATCCCCAATTTGGATTCCGAAGAACAGTTGGTTTTGTCGCTGCTGGAAAAACAGAATGTGCTGGTTCATCCCGGTTTCTTTTTTGATTTTCCGCGCGAGGGATTCCTCGTGTTGAGCCTGCTGCCGGCGCCCGGCATGTTCAGAGAAGGCGTGAATCGTCTGTTGGTTCAGTTGAATGTGCCAGGCGCTTCCAAAGTGCCTGGCACGTAGTAAGCAAAAATCCGCATTTGAAAGGAAGACCCCATGCCAGAAACCATCGCTCTTTTGTCCGCCGTTCAACTGCGGCGCCGCATGGCGCGCGGCGATCTCTCCGCCGCGGAGGTGGTGGAAGCCTGTCTCGCCCAAATTGAAAAATACAATCCCGCGCTCAACGCCGTGGTCACCCTCAACGAACGGGCGCTGGACGACGCCCGCAAGTTAGACCGCCAGCGCGCGCGCGGCAAACCCCTCGGGCTGCTGCACGGCCTGCCGGTGGGCATCAAAGACGTGACGCCGGTGGCCGGCCTGCGCACCACCTTCGGCTCGCCGCTGTTTGCCGATTACATTCCCAAAGAAGACGCGCTGGTGGTGCAGCGCTTGAGAGCGGCGGGCGCGATCATTCTCGGCAAAACCAACTGCCCGGAATTCGCGGCCGGCGGCAACACGTTCAACGAAGTTTTCGGCCGCACCCGCAACCCCTGGAACCCCAAGCTCAGTGCCGGCGGCTCCACCGGCGGCGGCTCGGTGGGCCTGGCCACCGGCATGATCGCCCTGGCCGAGGGCACCGACCTCGGCGGCTCCCTGCGCATCCCGGCGTCGTTCTGCGGACTGGTGGGTCTGCGGCCTTCGCCCGGTCTGGTGCCAACTTACCCCGCCGATTATTTGTGGGATCAATTTCAGGTCACTGGCGGCGTAGCGCGCACCGCGGAAGACGCGGCGCTGATGCTGCAAGCGATTGCCGGCCCAAGTCCCCTGTGCCCAATTCGCGAACCCGTTGCCGGGCGCAACTTTGTGAAAGCGGTGAAAGCCGGCATTCCCAAACGGACGCGCATCGCCTTTTGTCGAGATCTCGCCGGCATCGGCATTGAGGGAGATATCGAGCGCGCCTGCCGCCGCGCCGCGTTTGAAATGAAACACGCCGGCGCCAAAGTGGAGGAAATCGATCTTGATCTGTCGTTCGTCCGCAAGCCGTTTTTGGCGTTTCGCGGCTACTGGTTTCTGGCACAACTGCACCGCCACCTCGATAAACTCGATCGGCTCGGGGTGAACGTTTCCAACAACCTCAAAGCCGGCCTGCAAGTGACGATGGAAGAGCTGGCGCTGGCGGAAGCGGCGCGCACGAAACTCTGGCACATCTTTTATGAATTCTTCCAGAAATACGACTACCTGCTCACCCCGTGCATGGCCATCCCGCCGTTTCCGGTAGAGCAGAATTTTCCCGAAACCATTGCCGGCAAAAAGATGGAAACCTACGTGGACTGGATCGCGCCGACGTTCGTGCTGAGCCTCACTTCACTGCCCGTGGCCTCCGTCCCCTGCGGACTTGACAGCCGGGGCCTGCCGGTGGGAATGCAAATTGTCGGCAAACCCATGGGCGAGGAGGCAGTGCTGGCGCTGGCGAAGGTGGTGCAGGAGGCATGTGGAATTGGTTTGCCGGAGCTGGAGAATTTATGAAAAAGCAATAGTGCACTACAAAACAGCACAACTCGCTTGACGATGCACTCCTTGCCGTTTAGTTTCGCGCTCCAGCGCTGTGAGCCAAAGCATTTAATCGCTGCAGTGTTTTCAGCTAAACTCGCGTGAGCTTGGCCTTTCTCAAACCAGACGGCAGCACGGCGGGCGTCATCAAAACGCCGGTGGTAATTGTCAAGCCGCGTGAAACAAATGGAATGGAGTTGTCAGATCTGAATCATAGTTTTTCCAGCAGCTCAAGCACGCCGTCGATCTGCGCGATTGAAAAGTATTTGGCGTTGGCTAACAATTGCGGATCTACGGCTTCGTGCGCCCAAGTGGTTTGATATTGAATGAACACCGCCTGGCCGCCGATGGCCAGCACCGGCAGGATGTCGGACTTCAGGGAGTTGCCGATCATGAGAAAGCGTTGCGGCCGGATGCGATGCTTTTCCAGGATCTGCTGATAAACCGCGTCGGTTTTGTCGCTGACGATTTCTATGTGTTTGAAAAAATCCGCCAGACCCGAACGGGCAATCTTCGACTCCTGATCGAACAGGTCGCCTTTAGTGATCAGCATCAATGGGTACATTTGCGCGAGGCGTGCAATCGTGGCCTCGACGTTCTCCAAAAGTTGAATGGGCGCGGTCAGCATCTCGCGGCTGAAATTGATGATGCGCTGAATTTCCGCGCCGGTGACGCGGCTTTCGCTGAGCTCGATGGCGGTTTCGATCATCGACAGCGTGAAGCCTTTGATGCCGTAGCCGAAAATTTCGAGATTGCGAATTTGGGTTTCGTAGAGCCGGCGCTGAATCCACTCTGGCGAGTGATAGGCTTTGAGCAGCTCACAAAATTTTTCTTCGGTGCGGTTGTACAGCGGCTCGTTGTGCCACAGGGTGTCGTCGGCGTCGAAGGCAATGATATCAAATTTGTTGTTCATTGCAACATCATGGCGGCGGTGGCGAGGCTCGGCCAAAAACGAGAGAACCCGTGAGTATATTTCAAGCCAATTGCCCAGCCGATTTCCAGGCCGGCGAGGAAGAGATAAGGCCAAGTTTCTGTCATAAAAATCTCTTTATTCTTTTTTTGGGCTCTGATTTATCTGCACGATTTTCGGTTCCACCTGCCAGTACTCCGCCGAAATTTCCGGGCACTCGTGCTGTACCTGGCATTTCTTGCAAACGATCCGCAGCATGTCCAACCCGCCAATTTCGATATCATGTTGTTTGATATAATCATGCAATTGTTCCAAGTGTTCGCATAACATGGCCGGCTCTCCTTCAACTTAATTCGAGGGTAAATGTAACTCTCCCGCTTTCCAAAAGCAAGGCATAACTTTTAACCGCAAAGTTCGCTAAGAATACGCAAAGAACGCAATGGAAAAATTATTAGCGGCCTTGCCGCCAGCTTTGCGTTCCTTGCGGTTAAAACTTGTTTCTCAACTTAGAATTTTTTATTTTGCAAAAAGTTTTTTCACGAATTGGCGGTTAAAAATGGATCTCAAACTAAAAAATCAGGTGGTGATGATCACCGGCGCCAGCCGCGGTATCGGCAAAGCGATCGCGTTGGGATTTGCAGCGGAGGGCGCACGGTTAAGCATTTGCGGGCGAACGCCGGAAACTCTGCAAGCAGCCGCCGACGAAATTAGAAAATCCGGCGCAGAGGTTTTCGCTCTCGCTGCGGACGTCACCCAAAGCGCGGAGGCCGAAGCCTTTGTGAGCGCCGCTCTCGAAAAATTCGGCCGCATCGACGTGCTGGTGAACAACGTGGGCGGCAGCCGCAAAACGCCCACGCTGGAAATTTCCGATCGGGAATGGCACGAGCTGCTCGATTTTAACGCCGTCTCCGCGGCGCGCATGAGCCGGCTGGTGATTCCAACGATGAAAAAGCAGGGCGGCGGCGTCATCATTATGATCGCTTCCATTTTTGGGCGCGAGAGCGGCGGCCACATCACTTACAACGCCGGCAAAGCAGCGCAAATCGCCCTCGCCAAATCGCTGGCGCAGGAACTGGGCCGCGACAACATTCGCGTCAACTCGGTGGCGCCGGGATCCATTCTTTTCCCCGGCGGCGGTTGGGATCGCAAACAGAAAGCCGACCCCGAGGGCATTGCCGCCTTCATCAAAAACGAGCTGCCATTTGGCCGCTTCGGCAAGCCGGAGGAAATCGCCGACGTGGTGGTGTTCCTCGCCTCGCCGCGCGCCAGTTGGGTGAGCGGCGCCTGCATCAACGTCGATGGCTGCCAGTCGCGCTCCAATATCTGAACGTGTTTCATCAAATGGATTGCTGGAGTAGTGGAGTGTTGGATTGATGGATTAATCTAACTCAAGCTCCGCTTTTCCGTAAAGCGGATCGGTATCCGAGAGATGCCTGCCTGTGCGCTTGGCGGATCCGCTTCGCCTGCCTGCGCAGGCAGGCGGGCGCAGGCAGGCCTGCCCGCCAGAGGCCTTAGGCAGGCGGGCAAACCAAAGGTTTGCTTTACAGCTCCAAAACTCCATTACTTCATCAATCCAATCCATGATTCCAGCTAATGGAAAAATTTGAGTCAAAAAGTACACAGAGCAAAGAAGGAGTTTGAATCATGGCCGCGGTTCCATCAAAAATGATCCCCCTCGGCACGAGAGCGCCGGACTTTTCCCTGCCCGACACGATTTCCGGGAAGACCCTGAGCCTCAGCGAATTGAAATCGCAGAAAGCCACGGTGATTATGTTTATCTGCAATCATTGCCCCTACGTCCAACACGTGAACCACGAGCTGGTGCGGTTGGCGAATGATTATATCCCCAAAGGGGTCGCGTTCATCGCCATCAGTTCCAACGATGCCGCGCAGTACCCGGATGACGCACCGGATAAAATGAAAGAGGTGGCACAGCAGCTTGGCTACTCGTTCCCTTATTTATATGACGAAAGCCAGGAGGTGGCGCGGGCGTACGACGCCGCGTGCACGCCGGACATTTATATTTTCGATAAAAATCTGAAATTGGCGTATCGCGGCCAGTTGGACGACTCGCGGCCGGGCAACGGCGTTCCCGTTACCGGCAAAGACGTGCGCGCCGCGCTGGACAATCTGCTGCTCGGCAAACCCGTCAGCGCGGACCAAAAGCCCAGCATCGGCTGTAATATTAAGTGGAAGAATTGAATGATGAATCGTCTGGAAGATGTCGATTGGGACAACTGGCGCCCGCAGCAGCGGGCTACGCTGCTATTTGTAATCCGCGATGGTGAAGTTTTGCTGATACACAAAAAGCGCGGATTGGGAGCGGGAAAAATCAACGGCCCCGGCGGGCGCATCGACGACGGCGAGTCGGCGCTGGCGGCGGCGGTTCGCGAAGTGCAGGAAGAAGTTCGCGTTACCCCCACCGGCGTGCAGCATTGCGGCGAGCTCGCGTTTCAGTTCGTGGACGGCCTGGCTTTACATTGCGAAGTGTTTCGCGCCAGCGGCTGCCAGGGCGAGCCGCAGGAAACCGACGAAGCGCGGCCCCTGTGGACGCCCCTCGATCGCATTCCCTACGATCGCATGTGGGCCGATGACCGCCACTGGCTGCCGCTGATGATCGCTGGCAAAAAATTCGCCGGCCGCTTTCTGTTCCACGGCGATGAGATGCTGGGGCATGAAATAAGAACGGCGGATTCTCAGAAATTATCGGATCAAAATGAATCCTTTCGACTTTGAAGGAACGGTGAAAATGAATGCCAAAAACTGCCTGTTTAGCGTTTTATTTTTTTCTCTCGGACTGGCCGCCAGCGGTTTCGCGCAGCCCACTATTTACATGGTTCGCCACACGGAAACCTTGGAACCCTGGCCCGGCGATTCCCTCGCCGATTACAAACCGCTCAGCGCCGAAGGTATGGCGCGCGCGCAGAAATTAGCCGAACGCTTCCGCGCCGAGCCGCTCACCTCCATTTATACCAGCCTCACCACCCGCGCCATGCAGACCGCTTATCCCCTGGCGCAAAAATTAGGACTGTCCATCAAAATTGCCGACGCCTGTATGGACACCACTGCCATTGAAACATTTTTTGTCGAGTTGGAAGGAAGGTACGGCGACGAAGACGCGATCCTGCTGGTGACGCACTCCAATATCATCCCGCGACTGTTGATTCAGGCCGGGCTGCCCTCCGAATGTTTCGAACGGATGGGAATCACGAGCTCGCCTTATTACGGCTGGCTCATCGAAGGCTACGACAACATCTGGAAAATTCAGTGGCGCCGGCGCGCCAGTGAGTGCAAAGGATTTGAGAAAATGAAGTATTGACGGGTCACTCCCACACGCCGTTATCGCGCAGCACGCCGCCGCTGGTTTTGCGATGCTTAATTTCGAACATCTTCTTCACCGCGATTTTGAACCAGATGGTAAAACGCTTGGGGTTGAGCAGCAGCTCGCGATTCAACTCCTCCGGGCTCACCCAGCGGTACTCCACCACCTCATCGGCGTTGGGGTGCACCATCCCGAAATAGCGGCCCACAAACACATGGTCGAATTCATGCTCGATCAAATTGTTGTTCATGGGGGCGAGGTAAATAAAATCAAACGCCTTTTTGAGAGGGCAGGTGATGCCCAGCTCCTCCTGTAATCTGCGCTCCGCCGCCGCGGCCATCGACTCGCCCGGCTGCGGGTGGCTGCAGCAGGCGTTGCTCCACAATCCGCCGGAGTGATACTTCGTCAGCGCTCGTTTCTGCAGCAGCATCTCGCCTTTTTGATTGAAAATAAAAATCGAAAACGCGCGATGCAGTTTTCCTTCGCGATGCGCGGAGAGCTTGTCGCTCACGCCAATCTCTTGATCCCGCTCATCCACCAAAATGACTTGTTCGCTCATCGTTTCAACCATTAGAATTCCCTGGCGTTTGGCGGTGGGTTTGGCGGCGCGCCATCGAGGCAGGTTTTTGTTGGAAGTCTTTGCGAGGGGTGACAGAAATTTTGTTGACAGCAGCGCCATTTTATTTTAGATTGAATTCGTTCCTTGAATTTCAACTAATCATATTTACTATCGGCATCAGTTGAAGAAAAAACAACTGCAAAATGGCAAATAAATCCACCGCCCTCAAAATCGGCTTCTATCAATTCCGCCCGCGCTTTGGGCAGATTCAAAAAAATCTGCAAAAGGTGGTGAGCACTCTGCGCGAAGTTTCAGCAGATCTGATCGTGCTGCCGGAGCTCGCTTTCACCGGCTACTATTTCCAAGACCGCGCCGAAACCCAGACGCTGGCCGAGGATCCGAAAAGCTCGGCCACCGTCGCCAGCCTGATCGCTCTGTGCAAAGCGCGCGACTTTTTTCTGGTTACCGGCTTCGCCGAAAAGCAGCGCGACAAAGTTTTTAACAGTGCGCTGCTGCTCGGGCCGCAGGGACTGATTCACACCTACCGCAAGCTGCATCTTTTTAATGAAGAAAAAAATTGGTTCGACCCCGGCGACACCTCGCTGTCGGTGCAGAGCGTGCACGGCGGCCGCATCGGCATGATGATTTGCTTCGACTGGATTTTTCCGGAAACGGCGCGCACCCTCGCGGCCCTGGGCGCCGACGTCATCTGCCATCCATCTAATTTAGTTTTGAGTTATTGCCAAAGCGCGATGATCACCCGCTGTTTGGAAAACAACGTTTTTGCCGTCACCGCCAACCGTTTTGGCGCGGACGTCCGCCCGCACGGGACGCTGCGCTTCACCGGCCAAAGCCAAATCGTCGCGCCGAAGGGGAAGCTGCTGCACCGCGCGCCGGCGCAAAGGGAGGCGCTGTTCGTCACTGAAATCGATTTGAGCTTGGCGCGCGATAAAACCATCACCGGATTGAATCATCTCTTTGACGATCGCCGTCCGAAGTTTTATCGGCCGCTCATCGCCAAACCAAAAACGTAACCTGGAGGATCGCCATGTCCAATTGTTTGTTCTGCGAAATCATCGCCGGCAAAATCAAGGGCGACATCGTTCACCGCGATGACGACGTGGTCGCGTTTCGCGACATCAACCCGCAGGCGCCGGTGCACATTCTGATCGTCCCCACGAAGCACATCGCCACCATCAACGATCTCGACGGGGAGACCGCCGCTGTGATTGACCAACTGATCCTGACGGCGAAGTCGCTGGCCGCCAAAGAGGGTGTCGCCGATCGCGGCTATCGCCTGGTGATGAACTGCAACGCCGAGGCCGGACAATCGGTGTTTCATATTCACCTGCATTTGTTGGGCGGCCGGCGCATGGCCTGGCCGCCGGGATGATTGGAATTTCCAAAGGTTATTTGATTCCGCATACGGCGAAATTATTTTTTGGCGGCGTGCCGGCGTGGATCAAGCAAAAACTAGAATTGATCTTGATTTCTGCTTTTTGGATTTAGACTCATGGGCTGTTGGGTGCCTCCTCCGATGCCAGTTGCGGATTCTTTAAGCTGTGGGTGTTCTGCAAACTCCTTTCTCTCCTGATTACGGTTATACAGCTTGCCGCCAACAGACTTCCGAGAATATTTTCTAGAATAGGGAAAAAGTGTACAGTGATGGTAATCACCTGACAGTAGAGTCTCCGTGGGACAGTTAAT
>JBBIIG010000049.1:0-30614 GCA_037446635.1 bacterium
GGCATCGCCTACAAATTCGGCATGATTTTGAACATGGTTTTGGTGACGCCGTTCATTCAGGCGTGGCAGCCGATTCTCTTCCGTCTGGAAAATCATCCCGAGCAAAAACTGACTTACCAGCGCACGGCGCTGCACTTCATGCAAATCGCTGCGTGGGCGTGGCTGGGGCTGTCGGTCCTCGCAAAATATTTTGTTTTTTGGACGACGACGGAAGCGTACTACGCCGGCATCTCCGTCATCCCGTGGATTGCCTTTTCGTACCTGTTGTACGGCTTGCAAAATATTTTCAACGCCGGCGCGCTCATTCACAACGAAACCATCAAAATGATGATCTGCGGCGCGGTCACCGCGGCGGTGAACATCGGCCTCAATTTCGTGATGATCCCCAAGTGGGGGATGCTGGGCGCCGCGGCCGTCACGGTGTTTTCGTATTTGCTTTTGATGCTGCTGATTTTGCAGCTTTCGCAGAGCCGGCTGGCGGTGAATTGGCGGTGGGAAAAAATGCTCGCAATTTTAACGCTCAGCGTGACTTGCTATTTCGTGAGTTTGATTGATTTGGGCGGTCCGCTTAATTTTTTGAAAGACATTTTGTCCGTCGTCCTTTTTCCGGTTCTCTTAATCACGCTAAAGCTTTTCTCTTTGAACGAAGCCCGGCGGTTCGTTTTGAAGTTTAGACGAATGTGATTAATTGACTTTCAACGAGTTATTCTTTATTATAACTGATCCAACACGGTTTGTAACCGTGTTTTAAGATTTAAAAAAGTAAGGAAGACACAGTTGCAAACTGTGTCGGATCGATGCCTTGTAGGGGCGTATTGCCATACGCCCCTACCAGATACGCCCCTACGAAAAGGGATGAGACGAATGGCCAAAAAGAAAACAACCCAACCCGCGAAGCAGCCCAGTCCAATCGCCGCGTTTTTAAAACGGCGTCCCAATTTTGCGCCGCTGCTGATTTTGTTTTTGCTGCTGGTGATTTTTTACAACGAGGTGATCTTCGGCGGCAAAACCTTCATCACGCCGGACACGCTCACTTCCAGCAGCGTGCAGCCATTTGTCCGCGACGCCCTCGACCGCGGCATCTACCCGCAGTGGAATCCTTACATTTTCAGCGGCATGCCCTCCTTCGCCAGCTTGCAAAGCGCGCCCTACATCGATTTGCTGGGCAACGTCATTCAGGGCGTTTTGTGGCTGTGGGATTTGCTCTTCCCTCTGCCCGACTTTTTGCGGCTGCTCATCAACTACTTCCTGTTCGGCTTTTTTATGTACCTGCTGATTTTCAAAAAAACCGCCAGCCGCCCGATTGCGCTGTTCGCCGCGCTGGCGCTGGTATTTCAGCCGCAGGTGGTGGCGTTTGCGGCGTTCGGCCACAACACCAAGCTGACCACCATCGCGCTGCTGCCCGCCATTTTTTTTCTGTTGGATGAACTTTTGCAAAAACGGCAGTTGCACCACTTCGCGCTGCTGGCGCTCGCGGTCGGCCTGCAACTGCTGCGCGCCCACACCCAAATGGCCTACTACACGTTTATGATGATCGGCCTTTACTTCCTCTTCTATCTGGTGGAGACGATTCGCAAAAAAGAGGGGGCGGCCAACGTCGGCAAATCGCTGGCGCTGGGCGTGGCGGCGCTCGCCGTGGGCGCGGCGATGTCCGCGTGGCTCTATTTGCCGGTGCAGGAATATTCCCACTACTCGATCCGCGGCGGCGGTACCGGCCTCGATTACGGCTACGCCACCAACTGGTCGTTCTCGCCGCTGGAAGTAATCACCTTTTTCGTGCCGTCGTTTGTGGGATTCGGCGGCGAAACCTACTGGGGCACGATGCCGTTCACCGATTTCCCGTTTTATATGGGCATCGTTACTTTGCTGCTGGCGGGATTGGCGCTGGTCATCAAACGCGACCGCTACGTGATTTTTTTCTCCATTCTGGCCGGGCTGTCGCTGCTGGTTTCCTTCGGCAAAAATTTTCCGCTTTTGTATGATCCGCTTTTCAAGCTGCTGCCCTTCTTCAACAAGTTCCGCGTGCCCTCGATGATTTTAATTTTGACGGCTTTTTCGGCGGTTTCGTTAGCGGCATTGGGACTGCACGCGCTTATCCATTCCAGAGATCAACATTCGAAATTCGATATTCGATATTCGATGTTTATTCGCCGCTACGTTTATATTTTTATCGCCGCCGCCGGTGTGATCACCCTGCTTCTTATTTTTGGAAAAAATATTTACCTCGACTGGATTGCCGGCTCGCAGAAACCGCTGTCGGCGGCGGCGCGCGAAGTGGCCCACGAAAGTGCCGCGCTGGACGCCGTCAAAATGCTGCTGCTGCTCGGTGCTGGCGGGTTTCTCATTCTGCAATTTCTGAAAAACAAAATCAAAGCCGCGACGTTCGCCGTCGCGATGATCGCGCTGGCGGTGCTCGATCTGTGGTTGATCGATTTTAAGATCAACAATCCGCATCCCCAAAGCGATCGTTCCGCGTATTTCGCCGAAACGCCCGCCGTGGCGTTTCTGAAATCACAAGCGCAGCAGAGCGCCGAGCCCTTTCGCATTTTCCCGGCGTTCGATCTCGATCCGCAAACGCAGAGCTTGAAATCCGAAAATTGGTACCAGTACCATCTCATTCAAAGCATTCGCGGCTATCACGCCGCCAAGCTGAAAATCTATCAGGAGTTCATCGAAGAAACCGGCTTCGACGTCCGCAACCGCTACGGGTTTCCGCCGCTGTTGGAAAAATATTTGCAGATCGAGCTGCACAGCGATCGCCCCGGCATTCGCGCTGTGCCGCCGGAACAAATACCGCCGCAGCGGCTGCAAGCCGACAACGCGGTGATGGATTTGCTCAACGTCAAGTACCTGATCTCGCATTACCCCGTGCCGGATCCGCGCTACAAAGTGGCGATGGAAGGGAGGCCGTCGGTGCTGGAAAACACCGGCGTACCGGGGCGCGCGTTTTTCGTGGACGCGGTAAAAGTTTTGGCGGGAAAAGAGGCGTTCTTTTCTTATTTAAAAAGCGGGCAGTTCGATCCAGCCAAAGAGGCGACGCTGGAGGAGCCGCCGCCATTTGCCATCGAGCCGGCGCCGGAAAATTCGGTGAAAATTACTTCGTACGACATTCACGAAATTCACCTCCAGGCGTACGCCGCCAAACCGGCGCTGCTGGTGCTGAGCGAGATTTATTACCCCGCCGGCTGGAAGGCGTTCGTCGATGGCAAAGAGACGAAGATTTATAAAACCAATTACATTTTGCGCTCGATTTTTTTGGAGCCGGGCGATCATCAAATTAAATTTGTGTACGAGTCCAGCGCCTTCAAAATTGGGCTGGCGCTCACGTTCGGCATTTTGTTTCTTTTGGTGGGAGTTTTGATTTATAGTTGGAAAGTGAGACGGCAAACGGCAGACGGCAGATGGCAGACGTAAAGCGTTAAGGACTTTTCACATTTGCCGTCTGCCCTCTGCCGTCTCACGTAATAAACATGAAGATCAATCTGTATCGTCTCAAAGGCAGTTTCAAAGGGCTGCTGTTTATTTTCGCGATTGCGATCATCGTGGTGTTGTTGATTCACACCCAGCGCATCGTGGGGGCGCTGCGCGCTGAGTCGCGTGAGCTCATGGAATTTTATGCCCAACTCTACGCTTCTGTCGCCACCACCGAATCCAACTCGAGTCTGAATTTCATTTTCGATGAAATTATTCTGCGCACAAACTATCCGTTCATCCTCACCGACGCCGACGGCCACCCCAACGCCTGGAAAGGCATCGAAGTCGATCCGGACGATCGCTCGCCAGAGGCGATCAAAAAAGTCAAACGCATGATCGAGGTGATGAAAAAGGAAGCCCAGCCAATCCCTCTGAAATACGAAGAGATTGTGTTGGGCTATCTTTACTACGGCGACTCGAAACTCATCAAGGAGCTGCAGATGCTGCCGTACATCGGCATTGCGGTGGTGGGGATGTTCATTCTTATCGGCTTTCTCGGTTTCCGCAGCATTCAGCGCAGTGAGGAACAGTTCATTTGGGTGGGGATGTCGAAAGAGACGGCGCATCAAATCGGCACGCCGCTGTCATCGATCATGGGATGGGTGGAAATTCTGAAGACGCAGATCGAAAATAAAAATGCGTTGAAGACTGTAAAGGAAATGGAACGCGATGTTGAGCGCTTGAACAAAGTGACGGCGCGTTTTTCCCAAATCGGCTCGCGCGCGGATTTGAAAGAAGTGAACATCCCCGCGGTCATTTCCGAGGTGGTAAAATATTTTCAGCGCCGGCTGCCGCAGTGGGGCAAGAAAGTCCGCATCGTGGAAAATTATGCGCTGCAAACCAAAGCGCCGCTCAACCGCGATTTGTTCGAGTGGGTGATCGAAAATCTCATTAAAAATTCGCTGGATGCCATCGAGAAAGATTCGGGACAAATCAGCATTGAGCTGGGGAAACTCGAAAACGGCCGCCATGAAATTTACATCGACATTTCGGACGATGGCCGCGGCATCGAGGCCTCAAAAAAGAAAGATATTTTCAAGCCCGGCTTCAGCACCAAAAAACGCGGCTGGGGCCTCGGACTGAGTTTGGCCAAACGCATCGTCGAAGATTACCACGGCGGCAAATTATTTGTGAAGGAAACGAAATTGGGGCAGGGGACGACGATGCGGATCCTGCTGCGGCAGGGATGATGGTTGGGCTTTCCGAAAAAGCGCTAAGTTAAAATCTGAAATTCGATAACCCCTCGGCCAGAGGCCGATCCGCCTTTGGCGGAAAATCCGAAGCAAATCTGGAAAAACAAAGGTATGGCAACCATGTTAAATTTTCCATTTGAACCGACCATCATCATTTTAATTTCGTCGGCCTCGCTTTTGCTCGCCACTCTTACGCTGCTGATTTTGTTAGCCAATCGTTTTCGTCGCACCGTCAAGCGGCTGCGGTCGCAACCAACGAGGTACATCGGCGTGGGCCAGCACGTCTTTCGCTTTACGTTGACGTTTTTGTGGATCGCCGTCTCGGCCGCGATTTTGTTTCTCGCCGCATTCATACAATCCTACCGCAATTTTACCAAAGAAGAGTTGGTGGCCGAAGTGCGCTGTGTGCCCTTGCAGCAGGACGGCGGCGCCGCCGCGATGCACTTCGAGCTGACGCCGGTCGTTGCCGGTAACCGTCTGCCGGCGCGAACATTTTTGCTAACCGGAGATCAGTGGGCGCTGGAGGGCGATATTTTGAAATGGGACGATTGGCTCAATTTTGCCGGCATCCACACGATGTACAAGCTGGCGCGAGTTCGCGGTCGCTTTGTAAATTATGAGGACGAAATCAACAACCGCCCCAGCGTTTATAGTCTGGTGGAACACGAGGACGATCCGCGCTGGCGCTGGCTTTACAAATACGGCCACCGGCTGCGCTTTGTGGACGCGGTTTACGGCAATACCGTTTACACCTATCCCTCTGCGGAAGGCGTTTTTGAGGTTTATGTCAGCACCACCGGGTTTACGGTCAAAACTGAATGAAATAATACTCCTTCCCAAACTCCAGTTTGGAAATGTAAGTCGAGGCGAAGCTCTGTTTCGCAGTAAAGAGCGGCCTCCCCTTTCCTCATCGGCGAAGCAGAACTTCGCATTACAATTATGCTCTAATTTAACCCCAGGGCAATCTCCACCGGCATCCCGTGCTTCAAAATGCGCTCCGGATTCTCCACCTCCACTTTGACCGCGTACACCAGCGACGTCCGACTCTCCTCCGTCAAAATGTTTTTGGGAGTAAATTCGGCCCGCGGACTTATCCAACTCACTTTGCCGGCAAGCGTTTGTGCTGATCCGTCGATGCGGATTTCCGCGGGCTGGCCGATTTTGATTTTCGGCAGCAACAGTTCGGAAACATACACTTTCGTCCACATTTTTTGGAGGTCGATAATCTCCACCACTGGCGCGCCTGTCGGCGCCATCTCGCCGGCCTCGAAATATTTCACGCTCACGGTGCCGGCGCTGGGCGCGGCAATGGTGGCATCGGCGATCTGGCGTTTTAGTAATTTCGCTTGCGCTTCCAAGCTGTTCTGTTTCGCTTCCACGATTTTGAGATTCTGCTGCGCGTTTTCCAACTGCGTCGCTGCCAGATCGTACGCGTTTTTTAAATCGTCAATAGTCTGCTGAGACGCGGAGTTCTTCTCATACAATTCTTTGAAACGATTGTACTTGGTTTCGATGTGTTTAAAATCGGCTTGCGCTTTTTCGACAAGGTTGGTGTTGATTCGGCGCTGCACCGCCACTTCCTGCAATCCGCTTTCGATTTGCTGCAGTTGATAAACTAATTTTTCCGTGTCCACTACTGCCACGACTTGTCCCAACTGCACATCCTCACCTTCATCAACGTTTACGGCTAAAAGTAAACCACCGGTTTGCGCCGGCACTTTCACAGTCGTGCCTTCGATGATGCCGCTAGCGACAAATTGATTCTGATGCTCGTTGCCACAAGCCAACAAAAATAAAATGAAACCAGCGCACAATAAAAAATCGCGACGCATTTTTCCTCCCTATTCTATGTTTTCACCGATGGCGCCAACCGCGCGTTTGAGATCCGCGAGGTGGAGGTAATAACGAATCAGCGCCTGCTGGGTTTGCAATTCGGCGCGCGTCAAATCCGCTTCCGCAACGACGAGATCGTTGGTGGATGCCACCCCGTTTTGATGTTGCACCGAAACGATACGGTAACGCTCCGCCTGCTGCGACTGCAGCTCTTCCGCCAGCCGCCACTCTTCCAAACTGAAACGCAGATTTTCAAACGCCTCTTCGACTTCAAACGAAACGGTGCGCAGCAGTTCCTGTTCTTCCAACTGCAGGCGATGATGCAGCACCTCCGCCTGTTGAACTTTGTTGCGGTCGCCGCCCCAGCGCCAGAGGTTCCACTGCAACGTCGCGCCGACGGAAAAATAATCCATCCACTGGTTGAGCACCGGATTCAATCCCGGTTTGGAGTAATGATAATTCGCCTGCCCCAAAATTGTTGGGAAGAACGTGGAACGCGCCAGTGTTTGTTGCAGCCGTGCGCTGTTCTGTGCCAGCCGCACCGTTTCCAATTCCGCGCGCTTGTTCACCGCCTCTTGCTGAAGCTGGTCCAAATTGGCGCCTTCGCCGGTGGGCTGCGGCAGCTCAGTTTCGGCAACTGGCCGCGACTGCGGCAAGTCCAGCAGCCGCGCCATCTGCAATTGCGCGAGGTTCAATTTCAATTGGTTGTTTTCGATTTCAATTTTGAGCGCAAGCATTCCGTTATAAACTTGCAGCGTGTCGAACGCCATCGCCTGCGCGGCCTGATACAAATTCCGAACGTTGTTGAGTTGAATTTGCAGACGCCGCAAACTGGCGTCTAAAATTTTGCGCTGCGTATATAAACTTTGAACTTGATAGAAAAGCAGATGCACACGATGATAAACCTCGTTCGATAAGATATCGAACTTTGCGGCTTCACTGAGGCTGGTATTTTTTGCCAACTCGACTTGCGATTTCAACCGAAAGCCGGTGAAGATCGGCTGGCGAAGGCCGATCTGCATTTCATAACGATCGTGACCGCCCAACTCAACGGTCACCGCCGGCGCGCCGAATTGCTGGCTCAATCGGCTCAAATCAATTTTGTTGGTCTCCGATGAATAGCTGGCGCTAAACGACAGCTCCAACGACGGCAAGCGATTCGCCTGCTGCACCCACTCTTCCAACCGCGCAATGCGCTGGCTTTCCGACTGCTTTCGCAAATTCAAATTATTTTGCTTCGCCAGATGCAGCGCTTCCTCGAGAGTCAAGGGCGTTTGTGCGTGCAGCGGCAAAAGAGTAAGGCAAAGAGCGGCGCACATCAAAACTTTGACTTTAATGGGCATGAATAGATCTTCTCCTCAAGAAACGGAATGCCTGCCTGCGCAGGCAGGCAAAACTTAAGTTTTGGACTCCGGGGTTAGTTTGAAAAAACTTTCTTGCGTGCTTCGTCCGTCAAAATTCCTCGGAAAATAATTTGCACGACGGCGTCGAACACCTCCGATGCTGTATGCGGCAACTGCGCAAGCGTCTCGGGATTAATGATATTTTGCACGGCATGTAAATAAACCAAGACCACCACCTGTTGATCCACATCTTTTCTGAAGACGCCCTTTCGCATCCCCTCTTTGATCAGGTTCGAAAACTTGGAGTAAATTTGCGCTCTGCGAAATTCATCTACACGCTGCCAGATTTCCGGATGATGCTTTTTGATATCCTGCAGGAAAGATTTGTTGAAATAACGGGCGACTTTCTCACCGACATAAGCCACAATGACTTCCATCTTTTGGTGAAATTCCAGCGAACGATCACGAAGAATTTGCTCCAGCCCGCTTCGGATTTCATACAAGACACTGTCAACGACCTCCTGTAACAAATCTTTTTTCGCCGGGAAGTATTTATAGAGCGTTTTTTTGGAAACGCCTAACTCAGCGCTCAGCTCGTCGGTGGTGACTTTTGAGAAGCCGAGCCGGAAGAAGCGCTCACGCGCGGTTTCTAAAATTCGCGCCTTTGTTAAGTCAGGAGTCGCAGTCATTTGGAAACTTTTATAGTTTTTTAAGTTTCCAATTAAACAAGTTATTTGTCAAAGTCAAGAAATATTTTGGTGGATAGATATAAATCACCTTAACGGGGAAGAAATTCGTCCGCCTCTTTGCCAGCGCAAAGCAACTTAAAGATTTCTGATTCGAATTTTGGGGGGCTTAATCACCGTGAATCTGGGGGCCAATAAATCTTTGTATTTAGTGAGCACCCGAGTTACGGACTCAACTATTTTCTCGACATCTTTGGAGGCATTAAATCCCTCGTCCCTTAGTTTTTTTACGATGCGAAAATCGAGGCATTCATCCGTTATGATTTTACGGCGCAATCAACTCCTCTCCGGCAATCACATCTGCTGAATAAGAAACGGCAGCAAGAATATCTTCCTTCGAAAGATGGGGATAAGCCTCTAAAAGCTCTTCCGGAGGCCTGCCTTCCGAAATCTTTCTCAGAATGAGCTCCAACCGTTATGCGCGTACCTTTGATGATGGGTTTTCCAAGCATGATATTTGGGTCAGAAACAATTCGATCCGTGTACTGCATCGTCAATCAAAAATTTGAATCAAAAGGGAATTTCTAAATCAGCCCTCCAGCGCCGGATGCTGCAAATGAAATCCCGTGGCCTCCTGATATGCCTTCGCTATCGCCAACGTCTCCGCTTCGCCAAACAAATTGCCCAGGAACGTGATGCTCGTGGGTGTGCCCTTCTCGGTAAATCCGTTGGGCAGCACGACACACGGATGCCCGGTGAGATTGGTGAGCAATAAGTTGCTGCCGCCGTAGGACGGACAAACGTACACATCCACTGTTGAAAATATCTCCGCCATCGACTGCATTACCAGTGTGCGCAGGCGATTGGCCTGCAGATACTCGACGGCCGGAATCGTGCGCGCTTGCCGGAAGACATTCGGCCAGGCGTTTTTGATCTGCCGCACCAGCAAATCGTCGCGATTGCTGCGGGTGAGATCATCGAACGCCGCGGCGGCCTCGGCGCTCAAAATAAACGACAGCGCATCGATGGGGTAATCGGGCAATTCGATGGGGATGAGATTCAAGCCCAGTTTGGAACGCAAAGTTTCGAGAGTGGCCTCGTCGTGCGCCTTCCACTCTTTGTTTTCACGATCGAACTCGAACGCACTTTTGACGTAACCAATACGCAGTTTTTTGATATCGAAATTCGCATCCCAGTTGAAGGGCAGATCCACCACCGTCAAATCTTTGCCGTCGGGACCGTAAATCGCGTCGAACACCAGCGCGCAATCTTCGACGCTGCGGCACATCGGGCCTAACTTGTCCATGCTCCAGCTCAACGCCATCGCCCCGTGCCGGCTGACGCGCCCGAAAGTTGGCCGCAAACCGGTGACGCCGCAGCGCGTCGAGGGCGAAACAATCGAGCCCCAGGTCTCCGAGCCGATTGAAAATCCCACGAGTCCAGCCGCGGTGGCCGAAGCCGGTCCCGCGGACGAGCCGCTGGAGCCTTCTTCTAAATTCCACGGATTTTTGGTCGTGCCGCCAAACCAGACGTCGCCCCAGGCCAGCTCGCCCAGTGTGAGTTTGGCGACCAGCACCGCGCCGGCTGATTCCAGGCGCTGCACAACCGTCGCGTCCGCGTCGATCATCTGATCTTTGTAGGGCACCGAACCCCAGGTAGTTTTATAGCCGCGCGCCGCCAGCAAATCTTTGGCACCCCACGGGATGCCGTGCAGCGGCCCGCGATACGTGCCGCGGGCGATTTCGTCATCGGCGCGTTTCGCTTGTTTGAGCGCTAATTCTTCAGTTAAGGTCACAACGCATAAAAGTTTGGGATCATATTTCTTTAGACGATTGAGATACATCTGCGTAAGCTCAACCGAGCTGACCTTTTTGGATTTGATGAGCGCGGCGAGATGCGTCACCGGCCAAAACGCCGCTTCTTCTAAATTCGCCGGCAGTTTCGGCGTCTCGATCTGGCTCATTTTGATGGGGCGGCGCGTCGTCTCAAATTTCATTCCGGACAAAATGGGATGGAATGCGATCGCGGGCGGCACGCTGTTCTCAATCGGAATTTTGCGAATAGCTTCGTAGCTTTCCAAATAGTCGTTCACGCCTTCTAACATCAATTCGCGTTCGGCGTCGGTGAATTCGAGACCGGCCAATTTCTCGGCTTCCTGCAGCATTTCTTTGGAAACGCGCAGCGCTTTTTCTTCCTGAAATTTTGACCAGAGAATGCCGGGGAGAAGCGTGGAGGTTAAACCAATGCTGGAAAAATAGGCGAGAAAACGGCGGCGAGTTAAATGAGTTGGTTCAGTCATAATCTTCCTTTCATGATAGGAGATTAATGAAAAATGAAAATAGCAAAAATGCAAATTTCAAAATTTTGCGTTTTTCACTCTGCATTTTGCATTTCAGATGTTACCGATATTCATGTCCGAGCACCGGCCGCGGCATATATGGTTCTTCTAAAAATTTTCGCTCCTCTTCGGATAATTTGATATCCAACGCCGCGACCAATTGTTCAAGATGTTCGATCTTCCCGCTACCAACGATCGGCGAGGTGATGCCCGGCTGCTGCAGCACCCACGCCAGCGCGATTTGAATTGGCTGCACGCCTTTGCGCTGCGCCAATTCCACGACGCGATCGGCGATCACAAAATCCTGATCGGAGTAATAGAGTTTGCGGGCGTAGTCATCGGTTTTGGCGCGCAGCGTCTCCCCGCCCTCTCGCCTGCGGTTACCGGCTAAAAATCCGCGCGCCAGCGGACTCCACGGAATCACGCCAATTCCCTGATCGCGGCAGAGCGGCAGCATCTCGCGTTCCTCTTCGCGGTAAATCAGGTTGTAATGATTTTGCATGCTGATGAAACGCGTCCAGCCGTGGAGGTCCGCAAGATACAACATTTTGGCAAATTGCCAGGCAAACATGCTGGAGGCGCCGATGTAGCGCGCTTTGCCCATGCGCACAAGATCATGCAGCGCTTCCAGCGTCTCCTCGAATGGCGTCGAGTAGTCGAGGCGGTGAATTTGATACAAGTCAACGTAATCCGTTCCGAGGCGTTTGAGCGAGGCATCGATTTGCGAAAAGATGTGCTTGCGCGAGAGTCCACCCATGTTGGGCTTATCGTTCATTGGAAAATAAACTTTGGTGGCGATGACCACTTCGTCGCGCTTGGCAAAATCTTTTAGCGCGCGGCCAACAATTTCCTCGCTGACGCCGAGCGAGTACATGTTGGCGGTGTCGAAAAAATTGATACCCAACTCCAGCGCTTTCTGAATAATCGGCCGCGACTCTTTTTCCTCGATCACCCACTCCCGCCATGTCTTCGAGCCGAAGGTCATGCAGCCGAGACAGAGGCGAGAAACCTTCAATCCGCTTTTACCAAGATTGACGTATTCCATTTGTTCCTCCATTCGTGCAACACAACATTAATGTTGTGTTACGTTACACCTACCCTCTTTCCCAACCTAACCGTAAGGCGCGCGAAGAACAAAGGACGCTATTAATGTTTCTACCTTGCGACCCTTGCGAATTCCTCGCGCTCATTGCGGTTTACTCTTTTGCTTTTTCCGCTCTCTAAAAAACTCGTCAATTTTATTCAGGCTCATTGCATTCAAAATATTCTCTTTCCCCAACCAGCCCTTGCGCGCGATGCCCACGCCGTAGCGCATGTCGCGCAGACCCTCAACGCTGTGGGCGTCGGGATTGATGCTGATGAGCACGCCCTTTTCTTTAGCGTATTTGCAGTAGCGCCAGTCGATATCCAATCGGTGCGGATTAGCATTTAACTCGATGGCAACTTTGTGTTCCGCCGCGGCGGCGATGATTTTTTCCATGTCCAGCGGATAACCATCGCGGCCCAACAGCAATCGCCCCGTGGGATGCCCGATGATGGTAACAAACGGATTGGCAATGGCCCGCAACATGCGCTTCGTTGCCTCTTCTTTCGTCATGTTTAAAACGCTGTGAATCGAGGCTACGACAAAATCGAAACTGGCGAGCACCTCGTCGGGATAATCGAGGGCGCCGTCGTGCAAAATATCGACCTCTGTGCCTTTGAAAATTTTGAACGGCGCGAGCCTTTTGTTCAACTCATCCACTACCGCGTGTTGCTCGATCACGCGGTGCGGCTCAAGGCCGTGGGCGTAAACAACAATCTGACTGTGATCGCATAGCCCAAAATATTCGTAGCCCAGGTCGCGGGTGGCGATCGCCATCGCTTCGATGGAATCGCGGCCATCGCTGAAAGTCGAGTGGCAGTGGAGGATGCCTTTGAGATCGGATTCCTCCACTAACTTCGGAATTTTGTTTTCCGCCGCGGCGTCAATTTCACCGTTATCTTCGCGCAGCTCCGGCGGAATGTAGGCTAATCCCAATTTCGCAAAAATGTCGCTTTCGTTTTTGCAGGGAACCAGCTCGGTTTCATTTTTGAAGAGACCGTATTCGCTCATCTTCATCCCCATTTTGATGGCGCGGCCGCGCATCGCGATATTGTGCTCGGCGGAGCCGGTGAAATGGTGCAGCGCATACGGAAATTGTTTGTCGCTGACGATTCGCAAATCGGCGTTGATGCCGCTTTTGAGAACGACGCTGGATTTCGTGGAGCCTTTGCCGGTGATCACCTCCACTTCCGGACGGCTGGTGAAAAAATCCATGATCGCTTCCACGTCTTTGTCTTTGGCGCTGGCCACGATATCGATGTCTTTCACCGTCTCCTTTTTGCGGCGCAGGCTGCCGGCCAACTCCGCGCGGATCACGTTTGGATGATTTTTCACCGCATCGAAAATCGGCTGCGCCGCGGCCTCAACGACGTGAAACAGATGGCGGTCTTTGTGCTTGCGCAAAAATTCGATGCCCTGCAAAATTTTCTCTTCGGTCTTCGCGCCAAAGCCATCCAATTGCGCGAGACGATTTTCCCGAGCCGCGGCTTCCAACTCGGTGATGGTTTTGATATTCAGCTCATCATAAACCTTTTTGATTTTCTTGGGACCGAAGCCGGGGATGGCGGTCATTTCGATGAGACCCGGCGGAATGGATTCTTTGAGATTATCGTAGTACGGCAGGCGGCCGGTGGTAACCAGCTCGGTGATTTTTTCCGCCAGCGCATCGCCAATGCCTTTGATGTTGTGGATTTCACCGCTCGCCACCAATTCCTCAATTTCACCGCTCTCAGAGAGAATCGCCCTTGCCGCGTTCTCGTACGCCCGGCTCTTAAACGGATTCTCGCCTTTGATTTCCAAAAGCACGGCGATATCTTCTAAAATGCGAGCGACTTGTTTTTTGTCCATAGTTGATGAAAATGCTGTAATTACCGTAGGGGGGCGATTCATGAATCACCCCTACGGTTGAAATTGATCCTATTTACTCGTTTTACTCGCGGCCAAATTTCAAATCGTTCCCAAACTTCCAGTTTGCAAACGCAACTGCCCGACCAGCTTTGTTTCTCCTCAAAGGCGATTGTCGGTGCTGATGAACAGCTGATTCACCACCGCGATCACGGCGTCTTTTTCAAGCAAAATTTTATTTTGTGAATTTTGATTTGAGCAGGCTGCCAGCAACAGAATTAGCAGTAAATTCAGAAATGGCAACATTCCTCCCCTTTCAATTTTAACGCCACCATAATAGCGATTCGCTGCAACAAAATCAAGCTGCGAGATGCGACTGTCGTGGCGAACCCTGGCAAGGTTGAAACCCTGTCAGGGTTTTGATTACTGCAAGCTGTCGGGTGGAACGGACTCTTGGGAATCACTGGCAGATGAGCCGGGCACCGAGGTGGCAAACAACGAATCTTCTTCCACATCAACTTCAACTTCGGGCGATTCTGTGATGAGGGTATCGGAAAGCATGGGCGCAATCACGGGCATTTGACCGCGCAAATGAAGAGGTTCGGCAAAAGCAGCTTCAGCGGTTTGGGCATCGATTACTTTGGAAATTACCAGCAAATCCAGCACCCTCTTTTGAAATCGGCGTGCGGTTTCCACGCGGCGGAATGGACTGAAGCGCTTGGGGTTCGGCAGAATTCCCGCTAACATCGTGGCTTCGGACAAATTCAGATCACTGGCAGATTTGCCGAAGTGGTACTGCGCGGCCGCCTCGGCGCCGTAAACATTCTCCCCCCACTCGATGATGTTCAGATACAATTCTAAAATCTGTTTTTTGCTCAACACTTTTTCAATTCGCCGGGCGACGATGATTTCGCGGACTTTGCGAATAAGGGTTTTCTCTTTGCTCAAAAACGCGTTGCGCGCCAACTGCATGGTAATGGTGCTGGCGCCGCGGGCGTAGCGGCCGCGCTGCCAGTTGACCTTCCACGCCTCTTTCATCATTTGAAAATTCACGCCGTCGTGATGCCAAAAGGTGTCATCCTCGCTGATGATGACAGCCCTCTGCAAATTCTCGGCTATGGCCGATAGCGGCACCACTTTACGGATCGGCTCATCGCGTTTTTTTTGCCAATCAAAATTGTTGAAGGATTTAACGGTGGAGGAAAGTTGGAATTCTTTGATCTCCTGCTCGCTGGGCAATCCGCCTAAAATAGCGAAGGCGCTGAGCGCAAGGATGATCAGAAAAAGCAAAGAAAACAAGATAATGAGACGCGCAAACGGTGAAAGGCGCCGGGATGAAATTTCAGAGGCCGGCGCATCAGAGGAAGAGGTGGTCGGTTCTTCGGTCATGTAATAACCTTAATTTAGAAAACGGGCCGCGATCACCTGAAATTAAATTTCAGGCGACGCAACGCCGTAGCCGTAGGGATAATTCATGAATTACCCTCCTACCCCTACGGGTTCGTTTCTAAATATAACTCACCATCAAATTTGATTTCACGACTTATTTTTGCAGCAAGTTCTTCCGCGTCGAGGGCAAACAGTGGGCTGATTTCAATGTTTCCCTGCACGTTGTTATGAGCATCGCGGGGGACGGCAACTCCGGCCTGCTCCAACCAGGCGCCGTATAAATTCACCAGATCCCGGCGCGCGGTTTCCGGGGAATCCGGGCCGCTGTCGTTTTTGACCGGGCTGAACTCCTGTTCGCGGGCAACTTCCAAAATCACCGTGCGTTCGGCGTACATCAGGGCGTCGAACACAAAGGTCTCGAATTTGTAGCCGTTCGGCCGGGAGGGGGTCTGCTCTTCGCCGCGCTCGTCCAAAAACGGAATCACTTTGTGCGCCACGTGCCACGGCAGTTTAAAACCATCGCGATTCAACTCCTCGATGAACGCAACGTCAAACACATGAATGGCGATGCTGCCGGCGCGAAACGTTAAGCTGCCATCGGGATTGGTCTGGGATTTTTGCTCCTCCGACAAATCACTGTATTCCACCACCCCGAGGCGGCCACCAATTTTGGCGACCACTCCGACTTTCTCGTGGGCGTCGCGCTTGCTCACCACTTTGGCCGACATCTGCGCTCGATTCTGCAAATGAAAGCCGATGAACACCGGGTCGCAAATTTTCACCAGAACGTTATCCACCTGAAAATAAAACAGCAAATCGATGCCGCGGGCGCGCAGGTTTTCCAACGCGCCGCTTTTGTGCAGCGCCGAGAGCGAGCCGCCGTGGCCGTTGGGGTTGGTGAAAATGTGATCTTTGGCGTCGAGAATAAGCTTGCCCTGTTCATCCAGAGCCGGGATCATTTCCTGCTGGAACAACATTACGTCGGCGGACGGCAATCCAAAAAAATCGTGGCGCTCGAAAAACTCCACCGCGCCCTCGTGATTGCTTTCGCTGGTCATGATCAGCCACGGAATGGTGGTCTGATATTTCCGGGAAAGCGCTTTAATCTGTTCCGCAAAAAGTTGGAAGAAGCTTTTTTGTTTGACGGGCGTGATGGGAAAAATTCCTTTCGGCCCGGTAAACCCCAACCGTGTGCCCTGGCCGCCGGCCACCACAAACGCCGCCACCCGGCCCTGGCGCAGAGCCTGCTCACCGACTTGTTTTGCTACTTCAAACGGCTGCTTTTCTTCGGGAGTTTTGGGAAGCTGAATGAAATCCGCCGGCTCGAGACGGCTGGAGAGTTTAGCGCCCGCGGGGTTTTCGATCAAGTTGCGATACAGTCTGGCCAACAAATCGAAATCGATCTCCCGCAATTGCGCCAGCAGCTTGTTTCGGGAGGAGTCGTCCAGCTCGTTCCAGTACCGCAAAACGTGATTTTGTCCGGCGGCGCGGACTTGTTGCAACAACTTTTTTTCGTCAGTGTGTGTAGTTGTAACCAGCATCCTGAGTCCCTTTCAGGCTAATTGTCCTAATGTTTTTCAGAGCGCGATTCATATTTACCTTTAAAATAGGCCAAATGGCTAAACCAGCCCACCAACGCGCCGACAAAAACCGCCCCCAAAAGAAAAATCAGCAGCGGCGCCGAGACCGACCAAAACAAAAGTCTAATGGGCACAGTGGTCATGTTTTGCAACAAAACAACGGCAATCAGAGCGACGAGAATCAAAAGGAAAATGGTTTTGGGCTTCATACTATTTCTTGATTAAATGAGAATCCACTTAAATCATCGGCAGGCACCCACCGGCTTTGAATTTGAATTTAAAAGATCAAGCATTTTGATCAATAAAAATCATTTGACATTTAAGAAGCAATTTTGTATGCTTGCGTTACGCATCGTAAAACAGCACGTCAATCCTAAGATACCCAGCCTGATGCGGCTGGGTTTTTTGTTTTCACCAATACTTTTTCTAAAAGGCGCCGCGAAATGATCCCGTTCGTTCCGGGCTTCTTGCTTTATTGTCGGCAGAATCTCTCCATCATTCATTTTGCCGAGCTTTTGGATTTATGCATTAACCGGGCGCACGAATGCTATCAGGAGGCGTGGTATGAGTTTGAGCGCCGTTATCGCGCCATCATCTTTGCCCGCATCCGCGCCCATCTCCTGCGTTGGAGCGCCGCCAACAACCGCGAATACATGGAAGACATCTCAAGCAAAATCACCGAACGCCTGCTGGCCAACGAGTGCCGCGCCCTTCGAAACTTCAAGGGGCGGGAAAATGAAGGCAAATTCATCAGCTTTTTAAGTGTCATCTGCCAGCGCGCTGCCAACTCCTACATGATTCTTCAAACTCAATTGAATCCGGCGCTTCTGGAAGGGATAACCATCCCCCAAGAAGACAAAGCAGATTTGTTCGATCTTTATGTCGAAACTCTGCGGGACAAGTTGGCCGATTCCCAGAAATCGCCGCTTAACATCGAGCGCGATATGTTTATTTTTTTGCTGCGCTTCCTGGCGGAATTCAAATCCAAGGACGTAGCCGCGATCCCGTTGTTGAAATTGAGCCCGCACAACGTCGATATCATCGTCCATCGCCTGTGCGCCATTCTTCGCGATCAGAAAAAAAACTAAATTGGGTAGGCGCTGAGAGATTTCCGCAGCCCCGGTTCACTATATGGTTGAGCGCTCAAATTACCAGTGTAAATTAAATCACACGTTCTGCTTAACTTACCAACATCAAAGAGGCAGATGAAAACATCTGTGCAACATCTCTCGTGCGGCGCCTTAGCGGCGTTGGCCAAAACGAAGGAAACCGGGGACGAGGTTGGAAAATCCATGCAACACCTCAATACATGCGCTGAGTGTGCTCGAAATTTCGCCGCTGTCACCAAGTGGCTGAACACGTCTCCCTCGGAACTGAACGACAGGGTATCCAACTTCTTCAAAACCGCCCACTGCAGTGAAGAAGAGAGCGATAATGACAAAGCCGCTTCAATATTCGTCTCCTTTTTAAATCCGGAGCCTTCGGAATCCAATTCGCTAACGTTGTTTAGGCACCTCAATAAGTGTTACCCTTGCTTCGAGATGTTTGTTAGGAGCTGGAACGACTATTTGAACACTTAGAAGTCGAGCTGAAGCTGATCGCCTTCGATTCATGTTTTGACTCTGCTCGCGATGAAAAGATTTTGACACCCTTTGTCGAGTTTTCTTGAGCAAAATCGCTGCGAGTTTGCCCGGCAAACAGTGGATTCTTTTCGGCCCGACTTCTATGAAACGCATCAAGGGAACACCATGACAAAACAAGACACCCAACATCTCAATTATGCTTACTTTCAAGCGTTGATTAAAAACCAGCTTTCGCAAACACAAATTCGTGAACACGAAACCCATTTGGCGCAATGCGAGCGCTGCCGCGTTCTCGCCGAAACCTTGACCGACGCCCGCACCATCGCCGGGCGGCCATCGAAAACCGTGGACGTCCACCCGCGGAAAGCCGACTTGACGGCAACCATCGAAAAGCTCTTGGCCGAAGAATGTTCGCCGCGCGAGGCCGCCGATCTCCTTGGCCACGTGGTTTCGTGCAAACGATGCTTCAGTTATCTGGAATCGTTTTTTGAGGAAGCCTTTCGGCCGTTGGGGGAAAACATTGCGGATCAATTGCAAATGTACGCCGGCATCTCCATCGCCAAACAAGCGCTGGCGCTGCGCCCGCCCAAAAGCAGTTGGACCGCCCCGCTGACCGACTGGGTGAAAAAAATAATCCCGGAGCCTATTCCCAAGTGGGGCCTGGCCACCGCCGGAGCGGCCATGTGCCTGCTGATCGTATTTGGCGGAATACGTTACTACCAAACCAGCTATCGTTTAAACCTCTCAGAAAAGATATTGAAAGAGCATCACCGCGTTTTTGTGGAAGACACACCCCGGCCCAGCGGCGGATATGCCGCCGCCGGCATCAGCGTTCTGATGGCGCCCGATACCGCCAGCTATTTGGCGCAGGCTCTGGACTTAACAAAGAAAGCCCTCGACAACGGCGCGGATAAAAACCGCTCCCAGCATTTGCTGGCGCGGATTCTGATCTTCCAAAATCAACTGGCGGAGGCCGACTCGGTGTTCCATCAGTTGGAGCCCGCCGCCCAAAACCGTGCAGAGGTTCTGAACGATCGCGGCGTGTTGGAATCGAAGCGGCAAAATTGGCCAGCCGCCGCAAATTATTTCGATGCCGCCATTCGCGCGGACGCCACGTTCGCCGAGGCTTATTACAACTTAGCGCTGGCGCTCAGTAAACAGGGTCAAAACGCCGGCGCGATTACGCTGCTCAATGATTTTCTCAAAATAGAAAAAGACGAAGGGTGGAAAATCGCAGCGCGGGAATGGCTCAAGCGCTTAAACATGTAGTTCTAATCAAGCTAAAGGAGGCAGGAGATGGTAGCCCTATTCATGCTGATATGGAATGTTCTAAAAAGATGGTTGGGGATACGCATCACGGTCATCCGCCGGCTGCCGGCGGCCAAATCATTGGACGTGCACCTCTTGGGGTTGGCCGCCGCGGTGACGGGCGTGCTGATGGCCAGCGCCATCGCCTACCAAACCACGTTGTTGACGCAGTTGTGGGTCACGCTTTTTTGGATCGGCTTGATTCTGCTGGGCGTCCTGTTTGGCAGCGGCATCACCACGCTACTCGCCGTGATAACCTTTTTAATTCTCACTCTCGCCGGCGGCTCATCCGTTCTATTTATTTTGCTGCGCGGCTACGTGTTGGGGTACGCCTTCGGGGCGGTGTTCGCGATTTTGTACAACGACCTGGTGTATCTCTACCTGAGAATTTTTGAGCGCCGCCTGACGAAGATCGCGTTTGCCGTTTATGATGATCGCGAAGTGAACATCATCAAATCGCCCATTCAAGAAGAAGAACGAGCGCTGCGCGAATTGGCTCCCCCTCGAGCAGAGCTGCTTTATGATTATGAGATCGCTCACCCGCCGGCCGCGCCCTACACCATCTTATTTGTGGCCAATCCCTTCATTCGCCGACGCAAGGCTCAACAAGCGGACCCGGATGTCTTTGCCGCGGATCCAATTTTGGATGACCGGGAATTGTTTCTCAATTCGGTCAATCGCGCGCTGCGCAGTTTTGAAGATAACGAAGCCCTCGGCCATCCGGAAATCTGGAGCCGGGTGCGCGTGGTCGTCATCTTTGATGATTCGTTAAAAACGGAGGCCGCCAGCGATTGGGCGCTCATTGAAGAGCTGCAAATCCCATTTGTCATCAACGACGAGACCATCGAAAACATTCTCGACCCGCTGCCGCAAATGACCGCCCGCGTGAGCAACCTGCTGCAAAGATATGAAACGCGCCGCGGGGAAAGACTCGTTCGCATTGAAGACGTGGACATCATCTTTGGCATGAGCGCCTGGCCCAATTATATTCGCTCCTTCGCCCATTTTTCGGATTACAGAGAAGGCCAGGGGGGAATCCCGGACCGCGCCGGCACCGGCGCCGGATTTCATTTTGAGCCAGCTCCAAACAACGGCGGCGGACGACCCGTGAATGCGAACGGTTTGATTCATGAATTTCGCGTCTCCGAGCCGGGCCGGGTGGCGCTCAGCGTGGTAGGCGCCAACCAGCGCACCTTCATCCATGAGTTCGCTCACGCCATGTCCTCGATGATTAACGGCGCCGTTGCCGATGAATACACCGACCGCATCCTGGTAATCCAGGAAGCGAAGGATCTAAATACTCCGCGGCCGCTTTACATCAATCAGATCGAGCGGCCATTTCACAACTCGCCCCGCTTCAATGGCGTCCCAAAAGTGTTTGCAGATTACAACGGCGCAGTCTTTCACAGCGATCTGGCGCACCCTTCGGCGAAGGAACACTGGCTCGGCTACTTTCCCGACCGCCCGAACCCAGATGTTGGCTGCACCATGGATCGCTACTTCGGCCACTACCGCTTCGATAATTTGATCGGCAACTTCATGTACGATCGGCTAACCGCCAAACTCAATCGTCCATAAGACTTCACAAATAGTCGGAGGGATTTGACATGCTGCCTTTCAATCCATCCTTTCGCCGTCTCTTGAACAAATTTCTACCGCAGTTACGCGATGAAGATTTGGATCGGCACGAGAGTCTCATCGCCTTGCGGCAGCAGTTACTTATTGAGCGCGACCTGTCTCCGCCGCCGCAGATCGCAGGCGAGCAAACCGCGCCCGCGCTTAGAGATATCGCTACTCTCATCGAGCGCGCAACCCAATTAGCGGACGCGATCCTGCGGCCGTTTCGGACGGAGTTCCGGCTGCTGCTGCGTCTCTATGACCACCAGCGCCGGCAGCAGCTTTTCAAAGGACGGTTCACGCCCTTTCCAACCTCGCCCTCAAGTTTCGTCCAGTTTGTCAGGCACGTCGCCGTGGGGCTGGTGCTTGAGCCACTCATCTATATTAGAATTTTCATCCTGCAAATTCGCCGCGCCCTCGCCGAATTGACCTCGGCGCAGGGGATCGCTGTTGCCGCTGCGGCGGCGCTGCTGCTTTTGGGCGTGATCACCCTCAACAATCAAACGGTTGGCGTCCCCAAGCCAGACATCAGCGCGACAGCGGAAATCGATTCCGGCCGGGCCGTTCATACTATCGAGATTCAAAAAATGAGCGAGAGCCAGTTTGATCCAAACCACCCGCAACCCCTCGAAATCAACATCGCCACCGAGTCGGTAACGGACGCCTTCGATGGCACCGTCACGATCCGCACGATCGCCGCGGTCATCGAAATCATCGCGCCGACCAATCTGGCGTCGGCGCCGGTTGTTTGGTCGAAGGCGGGGCAATACGATGGCCTGGAATACCAGTTAGTCTTGATGCAGGAAAACGGCAACTCGACGCAAATCGTGATCGCGGCCCGCGCCGCGGATCAGGTCGCCGTGTCAGCGCAAGACTCGGTGGTGCGTAGTGAGTATCACCGAAAATCAGGAATTCGCAAAGTAACCGTGAGGTCGGTTTATACGCTGACTTCAACGACAGCGATGAGCTTGAAATAGCGGTGCAGTCTTGAAAAGAAAATTAACATACTTTGCGCTCCTAACTTCCGTGGGCGCCGCGATCGCGATCTACTGGCAGCTTAACCGCCAGCCGACGCTGGCGCAACTGCAGCAAAAATATCTCACGGCCCAAAACGACAGCGAGCGCGCTCGAATCATCGATCAGGTGGAAGAATATTATCTCCACCTCAGCGTGGAAGATTCCATCCGAAAACGCGTCGAGCAAAACGTGGCGGCAATGGTGGACACTTCCCGGCCCGGCCTTTCCGATTTTGACGGCGGCTGGGACTCGCCGGATCTCTATGCCCTGGAATCCCGCCTCAAACAACTGCTGAAAGCCGCGATGATCGTTTGCGCAAAATCCTCGCGGGAGGCGTGCGCGGCGTTCCTGCAAAAGGCAGTGGAACGCGCGGCTTTTGTGGATAGCAAAACGCAGCACCAATATTGGACGGCGCTCGTGGAAAAAATGAAGGCCTACTCAAAAAAAGCAGCGCTGGCTTATTTGCGGGCCGGGGAAGCGGCGGCGTGGTGTGCAAGAAGGATCGATCGCGATTACCAGGCGGCGGAGCAGAGCGCCGCGCTGGCGCTGCAGTATTTGCGGTCGCGCCGGAATGAAAGATTACGACTCGAATTGATGCAGCGTATTCAGTACATTCTCTTTTTATTTCGCAACCTGAATGAGCTGTCCATCGCTTTAGCGGAACACAACTGGCCGGCCGCGGAAAAAGTTGGCGATTATTTGCGGATGACGGGGATTTTGTACAATCAAGCCGAGGCCTATGGAAGAGGTGGTGAAATTGAGAACTTACTGAAACAGTGCCAGCGTATTCAAAATCTTGCTGAGGAACATAAAGATATTTCAATAATAAGTTGGTATCAGATAAAAGCAATGATTTTTACCATCGAGGCCTACTGGCGATTAGGTGATTTTGAAAAAGCGTTAATTGTGGTCGCTCAAGCTGAACAGTTACGGCTGTCGCCCGAAGAAATTGTTGTACTAACAAACTTAAAAGGCCTGATATCTCAAGGTTTGGGAAATTACGAAATAGCCGAGTCAGAATTTAAACGGGCGTTGCTGTTGGCAGACTCATCGGCGGTGCTATTCAATAGAATTGTGTTTCGAATTAATTTAGCCGATCTGTATCGTAACCTCACAGAATACGAGCTTGCATCCACTTATCTAAATCAGGCCACCCAATTGTTATATGAATATGATGTCGAAACCAGCGGAGAATTTGTGCGAGTCCTTTTTAACAGCAATTTGCTGGAGGCCACAACTGAAAAGGTACAACCGTTATTGACTCACAAGTTGATAGAGCAAACGAAACGAATACTCACCGGCGCGCAACATTCGCCCAACTCGGAATCAAGATTGCACTTTACACTTGGCCGATTGTATTTTGCCCTCCAAGAATATCAAAATGCTTTGCCGGCATTTCAGTCCGCGGAACGTATTTGCGAACAAAATGGATTGATAAGTTTTGCATGGGAAGTAAAAATAAACGCCGCCAAAACATTGCTCCATTTGCGGGAATTCGACCAGGCTAGAAAAAAGGTGAATGAAGTTTTCCTTGCCAGCCGGGAGAAAAAAGAATATGAACGCATGATCGATGCTCTCGCCATCAGGGCTGAAATCGAACGCCAGAAAGGAGATTTGAATGCCGCCATCAACATTACTAACCAACTCATTAACACTGTCGAAGAGCTAAGCGGACGTTTCGAGCAGCCTCATCGTCTGGCGGCCTTCCGACAAAAAATGTACGATTACCTGAAACAAGCTGTCCTTTATGAAATTTACCGAAACCGGGTGGACTCGGCCCTCATCAAATTGGATTATGCCAAGTCTCGAGCATTAAAACACTTTGAGAATTTTGGAAATGGAGACTCTCGAATGCCGATCCCCTTCGTGGGTAAGCATCTAATCAACATTGATTCTTTAAAAAACAACGTGGGCGAACGCAAAGTCGTCCTTGATTACTTTCTAAGTTCTGACACCTTGTACATGTTTGTCATCTCCCGTGCAGATTCGCTGCTCTTGAAAAAGCAGGTTGATATAAATGATTTGAAAAAAAATGTTTATGATCTTCTAAAAAACATCAATCAAACCATCACTCTTTTCAAAAATTATGATCCAAGCAACAATCGCAGGCACTTCATAGAAAACACAGAGCTGGCTCACAGCTTGTTTGAAAAATTAATGGGGCTTCCGGAACTCAAAGCGGTGTTGGAAAATGTGAATATGATCTACTTCGTACCGGATGAATTTCTTTACCAGGTACCGTTCGCAGCGCTGGTGGTTGACACGACAAAAGAAGCCAAATACCTCGTAGAAACAGCCGCCCTGGCGTATCTGCCGGCTGTCTCATTTTTGCAGCCGAATTCTAAAATATCAGATGGCGCTTCTCTGCATAGCCAACGCTCTTTGATCAGCGCCAACCCGGATATCCCAGGCGTTAGCGAGCTCGTGAACTTTCTCCGCAAGACATTCCCTCTATTTGAAGAATTACAAACCAACTCTCCGCCGACGAAACAACACATCATCGAAAAATTAACCGCGGGCCATGACGTTTACATTGTAGTAGGACACGGCAGCGCCAACCCAACAGAGGTAGAACGCTCACAGATGGAATTTACTATCAAGGATGAACAAAACGGATCAATCGTAACCATTCCCCTCACAATTGCAGATCTAAAACAAACAACCTGGTTCGGCGCTAAAATGGTGATGCTGGTCGGCTGCGAGACCGGCGGCGGCAAAGTTTATCGCGGCGCCGGCATGATCGGGCTGCAGCAGTGGTTCGCTGCCATGGGCGCCGAGAATGTGATCGGAAGCCAATGGAAAGTAGATGCCGCTCAAACCCTGGATCAAATAGAGCATTTTATCGGCGTCTGGCTGGAGAATGACAACCCAGCAAAAGCTTTGCAAACGGTGCAATCGGCGGCCATCCAAAAGCTGAGACAGCACGACTATTTCAAATTTCCGCATCCCTATTACTGGTCCGCCAATACCTTAATCTGCAAAAATTAAAGAAGACAGGAGGAATTATGTTGAACAAACGTCCTGCTATCTATTTTCAAGGCGGCACATTTGGCGGCGGCGGCCCGGATGACGGCGCCCGCACACCGGAATCCGCAGCGGGCCGCAGCCAGGGCTATTTGGCGGTGGCGTTCGGCCTGGCGCTCGGGCTCACGCTCATGGTTTTCTTCGGAATTTTTCGGGCGTTTCCGGGGCTGATCTCGGAGTTCCGAGCGCTGCAGGAGTTTGTGGCGGCGGTCTATCCCAATCTTTGGCTGAGCTTCCTGTTCGGTTTCATTGGCGGAACGCTCATCTCGGCCATTTACAACATGCTGGTGGTGCGCCGCCTCAACCTCTTTGGGTTGGAATACACCCACGACTGATCTCCATTCCCCCCGCATCAGCGGGCCTCACTAAAACGGGTGCGTTTCATGCTAAAAACATGAACGCACCCATTTTTTTATCTCGATTAGATTCCCTAAAAAAATCCCGAGCAAGTTGTGAGATTTTTCCAAATCTGAGTGACTAACTAATTGCAAGAAGATCAGAGTCAGAAACTGATCGTCACCATCAATCGTGGTTGCAAAACCACCAACCCTAAAATCATAAAGGAGGTTCATCATGCCACTCGGAATGTTTGTCAACCCGCTGCCGGATTTGCGGGCCGGCCATCTGCTGCAGTTCGATTTCCCGGCTGATTACCGCACGCGCGGCGCCCTGCCGAACATCAACATCGCGCCGCCGGGTATCGAGCAAATGTACGGACTGTTGGGAACGCCGCCCAAAGAACAGGGGCACCCGGTGATCAAAGAGCGTCCGGTTGAAGACGAGGATCCACGCACGCCGCCCTACCAGGATCAGATCATCGACATCGATCAGCGTGCGGCGATCTACCACACCGGCCGCTTGAGCGGAGTGTTGGCGAAGTTTTTGGCGCAGGACCGCTATGAATCGCGCGTTCGTTTCGACGCACTGCCGCTGACCATCGCGGGCGCGCCCATCCCAATCCGCACCATCAATGCTTCCCTGGCTGCGCAGGCGGAATCGGTCAATGTCTGGTATTTTCGCGATCCCGCCACCCAGCAGGAGCTGATGTTTCACGCGCGGGTCTTTTTCAACCCGGCAAGCGTGGGCTTAACCCCTGGCAACCTTTACAAACTCACCGTCCGTTGGGAGTTCTGGGATAAAAGCTCGACGCCCAATCTGCGGATGCCGATTTCCGGTTTCGATGAAACCGTGGCGTTCGAGGTGAGCGAGGCTACCATCAACTTGTGAGACCGGCTGTCCAACAGGCTGCCACATCAGCGCGGGGCTGTCCTTAATTTTTGTTGCAATTTTGGACAGCCCCAATTTCAATTAGGCAATGGAGAGTACCAATGAACAACCACCAACTAAAAAGCAACGCGCCGGCGCAGCGGGCAGGCAAGCGAAAAGGAAAAAGCGCCGCTGCGCTGCGAAACGAACTGGAAAAGCTGAAAGCGATTTTGCTGGAGCGGAACGGCCAGCTCGCGGCTAACCAACAGGAGTTGGAAAATAAACAGCAAGAAATCAACGCGCTGCAAAAGAAAATCCCGGCGATGGAAACCGAATTAAAACAGGCGGAGGAAATCAAACAGGAAAATATTGAATTGAAAAAACAGTTGCACGCGCTGGTAGAGAAGTCATCCCGTCAAACGGAGGAGCTGAAGCGCGAGCTGCGTGAGTCGGAACGGCAGCGGCTGCACCTTGAACAGGAAAACAAAGATTTGCGAACGCAATTAGCCGAGTACGTTCAAAAATACCGAGCGGCGCAAATCGAGCTCGCAAACCGCTCCGCAACCAACCTGCCGTTGCCGGATGACTCGCAGAAAACCGTTATCCCCAAAAACGCAGAAGCGACCGTTGCTAACGCGGGCGTCAAACGCGAAGCGATGATCCCGCTGAACAGCGTGAAGATACTCAAGCAAATAAAAATTCAACAGAGCGATCAATTCATTTCGCCGGGGCAACCCCTGCGGGCGCTGCGCCCGTTTACCGTTTTGACGACCATGCGGCTTCAGAAAGCGCCGAGCGCCTCGGCGCTCGCCAACGAGCTGGCGGATTTTGCCGTGACCGTTGAAGCGCAGGGGACAAAAGCTAACGAGCTAAACAAGGCCAGCGCGGTCGAAGAACTGGTTTGCGGAAAACAAGATTACCACATAACCGTGCCCATGCCGAGCCTCAAAGCCGGAGAATACTGCCTGAAAATCTCCGCGCTCGTGCCGTACGCCCGGATCGATGAACAGGAAAAATTAGAGATTGCGGTTGTGAATTAATTGAGGTTTTCGTAGCCGGCGCGGTACTCAACGGGAACGTAGCTGCCGGTGTGTTTTATTTCCAGCTTGGGATTTTTAACTTCGAGCGCGCCGGTGCGCCAGTTGTCCCACAACTCGTAATTGCATTTCGGGCAGCGGTAAATGATCCAGTCGCCCTCGCGGGTGGACTCGCATTCGTGGTGTTGGAAATTGGAGGCGGGGAGAGCGGTTGCTTTTAACATAACTTCACCTCAATTTTTTTACAAGCCAAATATAACGAACTTACCGGCGCGTCGCAACTGAAATTTTTGTTGGTGAAATTTCAGTTACAGTCGCCCCCGCCATTCAAAAAATTCAACCGGCCTATTTTTGCAGAGTTATTCGATGGGCAAAAAAACGCCCCCCGGCTTCCAAACGCATGAAATAAGTCCCCGAGCTAACCTGGTTGCCAAATTCGTCTTTGCCATCCCAAAAGCACGCGCTTCATCCCAGCCGATTCCTCGCCGTCCACCAGCATGCGCACCATTTGACCACGAATGTTATAAATTTTAAGTTGCACCGATGCTCTCTCCGGCAAAGAATATTCGATCGTCGTTTCGGCGTTGAAGGGGTTCGGGTACCTCGGGAAAAGCTGATAACGACTGGGAAGGGCTTGCTCGGTTTCGATTTTTTCCGATTCAAGATTGGCAGCGATTTTGGCGGCGCTATTCTGCGGCCGAATCTCCAGGCCAATCATCGCCCAGTCAACGGAACTACTGAATGAACCGTTCACGGTAACGGCGCTAGCGGAGGCGACGATTTTATCCTCTACGGCGCAGCTTGCGCCGGCGCCGGATGAACCCTGCAATATTTCCGCCCGTTCCGTGTACCCCGCTCCAGGAGTATGCGTTCTCTCGCGCATCGTCGCGGCGCCGTACACGATCGCCCCACTCACCGACGTGGTTAAGCTAAATGAATAGGCCGCATTATCCACGCCACCCGAGCAAACCCCATTGACGCCCGTAGTGTTTCCGGAAACCACCGTGCCGATCGGATTGGCGTTCGTACCGGAATAGCGACAAACCACGATCACCGCGTTTTTGGGAACAGCCGCAAAAGTAGCGGTAACCGGGCCATCTCCGCTGGGGCTGCCCTGCGCCATCCATACTTCAATGCCCGTCTGATTGCGGCCGCCGCACTGCGACCGAACTCGCATCCAGGTTAATCCTAAACCGGTCACCGAGCTCACGCCCACAACGGATTTCATCGAGATGGCCGCCAAATAGAGATGACCGTTCACACCAGCCAAACTCGCGGAAGTCGCAACGCTGTTCACATTCGATGACGCCCCGGTTTTAACCTCTTCAAATGCTATTTCCCCGCTGGGCGGCGGGCTGTCCACTCCGCTGCCGGTTAAACTCACCTCCTTCGGATCCTCGTCCGAATCGTTGGTGGCAAATCGCAGCGCCGCGTTTTTCGCGCCCGTCGAAGTCGGGGCGAAACTCACCGCCACGTCGCGGCTCTGGCCCGGCGTCAGCGTGAACGCGCCGCCGCCGCTGGCGATGGAAAATTGCCCGGCGTCCGTTCCCACTAACGTGGTAGAACTGATCACTAAGTCCGCTGCGCCGTCATTCTTCACTTCAAACGTCTGCTGCGAACTGCTGCCTACCACCACGTCGCCGTAATTGTGAGAGGACGGCGTAACTGTGATATCCGGCGTTGGCGCGCCCACTCCGCTGCCGGTTAAACTCACCTCCTTCGGATCCTCGTCCGCGTCGTTGGTGGCAAATCGCAGCGCCGCGTTTTTCGCGCCCGTCGAAGTCGGGGCGAAACTCACCGCCACGTCGCGGCTCTGGCCCGGCGTCAGCGTGAACGCGCCGCCGCCGCTGGCGATGGAAAATTGCCCGGCGTCCGTTCCCACTAACGTGGTAGAACTGATCACTAAGTCCGCTGCGCCGTCATTCTTCACTTCAAACGTCTGCTGCGAACTGCTGCCTACCACCACGTCGCCGTAATTGTGAGAGGACGGCGCGACGGTGATATCCGGAACCGGGCTACTGCCACCGCCGCTCCCGGCTTTAATTTGCAAACCAATCACCGCCCAATCGGTGGCGCCGCTAAAGGAACCGTTCAACACCACGCTGGCCGACGAAGCGACGCCGCGATCCTGCACCGCAGCTCCCGCGCCGCTACTGCTGCTCCCCTGAATAACTTCTCCCCGTTCCATGTAGTCCGCGCCTGGCGTGTGATTCTTGGCACGCATCGCTACCGCGCCGTAAATCAGCCCATTGCCTGCGCTGGTAATATTAAATGAATAGCTGCTGTTGTCCGAACCGCCGGAACACAAACCACTTAAACCGGTGGTGTTGCCAGATATGATTGTTCCAATGGGATTGGAACTCGCCGCTCCGGAATAGCGCGTGACGATGATCACCGCGTTGCTGGGCGCGCTCGCAAACGTGGCGGTCACCACCCCGCTGCTGGCGTTGCCCTGCGCCATCCAAACTTCTATTCCCGTCTGGTTGCGGCCCGCACACTGGCTCGCCACCCGCGTCCACGTCAAGCCCAAACCCGATACCCCGGTCACCGCACGAGTATTCTTCGTTGAGATCGCTGCCAAATACAAATGTCCGTTCGCCCCCGCCAAACTCGAAGCCGTCGATACCGTCGTCAAACTTGTTGAGCCGCCCGTCTTTACTTCCTCAAACGCGACATCTCCACTCGGCGGCGGACTATCTACTCCCGTCCCTGTCAAACTCACCTCCTTCGGATCCTCGTCCGCATCGTTGGTGGCAAATCGCAGGGTGGCAGTTTTTGTCCCCAACGAAGTCGGAGCGAAGCTCACCGCCACGTCGCGGCTCTGGCCCGGCGTCAGCGTGAACGCGCCGCCGCCGCTGTCGATGGCAAATTCCCCCGCGTCCGTTCCCGCCAACGTCGTCGAACTGACCACTAAGTCCGCCGTCCCATCATTCTTCACCACAAACGTCTGCTGCGAGTTATTACCTACCACCACGTCGCCGAAATTGTGAGTGGCCGGTGTAACGGTGATATCCGGCGCCGGTGCAACCCCACTGCCGCTTAAGTTGACATCCAATG
>JBBIIG010000050.1:0-30502 GCA_037446635.1 bacterium
GGGCTTTGTGCAAAAAAATTCCCAAAAAAAATGGTCTTATTACGGAACGGTGGTGGCCATGACCTTAGGCGCGGGGGTGATCATTTTCGCATTGTGGAAAGGTCTGGGGTTGGAGTACGAGCAATGCTATTACATCACGGTGCTGTCGTTTTTGCTGATGCATTATTTGCACGACCACGTGCTGTTTACCGATACGGAAGTTTTGCAACCGGCGTCTGCCCGCTAAATTGATGCAGTTTGAAACCTTCAATTACATTTTGAAATGAACCGTGCCGGGCGAGCCGAGTTGACCAATCGGAATCGAAAGCCTCTAAGTAACTATAAAAAAAAGAATTCGGCCCGCGTCCCTAAGACTGTCTTAGAAATGGCACAGTTGTTGGAAACATCAAAATCTCACACAACCGAGCAATATTACACCTGTTCGGTAACTCCCCTAACCCCGAAGGTGTAATGGCTCGGTTTTTTATTTAGGTAAAATCGAAAAGCCGCTGTAAGTAATGCAGCGGCTTTTTTATTTTGACCAATGATTACCTTCTCATCACCAAGTAAAGTCCAAAGAAAACCAGCGCCAGCGGCAGCAGTGGTCCGAGTACAAACAGCGGCGCCAACACCACAGTCAGTACGCCGGCCACCAACGCAAACGGTAGAAGTGTAACCACCAGCAAAACGGCCAACAGCGCGCCCACAATCTGGAGCGGAATCGTCAACACAAAAATGCCGGCCTTAAAAATCACCGCCAACAATTTGAAGAATAATAAAAACGCGCCCAGCAACAAAAGAATGACCGCAAGTTCCACCATGTTACGCTCCTATTTTTTGTTCAATATTCCCGCGGGAATCGTTCAGTTTTTTAAAAATAATTTTTGCTCCATCAAAGTTGTGTTGAAAATCTAAAAAGTTTTTGTACATTTGAAAATTAACGAGGGTTTCAAATGAAAGTTTTGTCAGTCGCCAAGCTGGAGCGCATTTTGAAGGAGTATTCCAAGATCAGAGAGAAACTTTTAATTTCAAACAGTGAACAAAGAGACCATCATTCATGATCGATTTACAAATCAACGAAACCCAACTGCAGCGCGCCCTCCAACGCGCCCGCGAGCGCAACATCATCATCCCCACTTTTGATGAAATGATTCACCCCGAGCACATTGCCGGTGATATCAAAAACAAACTAAAGAACGTCGGTCTCTGGGAAGTTAATCCCCTCAATCTCTTTCGCATCACCTGGAAGAACGAGCCGAAGGAAAAGGGCGGTCAGTTTGGCGGCGTCAATTTTTTGGAAATGCCGCCGGCGCTCACCGGCGTGCGCGCGCGCATTTTCGGATTGGTGGGGAAATGGTTCCCGACTGGCGCGCACAAAGTCGGTGCCAGCTTCGCGTGTCTCGTGCCGCGATTGGTTACGGGACAATTCGATCCAACGAAACACAAAGCGGTGTGGCCGTCCACCGGCAACTACTGCCGCGGCGGGGCGTACAACTCGGCGCTGCTGGCGTGCGAGTCGGTGGCCATTTTGCCGGAGGGCATGAGCCGCGAGCGCTTCGAGTGGCTGAAAACCGTGGCCGGCGAGATCATCGCCACGCCGGGGTCGGAGTCCAACGTCAAAGAGATTTACGACAAATGTTGGGAGCTGCGCCGCACCCGCGACGACGTCATCATTTTCAATCAGTTTGATGAGTTTGGAAATTACCTCTGGCACTACCACGTCACCGGTCGCGCCATCGAAGAAGTGTTGCGAAACGAGTTGAAAGACGGCCAGCGTTTTGCAGGCGTCGTCAGCTCAACTGGTTCCGCCGGCACCATTGCCTGCGGCGATTACCTCAAACAAAAATTTTCTGACAGCAAAATCGCCGCCGCTGAGGCGCTGCAATGTCCGACGCTGCTGATGAACGGCTTCGGCGCCCACCGCATCGAGGGCATTGGCGACAAGCACGTGCCGTGGATTCACAACGTCCGCAACACCGACCTGGTCATCGCCGTTGATGATGAATTTTGCATCAACTTGATTCGTCTTTTTAATGAACCGGTTGGTCAGGAATTTCTCGCGAGTCTCGGCGTGTTAAATTCCCATTTGAAGAACTTGCCGCTGTTAGGCATCTCCGGGGTTAGCAATCTGATTGCCGCCATTAAATTTGCCAAATACTACGAGCTCACCGAGCGCGACGCTGTGTTCACCATTTTTACCGATTCGATGGAGTTGTACCGCAGCCGCATTGAGGAGCTGCGCAGCGAATTTGGCAAGTATTCCCACGACGACGCCATCAAAGATTATCACCGCTATTTGATGGGCATCACCGCCGATCACCTGCTGGAGCTTTCTTATCTCGACCGCAAACGCGTCCACAATTTGAAATATTTTACCTGGGTTGAGCAGCAGGGGAAAACAGTGGAGGAGTTGAACGAGCAGTGGTACGAGTACCCGGAGTACTGGACCGTGATTCAAAAGCAAGTCGGTGAGATCGATGCTTTGATTCAAGAGTTTAATGCTAAAGTGGCCATTTCGTAAACTAATTTCACGGGAGAACAACATGCACGAAATTTTGAAACGCGCCAAAGCAGTTGAATCGGATTTAATTCAGTTTTTATGCGATGTGGTCAAGCTTCCCCTCGGCAGCGGCAAAGAAGGGCCGGTGATCGAGCGCATCAAAAAGGAGATGGAGAAAATAGGTTACGACGAAGTGAAAGTGGATCCCCTCGGTAATCTCTTCGGTCGCCTGGGCAGCGGGCCGCGGGTGCTGGCCATCGATGGCATCTTAATAATGATCAGGTGATAAAGAAGGAGCGAGGACTCCTTGGCAAAAAGCGTCCCCCTAGGTCGGCTGCAACGACTGGTTGGGCGGATACAGATACAACTGCCTCCGTCATTCGTTTGGTGATCACCTCCCATCGCCTAACCTGCAACACCACTTGCACCAATGTTGCGAAAGTTGGCAAGTCGTTCACGAATTCTGTCCGCTAATTTTCGCTGTAAGCCATGATCAAATTTATTTTTTTTCAGCGTATAATTTAAGGCCAGCAATAAATTTTTTGATGCCATTGTCAGATTGCTTACGAATCACCAACGCATCCAAGATTTTGCCAAACCAACCAAACTTTATTTGGTGCATTAATAACAATTTCGTTGTGTAATGTGGTCATTATAAGTCACTCCTCAATTACATTTTTCTAATAGGGTTTGCTAGAAGCTCCAACTATATAGTTGGATAACGAACGAGAAACTTCTTTTGCCTCAGCAAAAAAGGACACAATACCTTAAATACCCACCATTGTTATATGTGTTGGCCATCTTCAGAATGATCAGGTGATAAAGAAGGGGCAAGAACCCCTTCTTTATCATCGCTGATAGTTTGGTACAACGGGACAACTACGCGGCATGCAATTTTTCAAGACCGCTTATGCCTTCTGAATAAATGCCCTTCAGCATGGCGATCATTTCAGCCTCATTTGCTTCTTCAACTTCGAACATGGCTGACCATTCCACCTGCGATTCATTGCCCTGGTTGATGGCAATCACCTTCATGGTGCCCAGAAGGTTTTTGATCGGCATAGGCGGCTCCGGGATGGAATATCGGAAAATTCTATTTTCCTGGTCAATTGTCTCGATGCGCTCATGTAGCGTGGCTCCATCAGCAGTCGTACAGATCCGTTTTGCTCCTGCACCGCTTCCTTCAACTCGGCAGGTCTTAATCATTGAAAGCCATTTGTCAACCCCGCCAATCGCACTGATGGTTTTCCAGACTGCTTCAGCAGGGGCGTTGATTTGCTTGAAGACTTTTACTGATGCATTTTTCATGATCTATTCCTTTCAGTAAAGTTGCAAAGATGCGACGCACTTCTGAAGTGCGTCGCATCTCGTTTCTACAGCTCGAGTTCATTGGTTAGCGAGCCCCTTCCTCGAAGTTCACGCGGTTGTGATTCACCACCATTCGCAACAAAGCCTCATCCCGCGTCGGCAGCAATTTTCGAAGCTCTTCATCTTTGAGGAACTTCTGGAAGGCTTCGGTGCTTGGCCACTGGTTCAGGCCAATCACCTGCGGATTGAGGTCGCCGCGATAGACATTGACCGGGACAAAACCAGCCAGCCGGCGCACGCCGTATTTCATCGCAATGGGAAATGCCTGGCCGAAGTACTGACTCAATTGTTCCTGCTTGCCAGGCTTAATCCATAATGCCGAGAACTCGACTAGATCGCCTTGCTTGAGTGTGACGACAGCCGGCTGCTGAACCTGCGCATGCGTCACCACCAGTTTGTCCAGCGCCTCATCTCGCAGCGGGATCAGTTTTTTTTCCGTGGGATCGTTGATGAACTTGTTGAACGTCTCGAGGCTCGGCCATTCGTTCACAAAAAACATCATCGGCTTGAAATCTCCGGCATAAGAGCTTTCCGGAGTAAAATTGATTACTGGCTGAACTCCGTACTTCATGGCAATGGGAAACGCCTGGTTGAAATATTCACCCAATTGTTTTTCCATGCCAGGTTTAACCCAGAGTGCGGCAAACTCATAGATCTTGTCCTGTTTAAACTCAATCATTTTGCCATCCAGCGTCTTCTCCTTCGTTGTCGCGGATGAAGCAACCATCTTATTTTGGCCGTGATTCGAGTTGGTTTTCGTTTGGGCCAAAAGAGCCGAGAAAAAAACAAAAAACAACGGTAGCGCGGCCAACGCGGTGAATATGAATTTGCGTTTGTACATATGGGACTCCTTTGTTGAATTTATGATTTTAGGCTTCTGTATAATGATTTAAAGTCGTCTATTGCAGAAAAAGCGTGATGAAACGGGGCTGTCCAAAAGTATGAAATTGTCATTGCCTGCCTGCGCAGGCAGGCAATGACAGATACCTCTTTGGACCGCTCCCTTGCTTTCCCCGTTGGAGGAGAGGCATCGGAAGCAACCAAACATAACCACTTTTCAGTACACGGCATTTCTATATCGTTGTTACTGCCGGTAATCGATAAGACTTCATTTCGTGGCTGCGATACGTTAATTTGTTTCCTGTTGATATGAATTAGTTGAGTGCTCATCTATTTATAAAAAAAAATTTAATTTTTCAAATAAAGAAATTACAAGGCATCATTTAAGATTTATCAGATTGAGTGCATACGGGGAAAGTTCGCGGATAATCTCGGCACTGTTCTGAGCTCTGGCAAGTATTGCCAAGCCTTCATAATAGGCTACCAGCGCCTGTGCCATTGCAGGAATTTTGTTCTTCTTTACATTAAGGATTCCGGTCGAAACGGCATCTGCTAATGCTTTCTCAAAATAAGAAGCGATGCTGGAGAAAATTGTCTGCAAGCGACGTCGAATAACTTCATCCTCCTCGCCCAATTCGCCTACAAAACTGCCAAAGGCGCATCCGAGGACCAGCTTCCCTTCTTTTTGACGCTCTGAATGAAAGGCGTAAACTCTGTCGAACATTTTTTTTATCCGTTCCAATGGGGGAATTTCTGAGTGAAAGGAGGGTTCGAGAATTAACTCTTTCGCCTGGCTCCAGTGAAAATCCATTGCGGCCAGGGCTAAGTCGCGTTTAGACGGAAAAAAATAATAGAAGCTGCCAGGTTTAACGCCAGCCTTTTTGCAAATTTCATTGACACCGACCGAATGGTAGCTGTCTTCCCAGATTAACTGGAGAGCCGTTTCAATCAGGTGTTGTTTCGCTTCGCTTGTTCGCCCCATAAAACTTTTGCTGTGAAGTAGCGATAAATTAATAGTTGAGTAACCAACTACAATTTAGCATAATTTTCAACAGTGTCAAGCTTTTTTTTAAGCAAGAAACTAATTGGCAGGTGCTGCTGCAAATCGTTTCGTTGTTGATTTATTCATCGCGATTTTTAAATTAAGCGACGATTACTTTAAAGGAGAACAACATGCACGAAGTTTTAAAACGAGCCAAAGCAGTTGAATCGGATTTAATTCAGTTTTTACGCGACGTGGTTAAACTTCCCCTGGGCAGCGGCAAAGAAGCTCCGGTGATCGAGCGCATCAAACAAGAGATGGAAAGAATCGGTTACGATGAAGTGAAAGTGGATCCCCTCGGCAATCTCTTCGGTCGCCTGGGCAGCGGGCCGCGGGTGCTGGCCATTGACGGCCACTGCGACGTGGTGGACATCGGCAACCGCGACAACTGGACCGTCGATCCCACCGGCGGCGAAATCATCGACGGCAATTTGTTTGGCCGCGGCGCCTGCGATCAAAAGGGCGGGCTCACCTGCGCAGTCTATGCCGGCAAAGTTCTCAAAGAAATTGGTGTGCCGAAAGATGTGACCGTTTGGGTAGTGGCCTCGGTGATGGAGGAGGACGCCGATGGTATGTGCTGGAAGTACATCATCGAGGAAGACAAATTCAAACCAGAAGCCGTGATGATCACCGAGCCGACGAATTTGAATATTTACCGCGGCCAGCGCGGTCGGCTGGAGATGAAAGTGCGCACCGACGGCGTTTCCAGCCACGGCTCGGCGCCAGAGCGCGGCGTCAACGCCATTTATAAAATGTCGCCGATTATCAAAGAGATCGAAGAACTGCATCTGCGTTTGAAGCCCGACGCTTTTTTGGGAAAAGGCAGTGTCACCGTCACCGACATTCGCTCCACTTCACCGTCGCTGTGTGCGGTGGCGGACTCCTGCACCATCCACCTCGATCGCCGTTTGACCGCCGGCGAAACCATCGAGTCGGCGCTGGCGGAAATTCAGAATTTGCCGTCGTTCAAAAAAGCCGAGGCCAAAGCCTGGGTGCCGGAGTATTCTGTTCCCAGTTACACTGGTCTCAACTACGGCATGCGATCTTATTTTCCCACCTGGGTTTTAGAGGAAAAACACACGCTTTTGAAGAGCGCGGTCAAAAGTTACCTGAACCTGTTTGGCGCGCAGCCGAAGGTGGACAAGTGGACGTTCTCCACCAACGGCGTTGGCATTATGGGGATGTTCGGCATCCCCACCTTTGGATTTGGCCCCGGCGACGAGGCGCAGGCGCACGCTCCCAACGAGCGCATCCCGGTGGATCATCTCCACAAAGCCGTGGCATTTTACTCCGAGTTTGTGCGCAATTTTTGAGAAGTAAGCTTAAAGCTCCCTACCACCTCAGAGCATGATGATGAATCTCAAACAATTATGGAAAGAAACCGACGACTTTGTGCGCTCTCATGAAACGCAAATCGCCGAAAAGTACCTTCATTTTCTCCGCGAAGTAGCCAAACACTACCTTTCAAAAGGCCAGCGCGTTTTCTTTCGCGAGAACCGGGTTGTGCATTATGGCGAGGGTGGATTCGGATCGTTAATTGTTGAAACCGAAGATGATGAGCAGGCGATGTTTGGTGACTATATTCTTGAAATTCGATTTACGCCCAAATTGGAGAAAGAGGATCTCATCGGCGCCATTGAAATTACCGAAGCCAGCCTTTCCGACATCAAATATGAAATTAACTGATCCACAATTCAACTTTAATAAACCTAAAAGGGTTTAGTAAAGGTTTGAACTAAGGTACGAATGATCATTCGCCTTCAAAGTTTTAAATTCGCCTTTCGGGGTTTATTTGCTCTTCTCAAAACTCAGCCCAACGCCCGGGTTCATTTGCTGGCAACCATCGCCGTTATTATCGCTGGCGTTTTATTGCACATTTCCGCCGCCGAATGGTGTTGGCTGGTTTTGGCGATGGTGGCGGTGTGGGTCGCCGAGGCCCTCAACACTGCCATCGAGCAATTGGCCGACGTTGTTTCCCCGAATTTCCATCCTGCGATTGCCAGGGCCAAAGACCTGGCGGCCGCCGGTGTGCTGCTCGCGGCTTTGGGTGCGGTCGTGATTGGCGCTCTGGTTTTGGGCCGCCACCTTCTTCACTGAGTCCGCAATTTAAATTTTAATTGGGACTTTTCTCTTGACTTTTAAGCCGACGCGATTATATTAGCTTTTTAGCTTTTGGTTTTTTCAGTACCTGTGTGAAAAAAATCAATTAAAATTCTGTTATTAGGGAATGAAAACAGTCTTGCCAAAGGTTTTCACCATCAAATCTTTAAGCCGTTTCCCTCGTTCGCGTAATTCAGCTTAAAATTGTTCGTGATGATTTCCTGACCGTGTGGGGCTAACACACGAGTGTGACTTCTATTTATTCATACTTTTGAAAAGGGAATTCTTAAAATCAGAAAGGAGTTCAAAATAAAAATTTTGAATTCCCGCCGGTCTCACATTATTCATTCCTTTTACTTTAATGGCGAAGGAGGTTGTTATGAAGAGAAGTACCTTATTGCTGGTGTTCTCGATGATGCTTTTGTTGCTGTTCGCTTGTGCAAAAGAAGAGCCGGTGGCGCCGGTGGCGACCCAGCAGGAACGAGCCCCCTCGTTGGCTAAACAGGGTGATCCCGCAGTGTTGGCGAAAATGGATGAAATTAATGCGCAGTTGGCTGCTATGGGTTTGAACCTGTTTGTGAATGAGATTGAGTTTTTCACTATTGGCGAAGGCAGACCCAGCAACCGCATTTTGCAGCAACCTTTCCGCTGGGTGCCCAATGACCCGCGTAGGCTTGCCGACGGCGATAACCTCACCTATTTGGTGGATAAAAGCGATGGCAAAACCGCCAGCGGCTTGAACAATAGTGACACCGAGCCGGCCATTGATCGAGCGCTTACTACTTGGGACGATGAGGTTACTTGTGCGGGCGGACAGAAGTTGGATATCATAAAGCGCGCCGACACGGGTCAAGATCCGGACATCTTCGATTCCTTCTTTGGTTTTGGCACCTTTGGCAATCCATTCATTGCAGACATTGTGAACGCGGGCTGGCTGCCAAGGGCGTTCTTCGAAGCGGTCGGCGGTCCGGGTGGCGGCCGCGGAATTCTGGCTTTTTCGGTTACCTTTATATTTTTAACCGGCCCCGGAGGACCACCCTCGGATATCAACGGCGATAATTATCTGGACACAGCCTTGAATGAAGTGTATTATAATGACAACTTTGGTGATCCCGGTGGCGACCGCGCGGGTAATCCCTGGGGCATCAATGTTCCACTACCCGGCATCGATGTTGAAACTGTGGCGCTACACGAAAACGGCCACAGCTTTGGAATTGGTCACTTCGGTCCGCCGCCGGCCGCAGTAATGAATCCGGTATATGCAGGAATCCGGCAGGATCTTTTAAGCACTGACAAAGCGGCGTATTGTATAAATTATAGCTCTTGGCCGAATCCGTAAGTCAGATTTTAGTTTTGAGAACAAAAGGGTATTCATTTGAATACCCTTTTTAATTTGCGATAGGACGGTGAGACAATTCCCAACCCACTACGGCAGCTTGATGGTGAAGAGCTGGCCATTTTCCTCGAAGCAAATTCGTCCGCCGGAAGGGGATACGGAAAAATCTTGGGCAGTAAGTGGGAAGCTGTTCACGAGCGCCGGCTGGTTCAAATCTCTCAGCCAGAGGGTTTCGTTTTTGAGTAAAATGATGCGCGCGTCTTGGGTTACGGCAAAGCGCAGGATGTCGGAAGAGAAATGGCCGGCGCGATCGTCGTCCGCTATCTTTTTGCTTTTGCCGGAATTCAAGTCCACCGCAAAAAGCTCGGCGGAAGCCGAGTAGATCAAATAATTGGAAAACAGTTCCACCTGCTGGCAATGGTTTACCAGAGGACCCTCGTGCAAAATTTTTCTCTTCTTTTCGACGGGATGGTAGCGCCAGATTTCATACGAAAATTTACCCGGGCGCGGTTTGCCGTAGGACGACAGAAATAAAAACTCCTGATCATTTCGCCAGCCAGCGGACCAATTCACCCCCTCCCCGCGCGTCGGCTCCAAAATTTTGGCCAGACCGCTTACCTCATTTTCATTCTCCACTTCATTCAGCGCCAGGATAAAAACGTCCTGAATCAAATCGTTGTCATCACTTAAGTAAATCGCGTCGAAGGAAATAAATTGTTCGCTGGGCGACCAGCGCAGGTTGGCGATTTTAAAGGCGAAGCGATCTTGTTCCAGCAGTTTGCGGATGCCGGCCCCGTTTTTATTGATTAAATACAAATTCTCCGCGATCTCCCACCGCTGGTTGACTTCTTCGGCTACAAAAGCCACGGCTTTTCCAGAGGGCGACCAGGCGAAAATGGGCAGCACCTGGCGCTGCTTGTTGCTTTCGATGATTCTCGACACCGCGCCGCCGGCGGTGCCGATGGTGTAGATGCCGTTTTTGCTGGCGTCAAAGAAGGCAATTTCGCGGCCGGTGGGCGACCACCGCGGGTGGCGGACGTCGCCTTCAAAAGTGAGCTGCTTGCGCTGAAAGCTGTCCGGAATCTCTGTGATTAGAGTGGAGTCTGCCGGCAGCGCCGCACTTTCCTCCACCACCACAAACGCATCGCCATAGCCCAGCGCTTTCACCCGCTGGACGATCTGGCTTGCTGCTTGCTCATTGACAAATGGCCCAACGCGCACACGGTAGAGCGGCGGCTGGGTTTTTTCCGCGGCGCTCAAATAGGCCGGCAAACTCGAATTGGCGAGGCGGCCCAAAAGCGACTCCGCTTTTTCTTTTTCCGAAAAGGCGCCCAACTGCACGCTCCAACCGCTGAGTTGGGGAGCGGTTGCCAGCGAATCCGGATTAGCAGCGGAAGTGGTTTGCGCGGAATCGTTTTGGCCGTCGCAACCACACAGAAGGCCGGCCATCAAAATAGCAGGAAGGATTTGTTTCATAAAGTATGAGAGAAAAAAATTGTTACCTACTATACTTTTGATCTCAATTATTGGTTTCGCCGGCAAATTAAAAGCTCAAATCTCAGGCAGAGGCGCGAAGTCGCAAAGGCTTTTAAGAACGGAGTGCCCGTCCGGCAGGCGGGCAAAACTGAAGTTTTGCACTCCGGTTCTATAAAATTTGCCGGGCTTTCAGCTTGATTTTACCTAACGATTTCTCTATATTCACCGACTAACTTAACCGCAAGGTTTGCCGTGAAAAGGCCAAGAGCGCAAGGGAAATTTTGTTAGCGAACTTTGTGCTTAACTTTGCGTTCATAGCGGTTAAAAAATTTGCAATAGAGAGTTTAATATGTCAGAAAAACGCACCGAGCACGCCGATCTCTCGGCTTTGCGCATTGACCGCGAAAACGATTCCCCGGAGAATCGCGCCGGCTTGAAAAATAAATTCATTCTGGCGGCAGTCATTCTGGCGCTGGCGGTCGCGGCAGCGTACTTCACTTTTTCAAAGATGAAAGCCGCGCCGGTGGTGAGCGTCGCTGAGGCGACAATGGTTTCGCCCTCGCTCGCCGACGCCGTTTTAACTGCCAGCGGTTACGTGGTGGCCCAGCGCCAGGCCGCCATCGCTTCCAAGGGCACGGGGCGATTGGAATATTTAGGCGTTGAAGAAGGCGACGTCGTCAAAAAAGGTCAAATCATCGCTCGCCTGGAGCACACCGACGTGGATGCGGCGTTGAATCAGGCGCGCGCGAACTCGGAAATGGCGGAGGCCGCGCTGAAGCAGAACGAAGCACAGTTGAAAGAATCGGAGCTGCATTTCAATCGTCAAAAAGATTTGTTGGCGAAGGGCTTGATCTCCGACGCCGAATTCGATATCGCCGACGCCCGTTATCATAACGATCTGGCGGCGGTAAATTGGGCCAAGGCGCAGGTGGAGTTGGCGAAGGCCGCGGTGGTTGCCGCGGAAGTCAACGTCGAGAATACCAACATTCGCGCGCCGTTCGACGGCACCGTACTCACCAAGAACGCCGACATCGGCGAGATGGTAGCGCCGTTCGCGGCTTCCTCCAATTCGCGCGGCGCGGTGGTCACCATCGCCGACATGACCTCGCTGGAAGTGGAGGCCGACGTTTCCGAATCCAACATTCACAAAGTGCAGCCGGGCCAATCCTGCGAAATTATCCTCGATGCTTTTCCCGGCGATCGCTATCCGGGTTACGTGCACAAAATCGTGCCCACCGCCGATCGCGCCAAAGCCACGGTGCTCACCAAAATCCGCTTCAAACAGATCGATGAAAAAGTGCTGCCGGAGATGAGCGCCAAAGTAAATTTTCTGACCCGGCCACTGGAGGAAACCAACGGCTCGCTGCGGCCTTTCACCGGCGTTTTGAAAGCGGCCGTCGTCCAAAGAGAAAGCGGGTCGGTGGTATTTGTGGTAAAAAATGATGTCGTGGTGGAGACGCCCGTCGCCGTTGGCAGGGAATTAGGCGGTTATGTTGAAATCGTAAACGGGCTGAGCGCCGGCGAGCGGGTGGTTTTGAATCCCAGCGCTGATTTGAAATCGGGCGCGCGGATTAAGTTAGCAAAATAATTTTAGGCTGATCGAATGAAATTGAAACACCGAAGGACACCGTGGATTCGGTGTCATTCAGTGTTTAATATTTTTATTTCTTGTAAAGCGGAGCCGCTTTTTGCGGAAATGAAACTAAAAACTTCCTGCCACACTTTCTCCTTTTCAAAATCCACGGTAATGATGTGATACGATTCCGTCAAATCCACCTTGCGTTTGTCTGTAGAAGACACCAGGCTAAAAATCATTTCTGAATTTGAAAAGGGGATGGTGTGATCCTTTCGCGAGTGGATGATCAAAATCGGCTGGGCCACGTTTGGAAGTTCACCCCGCACGTGATCGATCAATTGAAAAAGCTGATCCACGGCGTAATAGGGATAGCGCCGATAACTTCCCAAGCGCGGGCGAGTGGAGATATCGTGCACGTCTTCGCCGCCTTTTTTATGGCGAAATTTTTTGATTTTTTTGAGCGCCCGCACTGCGGCTTTTTTCCACGCCGGGAATTGCGCCGGCGCGGATAGCGCAATTACCCCGCGAATGGCTGGCGTGTTTGCTGCCAAATGCAGCGCCAGCGCCCCGCCCATCGACAGCCCGCAGACGAAGACTTCTTCACACGCCGCCTGCAATTCTCGATACGCCGCTTCTACCGCCCCGATCCAATCGCGCCAACTGTAGTTGAACATATCCGCGGAATGAGTGGCGTGCCCGGGCAGCGTGGGAATCGACACCGTGAGATTTTTTTGGGCAAGCCACTGGCCCAACTCCAGCAGCTCATTGGGGCTGCCGGTGAAGCCGTGAATCATCAAGCAGCCCACCGGGCCATTTTGATAAAAGTAATTTTGCGGCATCTATCTCAACCAATTGTTGTTTTTGCACAACCCAAAAACGATAGACCAGCCAGCCGCCCGAAATCAGCGCGGCGACCGTCGTCCACAAAAGCGCGGTGCGCAGTTGAGAATAAGCCAGCGTCCGCGCCAGAACGAGGCCAACGACGATGGCGATCACGAAACCACCCAGGCCGTAGCCCAGCGCGATGGCCGGACCGGCGAGTCCGCTGTCTTTTGGCGCTAACTGCGCGCCGATCATCGTCCCGATGAATAACCCTAAAAATGCCAACAAAAAGACGAAAAAGAAACCGGGTATGATTTTGGATTTGGTCATTCAATTCTTGATCGTGTTTTGTGTGTTCGCTATTTTAGAAACAAAAACGGAGCGCTTATGCAATTTGGTTACGTTAAAAAATGGGAAGTCGGCAAAGGCTACGGCTTCATTGTTTCCGATGACGACGAGGAGTTGTTCGTGCACTCCAGCGATCTGGATCCTTCCATAAAAGAGAGACGCCTGCGCGAAGGCCAGCGAGTTAAATTCGACGTGAAGCCCGACATGAAGGGCGATAAGGCGGTGCGGGTCAAAATAGTAAAATAGCATCGCGTGCATCGCGGGAGTGTAAAAATCAGTGCGAAGGACGTATTCTTACACTCTTATCTCAAAAGCAAAAAATACGCTGCGCTGATTTTGGCTCCAGTCGGTTACTTCTAAAGTGGCCAATCTCTGAGGATGCGTTCGGTTTCTTCGGAGTGGCCGCTTTCGTCCCGCACCATGTCTTCCAATTGCACGGCCATGCCTTTGTCTCCGAATTCTTCCGCTTCTTGTGCCCGTTTTGTGTAATCTTGAGTCGCTTGCCGTTCCGCGGCTAAAACGGCTTCCAACATCTCGCGATTGGTTTTCGCCGCCGGCACCGGGCGCGGCTTCGTCGTCGGCTCGCCGCCGAGCGCCACGATTTTATTGGCGAGATATTGTGCGTGCAGTTGCTCGTCGGCGACTTCCGCGAGGAAAAATTGCGCCAACTGCGGACGATACGGCCCGGTGGCTTTGGCCGCGTAGGTGATGTACTGGATGATGGCGCCCAGCTCGCCGGCGAGGTCTTCGTTCAGGTGGTCGATCAGGGTTTTCTTGTCCATTGTGTTCTCCTTTCGTCATTGGCATGTCATTCAGGAGGAATCTTTTCAGAGTTTAAGCAAAAAAAGTATCCTTTGACTCGTATTGTAAAAAATTGTCAGCCCCGTAGGGAACGCATACTATGCGTTCCCGACATTTTCGTTGCTGAAGTTGATTTTACAATAGTCTTGCTCCTGAATGACTTCAAACCTAAACCACAACAATCCGCTTTTCTACCTCCGGATAAATTTTATCAATCTCTTTTTGAATGGCAAGGGTTTTGGCGATAGCTGTCACGATGCCGGAGTAATGCCGGATATCAGCCAAAGCCAGCGCCCGGCCTTTGCGATCCTTCAGCCATTTATCACACACCTGGTAGCCGCCGATGTGATATTCCCAGATTTGCTTTTCAACTTTTTCAAAGTGCTGATCGCGGTTGATATAAACGCGCCGGCGCTCGGCGTCGAATTGCGGCTTGTCAACTTTGCCTGATCCTGTGCCCTGTAATTTCAGCGGTGCTCGATCCAACTCTTTAGATTGAAGCAAATGCAGCCCCACCAATCGCTGGCCGAGTTTTGACATCTTCTGAAATAGTTTGTACTCGGAAGTAAACGGCACGCGCGGAAAATCGATTCGCAAAAATTCAGCGTACTGATTCCGATAAATGTTGGAGTAGAGAACGGCGTAGATGTAGCAGAAGATTTCTTCAGGCGTGGGTTGCTTGCGATAGGCTTTTTTTAATGATTCGAGCAGCGCTGGATTCAAATTGGGTTTTTTGGTGCGATAGGGTTCAGCGGGTTCGAAGACGATCATCATGGTGCTGTTGGCGCCGCGATTCGGCTTGGGTTGCTCGGCATAAATGTAAAGTGGAAAATTCACATTGCCGCCGCGATAGAATAGATTCAAATCTGTCATACAATCCGAGCAAAACACGATGTTCCAGGGTTTCTCCAAGCCAACCACCTGGCCAGCCCGGCCAACACATAAAGCCAAATTTGTTTTCAGCATGTGTTGCATCACTTCTCTGCGAGTCCGCTCAACCAACTGATCATGATAACAAATCCATTGCGCATCAAAGGGCCGATATAAAATTTTGTGAATGGATTTCCCCCAGTTCTCATCTTCCCGGAGTTTTTCGCGAGCGGTTTTTAGTTTCCAGTTGGATTTGTCTTTCAAGTTGAATGTCCGCCGAATCATTTCATCGGGAATGGATTCATCGCAAAACATGCGGATGCGGCGTTTGAGCGCTTTGGGATCGGGATCGATTACCAAGCTGTCCCGCGAGGTTACGACGCCCACGCTGTTCACCGGAAAAATCTCGTTAATTTTCAGCGATCGTTCATATAACTTCAAACCGCGTTCGTCCCGCGGAATGAAAAGATAAAACTCCGATTTCGGTTTCAGCTTCTGCCACTCGGTGTTTTTGATCTCGTGTTTTTCAAGCCACTCATATTTCTGTTCTCGCAGACCCCACAGATCGGCGTGAAAGACTTGACATTTCTTTTTGGGTTTCTTTTTTGGCTTTTCTTCCTTTGGAACAAAAATGTTTAACTGCGGCGAGGGACGAAACATCGGATGCGGCTTTTCTTTTTCTTTCATTTTTACGAACAGAGCAATTGCCACGCCCTGCTGAATATCAAACACATTCTCATCCTTCGAGCCATCGGGACATTTTTCTTTTTTCAAACTGTTGCCGTGCAAATCGAGCACGTAAATTTCGTCGAAGCTGTTCATCAGCGATTGCCGCATGCCGCGGAAGGTGGGATTGTCGAGATAGCTGTGGTTGGTGATGAAGCCCAGCACACCCTCGCCGGCCTGATCGATCTTCCACTGCGCGAAGCGGATGAACTTCACGTAGTCGTCCTGCAGCCACTTGGGATTTTTCTCGCCCAGCGGCTGGCCATCGACGCGGTAGTAGCCCTCGTCTTTGTCGCCGTTCGGGAGCGTGTAGCCTTTTTTCAGGGAATCGTCCATCCACGGACTGGGATTGGCGGAGTGGCCGGAATAAGGCGGATTGCCGAGGATCACCAAAATCGGCTGTTCCTTTTTCACGCGGCCCGCCAGATGCGATTCCTCTGAAAGCGACGCCATGCCCGGCAGCTCGGTTTGCGCCAGCTCCTCCATCTCGAGGGTGTTGGTGAGATAGAGCTTGATGCGCTCATCGGGCCGAAGTTGGTAGCCCATTTCGTCCAACAAAAACGCCATCTTCAAATGGCCGATGGCATACGGCGCCATCATCAATTCGAAGGCATAGAAATTTTGCAGAACGTGTTCTCTGATGAACGTCTCTTTTGCGCCCGCGCCACGCTGCGCGACAAATTCATCCGCCGCTAAACTTGCGGCTTGTGCCAGAAACGTCAGCGTGCCGGCCGCCGGATCCAAAACCGTCACTGCATCGCTGGCGAGTCCATCCCGGCGATTAAATTTTTCTTTGAGAATGTGATGCAGCGCGCGCACGATGTACGACACCACCGGCTCCGGGGTGTAGTAGACGCCGCGCTTTTCGCGGGTGGCGGGATCGTATTCCGCGAGAAAGGTTTCATAAAAATGGATGATGGGATCGCGGCCTTTGCCCTCGCGATAGAAATCGTGCAGCAGCTGATTGACATCGGTGACTGCCAGCACTTCGGTGAGGTCGTCGATGATCCACTCCATTGGCGGCGGCACGTCCTCCAGCGAGATGAACCGAAACAGGTCGCGCAAAATGCCAATGGTGCGCGGGATATGATCGTAAGCCAATTTGCGATTGAAGCCGTTTTTGGCGCGGGTGCGGGCGGCGAACAGGCCGTAAGTGAGCGTTTGCGAATACAAATCCGCGAAGTCTTCTTTCGACAGCCCGGCGATGAGATATTGTTGAAAGGCTTCATAAAATCCGTGAATGAAGCCACGAGCGTTTTCCTTCTCTTTGAGTTCCTCCGCTACCACCTGATCTTTCAAAAAGCGCGTGCGCTTCGCCAGCTCAACCGCGAGCGTTTGCGCACTGTAAACGCGCGGCAGGGAAAACGCAAAAAAAGTTTCGAGCAATTTGAGAAACGCGGCTTCATTTTCCACCGGCGGGACGGCGCCGAGTTTTTGAATGACAAACGGCCGGGCGATGGCGACTTTGTCAATCAACTCGCCGTTGCGATAGAGCCGAAACTCAAAGAAATTGGTGAGGATCAAATTGGGAAACGTGTGGCGATAGCGCAGCACCTGTTCGGAATCTTCGATGCCATTGAGATCGCCGATGGTCGGCGATTTAGCTTCGATGTATCCGGTGATGTGTTGCAGACCATCCCACACGCGGAAGTCAGGATTGCCGGCCTCGGTTTTTTTGGGCAGCGTGGTAATCCGCACATTTTTCCCGGTTGAATCAGCGAACTCCTTCAATACCTCGGCGAGGAGAGGATAGAAACTCTCTTCGCGGGCGTCGCCGCGGCTGGCTAATTCATGAATTTTTGTGAGATAGGATGTCAACATGGTCGCTGCTGAATTTAGCAGAGTTTTTGAGAAAAGCAATAAACCCTTCCCCCAATTCCGCTCTTTGGAATGTTCCTCCTCCATTTTCGCTTTTTGAAAATGGGGGAGGCTAGGAGGGGGTCGCGCGAGTAGAACTCGGATTATTGGAAATTATCGGATTGCAAATCCGATGACTTCTGGCAATCCGTGTTCTACACTGGCAGTTTTCCTAGCCGGTTTTTCGGCATCTTCTACCTCTAAACTTAGGCTTGCTTTGAATCTATATTTTAGCTAACTTTTCGCCATTAAAAAACCGGAGAATAAGTTTAATGAAAACGGCCATTTCGAGTGACGTTCTTTTTTCGATTGCGGTGGTCTTCCTTTTTGCCGTCAACGTGTTTGCGCAAAAAGCCGATTTGGTTTTTAAGAATGGCGTGGTTTACACAGTGGACGAGCGATTGCCGAAAGCGCAGGCCGTGGCGGTGGCGGACGGGAAAATTCTGGCGGTGGGCAGCGACGCCGAAATTCAGAGATTAGCGGACAATGAAACGCAGGTGATCGATCTGCAGGGCAAAACGATGGTTCCCGGCTTCATCGATAGCCACTATCACTTCATAGGCGTGGGGCAGCGCGAATATTATCTCAATCTCGACGGTGTGAAATTGCTGGAGGAATTTTTAGAAAAAGTGAACACTGACGTGGCGAAGAAAGCGAAAGACGAGTGGATCGTCGGCCGCGGTTGGATGGAAGAAGACTGGCCCACGAAAGAATTCCCGACCCGCTACGTTCTCGACAATGTTGCGCCACAAAATCCGGCGATATTGCGCCGCGCTGACGGCCACGCCGCGGTAGTGAACTCACTGGCCCTGAAAATCGCCAGTATCGATAAGAGTACCGCTGATCCGCAGGGCGGGAAAATTCTACGGGATGCCAACGGCGAGGCTACGGGCATGTTAATTGACAAAGCGATGAACCTCGTCACTCAGCACGTTCCGTCCGACAGCACGCCGGCCATGATACGCAAATACTCGCAAAAAGCCGAGCAAGTGGCGCTGCGCTATGGCATCACCGAAGTGCATGACATGGGATCGACCTGGCCGATCGCGGATGTCTGGAAAGAGATGTACAAAAATGATGAATTGAAGATCCGATTGTACACCTACATCCGCGGGCCGGGAGAGGATGCCGACCGCTTGTTGAACGAAGGCCCGCAAATCGGATTGTTTGACCATCGCTTCACGGTGCGCGGCATCAAAATTACCGCCGATGGCGCGCTGGGTTCGCGCGGCGCCGCGCTGCTGGAGCCGTACAGCGACGCCGAAACTTCCGGATTGTTGATTTACAAAGACGAGCAAATTTATCCCACTATCAAACGCGCATTGGCGAATGGAATCCAAATGGCGGTGCACGCCATCGGCGACCAAGCCAATCGCACGGTGCTGGATTTGTTCGAGCGCGCGATGAAGGAAGTACCGCCCGAAAAGCAATCCCATACGCCCCCGCGTTTCCGCATCGAGCATGCGCAAATTGTACATTGGAACGATTTGTCACGCTTCGCGAAGTTGGGTGTGATTCCCAGCATGCAGCCGAGTCACGCCATCGGCGATTTGCATTTTGCGGTGCGGCGACTTGGGCTTGAACGAATGACGGAAGCGTACGCGTGGCGCACGTTCATCGATTCCGGCTGCATCATCCCCGGCGGCTCAGATGCGCCGGTGGAAGAGGGCAACCCGCTGATTGAATTTTATGCCGCTGTGGTTCGCAAAGATACCACCGGCTTTTCAGCTGAAGGTTGGCACCCGGAGTTAAAAATGACCCGTGAGGAGGCGCTGAAGTCGCTGACCATCTGGGGTGCGCACGCGGCGTTTGAAGAGGAGATGAAAGGCTCGATCGTGCCGGGCAAGTTCGCCGATCTCGTGGTGCTGGATCGCGATCTGATGACCGAGCCAGAAGAGCGGTTGTTTGACATCAAAGTGCTGATGACGGTGATTGGGGGTGAGGTGGTGTTTCAGCGGGAGAGTCAAATTACGGGTAAATAAAAGGGAGGCTGTGTTACTTTGACAATTGGAGGGAGGAAACATGGAGATTTGGGAAGTCGATAAACTCATTTTGTTTTTGGTCTTTTTCGTTCCGGGATTTGTATCGTTAAAAGTTTATGATTTGTTGATACCGGGTGAACAAAGAGATTTTTCGAAATCTTTATTTGAAGTTATTGCGTACAGCGCCTTAAATTATGCTGTGCTATCATGGTTGATTGTTTGGATATATTCTGAAAACTTTTATCAGACACACAGAGTATGGTTTTTTGTATTTGTGGTTCTTATTATGTTTGCATTTCCTACTGCTTGGCCTGTTTTTTATACTCAATTATGGAAATGGAAGTCCATTTCAAAATTTATTATTCATCCATTTAAGAAGCCATGGGACTATGTGTTCAGTAAGGGAGAGCCCTATTGGGTTATTATTCATTTGAAGAATGGCAGGAAAATTGGAGGAAAATTTGATTCGAAATCCTTTGCATCATCTTTTCCGGCAGAGGAACAGATTTACTTGGAAGAAGTCTGGGAGTTGGATGAGAAAGAGAAATTCAGAAAACCTATATTAAGGTCTGCGGGAATGATTGTATTTTCCAATGAAATTTTAGCGATTGAGTTATTTAGATAATAATTGGAGGTCAAAATGTCAGATAACAAAAACAAATCAGAAAAGGAGTTTCTCAGCATTGAGAGAAAAAAAGTATATGGGGGTTACCAACCTACTAAGGGTCATTTGGATTCTTCAAATCCACCGCAAGGAGGTTCAGGTTTACCTTCAAAATCAACTAGCACTAAAAGCAAGACTGACAAGAAGGATTGATGCACAACTCAAAGAATTATTATAATCTACTCACCTACCGTCGCCGCAAAACCCGTGTGGTTTACGTCGGCGAGGTCGGCGTGGGCGGCGATAATCCCATCCGCGTGCAGTCCATGACCATTGCGGACACGATGGACACCGCGGCCACGGTGAAAGAGATCGTGCAACTCGTGGAAGCCGGCTGCGAGATCGTGCGGGTCACCGCGCCCTCGATTCATGAGGCCGAGAACCTCAAAAACATCAAAGCGGAGCTAAATCGACTCGGCGTGAAAGTGCCGCTGGTGGCGGATATTCACTTCACGCCCAACGCCGCGCTGATTGCCGCCGAGTACGTCGAAAAAGTGCGTATCAATCCCGGCAACTACGCCGACAAAAAGAAATTCGAGCAGCGCGAATACACCGACGACGAATACCAGCGCGAGCTCGAGCGCATCGAAGAGCGCTTCAAGCCGCTGGTGTTGAAATGCAAAGCCCTGGGCCGCGCCATGCGCATCGGCACCAATCATGGTTCGCTTTCCGACCGCATCATGAATCGCTACGGCGACACTCCCGAAGGCATGGTAGAATCGGCGCTGGAGTTTGTGCGCATCTGCCAGAAGTACGATTATCACGATCTCATCCTCTCCATGAAATCCTCCAATCCGCAGGTGGCGATTCAAGCGTATCGCCTGCTGGCGGCACGCATGGATGAACTTGGCATGGATTATCCATTTCATCTCGGTGTCACCGAAGCTGGCGATGGCGAGGAGGGCCGCATCAAATCGGCGGTGGGCATCGGCTCGCTGCTGGAGGACGGCATCGGCGATACCATTCGAGTCTCGCTAACGGAAGATTCGGTTTACGAAGTGCCAGTGGCGTTTCAGTTGGTGAAAAAGTTTAATGAGCTGAATCGAGTAGATTCCCGCCTAAAACATGCGGGAATGACAGAGCGCAACGGCGCGTTGTTAAAGTTGCCGGATCCGTTTACTTACAACCGCCGCGATACCATCGAATGCGATCTGGTTAATCACCGCATTGGCAAAGGACACGTGCCGCGCGTGGAGCTGACTCTAAAAAGTGATTTTCACTTGCAAGAAGATCAAGCTATCGAAGAAGTCGCGACGATGTTGGGCAATAGCAGCAACGGCCGGCTTGTGCTCTTGGGTCAGGCATCGAAAAATGGCGAGTTGAGATGCGAGACGGTGCATGTCCATCCGCGCACGCCGGATGAATTGCGTCGTCTGTCAGATTTCCAATCGACATGGTTGGAACGGGGTGATTGGGTACCGCTGGCGGTCGATGTCAGCTCACTGATTCCAATGGTGAAAAATGTGTCCATGTTGGCCGACCGTTTGGTTTTGAATTATGAGAGCGACACGTCCGCCGACACGGTTGCGCGCGTGGTGCAAGCGGCTGGTTACAATGGCCGGCCCATGGAATGGCGAATTCAACTTCATCCCGCGGGAAGCCGAGGGGTGTGGCAATTCAACGAAAATTTTCTTTCGAATGCCATCGGGAAAATTTTGGATCACTGCGCCAAAGCCGATTACTGGAACATTCTTTTTTCGTTGTCCAACAAGCCGGAGTTTACTGCGATCGTACGACCCTATCGTTTTCTCGCCGGCCGCCTCGATGCCCTCGGCGCGAATTTGCCGATTCTGCTGCGCTACTCTTCAAATGCCTCATGGGATGAAGTTCTCCTCGACGCTTCCGCGCAATTAGGCGCGCTGCTCTGCGACGGCATCGGCGATGCCATTCACATCGAGGCCGATGCGCCGCCAAAAGATTTGCTGCGACTGAGCTACAACATTTTGCAGGCCACGCGCCAGCGCATTTCGAAGACGGAATTCATCTCGTGTCCCTCCTGCGGGCGGACACTGTTCAATTTGCAGACCACCACCGAGCGCATCAAATCCAAAACCAGCCATCTCAAAGGGGTGAAGATCGCCATCATGGGCTGCATTGTTAACGGGCCGGGCGAGATGGCTGACGCTGATTTTGGCTACGTGGGCGCGGGTCCGAAAAAGGTAAACCTGTTCGTGGGCAAAGAATGCGTCGTGCGAAACATCCCTGAAGACGAAGCCGATGCACGGTTGATCGAATTGATCAAGTCGCACGGAAAATGGGTGGAGCCGTGATCCTCTGAAGATGGAAGATAGACACTAAGTTGGCAGACGGCAAGTGGCAAATGGCAGATGGAAAAAACGGATTATATTATAACAAGGCTATTGTAAAATTGTTAGATGCGTAGGGAACGCATAGTATGCGTTCCCTACATCGTGGTTGAATACGTGCTTTTGTGATTTTTACAACAGTCTTGTTATTCTCCTTACCTTTTTTGACCTCAGAGCCTCCAAGCAAGTCAATATCTATTCTCAATCTTCTATCATTTATCCTCTATCTTCTTCTTGGGATAACAGCCTCAACTCCCTTCCCTTCGCCACGGCCTGCGTGCGGCTGTGAACCTCCAATTTGCCATAAATATTGTTGATGTGCCGCTTCACGGTGCTGGTGGCGAGAAAGAGCTTGCGGCCAATGCGCTCGTTGGAAAGACCTTCGCTACTCGTCATATCATCCTGGGGGTTAATTTACACCGCCGCGTAAACCTGAACCTCTTTTTCCAATCGATTTTTGAGGCGCTCTTTTTCAACTTTCAGATCGAATCTTGCTTGCAGATTGACCCAAAACCGTTCTGAAAGTCCGAAATATTTTGAAAGTCGCAGCGCAGTATCCGGGGTGATGGCGCGTTTGCCCTGAACTATTTCATTAATTCTTCTCGCGGGCACATTGATGTCTTTTGCCAATCTGTATTGACTGATGCCCATCGGCTTCAGAAATTCTTCGAGTAAAATTTCTCCGGGATGAATGGGATCAAGTTTGTCATTGGCCATAATTTCATCCCGAGTCTTTCATATCCTGCAAGATCATTTTGCTGAGTATTCAAAAGACTCCGCGCCACGAGTTCCGTGAATGGTGCCAAATTCCCCTCGTCCGACAACGCCAGCGTTTCCAAATAGGCGCGCCTCTGTTCCATTTTTATAAAATTATCGTCCGCATTGCAAGCGAAAGTATCTCCATAGACAACTGTTACAAAAATCATTTTATCTCCGCAATTAGCGCTGGCTGGACGCGCATTTTTTTTGCGCCAGAAATGGTCACCGCGCCGGCTTTGGCGCGCCGCGGCTTACGGACGTTGCGGGCCGGACAGTACGACACCGTCACGTTGCGGCCATGACGCATTTTGGAAAACCATGCCGCCAACGCAGCGGCTTCTTTCAAACTATTTTTGTCCGGCTCGAGGCCCGCTTCCCCGCAGCGCAGAATCACGTGGCTGCCGGGCGCGCCGCTAATGTGCAGCCAGATGTCGTTCTGGTGCGCGATTCTGAAAGTCAACTCGTCGTTGCTGTCATCGTCCTGGCCCACGAGCAGGTCGAGGCCGCTGGAACTGCGGAAGGTTTTTATTTTCGCCACTTTGTTTTAAAACCACGAATTGAAGCAAATTGTTGACGCCATGCTAAACCAACGAGATTGCTTCGACTCGCTAAGCAACGCGAGTCTCGCCTGCCCGCCAGAGGCCTTCCGCCGAAGCGGATCCGCCAAGCGGACAGGCAGGCGGGCCGAAGCAGTCCCAACGAATAAGCAACTCAATTGAAAATTTGAGATTTGCATTTTGGGATTTATTTCGATTGCATCCGTTTTTGCACGCCGTTTGTGTGATGCAGATTGTGATACAACGTGAACATCAGCATCTCACGCACCGTCAGCTTGCCCAGCGCTGGGTGCGGCAGCAGGTAGCGGTCGAGATCGCTTTCGCTCCAACTGCCGAGGGCCGCGATAATGGCCTTTTCCAATTTAATCCAGGTTTTGATAATTTTTGTGCGCTCGGCGTGCGCTTCGTCTTCGGTGTACGGCTTTTCCGTGAATTCCGGAGCATATTTGCCGGCTTGCAGACCACGCCGCAATTCCTGCTGGTACTGTTTCTCGATCTGCCCAAATCGTTGAGATGGCCGGCGCGACATTCCGAAACGGATGAGCAAAAAAAGTTTCGGCGCCCGCAGCGCTTTCAAAATTGGGCGGTTGGATTTGATGAGATGGCGAAGATGGTCCGCCGCCGACCAACTGTTGTTGGGGCGCTCAAACAGATCATCCAACGTTAGCGCTTTGAAGGTGTTGGTCACGTGCTCCGCGACTTTTTGCAGCGCCGGTATCAACGTCCGTTTGGTATAAGGATCATCCAATTCGAGCATAGAGCCTCCCGTGATGAATCAACGAATTGTTCAACTGCACCCTCGCCATCGACTCAGAATCAGAAACAATCCCTTCGCAGCAGCCACTCCGCTGGCTCAGATCGAGAAACTCCTTGGCGCAATTTTTGACTTAATTATTTTTTTGAAATAGATTTTCCAGTTCGTCCGATTCGACGATTCGCACCGGCTCGTCCGCTGTGTCGGCGAGATGAGCCATGCACCACGCCACCTTCCTGGCTTCGATGGCGCGATACTTTCGCAGCGGGCCGATCAACAAGAAATTCATGGCCGGCACGATTTTGCTCGCCAGCGATTCCGCCCAGCGCCGCTCCGGGCGCTCGCCCAAAAGCAGCGACGGCCGCACGATGATCAGCCGCTCGAAATCCAGCGCTTTCAACTCTTCCTCCAGCGCGCCTTTGGTGCGCAAATAAAAATTGGGAGACTTCGGATGCGCGCCGAGCGACGTGATGATGAGAAACCGCTCGGCGCCGGCGGCTTTCGCCAACCGTGCGGCTGCCAGCGGGTACGTGTGATCGACTTTGATAAAATTTTCGCGGCTGCCGGCTTTTTTGATGGTGGTGCCCAGGCAGCAGAAAACGTCTTCCGCTTGAAAAAGTTTTTGCCGGCCATTCAATTGCTCGAAGTCGAGCACCGCCTGCTGGAGTTTTGGGTGTTCGATGTTGATTGATTTTCGGCCCACCGCGGTGACGCGATCGTAGCGTTCATCGGCAAGTAAGAATTGCAGCAAATGGCCGCCGGTTAAACCGCTGGCGCCGAGCAGCAGCGCGCGCTTTTTCGGAGACAAGATTTATTTCCTTTCGGCGTGTGCGGCATATAATAATTAAAACAACATTTTTGCGCAAGTTTTTTTCTTTAATCCCCTCCCCTTGGCAAGGGGAGGGTTAGGGTGGGGTTGGCCAATTCCCCCTTACGAAGATTCCAACCCTCGCAAAGGTGTGATCAAAACCCTTGAACCCCGGCGATATTTTGTGTACTTTGCAGCCGTCAATTCCAGAGGAGAGAGAGATGGTCCCCGAGCTTCGCAAAACTTACAACGCCCAATTCACTCACGAAAAATATCATCATTTTCTAAAAGAGCTGGACGCCGCAGTCGGGATGAAAATCGATTTTCGAGTGTGCGAAACGCCGGTTTTCCTCTCCAGAGATTTGCTGCTGGAGATGCAAACCGCCGCGGCGGAAATCATTAGACAACTCAATACCCCAACTTATTTTCGTGAGTCGCTGCGCGCCGTGCCGGAGCGCTATCGCGTGCCGAATGAAGATTCGCACCCGCTGTTTCTCGCCATCGATTTTGCCATCACTCGCAGCGAACACGGCAAGTTGACGCCGAAACTCATCGAGCTGCAGGGGTTTCCCTCGCTCTACGGATTTCAAATCGTGCTGTCGCAAACCTTTCAGCGGCTGTTCGATTTGCAGCGTCTGAATTTTCTGCTCAGCGGCCTGACACGCGATCGCTACATCACGATTTTAAAACGAGCGCTGCTGGGAAATCACGATCCCGAAAACGTCATCCTCATGGAAATTCAACCGCAGACGCAAAAGACCGCGCCGGATTTTTATTGCACTGAAAAATTCACCGGCGTGAAAGCGGTGTGCATCACGTCGTTGAAAAAACGCGGCCGCAAGTTGTACTATCGCAAAGACGGCAAAGAGATTCCGGTGCAGCGCATTTACAATCGCGTAATCGTCGATGAGTTCGTGAAGAAAAACATCGCCATCGATTTTGATTTCCGCGACGATCTGGACGTGGAGTGGGCAGGGCACCCCAACTGGTATTTCCGCATCAGCAAGTTTTCGATTCCGTTCTTGCAGCACCCCAATGTGCCGCGCGCGTTTTTTTTGAATGAAGTGGAATCGTATCCGGCCGATTTGCACAACTTCGTCCTCAAGCCGCTGTTCTCGTTTGCCGGCAGCGGCGTGAAAGTGGAAATCACCGCCGCCGATCTCGATGCGATTCCGGAGCCCGAGCGCAGCAATTATTTATTGCAGGAAAAGATCGATTACACGCCGGTGATCGAGACGCCCAACGAACCCAGCAAAGTCGAAGTGCGGATGATGTTCATCTGGCCGGACGAGCCGCTGGCGGTTACGACTTTGGCTCGCCTCAGCAAAGGAAAAATGATGGGCGTGGATTACAACAAAAACAAAGATTGGGTGGGAGCGTCGTGCTGCTTGTTTTAAGCAAAGTCCTTCCCTAGCAGGTTGCTGAAAAACTTTAAGTTCGTCCCTCGACTCCGCTCGGGATGAAGTATTTAGGCTGAACTTTTCATGGTGAGCGAAGTCGAACCATGAAGTTTGCTGCAAGAAATCAGTTTTTCAGTAACCTGCTAGGGATTGGAATTAAAACTATGCAGTACCAACATTTTTTTCACAGCCGTAAATTTATCCGCCTTTAGCCGGTACAAATAAACGCCGCTGGCCACACGCCGGCCGGATTCATCTTCTCCATCCCAAATAATTTTGTGCCGGCCGGCTGCTTGCGGTCCCCGCACCAACGTGGCCACCTTTTGCCCCCGCAAATTGAAGATACTGATTTCAACTTCTGCAGCTCGTGACAGTCGGTATTCTATCACGGTTTGGAAGTTATCCGCGAGAGCGGATCCGCTTTTCCGCGAAGCGGATCCGTTCCGGAGCGGAAACGGGTTGGGATAATTCTGCGCAAGCTCGAAAGCAGAGGGCAGCGGCGAGGGTGGACTCGCCGCCACGTCGGTTAGGAAGTCTCCCTCCAAAAAGATCGGTTCGTAGCCCAATTGAATGGTGAGCAGACCGTTCTGAGTCGGAATTATCTTCACCTCCGGTTCCGTGTTTACGGTGTCGGTGATGATGGGCGTCAATAATAATTCGGCGGCATTATTTTTAGTTTTGAGGGTGATGGTTTCGCCGGTAGCAACACGATAATTCAAATCCGGCGGCGCGTCGCCGGTTTCGCTCCAGAGAATGTAAACCGGCCCGCGCCTCGGGCGATCGAATTCATAGACCCGCGTGCGCGGATTGTCACTCACCTTGATTTCTGCAGCGGTGGTGAAATCGTTCAGCTTTTCGACTAACAATTTGAGGGTGTAAAATTGCGGCTTCTCGAAGTAGTTCTGTTCACGGGTGCCGAGGAGATTGAGCCAACCACCCGGCCAGCCGCGTGTGTGGGGAAGCAGGCTGCGCGGCACATCGTTGGTGCCGGAGAACGAAACCCGTTCCGCGCCCTCGCCAAAAGCCGACGCAAAGGATTTCACCAGCCGCCGGGCGCCCGTGGCATAGTACCAGTCCAGCGCCGCTTGATCATCCTGATTTAATTTCTGATGAAGCGTGGCGTAAGGATCGATCCCTGGAAAAAGAGAGTTGGGGAAATCGCCGTTGATTCTTTTGACCCAGTCCGTGCCGGCAAACGGATTGGCTGGCGCATTGAATTGCGCCAAACCGGGAATGCCGGGTAGCGGCGCCAAATAGCCCTGGGCGAAAAGATTCGCCCACATGTCATCGACGTAGATGGGCTTGTTGCCGGCGTGGGCACGGATAAAAGCAAACTCCTGATCAATCACCCGCCAAGTGAAATGGGGATGCCAGCCGATGTAGTCGCATTCGATGCCGTCGGCGTCGTTGCCAAAGCTGTCGAGCATTTTTTTGAGACTGTCCCAGCCTGCCGTGTAGGTGCCGCCTTTATAGTTTTCCCCGCTCAGACGCTTGCGGATGATACTGTTGGGATCGTTAGGATCGAACTCCGGCCAATCCGGAAAATCGGCGTACAGGTCCCACAACAGCGCGCCGCTGGAGACGACTCTGGAGTTGCCCGTGGGATCGGCCTCGCGAATGGCCTGGTAAGTGATTCGATGCAGCCGCAGGAGATTATCGATGGTGTCAAACCAGAAGGGCCCCGCTTCATCATCGCCCGTGCCCTTCATACCGAATTTGATTTCGCCTTGCTGGATGTAGAATTGAATGGGTTTATCTAAATCCGGCATATCGTCATTTCCATCCTTATCATAACGCTCGACGACGGCTTTGATATAATTTATCCAGTCAGATTCGAATGCGGGTTCGGGGGCGCAGTTGTGGTACGCCACGATGTCCGGGAATGGATCAGGCAGGTCCGTGGTATCCGGCTGGCAGTCGGGCTTGCTGGGAAAAGCCCACGGCGCGTCGCAGCGCAGATACCAGGTAAAGGAAAAGCCGAAGCGCTGAAACAGTCTGACAATGGCATCGGTGGTGGCGAAGTCGATGGTATCCGAAGCGCTCTTTTGCATGGCGGCCCAACTGCCCTGACCATTCACATTGATCCCACCTCCTGGGGTGTCCAGCTTTTCCAATCTGCCAAGAAGTTGCTCGAGTACGGGGTCGCTCCATCCTAACAGCGTGCCCTCGTTCCATTCCAATCCAAACCGCCAGTCAACCTGAGCGTGGGCAGGGGGCGCGGCGGCCAACATAGTGACCAAAAGCATGAAAAATAGAAATCTTTTCATGGCACCTTCCTCCTAAACCTTCCGAAGGTTTCAAACCTTCGGAAGGTTATTATGCCTGAGCAACCATTTGGCGCGGCAAGTCAATTGGAACTGGCAACGGACGTTTTCCCGCTCCGGCTGGCCAGCCAAAACCCGCATACACTCATAGCACCAGCAAATACAAACGCAACGTAGGACATCCAGCTCTGCACCGCGAATGGGCCAATTTGAAATGTCCAGGCATTTATCGCGCGCAGCAGATGCAACAACGCCACCCCCGCGAATACGACTGCGGAGACGATGAAATAAAGTCGATCTCTCATTTTTAGTCCCTCCATTTTTAATTCGTAGAGTGAGAAACGTAAGGCATAAGAGCGAAGACGCTCTGCGTGCAACGCTCTAACAATTTCAGGATTGCCGAAGCCGAGAAACCCCTACAGGTTTTCGCTTATCTGCCAAAAACGATTCCGAAGGAGAGAGAGAATTCAGGGCTGCTGTAGTTTGTCTCTGCCCCAATGCGATTGTCAAAATCCGTCACCAGACGATAGCCTGCCGCTAATCCAATCACAAATAACTTACCCAGCGAAACATCGAAACCCACCGCGAGACGCGACCCCAGGGCGGTTTCGGAGATGGTTTCCGTCCCCGTGATCGCGCCGGTTCTAACATTCGAGGCAAAGCCAAAGTATGGGCCGACGGACGCCGAGAGATAGGGTCTCACCGCATTGCTGGCGCTCATTCTAAAGGGCTGGTATTTTAATCCGAACAGCAGCGGGATGACGGCCGCCGATTCGACGAGCGTGTTGGCGCCGTTAACGGAAGTCGCGGCGTCGGCGTCTGTAACCCCGACGCTGAGGTGGAATGCCAAATTGTTTTCGAACCAGTAGGAATAATCCAGAGAACCGATAAAGCCATTGGCGCTGCTTTTGGTGGTTACGTCGCCGCTGGAGAGTTCGTTTGTGTTGCTCATTTCACTGAGTAGGCCAAAGGTAAGTTCAACGGCATGTTTGCCGCGCAGCTTCTTTTCGGGATTGGACAGGGTTTGTCCCACAATAGAAATTGGAATGGCGAGCAGTAGTAGTGTGAGTACTATTTTGAATAAGGAAATAAAAAAAATTTTGTATCTCATTTTACGCCTCCATCTTTTAGTTGGTGGAGCGAAAAGCGTAGAGCGTAAGAGCGAAGCCCGTTCGCACTACGTTCATCCTTTTTGCTGTTGTTTGAACCGCAAATTAGTTTCACCTCCCTTCACTTGCATTGCGTTCTTGAGGTCGCGATTCACTTCCCGTGCAAAACAATAGTAATCTGCGGAAAATCCAGCCGGTACCCGACAATAAACACCTCGCGGCCATCAGTCCACACATCCTCGTATTGCACGTCTGGAA
>JBBIIG010000051.1:0-29812 GCA_037446635.1 bacterium
ACATGGATTTGCCGTCGCTGGAAACGAAGCCGGAGCTTTCCTGCCCGCGATGCTGCAGGGCGTACAAACCTTGTTTCGCAAAGAAGGCGGCGTCCGGGTGACCGAAAACGCCCATCACGCCGCAGTTGGCGCGGGGTTTGTCGAGGTCGTGGGCTTTTGTTTTTGAGTCATTCATATCGTTTTAATTAAAAACATCGTGATTCCAATCCCTAAAACATCCGCTACCAAATCTTTGAAACTCGCGCGGCCTTTCGGCTTCTTCAAATCATACAACTCTTTGCCGAGACCGAGGCCCAGCGTCGCTGCCCCGCTGAAATACAGCGATTGATTTTCCGAGCGGTCGAGTCCTTCGCGCCACACCACAAATCCGAGTCCCGTCAAAAACGCGCTCACCAGAAAATGCTGCGCTTTGTCTTCGGCGAACCATTTATCGTGGACGACTTGCGGGCGCAGGCTGTCTTGTGGCGTTGAATATTGCGCCGGGGCAAACGGCGCGGCGATGATTTCTGCTGCCAAGAACACAACCAGGGCGGCGATGAAAATCAAGGGCTGAGTTCTCAACATTCCAAATCATCCTATTAAAACAACCCCGGAAAGAGCACCAAAAAGATCAGCAGCAGCGTAATGCAAACTGGCGCAAAGAACCGAATAAAGAAGGCGTAGGTTTTTTCATATTTGAAATTCGCGTTGCCTTCCCGGATTTCCGCAGCGGCTTTGGCCGTGCCCCATTTCCAGCCCACAAAAATCGACACGCCGAGGGAACCGATAATCAGAGAATATTGTCCGAAAATCACGTTCATCCAATTGAGAAAATCGCCGCTGAGCGCCGCCGGAATACCGGCCAGAAACGCGCCAATGCCGGCAATCGTCACCGCTTTTTTGCGCGGCATTTTCAGTTCATCGATGAAATAGGCGGCCGGCACTTCGACAATTGAAATCAGCGAGGTGATGGCAGCAATGGAAAGCAGCACAAAAAATCCGGTGCCGAACAAATTGCCCAAAAAGATTTCGTTGAACACATTCGGCAAAACCACGAAGATCAGCCCGGCGCCAATTTGCGGATCGAGGCCAAACGCGAAAATAGCCGGCATGATGGCGAAACCAGCAAGCAGCGCCACGGTGGTATCGAGGGCCGCCACCCACGAGGCGGACGAGACCAGATTTTCTTTTTTGGAAAGATAGCTGCCGTAGGTTATCATTGTTCCCATACCCAAGCTCAACGAGAAAAATGCCTGTCCCATGGCAGCGGCCACGCCTTGCAGCGACAGGTTTTCCCATTTGGGGGTTAAATAAAACGCCAACCCTTTTTCGGCGCCGTCGAGAGTGACGGCCCGAATCACCAGCAGCACCAAAATGAACAGCAGCAGCGGCATCAGAATTTTAGACCAGCGCTCGATGCCTTCTTTAACGCCGCCAAACAGAATCAGCATGGTGATAAACATGAAAATGCCATGAAGACCGATAGACGCCACCGGATTCGAAATAAAGTTCGTGAACGCCGTGGCAATTTCATCCGGGCCGAGATTATTGAACGCGCCGGCGGCGGTTTTGAAAATGTATCCAAATGTCCAGCCGGCCACCACGCTGTAAAATGACGAAATGCCCCAGCCAGTGAGCACGCCTAACATGCCTAAAAATTTCCACGGCGTTCCGGGCGCCAGCGCTTTATACATGCCCACGGGATTTTTCTCGGTATGGCGCCCCAGCGTCAATTCGGCGACCATCACCGCCAGCGAAAGCAGGATCACGCTGGCGAGATAAACTAGCACAAAGGCGCCGCCGCCGAATTGGCCCGTGGTGGTGGGGAAGCGCCAGATATTGCCGAGGCCAATCGCCGAACCGGCGCCCGCTAAAATGAAACCGATTTTCGATGACCAGATGCCGCGATCTGCGTTTGCTGTCATAGTGGTTACTCCCTCCAGTTGATCAAGTAAATTGCGTTCCGATGAATTTCAAAAACAGTTGGCAGTGGTCAGTAAGCAGTTGGCAATTGGCAGTAGGCGAGTCTCTGTTCGCAATTGTGTACTGCCAACTGCAAGACTGCCTACTAAAAGCGCGTTCGAATCGAGACGCCAATCAATGGCAAACGGCGATTCTCAATCAAACCCGCGCGCAATTCCAACTCCGGGCCGGCGTCAAAATCGTACAAATAAGCGTCGATGTAGGCGTCCAACATGCTGAGTAGGGTGACGCCGCCCATGAACCAGAACGTTTGATTTCGTTTATCAATATAAAAATCGTGTGCGCTGGGATCGGAGGCGTTTTCTTTTGCACGAGTGTGGTAGCGAATCGCCAGCCCCACCAGCGCCCCCTGCGCCGCCAGCACCAGCGCAGCTTTTATTTTCTGATTATTGTACCACTGCCCCCAGCCGGGAAAAATCAGCGAGCGCAACATGGCGCCATTCGGAGATTTTTTTTCTTTTTTACTGCGCGAAGAATCGGCGCGGGACTGGCCCTGCGGACTGGGATAGATTTCGGAACCTCTGGCATCCTGCGGTTCAAAAAAAACCAACAGACACATCGAGAGCAAAAATATCCGCCCGTGCGGGTAGAACAAGCTCATTCCTTTATTTCTTTAAAATCGATATCTTCAACATCGTGGGCGCTCAAATCCAATTTGGGGTTGCCTTGATTTTGCCCTTGGACCTGAGTCTGCTTTGGCGAACTGAGCAGCAGCGCCCGCAGGATTTTATACGCCAGATAAAAAATCATCCCGAACAGAATGAGTCTCAAAAAAAACATGACACTTTACTTCGCTGGTGAATAATAGTCGGTCCCGGAAATGGGCCGCTGAATCTGTTTAAGTAACTCCTCAAAATCCTGTTTATTGTTGACGAAGTCGATCTTGGTGGCGTTGATAATGAGCAACGGCGAATCGGTGTAATTGAAGAAAAAGCGGTTATAGGCTTCGTTGAGCGCTCGAATGTATTCCTCGGTCATGCTGCGCTCGAAATCGCGGTTGCGGGTGCGAATGTTGTGCATCAAGCGTTCCGTGCTCGATTGCAGGTAGAGCACCAAATCCGGGCGGGTGATATCCTGCTCCAGCAGCGAGGCAATTTTATCATAAAGAAAAAGTTCGCGGTCTTCCAAATTCAGGGAGGCGAAAATGCGATCTTTGGCAAAAACATAATCGGTAATTAAAATGTCGTGAAACAAATCCCGCTGCGGGATGTCCTGCTGCTGGCGGTAGCGATTCAAAAGAAAGAACAACTGGGTTGGAAATGCAAACTGCCGCGGGTTTTGATAGAAATCCTTCAAAAACGGATTTTCCTCAAATTTTTCCAGCAGCAATCGTGCGCCAAAGTGTTCTGCCAAAAGCGTGGCCAAACTGGTTTTGCCAACCCCGATGACTCCTTCAATTGCGATGTATTGCCGGCGCAACGCAACCCTCTTTCAAATAAATAGATTTTCTTTTGGCAGAAAAATTTCAACTCGCCCCGAATCTGAAACCTCTGCAAGCAACTGTGATACTTTGTTGAAATGCGGCGGCGCTTCAAACTGCGGCGCGATTTCATTTAACGGCGTCAACACAAACCGCCGCCGCTCGACTTCCGGGTGGGGAATGTGCAAGTCCGGTGCAGAAACCACCTGCCTTCCCCAATAAAGAATATCGATGTCGATGGTTCGGGGGCCCCAACGGGCCGCGCGAACTCGCCCTAAATCGTTCTCAATCTTTTGAGTTTCGCGCAACAAAATCTTTGGTTCGAAATTCGTGGACAGTTGAACAACGATATTGAGAAACCTGTCCTGGTTCTGGTATCCGATGGGTTCGGATTCATAAATTGAGGAAAAGGCCACGATTTCAGTTTCAAAGAGATTGGCGATTCGCCGCAGCGCTTCGGTTAAGAAATTCTGGCGATCGCCTAAATTCGATCCTAAACCCACGAATACATTTTCATACTTCATGACAAAGGATGGCCGCGCCGGACGATCTCCACTTCAATTCCGTCCTGAATGCCGCGAATGGGCGCGTGCGGCTTGCGAACGCGCACCAGAACTTCGCTCACTTTGAAAGTATGCAAAATCTTTTGCGCGATTTTTTCCGCCATGGTTTCCACTAGGCGAAATTTCCCGTTGCCGAGCACTTTTTCGACCGCTTCAAAAACCGCGTAAAGATCAACCGTGTCTTTTAGTTTATCGGTTTCAGCCGCGGCGCGGGCATCGATTTTGAGCTCGACGTCCACTTCAAACCGCTGCCCAATTTCTCTTTCTTCGTCCCACACGCCATGGTAGGCGTGAAAGGTCATGTTCTTAAGTTTCAGGATATCGGATGGCATAAAACAAAAAGGCGCGGGTGACGCCTTTTTAGTTTAATGAAAAAATCGCGCACAACTCTACAATTTTCATAGTGCAGCGAATATATAGAAATAATCATTTCTTGTCAAGACAAAAAAGGCCGCTGTCCCGACAGTTTGGGACAACGGCCTTTTTTGAATGGAATGCCAGTAACCGATTAGTACATTCCGCCGCCCGGAGGCATCGGAGGAGTATGTTTTTCTTTCTCCGGCTTTTCAACCACGGTGGTTTCGGTCATGAGCAGGAGGCCGGCAACGCTGGCGGCATTTTCCAACGCCACGCGGGTCACTTTGGTTGGATCAATGACGCCCTCTTTTATCATGTCGCCGTAGGCTTCGGTTTCGGCGTTGAAACCAAAGTTCACTTCCTTACTCTCTTTCACCTTTTGAACCACAATCGAACCTTCCCAACCCGCGTTGTTGGCAATTTGACGGAGCGGCTCTTCCAACGCACGCAGAACAATCTCCGCGCCGACTTTTTCATCGCCTTCCAGTTTGAGGGAATCGATGGCTTTCATGGCGCGCACCAGCGCCACGCCGCCGCCCGGCACGATGCCTTCCTCGACCGCTGCGCGGGTGGCGTGCAAAGCATCTTCAACGCGCGCTTTTTTCTCTTTCATTTCCACTTCGGTGGCTGCGCCGACTTTCAGCACGGCCACTCCGCCGGCGAGCTTCGCGAGACGTTCCTGCAATTTCTCTTTGTCATAATCCGAAGTCGTGGTTTCAATTTGTTTTTTGATTTGATTGATGCGGCCTTTGATGTCCTCGGATTTGCCGGCGCCTTCGACGATGGTGGTATTATCTTTGTCGATGGTCACTTTTTTAGCGCGGCCTAAATCCGAAACCGTGGCATTTTCTAACTTGAACCCAGCCTCTTCGGAAATGACGCGGCCGCCTGTCAGAATCGCGATATCTTCAAGCATGGCTTTGCGGCGGTCGCCGAAACCGGGAGCTTTCACCGCGGCCACTTTCAGGGTTCCACGCAGCTTGTTCACCACCAGCGTGGCCAGGGCTTCGCCTTCAAGGTCTTCGGCAATCACCAGCAGGGAGCGCCCCATTTGCGCGACTTTTTCTAAAACGGGAAGCAAGTCTTTCATTACGCTGATTTTTTTGTCGTGAATCAGAATCAGCGGATCCTCCAACTCCACTTCCATCGCTTCAGGATTGGTGACAAAGTAGGGTGAAATGTAGCCGCGGTCGAACTGCATTCCCTCCACCACTTCGAGGGTGGTCTCGGTGCTCTTCGCTTCTTCCACGGTGATGACGCCATCTTTTCCGACTTTTTCCATGGCATCGGCAATCAGCTCGCCAATGGATTTGTCGTTATTGGCGGAGATGGCGCCCACTTGCGCGATTTCAGTTTTTCCCGGAACAGGCTTGCTTAATTTTTTGATCTCCCCAACAACCGCCTCTACGGCCTTGTCGATTCCGCGCTTTAAATGCGTTGGGTTAGCGCCGGCGGTTACGTTCTTAAGACCTTCGGTGAAAATCGCTTGCGCCAAAATCGTGGCGGTGGTAGTTCCGTCGCCGGCGGCGTCGCTGGTTTTGGACGCCACTTCTTTCACCATCTGGGCGCCCATGTTCTCAATCGGATTTTCCAACTCGATTTCTTTTGCTACGGTTACGCCGTCTTTGGTGATGGTGGGCGCGCCGAATTTTTTATCAATCACCACGTTCCGACCTTTTGGCCCTAACGTGACCTTCACCGCCGCGGCCAGTTGATCAACACCGCGTTTAAGTGCGGAACGGGCATCTACACTAAAGTCAATAATTTTTGCAGCCATTTATTACCTCCTTGGGTTCTATTAATTTTTCAATATTCTTCAGACTATGGCCAGGATATCGCTTTCTCTCATGATGAGATACTCTTTCCCGTCAATAGTAACTTCGGTGCCTGCATATTTGCCGTACAGCACCCGGTCGCCCTTTTTGACTTCCATTGCCATTTTCGTCCCCGACTCACTAATCTTCCCGGGGCCAACGGCAATCACCTCACCCTCCTGCGGTTTTTCTTTGGCGGTGTCTGGGATGATAATACCGCCCTGCTTCTTTTCTTCCGGCTCAATAGGTCTGACGATAACGCGGTCAGCTAATGGCTTAACATTCATGTATTCACCTCCTGATTAATTGAAACATTGCAGAATTGTTAGCACTCACTTTTAAAGAGTGCTAAAAAAAACGGCAAAAATATATATAAAAATAGCTAATTTGTCAAGAGGAAATTTTTTAAAATTTGATAAAAATTCAGGCCTTATAAATCTTTATCTAAAAAATATTTGAGCTTATAAATTAACAGCAACTCAGCACTACGTGCTCAATCGTTTCGATAAACAGTTGTTCCTCGTCGGGGCGAATGGTGCGAACATCAAAATAGAGTTTATCACCGCGAATGTACCCAACAATCGGGGTCGGGGAAAGTCGAAATCGTCTCGCCAATTCTACCGTGGATACTTTAGCCGATCGCAGCGCCAGCGCCCAACTTGCTAATTCTTCCAGCGGCAGCGCGCCGCTGCCGATTTGGACAGTAGCAGGCTCAAGCTCAATTTGACAAATGCTCTTTGCCTCTTTGGATATTTTTTTGAGTAACATTCTTGCCCTACGCTCAATCTTTTCCTCTGTCTCAACAAGCATTCTCAAAACTTCGTTGGATGTTTTCAAGGATGCCTCTTGAAAATAAAGTCGCAGCGTTGGTTCCAAAGCGGCGTAAACCAATTTGTCGCACCGCAGCGCGCGCATCAAAGGATTTTGTTTGATTGCCGCAATATATTTTCTCTTTCCAACCATCAAACCTGATTGCGGGCCGCCGAGCACCTTGTCGCCGCTGAAGGTGATCACATCGGCGCCAATTTCAACGCTTTCGCGAACCACCGGCTCGTAGGGTAAATGGTATTTCCGAAAATCGACAAAGATACCCCCGCCCAAATCCTGAAAAACCGGCAGCTGATGCTTTCGACCCATTTCAACCACCTCCGCTAAACTCACCTCTTTTGTAAAGCCTTTCACCCGATAATTGGAGGGATGAACCACGCAGATCAATCCCGTGGCCGCGGTAATGGCTTGCTCATAATCCTTCAAATGGGTTTTATTGGTAGTCCCGACCTCCTTCATTTTTGCGCCGCTTTTTTGCATCACGTCGGGCATGCGGAACGAGCCGCCAATTTCAATCAGTTGCCCGCGGGAGATAATCACTTCCTTCTCAAAAGCCAACGTGTTCAGCGTCAATAACACCGCGGCGGCGTTGTTGTTCACCACACACGCCGCTTCTGCGCCAGACAAACGACACAACAGTTCCTCCACGTGGCTGGTGCGGTCGCCCCGCTCGCCGCTTTCCAAATCAATTTCAAGAGAGCAGTAACCCGCGGCGATCTTTTGCAGATTATCCAAAGCTTGCCGGCACAGGGGCGCGCGGCCTAAACCCGTGTGCAAAATAATTCCGGTTCCATTGATCACCCGACGCAAACTGGGCTGCATTAAATCGTCGGTTTTTTGAATAACCCCTTCGACAATTTCCTGGGTATTTTTTTCACGGGAGACAGCGCTATTCTTTTTTAGAAGAAATTGTTTCCGTTTTTCGATTTCTTCATACACAAGTGAATGAATGAACTCGCGGGAGTATTTTTTGATAAGAGACTGGATTTTAGGTTGATTGAGAATCTCGTGAATCGGAGGGATGCTCGATAAAATACGTTGTTTGGAATTCATCAGATAAACAAGCCTGTCACCGATTCAGCAGCGCGCGATCAGTGGCGCCGAGGCAATAGAGCAAGCCAAGTAAATTGGAGTGCGTCAGACGGCCGTCGGCTACTTTTTGCAGCAGTTCGCTGGCGTTAAAAGCAATTCCCAGCCCGGCGTTTTTCAACATAATTTCATCGTTGGCGCCATCGCCCACGGCGACGATTTCCTCGCGCGTGACGCCTTCCTTCTCCGCCAACTCTTTCACAATATTTCCTTTGGCTTCGCGATCGATGATCAGGCCTTTGATATTGCCGGTCAATATTCCATCTCTAACCTCAAGGTCGTTGGCAAAGGTGTAATCCAACCCCAACTGCTGCCGCAAGCGATCGGCAAAAAATTTAAATCCACCGGAAATCAGCGCCAACTTGAATCCCATGGCCTTCAACGTTGAAACCAGTTCATACGTGCCGGCGCTCAACTTCATGCTGGACGCCACTTCTTCCAAAACCGAAACCGGCAAACCCTTCAGCAATCGCACGCGTTCCCGCAGCGCCTCTTTGAATTCGATTTCTCCCGCCATGGCGCGGTGGGTAATTTCCGAAACCCTTTCGCCGACGTTGGCCTGTCTGGCGAGTTCATCGATAATCTCCCCTTCGATTAACGTGCCGTCCATGTCAAACACCACCAGCCGGCGACGCTGCCGGTAGGGCGTATCCGGCTGAATGATGGTATCGAACCCCACTTCGTCGCAGGTGCGCTGAATGACTTCTTTTAAGATCGAAAGATCGCGCAGCTCCGAGGCATCCACCATCATCTCCAGCGCCACCAATTCGCCGCGCGCCAAATGGTGCATGCGCTCGATGTTCACTCGAAAATTTGCCAGCGTGTTGGTGATGGCTTTCAGAATGCCAACTTTGTCGCGGCCAATAATCGTGAACACCTGCAGGTTTTTGTGCACCGCTTTCATGGCCGTCGCCGCCTCAACCAAATCGATGTTCACCTCCAGATGCAAAGACTTGGTGTTTTCTTTGAGCCGCAAATAAGCATCCTGAGGCGGGTCATCCTCTGCCACCGGTTCTATCACCATAAAGATCATAAATAAACCGTGGAGAGCGTTTTGCTCTACGGCCACAATGTTGAGCCGCGAGTCGGTGACGGCGCGGCAAATATCCGCGATCAAATACGGTTGATTTTTGCCGAACGCGGTCAGGACAATATACTTTTTGTCGGACACGTTGGATTGATTCAAAACGAATTGGCAAAAGAATAATTAAATTAGGAAGGAAAATCAAGGGAAATGTTTTCGGCGGGAGTATATAGCTTATTCAAACATTCGGAATGACGAGGGCCTTTTGGAATAAGAGCCCTCGTCCTTCCTATGCGATCCCCCACACGGCTTTTCGCGCCCTTATCGCAGCAACAGCATCTTACGCACTTGACTTTGTCCGCCTGATTCCAGTTGATAGACATAAACTCCGGAAGGCAGCTCACTGGAATCGAAGGTAACCCGGTAGGAGCCGGCGGACAAGTTATCATTCACTAGAGTCGCCACGTGCTGCCCCAACAAATTGAAAACCTTGAGAACCACTTGCCCGGACTGATTCAGATCAAAACGGATTTCCGTGGTGGGATTGAAGGGATTGGGAAAATTCTGGAACAGAACGAAGTCATCGGGCAGCACACCCTCCTCAATGCGTTCCACGCTGGTGATGACATCCGGCGAATTCACTTGACCGCGAATTTCTCCAGGCGCGTTCGCGGCCGTGTGCACGTTGACGTAGATGTTACCCGCTAACAACTCGCTAACCATAGCCGGGGAAAGGGGTTCAGCATCATCCGCTTTCCAGACACCAGCCGCGGTGTGGCCGACGAAATCATCTAAAATCGTGCGCACCGGCGGACCCTGCACCCCGGGCGCGCCGTTATGAAAATGGGCGTTGGTTATGTTGCCAGTCAAATCGCACACCGTGATATCGAACTTCAATTCCGTCATCGGGGCATTGAGCCAGAACGCGCCGGTGCCAGTGCCGGACGAAGGGAATTCCACTGGCGGCACTTCCTGATCGCTATTGAGAACAGCGCCAAAACCGCGATCGCCAATTTGCCCGCGAACTTCACCCGCCGGATTGGCGGCGGTGTGAACGTTGAGATAGAGGTTGCCTTTCAAAAGCTCGGTCACCAATTCTGAAGTCAGCGGCTCTGATAAGTCCGTGCTCTGCCATTTTCCGGAGGCCGTGTTGCCGTCAAAATCGCCGGTGAGGGTGCGCACCGGTACGCCGGCGACGCCGGGCGCGGCGCGGTGAAAATGGGCCAGGGTGATGGGTCCCGTCAAACCGGTCACCGTGATGTTGAAATCCAATTCTGTGAACGAATCATCCAGTGAAATGGCGGCCGTGCCGGTGGCCTGCGACGGCGTTCCTACCGCGGGCACCTCCTGATTCACAGTCATCTGCGCGGTAAAATGAATGCCGGTATCGAGAATGACCTGGCCGCGAATCTCCCCCTGCGGATTGTCGGCGGTGTGCACATTAACGTAAATGTTTCCATCCAGAAGCGCCTGAACCAAGTCCTCCGTCAGCGGTTCGTCATCGCTGCTTCGCCAGTAGCCGGAGGCGGTATTGCCGACGAAATCGTTCGTGAGGGTGCGCACCGGGGGGCCGGCTTCTCCGGGCGGGCCTTGGTGAAAATGCGCCAGCATGATCGGCCCGGTGAGATTATCCACCGTGATATCAAATCGCAGCTCGGTCATCGCCGGGTTGAGGGAAAACGACCCGGTGCCGGAGGCGGAAGACGGCGTGGGCGGGCTGGGCACCTCCTGTGTGATATCCATCACCGCAGTGAAACCCAAATTCCCGATTTGTCCGCGAATTTCACCGGAGGGGTTGGCGCTGGTATGCACGTTGACATAAATTTCACCCTCGAACAGCGCCGACAGCAACTCGGAAGTCAGCGGCTCCGAGTCGGTGCTTTTCCACACGCCAATAGCCGTATTGCCATCAAAGTCGTTAGTGATGGTGCGCACCGGCGGCCCCGCGCTCCCCACGCGATCGCGGTGAAAGTGCGCCAGCGTGATCGGCCCGGTTAAATCGCACACGGTGATAAAGAATTGCAGCTCAGTCATGTCATCGTTTAAAATAAAAAAGCCGGTACCGGTGGCGTTCGTGGGCGTCGCCACCGCCGGCACCTCCTGATTAAACGTCAACTGGGTGGAATAAAAAATTTGCGCGACGCCGCTGGTAGCCGAGAATGCGATCAAACCCGTCAAGAGAAAAACAATTAACCATTGTTTCATGATGTACCCTCCAATTTATTTGGTTAGAATTAGCTTAACCCTGACAGGGTTCGGAACCCTGTCAGGGTTGTGCTGGAAAGAAATCAATACCCGCCGCCATCGTCGCCGCCGCTCGGTGGATCATTTTGTTGGCCGCGGGCGGCGCCGTTGTTGATCCAATCGCGAATGGCGTTCAACTCCTGCGAACTGAGCGGCGGCCCTCCTTTCGGCATCGGCTCTCCGTCGATGTTAGGCGCGCCTTCCAATTTGTGCATGAGATAGCTTTGGCTGGCGTCGTTGGGGGCCACGCGTTTCAAAGCCGGCCGTTGCACGGAATTGACGTTGACGAGATTGGTGAATGAGGCGTCGGCACTCTGCAGCGTCATCGGCGCCAGGCCGCCGTTAACGTGGCAGCCGGAGAGCGCGCACTTGGGGCTGAAAATATTCGCTTGAATGCTGGACAACGTTGGTTCCAGCGCACCGCCAGATTGCTCCGTGGGGTTGGAACTGCACGACAGGCCGCTCAAAAGCATCACCACCCACCAAGCTGATAAACCACGATAAATGAATCGATACAACACAGGCGACTCCTCTTTTTGAGGTAAGTAAAAACGGTTGTTCAACGAACCACTCAAGATGTGATGAAATCGAAGCCTCATCGAAAATAAACAAGCCGTGTGCCAGCCGGTATGGAGAAAAATGAGGACGCCGCCGAAAACACAAGCGATTGAAATTCAGTCGATTAGAAAAGTTGGATGGGGTGGGGCAAAATGGCGGGGATTCGGCTCGATGAAGAAAACTGCAATCGCGCGGGAAACCGAGTTGCAATTACTGCAATCCGCTAATCCTGCAGCCGGCTCTGCAAAGTGCGAAAATTGATACCGAGAATTTTGCAGGTCTCTTTTTTGTTTCCACCCTGTTCGTAAAAAACCATGCGGGCGTAAAGCCGGATCAGCTCGGCCTCCGATAGTTGTTTTTGAAACGCCTCTTTTAGCAAACCCACTTCTTTTTCTTGATCCAAATAAACCAGACAATCGGGGGTGAGAGATGCGTCGTTGCAAATAATCACCGCCCGTTCCATCACGTTTTCCAGCTCGCGGACGTTGCCCGGCCAGTGGTAGCGCATCAGAATCTCCAACGCCGGCGACGTCAAACCGGTGACCGTTTTGCGAAAACGCGCGGCATATTTTTCGATGAAATGCTGCGCCAGCAGCGGAATGTCTTCCACGCGACTTCGCAGCGGCGCCAGCACGATGGGCATGACGTTGAGCCGGTAAAACAAATCTTCGCGGAACGCGCCCGCGCGGATGGCGTCCAGTAAATTTTTGTTGGTCGCCGAAATCACCCGAATGTCAACTTTGATGGTTTCGGTTCCACCGACGCGCTCGAATTCTTTCTCCTGCAGAACCCGCAGCAACTTCGCTTGCGTTGAAAGGGGAATATCCGCTACCTCGTCCAAAAACAGCGTGCCCTGGTGCGCCAGCTCGAAACGCCCCAACTTTTGTTTGATGGCGCCGGTGAATGCGCCGCGCTCGTGGCCGAACAGCTCGCTTTCCAAAAGCGACTCCGTGAGCGCCGCGCAGTTGATGGAAATAAACGGCTTGTCTTTGCGGGGGCTATTATAATGAATGGCTTTGGCCACCAGCTCTTTGCCGGTGCCAGTCTCCCCCTGAATCAAAACGGCGGCGTCGGTTTCGGCCACGCGCGGGATGAGTTTAAAAATCGACTGCAGGTTGGCGCTTTTGCCGATGAGGTTGCCGAAGGTGTATTTCTCCGCCAGCTCGGCGCGCAGCCGGCTGAGCTCCTGATAATTTTTCTTTTTTTCGAGGACGCGCTGAATTTTCAACAGCAGCTCGTCGCTGCTGCAGGGCTTGGTCAAATAATCCTCGGCGCCGGCCTTCATGGCCTCCACCGCGGAGTTGACGCTGGCGAAACCGGTGATCATCACCACCGGCGTTTGCGGCGCCCAGCTTTTCACGAAATTCAAAAAGGCCAGGCCGTTTTTGCCGGCCATCACTAAGTCCGTCAAAACCAAATCAAACTCGCGCTGGCGCAGCTTTTCTTCGGCGCGTTCCGCCGAATCCGCGATCTCCACCTCATAATTATTATCTGTCAGCAGCGACCGCGTGATGGTTTGAAAGGTGGGGTCGTCATCCACCAGCAAAATTTTCTCGGAAATCATTTTTTCAAATCTCAACCATTTTTGACGACGGCCGGACGGCGCACAGTATCACCTGCAAATCGCGAAAGGCTTCTGAAAACGGACTCGCCACCGGCTGCCCGGTGCAAATCGCCCGGAAAAAATCCTCGAACTCGGCAAGATAACTGGTGTCTTCCGGAATGGTTTCTTCCTCAACGTTCCTGCCCTGTCGATGAATTCTAATTGACTTGTTGTTCACAACTTCGATGGCGCCTTCGCGTCCCACAATTACCATCTCATTTTTGAATAAACCTTTGACGCTCACAAAAATATTAAGCACCCCCTGAACGCCGCTGGCGGTTTCGAATTGAAAACTGAGCGAGTCGATATCGCCGAGATCCGGATTAACGGAGCGGGTAAATGACTGCCCGCGTACGACGTCGCCGAACATCAGCCGCAGCGCCGCAATGTTGTGCACGCCGCCATCGGTGATGAAGCCGCCGGGGAACCGATTTTCCACGCGCCAGCCGGTTTGATAATATTTGTTGTTGGCATCCACCAGCCGAAAGACGTTCCAGAAAACAGAAAGCGGCTCTCCGATCCTCCCCTCGTCCATCAAAATTTTGAGTCGTAAAAATGCCGGATGATAGCGAAAATTTTCCGCCACCATTTTCACTTGCGGGAAATGGCGATCCAACTCCAACATGCGTCGCGCATCTGCTAAATCGTGGGCGAGGGGTTTTTCCACGATCACGTGTTTGCCGGCCGCCAGCGCCGCGCGGGTGATTTCATAATTCAAGTTGTAAGGCACAGCGATGTCCACCGCCTCGATGTCCGTGTTCAACAGTTCGCGGTAATCGGCGACGAACGGCGTTCCACCGAGAAGGTCCGAGCATTCTTTCGCTTTCGGCTCGTTGATGTTGCACACCGAAATGACTTCAAACTTGTTTTTTAGTTTAAGGAGCGCCGGCGCGTGCAGCTTTTGCGTGGCAATGCCGCAGCCGATGATGCCCAATTTTACCGGTTTCATCGCCATCCCCCTCCGGCCTTTTTCGCGCGATACCCGGCGTCAGCGAGAATCGCGATGACTTTCTCCCGCACATCTCCTTGAATCAAAATCGCGCCGTCTTTCACCGAGCCGCCGGCGCCGCATTTGGTTTTCAGGGTTCGCGCGAGTTCATTCAAATCTTCGCTGACGCCGACAAATCCTGTAACGAGCGTGACCGTTTTGCCGCCGCGCTGCTTTTTATCCAGCCAGACTTGGAGGTTTTGCTGGCCCGGCGGAAGCGTTGCGGGTTCGTCGGGTGACGGCGGTTCCGGTTTGAAGTCCGGATTGGTTGAGTAAACGGTGCGGCTTCTTTCAGATCTGGATTGGCTCATTTTTTTTCACTCTCGTCGTGCTGCCGCTGCAGGCTACAGCTCGCGGCTACCAATGTGAAAACGTTTACTAACCTGTGAAGTTTAGTAAACGTAAATGTCGCCATGATTTTAATTATTCTTTGTCAAACAAGCAATGAGAAAAAAACCACACGTGACTCATAGCCATATATTTTCTTTTTGATTTACATCATCAAATTTAGTATTATCCGAAAAAAAGACGCGATGGAAACATCAGCTAAAAAAAACAAAAGACAGGGCGCAATTCCGCCAAAGGTCAGCCAGCAATCAAAAATAAAGAAAGGATTTTTCGAAAGGCTGGCTGGGTTCGCTGGGACGAAAGGCAAAATGCTCAAGTCGCTGATGAAATCCAAGAAAATTGAGCGCGAGATTTAGCGTCGGAAAGTTCCCTCATTTTCGTTTTTTAAAATGAGGGAGGTCAGCTGGAGGTCCCGACCCCCTCCCGGCCTCCCCCAAATTCTAAAAAGCGGAATTTGGGGGAGGAAACTCGAACACACTATAAAAGTCTGCAATGCGTCGCACCGCCCAAAACGTCCAAGTCGGCAAACGCAAGATCGAGCTTTCGAATCTCGAAAAGGTGCTGTTTCCCGACGACCATTTTTTGAAGGCCGAACTGATTCAATATTATCTGAAAATCGCGCCGACCATTTTGGCGCATATCAAGGGACGGCCGCTGTCGCTGGTGCGCTATCCGGATGGCATTTACGGCGAGAAGTTTTATCAAAAAAATCGGCCGGAGTGGGCGCCCGAATGGATTGAATATGTGACGCTCGGCGAAGAGGCGAAAGATTACATCCTCGCCACCGAAGAGGCGTCGCTGGTGTGGCTCGCCAATCTCGCGTGCATCGAGCTGCATCAGATGCACTCTCGCAAACCGCACTACGAGCAACCCGATTATTTCGTCTTCGATCTCGATCCTCCCGAAAATTATTCTTTCCCTGGCGTCGTGGAGATCGCCCTCGCCTTGCGCGAGCACATCGAAAGTTTTGGTTATCATCCGTTTGTGAAAACTACCGGCGGCAAAGGACTGCACGTGCTCTGCCCCATCGAGCCAAAGTGGGATTTTCACACCGCGTTCGAAGCGTCGCAGGCCATCGCCAAACCGTTCGTCGAGGCGCACGCCAAAGAGACGACGCTGCACATCAAAAAAGATGCCCGCAAGGGCAAAGTGCTGGTGGATATTTATCGCAACCGCGGCGGCCAGTCGATTGTCTCGGCGTACAGCGTGCGCGGCCGCGTCGGCGCGCCGGTATCGATGCCACTGAGCTGGGAAGAACTCGCGGAAACCAGCAGTCCTGCGGAATGGAACATGCAAACCGTCATCGAGAAAGTTATCGCCGATGGCGATGCGTGGGAGGCGATCGGCGCGTATGCCGTGGCGCTGCACACGGAGCGCAAAGCCGCGAAAACGGTGAAGCCGCTGCCGCCGTCGCGAAAGCGCAAAACGCCGGAAGCCCTCAAATCTTATGAAAAAAAACGCAGTTTCGAAAAGACGCCGGAGCCGCGCCCGCACGTGGTGGCCGGGGAAGGCAATGCGTTCGTGGTGCATCGCCATCACGCCTCGCGGTTGCATTATGATCTGCGTTTAGAAAAAGATGGCACGCTCAAATCGTGGGCCGTGCCGAAGGGACTGCCGCCGCGGCCGGGCATCAAACGGCTGGCGGTCGCTACCGAAGATCATCCGCTCGAATATTTGAATTTTGACGGCACAATTCCGAAAGGTCAATACGGCGGCGGGGAGATGTGGATTTTCGCACAGGGTAAATATGAAATCACCAAAGAGAAAAAAGACGGCTTCTACTTTCGACTCAACAGTCGCGAGTTGAACGCCGAGTATCGCATGTATCAAACGCGCGGCAACGAGTGGCTGCTCGAACGCGTCGATGCGCCGCAGGTGGACTGGCTGCGCGACCGCTTCGAGCCGATGCTGGCCAACAGCGACACCAAGCCGCCGACCTCCGACGATTATCTTTTTGAAGTGAAATGGGACGGCATCCGCGCCACGATTGTTTTGGATGAAGGCGAAATGCGCATTGTCAGCCGCGGCCACCGCGATGTCAGCAAGCAGTTTCCGGAACTGTTGATTCCGGATAAAGCCTTTCGCGCCGCTTGCGCCGTGTTCGATGCGGAAATCGTTTGCCTCGAAGATGACGGTCGACCCAGTTTCAGGCAGGTCATCAATCGACTTTTTCAGCGCAGCGAAGGCGGCATCGAGCGCGGGCGGCAAAAACATCCGGTGGTGTGCTACGTGTTCGACTGCCTCTATCTGGATGGCCGTCCCATCATGCACGAGCCGCTCACCAAGCGCCGCGAGTGGCTGGCCGACGCCATTCGCAAAGATACGCCGTATCGCGTCAGCGAAACGGTGGACGACGGGCAAGCATTATTCGAGGCCGCGAAATCGCTCGGACTCGAAGGAATCATTGCAAAAGATCGCACGAGTGCGTATCTTCCGGGGAAGCGCAGCAGCACCTGGCTGAAGATCAAAACCCGTCAGACGATGGATTGCCTGATCATCGGTTACACCAAAGGCAAAGGCGATCGCGGCGCGCTGTTCGGTGCCCTGCACCTCGGACAATTTAGTGGCGAAGGACTCGACTACCGCGGCAAAGTAGGAACGGGATACGACACGGCGATGATGAAAAGCATTTTTGCGGAGATTCAAAAACTGCGACCGACAAAACGGATGATCAAACAGAAACCACTGGACGATGCGCAGACGGTTTGGATTGAGCCCAAACTGCTGTGCGAAGTTCAATACGCATCAGTAACCAAAGACGGGATGCTGCGCGAGCCGGTGTTTTTGCGACTGCGGCCAGATTTGATGGAAGAATAAAGCGAAACCACGAATTGCACGAATGACACGAATTGAAAAGTAATTTAACTGAGTACGCAAAGTTCACTGAGGTGATTTCACGATCAGCGCGTCATTTCTACGTGTCATTCAGGAGGAACCTTTTCATTAAGAGAGCAGATTGCGTTGCTAAACAAAAAAGGCTCCTCCTGAATAACATACACACTCACTTTGGTTCAATTCAAAAATAATTATCTGCCATTAAAAAAATTAGTGAAATTCGTGTCATTCGTGGTTAAATTTGCTTTGAAACAAATAACGAGGTGAAAAATGAGGGCCATCTGGAAAGGACACATTCGGTTTTCGCTGGTGACGATTCCCATCCGAATCTACAACGCCATCGAGACCTCCGAAAGCATCAGTTTCAACCAGTTGCACAAAGGGTGCAACGGCAATATCGGTTACGAAAAGAAGTGCAAAAAATGCGGCGAAGTGGTGAAAAACGAGAACATCGTCAAGGGCTACAAGTACGAGCCGGATCAATACGTTATCATCGAGGACAGCGACTTCGAAAAGGTGCGGCTGAAAAGCACGAAGGTAATCGAAATCGAAGGCTTCGTGGATGCCACCGAAGTTCATCACTCATTATTTGAGGCGCCCTATTACGCCGGCCCGGACGGCGACGTGGCGTCGAAGGCCTACGCCCTGCTCTGCCAGACTTTGAAGGACACCGGCAAAATCGGCATTGGCCGCGTGGTACTGCGCGACCGCGAAAACGTCATGCTTCTGACGGCGCAAGACAACGGCATCCTCATGTACAAGCTGCGGTATCCCAACGAAATCCGCAGCATCGCCGAAGTGCCGATGTTAGATCACACCAAGACTAGCGCCGATGAATTGAAGCTGGCGCGCACACTGGTGGAGTCAATGGCGAAATCCTTCGATGAAATCGAAATGAAGGACCGTTATAATGACGCGCTGCGCGAAATGATTCAGGCCAAGATCGAAGGCAAGGAAGTGGTGTCGGTGGAAGTTGAAGAAAAGCCGGTGGTGGACATTATGGCCGCGCTGAAGGCCAGCATCGAACAGGCCAAGAAAGAAAAGAAACCGATGGAGAAGGCCACAGGCAAAAAGAAAGCGGCGAAGGAAGAAGTGGTGGTGGTCAAACAAGAGAGGACGAAGAAGCGCAAAGTGGCGTGAGTGAATCATTTCAAAAAAAGAAACTGTTGAAAAAACAGAATGAATAAATTTTCAGAAGAACTGTGATGATAGTCCCCTCCTTTGAAAAGGAGGGACAGGGAGGATTTGATTGTTAAATTGGACGTCATGCTGTCGAAATCCCTTTCCGCGAAGCGGATTCGCTTGGCGGAAAATCCCCTTTTTCCAAAGGGGGACTTCTTACTCTTAGAAGAGAGTTAACAGCTGAAATGGAATTATTGAATCATTGCGTTTACTCTTTGTGCGATCAAGGTTACAAAGCCTTGCCACAACTGCTGGCGAAGGATTACAAAATTAAAGTCACGAGTAGGCTCAAACGGCGATTCGTAATTGATAACGCAGGCAAGCATGTCAAAGTCAATATTATTGGTGAGGCAATCAAAGCTCGTCAAAGGGTAACTATCGTCGGAGATTGCAAGCTTCGTTTGTCAAAAGCTGATATCTATAAGTTTCTTCGAAGAAAGATTAATCGACTGAATCCAACTTACAAAAACATCTTCCCAATTTTAGTTACGCACATGATCACCGAACCCGACACCGACGAATACGCCAAAAAGAAGGGCGTCGCGTTGTATTATTCATACGACTTTTGAAAAGACGAATGGCCAAAATTTTAAAACTACCCGTTCCACCGCCGGCCAAACTGGGATTCGAGAAGGTCAAAAAACGGCGGAAAAAAGACACGGACGATCCGAGCCAATTGAGTTTATTTAGCGGGACAACCCCGCACGGCGCCCGGGTGGTGAGTCTGCCTTCGCGACTCGGTCCGTTTGAAGAAGCGCTGATGTTAGACGAGCGCGGCGACCGCCTCGCCGCCGAAAAATACTGGCGCGCCATCGAAGCGGGCGATGGCGTGGCCGACGCCTACTGCAACTTGGGCATCATCGAATCGCATAGCGGCCGCGCCGCCAAAGCCTACGACTGCTTCACTCAATCTTTAAAACACGATGCTCGTCACATGGAAGCGCACTACAATCTCGGCAATCTTTATTTCGACGACGGCGACCTGCGGCTGGCGCGCGTGCATTATGAAATCGCTGCGGAGATTGATCCGAATTTTCCGAACACCTATTTCAATCTCGGACTGGTGCTGGCCATCACCGAAGATTACGCCGGCGCCATCACTGCGCTCAACAAATACAAAGAGATCGTTTCGCCCGCCGAGGGCCGTAAAGCCGACGAACTGTTGGCTACTTTGAAAACGCTCGTCCGCGGCGCAGCGGTCAAAAGTTGAGTACTAAACACCGAAATACAGTGAAAGCACCGAAGTCCGCATCGAGACGCTTTAGCAGTACCCAACCAAAGTTTATGCAGATTCTGAAATCAGAGATGAAGACTGAAATCAAAAGCCAATTACTCGATTCAGATTGTCCTGTGTTCGGTGAAATTCGGTGTTTAAATTCTATTTTTTGTCCGCCATTGAAATCAATAAACGGTATTGTTAGAATAAACTGAAAAAATGAGGAGCGCCAAACGATGAGACCAAAAATCTTGTTCACGTTGATTCTTTTTCTTCTCTTCTTTACCGCGGCCGTAATCGCGCAGGAAAAAGAGCCGGAGAAACCCAAGACCCCGGCCCCGCATCTTGTCATCAAAAAATTGGAGCACAATTTTGGGGAGGTCAAGGCTGCCGCGCTGAACCACACCTTCGAGTTCGAAAATCAGGGGGACGATACGCTGCGCGTTCACAGCGTGAAGGCTTCCTGCGGCTGCACCACCACTAAATACGACAAAGTGATCGCGCCGGGAAAAAAGGGCGAAGTCACCCTCGCCATTGCAGACACCAAAAACTACCAGGGGGAAGTGGTGAAAAGCGCCACCGTCGCCACCAACGATCCCGACCAGCCGACTTTTCGGCTGACGTTGCGGGCAAATTTTAAGAAAGAGTAGTGGCCTGCTGTAGTCCGTAGGGGCGATTCATGAATCGCCCCTACGAAATACCACACCCGAAAACAGAAGCTTTCAAAGTAGTTCTTATTCATGCAGTAGTGTTTTCACTCCATTCACGGGTTTGGTCAGGCCTTTTTCTTGGCGAAGGCAAATTGTTATATCCTCTACGCCTAAATCAGCACAGCGAGTCAAAAGATAATGCGTAACTTGTATATCAACTCGGAAAAACGCAACACTGGGTTGAAACACGAAAAGACGGCGTGTTCATAGTGACTTCCTACCCTTTCGCATGGGGTGTCATAGAAGGAGAGATTATAAATCAATCAGGCTAATTCCAAGATTGAAATGCCACCAATACTCTCCCCAAAAATACTGAAAAATCCTCAAAACTCTTTCGATTTACCATAATTCAAATCATCGATTTTCGCTCACCGCGCGCACATTCTTGGGCGGCTCGGGAGGGATAGTGTCCGCTGATGCGCCGCCGCGGCCGGTGTGCGTCCAATCGGTCCAGCCCATATTTTTTCCCGGACTGGTGGGCGTCGGCGCCGGGAAATTGGCGCCGTAAAAATAATTCACCAAATGCGGCTGCCAGGTGTCGTCGCCCTCGGCCGGGTAGGTGGTCCCGCCGGTAAAGTGCGGGGTGTGCAGCCACTGGTAGGCGCGCAGGATGGCCCGATCCTCCCAATTCCACACATCGTATCCCAAACGATTTAAAATAACCGCCGTCACCAGCACCGCCTGCAGCGCTTCATAAACATACCCCTCTTTGGGCGGCGGCCACGTAAACCCGCCGCCCCGGCGCTGATCGTCCGGCAACACACCATCGACGTTTTGGCCATTTTTAACCGCCCCTTTTGGATTGATGCCCACGGGCTGGCTGGCATCCGCCTGCCAGGATAAATCGCCGTAGGAAAAACCGGCATACGAGCTTCGGTCTCCCAGCCAGCCTTTGAAGATTTGCGCCACGCGCGCGATTTCACTTTGCGGGTCGCGGCAGCCCGCCGGCAGCCCCTGGCAAGCGTCCGCGGGAGCGCCGTATTTGTTCAAATAAGCCGCCACGGCGGTGCGGGCAGCAAGCGTCATCAGTCCCCAGTTGTTGGGCCGGTTTTCGCTGGCCTCGATGATCCAGCGGCCGTCGAGCACTTTGTAGCGCACGTCGCTAATCCACTTACGAAACGGCGCCTCGCGGGCGGGGTCGAAGTTGGGAAAATCGATCACTTCCGCGGCAATTACATAACTGGGGAGGTTGCGACCCAAAGAGAGGGCGTTGCCGTTGTCCTCCGTGCCAATGGCGGACAGAATGTTGTCGGCGGCGCGGGCGCGGTAGCTGGCGCCGGCGCCGGTCAAACCCAAGCGCGCGGCTACCAAAGCCTGAGCCAAAGTGTAGGTATCGTGTTTATCATCGTGGCCGCCGGCGGCCTGGCCAAAATCCTCATCCGCCACCGCTTTGACGGCGTCCCAAGCCGGCCCGGAGGTGGGCAGCGCAGCAATTTCTTCGGGACTAATCCAAATGCCTCGAGTCGTATTTTGCGCAAAAACCAAAGTGGGCAAACCAACCAGCGCCAAAAGAACAAGCTTCATCCGCTGACCGTTTTTTTGCATGTTGGTTCCTTTTTTGAAATTGGATTCATGTAAGAATTACAATAAGGTATCGCCTACAAACCGCAAGACGCACAACGCAAAGTTGGAGAACGGGTTGATCAAGATTCGAGCAATCGGTATGCCAGCAGAAACCGAGATGGCGGTGATGAGCGGGGCTGTCCAATTTCGGCAAAGCCCTGCCTGCGCAGGCCCGCCTGCCTGTCCGCTTGGCGGATCCGCTTCGGCGGAAGGCTCGTGGCGGGCAGGCAGGCGATCCGCTTCGCGGAATAGACTCCCGCTAAAAACATGCGGGAGCGACAGATGGACTTTTTGGACAGCCCTTATCCCTTATAGTGAAAGTCGGCTTAAGCTGACTGGAGTTCAATACTCTAATCCGACAGACTCTTGTACTATACTCCCGATCCTTTTCGGGCTGAGCCGAACCGCTGTGCGAACTGATCTCCGTGTTCGATACTCGCCGCCTATTTCACCATCGTCAGCTTGCGTGCAGCTTCCCAGCGCGGGGTTTGCAAACGATAGACATACACACCGGAGGCCGCCAGCGAGCCGCGATCGTCTTTTCCATCCCAGTGGAGGCGGTACTGGCCCGGCGCCCGCTCTTCATCGAAAAGCGTACGCACCAATTCACCTTTGATGTTGAAAATCTTTAGCGCGACGCGGGTTCGCTCCGGCAAGTTGAATTTAATCTCGGTGCCGGCGTTGAAGGGGTTGGGATAATTTTGGAACAGGGCGAACTCAGTCGGCAGCGGTTCATTTTCTAATTCAGATTGTTCGTCGGTTTGAGTTGCCGGCGCCACCAACATCGCCCGGCGGACAAACACATCTTCCGCGCTCCATCCTGCCGCCAAGATTTCTACGGGCAATTTCACGACGACATCCTCGACGAAAACAGATTGGCCCGCCTTCTTTAAATAACCTATCAGCGTCACGTAGTCATCGCCGACATGCGAACGAATCAACAGATTGTGTTCGTTTTCCAACTCCAGTGGAGATGAAAACCGCATCTTCGCCGGGTCAAATTTCAGGTGGATAAAAAATCCGCGCAGAACGATGGGTTTGATCGACGCAATGGCCAGGTCTTTTTCGCCGGCAACTATGCGAAACGCCGAAGCGGCTTCAGCCTCTGACAACTCTTGTTTCGAGAATTGAATGTTCGCAGCGGAGTGGCCGTCGCCGTCCATGAGCTGCAGCACATCCGCGAGATCGACGTTGCCGCTGCCGTCGCGATCGCCGCGTGGATCGAAACTTGATTTTCCCAAAACCATCTGCTCCATCTCCATCAAACTGAGGGGCTGCGAAGCGGTGGTTTTGAAGGTCAGCGCAGAACTGGTCGCCACAAAATCGCTGGCGCTGAAACCGGTTCCGAAGGCGGTGGTCACGCTGATCTTGCCGGTGGTGGCGCCCGCCGGCACCCGCGCGCGGATCTGGTTTTCCGAATCGATGGTCACGGCGGCGGCGACGGCGCCGTTGAACCGGACCGTCAAATTGGGGGAGATTCCTAACGTGGAGAGAATGGCGTCGAGCCACACGCCCGCCATCACGCTGTAGCCGGCGTCGTTAGGATGAACGTCGTCCGCCAAATACTGGGTTGACCAACTGGAGTTGGAAACAAACGCTTCGTTCATCCCCGCATAAAAAACGTTGTGGCCGGAGTTCTGCTTAACCGGAATCAAATCGCGAATGTAATTATTCAAGGTGTTGGTGGCGCCATTTTTGGAATCGCTGCGCGGGATGACGCTGGCAAGGATGGTGACAATGTTGGCGTCAAACGTTTTAATGGCGTCCAAAATCGCGCTGATTTCATTGAGGGTGCTGGCCGGCGTCTGCAACTCCGACATGTCGTTGGTGCCGATATGCAGCAGAATCATGTCTGGCGGGTTGGAAGTGAGATACGAATTCAGCTCGGCGAGAATCTCATCGGCGCGGTAGCCGCTGTGGCCCTCGTGGTCGGAATCGAAGCCAGAACCGTGGTTGCGGGTGCCGACAAAATTATATGAGACGCCGCTGCTGCCGAGCATCTCAGCCAGGTCGTTGCGGTAACCGGCGTTGTCGGTGGAGCCGTGCACCCCCTGGGTGATGGAATCCCCCAACGGCATGATGCGAATCGTGCCGCTGGTTCCGCCGCCGGCCGCGCCGATAAAGTTGGCGCCGACGATCGTCACCTCCGTTCCCGCTCCTCCGGATGCCGGCGAAAAGGAGGCAATGCTCGGCAGCGTCGAGCTTCCTTCGCCGGTTTCAATGACCAATTCGGGAATCTGCGCCCCCTCTTTGGAGCTGTAGTTGGCGAGATCGTTCGCATTTGTTTTGATGGCGAAGCTGTACACCCCGTCGCCGCTGATGGCCGCCGTGACATCAAATTCAACCACTTCGTTCAAATCGACAGCGCCGCGCGAACTCAGCGGACTGCCCGTAATCGCCGGCGCGTTGGTGGCGTTCAAATTATCTTCGTTCCACGGCGAACTGGAGGCGCTGAAATTATTCGAAACCGAATAGATCGCGCCGCCCTCAACGCTGGCGTCGATCACCCACAGCCGCAGAGCGGCCCGCTGCACGGCGCCCGACAAACCGCTGACGTTAAATTTTAAGTAGGAAACAAAATCCGCTGACGAGCTTTTGCGCACCCGCAGCTCATCGGCGCCGCCGTAGTTGTTCGTCGGATAATTCGATCGGACAAACGCATCTTCGACGGGATGAAACGTAAACGTCCCGGACGGACTCGGGTCTGGATCTGGCTCCGGATCCGGCTCGGGATCGGGCTCCGGTTCGTTCACAATAAAATTCTGCGCGCTCGTCCCGGTACCGCTGCTGTTACTGACGCCGATGGGACCAGTGGCGGCGTTGGACGGAACGACGGCGCGAATTTGCGTGGTCGAGCTTACCACAAAGCTGGCCGCTGCCGCGCCGTTAAACGCCACGCCGGTGACGCCGCTAAATCCGCTGCCCGTGATGGTCACCTCGCTGCCAACCGCGCCGCTGGTGGGCGAAAAACTCGTGATGGTTGGCGCTGGCGGGGGCGGAGGCGGCGGCTGCGAATCGCCGCTCATTTGAATCACCAATTGCGGAGATTGAACGCCTTCCTTCGAGCTGTAATTCGCCAGATCATTGGTGGCGCTGCGGATGGCAAAACTATAAACTCCGCTGCCGGTAACGGCGGCGGAAACATCGAACTCCACCGTCTCCCCAAGCGCGACGCCGCCCAACGAGCTCAGTGGACTCCCGTTGAGTTCGGGCGCGTTATTAAAATCCAAATTGGCTTCGTTCCACGACGAGGAGGTTCCATTAAAATTATTCGCCACCAAAAAAATCGCGCCGCCATCCGCGCTTTCATCGATGACCTGCAGGCGAATCTTCGCCTGTTGAACGCTCGCCGTCAAACCAGCGACGTTAAACTTCAAATAAGTGATAAAATCCGCTGACGAGCTTTTGCGCACCCGCAGCTCATTGGCGCCGCCGTAGTTGTTCGTTGGATAATTGGAGCGCACGAACGAATCGTCCGTCGGCGAAAAGGAGACTGAGCCGCCCCCGGCCGGCGGCTGCGTAACCGTAAACGCCGCTGCGCTGACTGCCGTGCCGGCGGAGGTGGTCACGGTAATCGCGCCGCTGCTGGCACCGCTGGGAACCGCGGCGCGCACCTGCGTTGGGGAATCCACGGTGAAACTGGCCGCCGCGCCGTTGAACAGCACCTGCGTCACGTTCACAAAATGATTGCCCGTGATGGTCACCGGCGTCCCCGCTGAACCGCTGCTGGGCGTAAACGAAGAAATCACCGGCGCCGCGGGGGCCGCGCCGCCGGTTTCGATGATCAGTTGCGGCGGCTGACTTCCTTCTTTAGAGGAGTACGTGGCGAGATCGTTATGTTGATTGGCAATGGCAAAACTATACACCCCTTCGGCGGCGATGGCGGCTGCGACATCGAATTCCACCAAGCTGCCGAGGGCCACCGCGCCCACCGAACTTAAAGAGCTGCCGCCCACCGCGGGCGCGTTGTTATAAATCACCGTCGATTGCGTCCACGGCGTCGCGCTGCCGTTAAGGTTGTTGGAAACCGAATAGATGGCGCCGCCATCGACGCTGCCGTCTTCCACGTAAAGCCGCAGCTTCGCTTGCTGCACCGGCCCGGCAAGACCGGTTACATTAAATTTCAAAAAAGAGATGACTTTATCCGAATGGGGACTGCGAACACGGAGCACGGAGTGGCTGCCGTAATTGCCAGTGGGATTGGCCGAACGCACAAAAGCGTCATCGCTGGGGAGGAACGTTTGAACGGTCTGCGCCGGTAAATGAGCCACAAAAGATGAAATGAAAAAGAAAAGGAATGTCGAAAAAAAGTTGACTCTCTGCATCATCGCGCCTGTTGTTGTTCAAAATGTGAGCCGTTTTTAAAAAGCGGGAACGTCGAACTTTTAATAGGGGCAAAGCGGAAATTTTGCAGAGAAAAAAACGAGGTTACTTTGGCAGGGTTCCGAAATGTTGTGCTACCATCGACTGCACCACCGGCGGAAAAATTTCCGCCACGTCGCCTTCAAGTCGAAGCCTCACCGCCGGATGGGTATCGAGATCCGTCGGCCCGCGGTTGATGATCACCAACGGCGCACCCCGCTGCGCCGCCAGCAGCGGGATGGACGCCGCCGGATAAACCGACAGCGTCGAGCCCAGCGCCACCACCAGATCGGCTTCCTCCGCCGCCTGGGCGGCTCGCCGCAAATCTTCCTCCCGCAAACTCTGGCCGAAACTAATGGTCGCCGGTTTCAAATAGCCGCCACAGGGGCAGAGCGGCGCTTGGCGATTTTTTTTGAAATTTTCAAAATGCTGGTCGGGATCTGTGCGGCGGTGGCACGTTTGGCATTCCACCCACAAATTGGTGCCGTGCAACTCCACCAATTTTTCGGGTGAGGTGCCGGCGCGGGTATGCAGCCCATCGATATTTTGGGTTACGAGCATCAGCAACTTGCCCGCTTTCTCAAGATCGACCGCAGCGTAATGAACGGCATTGGGCTGCGCGGCGCGAAAGGCGTTCCACCCTTCCAACTTCTGATCCCAGTACTCAATGCGCGCTTCCTCAGATCTCATAAAATCCTGATAGTACACTGGCTGACGGCGCGTCCACACGCCTTGCGGGCCGCGGTAATCAGGGATGCCGCTGCCGGTGGAAATGCCCGCGCCGGTAAAAATCAAAATTTTTTTAGCACGATTCAGAAACTCTGCCAGTTCGGAGTTGGGCTTCATAAAGTCAAAGAAAAAACTGTGCAGCTAATCGACAAGAGCTAATCTGCTTGACACAAGTGTCAATCCCACGCCGAGCGTGGGATTGAGAAGAAGGGCTGTCCCAAAGGCCCGTTTGTCACTCCCGCATGCTTTTAGCGGGAGTCTATTCCGCGAAGCAGATCGGCTTTGCCGGAAGCCGCTGATTTATGGATGCCCGCTAAAAGCATACGGGCATGACAGTCATCAAAAAATGCTGTTTTGAACAACCCCTTTAGAAAAACGCATGTGTGAGATTGAAAAAAATCCGACCTTTAATCTGAAAGCGCGATTTTGCTAAACCTGCTCTCCGTCAGGTTTCTCGACTCCGCTGCGCTCCGCTCGAAACGACAGGCGTCGGCGTACTCGGCGCACTCCCAAGCTCATTCGGAACTCAAACCAGATGCCCGCGCCGCCACGGCCGCTCCACCACCAACTCCGGATGCTCGCGCCGAAAGGTTTCTGCAACATGGCAATTCCAGCACACCGGCTTGTGGGTTTGGAGTACTTCCGGCAGCTCCTCCACTGCGATCTGCGGCCACTCGAAGGTCTTGAGGTCCGACATGCGCATGAGCGCCGGCTTGTGGTCGTGCCAATGAATTTCAACAAATGGCTTGCTGCACAACACACAGGTTTTGCCCTGATACCACTCGGCAACGATGGTTCGCACCAGGCAGTTTTCCGGTCCCTGCTCGATCTGCCGCAAACATTCCTGTCCGCAATTCTGACGCTCCGGCCAGCGAGTGCAGGATTTCAGGTGCAGCGACGACTCGCGGCGGATCGTATGAAGCATCGCATCTTTCAGATCGACTTCCACTCCGGCCGGCTTTTCGGTCTCCGGACAGGTCACCAGCATTTTGCCCTGAAAGTGGGCGAGAGTTTTCACCAGCAACCATACCACCGCAAACACCGCGGCGGCAAGGGCTATCAAAAGAAAATACATGAGCGCCGACATGGAAACACCTCCCTTGAGGTTGTTAGACAGGCCAGTGTCATTTTCTTCAAAAGATATGCCAGGGGTGGAGAGCGGGGCTAAGTTGTTGGATATCAGGAGACGGTAACAAAGTTCATCACCAAAATCTTCTTAATTTTGAGAAGTGGGTTACTAAATTTAGGAAGCCTCGCCAGAGCAAAAAGGGGGGCCGAATTCTCCTCCCCCAAATTTGGGGGAGGTCGGGAAGGGGTCCCCCGCCTAACCTCCCCCATCTTTAAAAAACCAAAAAGAAAAATGGAGGAGGAGTTGTTCCTAAGAACAGACTCTCACTTCAACAAAGTCATTTTTTTGGTTTGACGAAAACTTCTTTCACTTTTTTGCTGCGGCTGCGCGATGAGCGAATAAAAATAGACGCCGTCCCGCCGGAATCGTCGCGGCCGTTCCACGCGGCGTGGTGGAAACCCGCCGCCACCTCCTCGCGATCCAAAAGCACCCGCACCAGACGGCCGCGGATATCGTAAATTCTCAAGCTCACTTGCGACGCCAGCGGCAACTCAAACTTAATCTGAGTCTCGGGATTGAACGGGTTGGGATGGTTTTGCTCCAAACCAAAAGCCTCCGGCTTCGAGCTCGTTTCCGCGATAATCGGCCACGGAAATGCTGTACCGATCGCCGGCGTTGCTGTCGCGCAAGCCCCAAGCGGCGCCGCTTTCGACAAAATGCGTTGCCGATGACGCCGTGCTTGTGGCGGCGGATGATTTTGTCTGCAACGGAGTTTGTGCGATGACATCGTGCGCCGCTTTGAACCCATGCGGGGTTGAGACGCCAAAGATGATGATGAGTGAAATGGCCAGGCCAGTCATGAGCCAAACGGTTGCTCTGTGCATCGTGCTTCTCCTGTGTTTGGTTGGGATTGTGTTGTTTGGTTAATTATTGATTCATAGCGCAAGCCGGCAAGCCTGCGGAAATTGAGTTTCGCAAGAACTCGTTAGAATCAACTCCGGCAGGCTGGTAGCCTGCGCTACTTCACAAAAAGCGCCTTGCGCGTTTGGGTAAATTGTCCGGCCTGGAGTTGATAAAAATAAACACCGCTCGGAAGACGGCTCGCATCAAATAGAGCCGCATGCGCGCCCGCATTCATCGCGCCCTCAATCAACCTCGCCACTTCTCTGCCATTCACATCAAAGACTTTCAGCGTCACGTAACTGTTTACTGGTAACTGAAAACTGATGACTGTACTCGGGTTGAAGGGGTTGGGATAGTTTTGGTGCAAGCTGAGGCTTTGCGGAATTGGAGCCTGCGGCCTGTCGTCAACTGAGGTGATGCTGTCGCTGAATTTCACAATCGCGCC
>JBBIIG010000052.1:0-29210 GCA_037446635.1 bacterium
TATAATTAGGAAAAGTTAAATTGGCAGGTTGGCTCTGTTCTCCAGAACAACGGATGAAAACTAAACCCAAAATGGCAATCAAAACAATCATCGACTTGTGATTCATGGCTTGTGTTCCTTTGAACATTATGAGATTTGATGAGATTTGTATATTCATCATAACAGCTCTGTTCGCAAGGGATATTCCAAGCGTAGGAGCTCTTAAAAGTATTTTTTTCATGCGGCATTTTGATATCGCATATTGCCAAGACGGATGGAAATATTTAAAATGATCTGGTTGTTTTCTTTTTACAATATGATTCAACGTAGATATATAATGTTGATCCTCGGCTGTTTTTTCCTGTGGAGCGGGAAAGTATATGCCGGGGCCTGGACGCTCAAGCGCGGCCAGCTCGGGGTGAAGTTTTCATTGTCCTATCAAAAAACCGATGAACGCTATTACTCCAGAATAACCCCCTGTCCTCTTGGACATACCTGCACCAGAAGTGGTCAACGGGTTCCATTTGCTTTTGATGGTGAAAGCCGATTCACCGGTCTGTTCGCTGACGTTAACTACGGTCTCACGGATGAAATCGAGTTTGATTTGCAAATTCCATTTTTCGATATTGCTTTCACCGATGATGTTAATCCTCTCCGGCCTAAAACCGCAGACATTGGTGATATCCGCTTTGGACTGAGATACCGCTATTTATCGAGCCCGGTAGTATCTACCTTAGCCATTGCCGCGAAAGCGCCGACCGGATTTTTTAATAAGGATGCAGAGGTGGTGCCCATTGGCGACGGTCAATGGGACCTTGAATTCATGGGAGAATTTGGAAAATCACTCTGGCCGGCTCCCGCTTATTTAAACTTGGATTTGGGTTATCGCATTCGATTCGCTCCCGATATCGCGACCTCCAACCGTGATCCTGGAAACGAATTTTTTTTCCGCGGTGAGGGAGGGTATCATCTCTTCAATAGCCTACTTTTCAAAATTGCCGTTAATGGGCTTTATGGAGCAAAATTTATTCAAAGTAATCTTGCGATACAGGATTCTCAGCGGCAGGTTTTATATTTTGAGTCTGGTGTTTTTTGGACGATAAAAAAACCCTTGGCCTTTGACGCCTCCATACAATACACTCTTTCCGGTAAAAACTTTCCTGCCGGCGCCGTTTATAATGTTGGACTTTATTATTTGTTCTCTTTATGGTCTAAATCACGATAAGTTAAACGCCTGCCAGCAAGAGCCACCGTCACATCAATTTTGTCACGCCGAGTCGTTAATTAAAACATCGTTGAATTAATGGCTCGAAATTCAATTTAAAAATGAATTGGGAAATGCGGATAGGCGCCGGCGCGGGCCACCATCAGCTGAGATTTTGCGGGCGCAGACTTTTCATTTCGATTACTCTGCGCCCGTCTTTTCCCTACTGAATATTCACTGGAAAATCGATATCGATATCCGTCTCCGGACTGCGGGTGACGCCGTCTTTCGCAACTTCGTCGTAGTGGGCCAGAACCACATTCAGCGTTCCCGATGCCGCCGGGCCGGCGGATACCGCCGCCGTAAATTCCAGGCCGATGGGAAGATTGTTGGCGTCGCGGTCCGTGATGGTCACGGTCACCCGAGCGGCAATGCCTCCCTCGGCAGTGTAGAAGAATTGATGCGCATCGGCTTCTTCTTCCACTTCCTCGGTAACATCTTCCGCTGGATTAACGCTCTCATTTAAAAGTTGAATCGCGCCGGTGTAAGTCTTACCAGCTTCCAAGGTCAACGTGCCGATGACCGGCGAATTGCCGCCGTCGCCGTCGAGGTCTTGAAATTGCGCAGTAACCTGGTTGGTTGTGCCGGTTTCGGTTAATGTCAGAATCACCGTGGTGATGAGTTCTTCTTCGCCGGGTCCGGCAGGATTTTTGTCGTCGCCGCAACCAAAATTGAACAACATCGCGCTAACGGTTAGGGCGAAAATCCAACGCAGTGATTTTTTGAAAATGGAATTCATGATTGAACCTCCTGTTGAAAGGTTAATGTGAAAGTGACGTAAGTTGACATCCGACTGAAAGACTTAGATGTTGATCAATGACAGCGCCAGTCCTTGACACTGACAATTTAATAATCGTGCAAAGTCGTTTTTTACCAAGGCGATGCCGGCTTACTGTCATTTCGAGACGGAGCGCAGCGGAGTCGAGAAATTTGACGAAGAATTGCATCGGCGAATACGCCCAGAGCTATTGGCATATTATGAGCCGTGCATCACCAGATTTCTCACCTCGACCAAAAGCGTCGAGCTGAGAAATGACACGAACTTTGGGCGGAATTCTCAGGCCAGAACCGTCGGCGGGGCGCGGGTGGAAAAGATGGAGAAAATATTTGCAGTAAGACTGGCGACGAGTCTCGGTGAGAAAATCAGCTCGATGAAAAACGGCGCGAAGCTGTAACGAGCGCACACCGTGCTCACGTTCAGCAGCGAGTAGGTGCATGCCCGGCAATCGAATCGCAGGGTTGGGTTACTCGGATTGGCGTCTGACCCGGCCTCATTTTCGACGAAGCTCACCGCGCCGCCAAACCCGTGCTGATGCGCCAGCTCGACCGTGCTCGAGAGCGCCAGCAAAATCACCGCTAACACCTGGGCGGTGACGGTTTTAAACTTTTTCATAGCAACCTCTGGTCTTGTCTTTGGCATTTCATTTATGACAAGGTGGATTAATGGATTGTTGCTGCATAGAGCAAAGTAAAAAAGGCGCCATGCGCTCTGCGCCTTGCCTTACGGCGCGAATTGGCCAAACGAGACCTGCATCCGCAAGACGACGTTGCGCCCCGGGTCGTCGATGAAGTAGCGAAATCGGCTGAGATAGTCGCGGTACGCCGTGTTGAATACATTGTTGACGCTGAGATAGATGAGGATCGGATGTCGTCCCACTATGGTTTGCGTTCCCAATTCAAGATCCAGCAATTTGTATCCCGGCGGTGGATCGGTGTAATCGGCGTTGGCGGGCGCGCGATCCTGCCGCCGCACCAAAGTCGCCGAGATTTCGAAATAGGTATTTTCAAAACTCCCGAACGCCGGCAAATCGAAATGATTGATCCATTGCAGCCGATCGGACGGCATGAAGATCAACGGTTCATTGGTATCGAGATTGTCTGCTCGCACCGCTGAGGCCCGCGCCCCCAATCGGTAAAAGGCGAACAACTGATAATCGAACGTCAAATCGGCGCCGCGCAGCACCGCGTTGGCCTGACGATAACTAAACGCCGGAAACGCCCCGCGAATGGTTAAAATCGGCTCCGGCTCCGGGAACAGGAAAATAAAATCGTTGATGAAGTTGTTGTAAACGCTCAATTCGAGATGACTCTTTTGGCCCAGGTTGCGCAGCGTCGCATCTATGTTATAACTTTTCTCGGAGGTCAAGTTGGGATCGCCCTTTTCGTATTGCGCGGTGCCGTGGTGCACGCCGTCGCTGAACATTTCATTGACGCTGGGCGGCCGCCATGCCGTGCCGACGTTCACTGCCAGCGACCACGCCGGCGCAAATTGATAGATCATCCCCACCACGGCGGAGACATTGTGCCAGTGGTTGATCTGCTCATCATCCGGATTCTGACGGAAGGCATACGCTCGCTGCCAGCGATAATCGAAGCGGCCGCCAAAGTTGAGGGTGAAATTTTCCTTTGTCCAATTCTCGAGGAGGAAAACGCCGAAGTTGTAGGCGCGAAAATTGGGAATCAAAAAGCCGCTGGTTTGCCGGAAGTTGCCCTGCCACATTCCGCTGACTCCAAACGTGCCGAAGAAATTTTTCACGGGTCGATGGCGGAATTTGATGTCGCCGGAGTGGGTGTAGAGCTTGAGATCGAACGCGGCGTTTTTCGGCGGCTCAGATGAAAACGGAGAATGGGCGTCGAACTCCTGCCGGTGATTGAGTTGGAAACCGTACTGCGCCTCCAATTTTCCCAGCCCGATAAAATCCGACTGACCTTTGACCGAAATCAAGTCATGGCTGATCTTCTGCTTGGGCGGTTGGATATCGTAGGTGAAATCTTTCTCCACCAGCGGCCGTCCGCGCTCGATGGCGTTTTGCAGATCCGTTAAGTTGCCAATATGCGAGCCGCGGAAAATTCCCAACTCGGTTCCGAAATGACTGTAATAAAATTCAAGTTCCGATTGCTCGCGATGGTAGCCGGCCGCCAACGACCAGTCCCGCTCTTCAAAACCGGAGTTGTTGATGACATAATCGGGCGCGCGCGCATCGCCAGCTTTGCGCAGACTGCCTTGCAGTCTCCAGCTCAAGCGGCTTATCCTCGGCGCGCGCCCTTCCAGAAGCAGCGACCCGGCGACCTGACGGTTGTTCGAGAAACCGTTGGCAAAAATCTGCCCGCCCAATCCTTGAATTGCCATCAATTGCCGCGGCTCCACGCGCACCACCCCGCCGATGGCGTTGGAGCCGTACTCCACGCCGGCCGCGCCTTTCAGCACCTCGATTTTCGCCGGCGCAAAGGGATCGATCTCCGGCGCATGTTCGGCGCCCCATTGCTGGCCTTCCTGCGGCAGACCGGCATTCAGCACCAACACCCGCTGGCTGTGGAGCCCCCGCACGACTGGCTTAGAGATCGACGGGCCGGTTTGCAGCACGGTCACGCCGGGGATTTCTTTCAAGGTTTCGCTGAACGTCTGGCCGCGGTGCTTTTCCAGTTTTTCGGCGCTGAGAACCGTAACCGATTGACGGGAGCGCGTGAGCTCGACTTCCTCCTTGCTGGCGGTTACCGTCACTTCGGAAAATTCGATGACCGTGGGCGTCAAATAAAATTTCTTTTCGAGATTGCCGGTGATTTCTATGCTTTCCTTCACCTCCGTGTATCCCACAAAGCGACAGACAATGGTGTAGCTTCCTTTCGTCAATCTTTTTAATTGAAATTCACCATTGGCATCCGCGACATCGCCGCGATTCAGTTCCGCTATATAAATCGTGGCGCCGGGCAGTGGATGGTTGGTGGCGGCGTCGAGCACTTTTCCGGAAACAGCGGCCAGTTCGCTTTCCGGCGTGGCTGGCAGTCGCGCCGCAAAACTTAAGAGCAATAACAAAATTGTAAGCCGAGGTTTGAATAACCTGGTCATATTTACCTCGTTGAGAAAAATGAAAAAATGCTAAGCTAAACCAGCGTCGGTTTGGCCTGGACACAAAGCACTGAAGTTGTTGAGCAGGAAATTAAGCGGGTTGAAGAGGAGGAGCGCGGTTAGAAACCGATGATTGAATCAGAATGGCAACAGGATTGTGAGTGTGGGATTTAAAAGCACAAGATTCAAAATGGGGAGAGAATAAATCGCACTTGATTTCTCCAGATAGGTTGACGGTGGCGACCATGCACGCGAGGCAGACGAAAACGTGGATCGGCCGCTGCGCTGTCTCCGCGGCGTCATGGTTGGCGCTCACCGCCGCGGAGTCGTCCACCGGCGCGTGGCGATGACTCAGCTCGGCAGCGCCTGCCAGAAAAATCAGCGCGATCAAAATCGCCGTTGCGGTTGGTTTTCGCCCGTTACTTTTCACAAATAGCTTTTGGTTTAATTGGCTGCAATATAAGTATTGTCAGGAGAAAAGATCAAGCAAAACTTTTTTATCCAAAAAAACGAGTGTAACAAACAAAATTTTTTTTAGAATTTTTCTCCACTTTTAAAACGTAGTTGCTAATATAGCTTTGTGTAGCTGATTCCATTCTTGTTTGCTATTAACATTTCATATCCGAGGGAGGGTAAGATTATACCAGGTAAGGAATTTTTGATCGGACTATAAATATTCCTTCAACCATTTCTGGGGGAAATGTTTGATCGCAATATTATAAGTTCGCCGGACATCGTGCACTGCAACAAGGGGAGATATGATATTGCACAACACTTTCCAGGGGCAACCGCCCTTCCTCAGGATGGAAACCCTTCTGCGCGTCTCGTTTTCCATTCCAACAAATACATTTAATTCAAGCTCTGGGTGAACTACGTCCGGGGCTTTTTGTGTTTCTACGGGGGGTGAATCTTTTAGCGATAGAGGAGGATGTATGTCACACAAACGTTATCAATTTTTGACGATTCTACTGGCTCTGGTTATTTTTGCAGCCAGTGGCAACACGCAACCGCCGGAGCACAATTTCGTTCCGCCGGTGGCCATCGGGCCGCAGAATCTCTCGTTTGGGGACGACGGGGTACACGAATTTTTAACTCAGGAAGGCACCTTGAAAGGCGACATCGGCGGAATCGTAGCGGGTCAAGAATACTGGGTTTATATTTGGGGAATTGACGCCAGTGGCGTGTCCGGGCTGCCGGGCCGCCGCGTTCGCTTTCATCTGCAAGACTCTGAAAATGGCTCGTCATTTAAACATCTCGGCATTAGCCTTTCGTTGCAAAACTCCCAGGCTGGCGGCGCCGATTTGCTGGAGTGTTATCAAGGAATCGGTTCGACGGTTGATGGCACCTCAACCCATGCTTTGGGGATCGGCTCAACTTCCCAAAAATTCGATCTACGCTTTCGCTTTACCAAAGACGAGGCTAGTGATCCCTGGTATGTTGAACCGTTTTTCAGGTTAAACGAAGGTGAATGGACATTGTTCAGCGTTGGACCATTCACCACTTCCGAAAATAATGCGTTCGATTTCCTGGGCGCGAAGTTAGTGGTGATTTTTGACAACGGCGCCAACAGCAATGCCGAGGTTTCCTTCGACAACTTTTTCGTGGTCGGCCCCATTCAGGATTTTTCCGAGATTTTTGTAGATGATGATTGGGCTGATTTTGAGCCTGGTGACGTGGTGCAATTCCCCGGACGGTTCAATGTACAAATCATCGGGCAGAATGCTTTCGATACCATTCAGGAGGGTATTAATAAAATTCAAGTGCCAGAGCAAGCGCCGATCTCTGCCATTTCCAGCGCCAATCAATTGAATTTGGTGGATAACGGCCCCTCTCTCGCCACCGTGCACGTGGCCCCCGGCAGGTATTTCGAGAATCTCCAGATTTACTATCCCATGATCATTGAAGGCGGGGGCAGCGGCGAGGACGAGGAAACCAACACCATCATCGATGGCGATGGGAGTGATGTTATTTCTATTGACGGCTTGGCCAGCGGTTTTTCAGAAATCGATCGTTTGGTGCTGCGCAATCTGCGTGTGACCAACGGCGGTTCCAGCGGCAGCGGTATTTTTATGACCTTCCTCGAACAGACTCAAATTGCCAACTACAAAACCAGCCGCACGAATTCTCTGAACGGCATTAGCACCGCAGACGCCGATTTCGCCCACATGACCTTTGAAAATATAGCGGCCGTCAACAACCTCAATGGCATCGCGTTTGAGTCCGGCAGCGTGGCCGATATCGAGGTCATCAACTGCGATTTATCGAACAATGAAAACAGCGGCTTCCGCATCGCCTCAAATGTTGACTCGTTTGACGGTCTCAACATGGAGGGCTGCACGGTCAACGATAACGGCATCAACGGTCTAACGACCGGCCCCAGTGGGTCGCAAAATGTAACCAATATTCATCTCAGCAATTGCGCGTTTTCCGGAAACGGCGACGCCCTTTCGCAATCCGGGATGGGGTCGGGCGACATCAGCTTGTTTCAGTTCAACGGCGATGCCGTGCTTACCAATGTGAGCATTCACGGCGACGGGGCGCATATTGGTTTGCAAATTCGCGGCGATGATGAAGGGGGATTATTTCGAGCCGGAGCCGTTGATCTGGATAGCGTCATCATTTCGGGTATGTATCAGCACCCAAGCACCTGGGTTGGTTCCGGTATTTATATCAGCGGTTACAGCGATGTCAGCACCATCAGTTTTAACGACGTGGAAATCGATATTACTCCGGTTCCGGGAAGCACGCCTGCCATCAACCTCAATTTGGAAAATATTTTTGGCAACCTTGACATCGGCAACACCAAATTGGGCGGCAACGCCTCGGTGGATATTCTAAACAACTCCGCCGCCGCGGTGGATGCCATAGACGCCGAGTTTATAGAGGCCGACAATAATTTTGAAATTGAAGATCGCATCGTGCACGCCATTGATTTGGAAGTGATCCCGGGAAATGTTATTCAGCACAAGCCAAAAGGTAGTTTGCTGCCGCAAATTAACCTGAATATTGAATCCGCGTTTGGTCTGGTGACCTGGGTAGTGGACAATGTGTTTATGACGCCGAATAGTTTTGCCGAACCCCTTACTTTTGCTCCCAGCATCCAGCGCGCCATCAACGCGGCCTCGCCGGGGGATACCCTTAATATTGCCCCCGGTAATACTTACTCCGATGCCCCGAACATTTACATCTATAAAGATCTGGTGATTATTGGCTCCGGGCCGGAGCAGACCGTCATCAACTCTGGCGGCTCAACCGGTACACTCGAGCTCGATCCTTACTGGTTTGAGGTTTTTGATACCGCAAGCGTTCATATTCGCGACATCGCTTTTGACGGCGGCGAGAACTGGACGTACTATGCTTTTCAAATGGACGGTACTGGTTCGTTCACGAATGTTCATTTCAATAATATTGTTTATGATGAATATGAGGGCACGGCCATCCGGGCGTCCGGCAGCGGTCCGGTGCATGTCACCAACTGCACTTTCACCAACATTGGCCGCGCCGGCGTGTGGTATTCCGGCTCGAGCGTCAACGGTTCGTTGTACAAACGCAGCACCTATACGGGCAAGGGCAACGGCGAGGAGGAAGAAGAATACATCGATTTCGCGGTGGTGGTGGATGGCGGCGCGCACGTCACTATCGATAGCAGCGCGGTTTCCAATAACTACGGAAATATTTTGGGAGAGGAATTTTCCGCCGGTTATCTGGTGAGGGATGGCGGCACGAATGTGACCATCAAAAACAGTGAAATCGGCTACAGTTATCACGGCATTCGCTTGGAATCGGGCGAGGGCAGCCCGTTTGTAATTATCACCAACAATGATATTGATGGCTGTGAGATCGGCGTCGAAGTGGAGTCCGCGCTTTACGTGCGCGTGCAGCAAAACGACATCACCAATAACCACACCGGCGTGAATTTGAATAACATCACCACTACGTTCGATGTAGATTTAAACACCTTTTTAGATAATGAAAATTACGGTGTCCGCGTGACCAATGCCCCCGATGGTGAAATCAAAGACAACATCATTTCGGGGAGCACGACCGGAGTAGAAATCCAAGAGAATGCCGGCGCTACTAAAATCAAGCGCAACGAATTCTGCGACAATTCTTCCTTCGCCGTTAGAAATGTAAGTAGCGTGGTAGTTGACGCCACTAATAACTGGTGGGGTGCTCCTAGTGGGCCTGGCGGCGCTGGCCCCGGTATTGGTGATGCGGTAAGCGAAGACGTGGATTTTTCGCAGTTTAAGACCAGTCCCCTCTTTCCTGAATCGCCTTGCATCGAAGGATGTATCGGTGATGGCGATGTTGAAGACGACGATGAGATCACCCCACAAGATGCGCTCAATGCTTTCAATATTTCGTTAGGAGAAAATACTACCATTGGAGAGGGGTCGAGCTGCGAAATGATTGCATCTGATGTAAACTGTGACGGAGAGGTAACGCCTCAGGATGCTTTGGATATTTTCTTACGTTCTCTTGGCGACTTGCCACAACCTGAGGAATGCTTTGCGCAGGATAGCTCACCGCTTAACAAACAGAGTTCAGCTTATTTGTATTCTCTTTCATTAATTCAGATAACAGCAGAGAATGAGCAGATCAAGATTGCAGTGGTTGTTGACAATGCAGTGGGGCTTGATGCATTTGGTTTGACTTTTCAGTACCCCGTGGATAAGTTTGAATTTGTGAACATTGAGCGCGCCGCATTAACAACTGCTTGGGCTCAACTGAATGCTCGTATTTATGAGGGCGGTAAACTCATTGTTGGCGCGTTTGATATGAAACCTTTAGCCGGTACCTTACCCAGCGAGTTATTCCATCTCGTCTTTAAGCTAAAGAAAGAAGATGTCCGGCTTAATGAGATCCAAATTGTCAAATTGGTAGCAGATTTAAAAGGAGCTTTAGTTAATATCCCAGTATCCGATCCCATTAATTTGATACCGACGGCCTTTAGCCTGCACCAGAACTTTCCCAATCCATTCAATCCCGAAACCCACATTCGCTTTGACATTCCCAAAGTGAGCAACGACGGTGTATTGGTGAGTCTTAAAATTTACAACATTACCGGTCAGCTCGTACGCACCTTGTTGAATGAGAAACGCGAAGCAGGTGTCCATACGGTTACTTGGGATGGCAAAAATGATTTGGGACAACCGGCTGCAAGCGGAACATATTTTTATACCCTTATAGCTGGTGAATTTAAGAGTAGTCAAAAAATGATCATGGTAAAATAGTAGCAATTTAATTTGTCAAAGGTTAAGAATATCTACTCAAATAAGGAGAGGTACTTATGCAAAGAGATTATATTTTATTGCCGATACTCATGGCTTGTCTGTTTTTCAGCTTTTCATCGGCTCTAATTGCTCAACCTTCTCAATTTGACCTGAGTCCGCCGCTAAGTGTTGATGCCGGTTCGACACCAGGAGCTGTCGTGCCCATTCCAATTACTCTTACCAATACCCTTGGCGTTCAAGTCGATGCATTTAAATTTAAATTCTTATATCCAGCTGAACTGCTCACCTTTCAGGGACTTGAAACCACCGGAACACTCACTAATGGTTGGACAACAGTCAAGGACTCATTAATAGCAGACGGGAATGTTAACATTAATGGTTTTGATTCTGAGGGAGGTACAACTTCATCGGGTGTTTTGGTTATAGTAAAATTTCTAACAACCAGTACATCAGGATCGGACTCGCTCAAACTCACTAATTTTGTAAATGATATTGCTAGCGCCACATCCACACCCGGTATGCTCAATAGTTCCGTACCCGTAGAACTCGTATCCTTCTCCGCCAACGTCGTCGAAAACACCGTGCGCCTGAGCTGGGCCACCGCCAGCGAAACCAACAATTTTGGTTTTGACGTCGAAAAAAGCGGAGACGGCCTGCTGTTCGCAAAGATCGGATTTGTGCCGGGTAACGGCACCACAACCGTTCCGCAGTCCTACTCGTTCGCGGAAAGCAATGTCAGCCCGGGTAAATACTTTTATCGTTTAAAACAAATCGACACCGACGGCGCGTTCGAGCACTCCAACGTCATCGAAGCCACGGTGCTGCCGCCGTCGCGGTTTAGTTTGTTTCAGAATTATCCCAATCCTTTCAATCCTGAGACGCGCATTCGGTTTGACATCCCCAATCTGCTGGGCGAGAAAGTGCGGGTGCAGCTCGCCATTTACAATCTCTTCGGGCAATTGGTGCGGACGTTGGTGAACGAAGAGCGCGGCCCGGGTGTGCACGAAATCAACTGGGACGGCCGCAGCGACGAGGGGATGGTGGCGCCGTCAGGCGTATATTTTTACACGGTGCGCGCCGGCGAGTTTAGAGAGACAAAGAAGATGCTGTTTGTCAGATAGTATCAAATGACTACAGGAGGAATGAAGTTTTAGGTTTCTCAAGCATAAAGAAGAAAATGGGATAAAAAGCCCGGGAGGAATCATGGGAGTTCCTCCCGGGCTTTTCCTTCGGTTCAGCCCCCTACGCCGTACAAAAAACGGAGGACCGCCTCCTAACAACAACAGGACAAACATGCGGGTTTGCGCCAGCGATTTCTGAGTAGCCCAGCAGTACATCGATCTCTTCCCCAATAAATTCAAAAAACTCTCAAAGAACAAAAATAAACTTGATTGTGATGACCAATTCACTATATTTAATTCGTCCGCTGCTGAGAGTAACCTGCCGTTAATATAACTATTTGATACAAACTTACGATAGTGGGAACTCATAAACTTTCATGAAGATAGTTGAGGGCATGTACAAAAAATTTTTGCTCTTAGTTTTATTGGCACTATCATGCTCAAAAAACCCGGTAGCGGATTCGGACTTGAATCGAATCGTGGTGTTAGCGGTTTTGAGTCCGAACTTCGACCGCCAGACGATTATTTTATATGAAGGCATCAACGAGATCTATACCGACGGCCTTCCCATTGGCGGTCTCGACAACCCGCTGCGGCGCGCCCGGGTCGTGGTAAGAGGCGAGGGTCAGGAGGTGATGTTCACAGAAATAGCACCGGGAGAATATCAGGACGTTGTCCAATCGCTCCATGTGGAACCGGGCAAAACCTACTTTTTGGAGGTGACCGCACCCAAAGGCCAGGTGGTAGAAGCGCGCACCACGGTGCCCAACCCTATTTATTTTCTGCAGCCCGAAGATAGTTTAGAAGTCGCAGACAGCACGTTTGTGGAATTCATCTGGACCGAGAGCGCTGGGGGCGCCGCTTACACGTTCAATTGGCGCCTTCCATGCGAATACCCAAATTATTCCCGAGTTGGCTACCCGGTGTATTCAAATAGGATTGTGCTGTTGCTGCGCCATTGGCCGTTTTGTGAAGAAGAGCAACTAGTTTATACCTTTTGGGTGTATGCTCTGGATTCTGCTTTTGCGAGTTATATCGACGCCATTCCAAACCGCGGCACTAACATCGAAAACGGCGTCGGCGTGTTTGGCTCAATGGTTTCCGATTCCCTGCACCTCTTCGTCCTCCCTTGATTTCCCGAAGAAGCCGGTTATTTTCATGAATCCTCAAAAATTTGCCAGCCTGCTCCCCGATATTCCGCGCTGGGTGGAAACCCGCGGCCTGCTGCTCAGCGGCCGCGGCGAGGTGATGGCCACCGCCCACCAAACCGCGCGTGATTTCGTCGTGCGCGGATTCAACAACCGGCTGATCTCGGTGGTCGGCCAGCCGCCGCCAAAAAGTCTGCTGGAGGCAATTACTAAATCCGGAGCGGACGCGGAGGTGCTGGCGATGCCGGAAAGCGACGATCATGTGGCAGCGATCTTGTCAACCAAGCCGATCCGTTCTCGCAGAAACGGCTGGCAGCGCTTTCCGGCAATCCTGCATCAGCTCGCGCCGCCCGTCGAATTTCGGACGCGGGAGCAAGCTGCCGTTCGGTTTATTCAAGCCCAAGAATTGCATTCTCTGAAAAAAGATTTTCCGGACCTGGTGGATGAGCTTTTGGATGCGCTGAATTTCACCGCCGTCGCCGCAGTTTTTGTTGATGACCAGCCGGTGTCGTTCTGTTTTGCCGGCGGCGAAACCGAGACGCTGTGGGACATTTCCATCGAGACGCTGCCAGCGTATCAGCGCCGCGGTTACGCCCGGCAGGCCGTGATATTTTTAAGCGATTTTATGCAGCAACGAAACAAACGGCCAGTTTGGGGCGCCGAGGAATCCCATGTGGCCTCGCTAAAATTAGCGGCCAAATTAGGATTTCAACCGGTCGATCGCGTGATCGTGTTTAGGGGGTCGGAATAACCGCCGCCCCTTTTGCGTATTTATGGAAAACCAAAGGAGACGCCGCTCTTATGAAATTTCTTAAAACCAGCGCTGCTTTCATTTTACTTTATTTTTTTCTCTCCGCCTGTAAAGATGATAAAAATCCCTCTCCGCCGGGCATCGAGCTGTTGAGCCGCTTGGACTTCCCGGAAACCATGACCGACGTCTGGGGATACGTCGATCCGAACACCAACAAAGAGTATGCGCTCATCGGCTTCGGGCTGTTTAACGATCCTCCCAACAGCGGCGTGTACATCGTCGATGTCAGCGACCCGCGCCATCCTCTGCAAGCGGCGCGGGTGAACAACGCCCCCGGCTTTGACATGAAAGTCTGGCGTAATTTCATGTACACCGTGAACGGCCGCGGCGGAACCGGCGGTATTCTTGACATCAGCGATCCCAGCAAGCCGCAGTTGGTGGGATCGTTTCCCTCTTCCCACAACATTTTTATTTCGGATGACGGATTTATGTTCAGCGAATGCCCGGGTTTAATTATCTACGATTTGAATCCGGATCCCACCAACCCGACGCCGGTTTGGAGCGATGATGACAACAACGCCGACTGCCACGATTCCGCCATCATCGGGGACCGGCTGTACGATTTTCACGGCAGCGGCGGCACCAACATTTACGATGCCACCAACCGCGCCGCGCCGCAGTTGTTGGGAACCATCAACCCGCCGTTTATTCGCTTTCATCATAGCGGCTGGCCCACCGAGGATGGCCGTTATCTCTTTATATGTGACGAAGGCGCGGCTCATCCCGACGCCGATCTCACGGTTTGGGATATCGGCGATCCCGCCAATCCCCAGCTCGTGGATTCGTTTGCGGACTCCACCGCCACCATCCACAACATTTACATCGTCGGCGACTTTGCGTACGCCGCCTACTACAACGCCGGCTTTCGCGTATTCGATGTCTCCAATCCCCGCGATATAAAAGTGGTGGATGAATACGATACCAATTCCGAAAGCGGCGAGGGTTTTAACGGCGCGTTTGGCGCGTACGCGTTTGCGCCCTCCGGCAACATTTACGTCAGCGATATGCAAAACGGGCTGCACGTTTTTTCGTTCCGGCCGCAATTGTCTAACCGCGGCGTGCTGGCCCCATAAAAAACCGGACGGGACGTTTGCGCCTTGAAATAATCCCCCCAATTTGCTATCTTCACCACCAATAGTTCAATAATGGATCCTCCATAGCTCTCGCTCCCACGCTCTGCGTGGGAGCGAAACTGAGGCCGCTCCGCGTTGATTCAAGCGTGGCCTGTGCCGGTCGTTCCCACAGAGTGTGGGAACGAGAAACGCTCTGCGTGGGAACGAGAAATTTTCCATTGATCCATTACTCCAGCACTTCATTACTCCAATATTGAGAAGACATGACGAACGACACTTACCAAACTCTCGCTCAAATACTCAGAACGCGAATTATGGTGATCGACGGCGCGATGGGAACGATGATCCAACGCTACAAATTGACCGAGGACGATTTCCGCGGCGCGCCATTCAAAGATCATCCGCACCCGTTGAAAGGTGACAACGATCTGCTGTCGCTGACCCAGCCGGAAATTATCAAAGAAATCCATCGCGAGTATTTGAAGGCCGGCGCCGATATCATCGAGACCAACACCTTCAACGCCACCGCCATCTCGCAATCCGATTATCATCTCGAAGATAAAATTTATGAGATGAATTTTGCGGCCGCAAAAATTGCAAAAGAAGCCGCGGCGGAATTCACCGCGAAGAATCCGGATAAACCGCGCTTCGTGGCCGGTGCGTTGGGGCCGACGAACAAAATGCTGTCGCTGTCGCCGGATGTCAACAATCCCAGCTTTCGCGCCGTTACGTTCGATCAAATGGCGGCGGCCTATCGCGAACAGGCGCGCGGCCTCATCGACGGCGGCGCCGACGTCCTGCTGGTGGAGACCATCTTCGACACCCTCAACGCCAAAGCCGCGCTCTTCGCCATTCAGCAGCTTTTTCGTGAAATCGGCCGCACCCTGCCGGTGATGATCTCGGGCACCATCGTCGACGCCAGCGGCCGCACGTTATCGGGACAAACTCCGGAGGCCTTTTGGGTTTCGGTTTCGCACACCAAAAATCTGCTCAGCGTCGGACTCAACTGCGCCCTCGGCTCGCAAATGATGCGGCCGTATATCGAAGAAATTTCGCGGGTGGCGAATTGCTTCACGAGTCTCTATCCCAACGCCGGCTTGCCCAACGAATTCGGCGGCTACGATGAGACGCCGGAATTCATGGCCGAGCAAATCGCCGATTACGCCCGCAGCGGCTTCGTCAATCTCGTCGGCGGCTGCTGCGGCACCACGCCGGATCACATCCGCGCCATCGCCGAAGCCGCGGCGCAATTTCCACCGCGGCAGATTCCAGAGATCAAACCCTACTTGCGGTTGAGCGGACTCGAGCCGTTCACGTTGCGAGCGGACACCAACTTCGTCAACATCGGTGAGCGCACCAACGTTGCGGGCTCTACCAAATTCCGCGATCTCATTCTCGCCGGCGATTTCGAAGCGGCGCTCTCCGTAGCGCGACAGCAAGTAGAAAACGGCGCGCAGATGATCGATGTCAACATGGACGAAGGCATGCTCGACTCCGAAGCCGCGATGGTGAAGTTTCTGAATTTCGCCGGCGTCGAGCCGGAGATCGCGCGCGTGCCGGTGATGATCGATTCCTCCAAATGGTCGGTCATCGAAGCCGGGCTGAAATGCCTGCAGGGCAAAGGCGTGGTCAACTCGATCAGCTTGAAAGAGGGCGAGGAAATTTTCAAAGAGCACGCCCGCAAAATTTTGGACTACGGCGCGGCGGTGATCGTCATGGCCTTCGACGAAAAAGGTCAGGCCGACACCTTCGCGCGCAAGATCGAGATCTGCCAACGCGCGTACAAAATTCTCACCGAGGAAGTTGGCTTCCCGCCGCAGGACATCATTTTCGATCCCAACATCCTCACCGTCGCCACCGGCATCGAGGAGCACAACCACTACGCGGTGGATTACATTCGCGCCACGCGGTGGATCAAAGAAAATCTGCCGCTGGCGAAAGTGAGCGGCGGCGTCAGCAACATTTCGTTTTCGTTCCGCGGCAATAATCGCGTGCGCGAAGCCATGCACTCGGCGTTTCTCTATCACGCCATTCAGGCCGGCATGGACATGGGCATTGTCAACGCCGGGCAAATTGAGGTATATGAAGAAATTCCCAAAGACCTGCTCGAGCTCGTGGAAGACGTGCTGCTCAATCGCCGTCCCGACGCCACCGAGCGGCTGGTGGCGTTTGCGGAGAACATCAAGCGCGGCGACAAAGTTGCGGTCGAAGAAGATGCTTGGCGCAAGACTAGTGTCGAAGAGCGGCTGAAGCACGCGCTGGTGAAAGGCATCGTCGATTTCATCGAAGCGGATACCGAAGAGGCGCGCCAGAAATATCCGACTCCGCTGGCGGTCATTGAAGGCCCGCTGATGGACGGCATGAACATCGTCGGCGATCTGTTTGGTTCCGGCAAAATGTTTTTGCCGCAGGTGGTGAAAAGCGCGCGGGTGATGAAAAAATCCGTGGCGTATCTCGTGCCGTTCATCGAAGCGGAAAAAGCCAAACTGTCAGCGGAGCTGATCCGCTCCGGCGGAAAAGATGCGCGGCCACGGGCCAAGGTGTTGCTTGCCACCGTCAAAGGGGACGTGCACGACATCGGCAAAAACATCGTCGGCGTGGTGCTGGCGTGCAACAATTTCGAAGTGATCGATCTCGGGGTGATGGTGCCGTGCGAAAAAATCTTGCAGACCGCAAAAGAGCAGAAGGTGGACATCATCGGCCTGAGCGGACTTATCACGCCGTCGCTGGATGAGATGGTGCACACCGCCGCGGAGATGGAACGGCTGGGCTTCACGCTGCCGTTGCTCATCGGCGGCGCCACGACGTCGCGGGTGCACACGGCGGTGAAGATTGCGCCGAATTATCGCGGCCCGACCATCCACGTGCTCGATGCTTCGCGCGGCGTGACGGTGGCAAACAATTTGATCACCGATAATCAGCGCGAGACGTTTCTCAACGAAGTGCGTGCCGAGTACGAAAAAGTCCGTGACGAACATCAGCGCAAACAGGAGTCGAAAACTCTGCTAACGCTGGCGCAGGCGCGCGCCAATCGGCTGAAGATTGATTGGCAGAGGTCGGAGATCACGCCTCCGAAAAAGTTGGGTGTCACCGTTCTCAAAAATTATCCCCTCGCGGAGATTCGCAATTACATCGATTGGACGCCGTTTTTTATCACGTGGGAACTCAAGGGGCGCTACCCGCAAATTTTAGAAGACGAAAAAATCGGCGAAGAAGCGCGCAAGCTTTTCCGCGACGCCAACAAACTTTTGGATGACATCATCGCCAAAAAGCTGCTGCGCGCCAACGCCGTGTTCGGACTCTTCCCGGCCAACGCCGTCGGCGATGACATCGAAGTGTTCTCCGACGATTCCCGCCAAAAAGTGCGGACGATCTTTCACACGCTGCGCCAGCAAACGGAGAAAACCGGCGGCAATCCCAATCTTGCGCTGGCGGATTTCATCGCGCCGAAAGATTCGGGACGGAATGATTACCTCGGCGCGTTTGCCGTCACCGCTGGCCTCGGCGCGGATGATCTCGTGAAAAAATTCGAACAGCAGCATGACGATTACAACGCCATCATGGTGAAAGCCCTTGCCGACCGCCTCGCCGAAGCCTTTGCCGAGCTGCTGCACGAGAAAGTCCGCAAAGAATTCTGGGGCTACGCCGCGGATGAAAATCTCAGCAACGACGATCTCATCAAAGAAAAATATCGCGGCATTCGTCCCGCGCCCGGCTATCCCGCCTGTCCCGATCACACCGAGAAGCGGCTGCTGTTCGATCTGCTCGCGGTGGAAAAGAACGCCGGCATCACCCTCACCGAAAACTTCGCGATGCTGCCGGCGGCATCGGTCTCCGGACTTTATTTCGCCCATCCCGAGGCGAAATATTTCACGGTGGGAAAAATCGCAAAAGATCAGGTGGTGGATTACTCTCAGCGCAAAGGCATGAGTCTGTCTGAGGTGGAGAAGTGGCTGCGGCCGAATACGTGAGATGGCGGAGGGCAGACGGCAGACGTGTATGTGAGACGTGAAAAGTGAGGTTAGGGGGAGGTCAAAGTGAGGAGTGAAAAGTGAAGAGGGATAAGTGAAAAAGTAAAGAGTAAAAGGCGGCGCAAGAACCAAGAACAGAATCCCCCTTGGATGTCCTAATTTGGCGCCGCGAAATGGGTGAAAAGAGGGACGCGAGAGGTGATAAGTGTTGGGGCTGTCCAAAAAGTCGAATTTTAATGTCATTATGAGGACCAAGTCCCCCTTTGAAGGGGGATTTAGGGGGAGGTCCAAACTGAAGCCGCGAAAACATGAAAACGTCATTCCCAGATTTGAACGATCATGCACAAGATGGATTCGCAACCGAACCGCAATCTCCCGGAGACCGCTCTCATCGGGCTCAGCGACCACGATGTCGAGTGCTTGCTGGAATTAGCCCAAACCGGAGATTCCGCTGCCAAAGAACGACTGCTGGGGTGGGCCTATTTCACCGCGCACCGCTACTATCGACTCAAAGTCCCCGCGGAAAAGGCGCTGTCCGCGGAAGATGCCGAGGAATTGACTACTGCTTTTTTTCTGGAATTTGAGAGTAATCTGCCGCAATTACAATGCGCCACCCGCTATACCCGCTACGTCCTCAAGCAGAATCTGCGGCGCTATTTGAGGCGCAAAAGAATGCGTCGATGGCGCGCGGGATGGCCTTTGCACAACGTGGAGAAAAGCTCCGCAGCCGCTGTTGCAGATGAGCCCGGGTCGCCCTGGATGGCCTGGAGCGACGAGGACTTTTTCCAGTACCGCGCGGTGCTGCAAGCCCTCCATGAAACCGATGACACCACGCGGCGGGTCATACAATTTCGACTGGAAAACCCACCTTTGCCTTACCTGGAAATTGCGGCGCATTTAAACCTGTCGGAGACCGCCATTCGTATGCGCGTAACGCGATTCTACAGTCTGGTTCGCAAAATCTATGTTACTTTGACCAGAGGTCGTTCCCTATAACAAGTAGGAACGCCGGATTGATGAATGGAGAAGACGGCCAATGAAAAAACAGACACTCGATTCCCGCACAATTGAGCGGATGCTGCGGCTGGCCCATACTCCGCCGGACGACGCACTTTTGCGGCGCTATTTCAACGCGTGCGCCGGAAAAGATGACGGCTCCGCGCTGACGGATGCAGAACGGCGCTGGCTGACGGTGAATCTGGATGCAAATCCCAATTGGCAGCAAAAGTGGAAAGAACTGGAAAAGGAAATCGGCCATTCGGTGGATTGGCGGCGGCAGGCGCGGTTTCCGCAGGCTGCGGTCAAGTCTGAGCCGGTGGTCAAACCCCGCTTCTTTGAGGAATGGCTGCCGCGGGTTCAGCCGCAGTGGGCCTTCCGGCTGGCCTTCGCTGCCGTGGTGTTGGCGGCTTTGTATGGAACCCTGTGGCTGGTGGGGAGATGGGGTCTTCCGAAAACCTATGAACTGGCATCCGTGGCGAGCCATGAAGAATTTTTGAATGTTCGCGTGCGCGGAGAGTCGGTTGCAGCCGAAGCCGAGTTTGCCGCCGGCGCAGAGGCACTGCTCAGCGCACCGAAAGATTGGCTTGGACTGTTTCCCCACTACGATCGCCAAAAGGTGGACGTGGCCATCGTCCTTTTGACGCGGGCGTTTGAAGCCACGGACGATCCATTTCAACGCGCCGAGATCGCGTTTTTTCTCGCCAAAGCATATTTGATGAAAGATGAAATCACCGGCGTTAAACGCTGGCTGAACGAAGCGCTGGCTCAAAATGTGGCGGATTATCGGAGAGAGGCAACTGAGCTGCTGAAAAAATTAGCGGAGAAAAATTGAATAATTAAATCTGCTCGCTCAACGTCACATATCTGAAGTTACTCTGAATTTGTCGGAAGTTAAGTGCATCCTTACCCCTAAGGCGTAGCAAACTTTCAAGAAAGCCTTGATATTGAAATTCGATCCCTTTTCAATCTTCGAAAGTTGTTGTTGTGTTATTTGCGCTTTGCTGGCGAGTTGGGATTGGGTTAAGCCTGCTTTCTTTCTCTCTTCAAAGATTCTATTTGATAATTGAAGTAATTGGATCTCTTCTTCATACATTTCTTTGAATTCTTTGTCCTTGAGCTTTTCCTCTAAATGTTCATTGAGTGTCTTCATCGGCGATACCCCTTTGAATATCTTTCGAGAAAATCATCACGATATTTTATTGCTCTTTTTATTTCTGATTTCGGAATCTTGAACTCAAGAATCACTTTCCTATCAACACAAACGGCGCCCAGAAATACGGCCGCGCGTATTTCGGATTCGACGCCATCAGATGCAACTTGGCGGCTCGCAGGGCATCCCTTTTGGACGCGCCATTTAGCATCTCGTCATAAAAAGCGGTCATCAACTCCGCGGTGCTGACGTCGTTCACCTGCCAGAGCGACACCAGCAGGCTGGCCGCGCCGGCGTAGAGAAAGCCGCGGGTTAATCCCAACAAACCCTCGCCGCGCGCCATCTTTCCCAGCGCGGTCTTGCACGCGCTCAATACCACCAGATCGGCGTTCAATTTTAAATTGTAAATTTCTCCCAGATACAGCACCCCATCTTCCGATGATGTAGGCTCCGACGCGAGAAGCAGGCCGGAGAGTTTCGGCCGCGTCTCGTTGATGAGGCCGTGGGTGGCAAAATGCACAAACCGATAGACATCGAGCGGTTCAGCTTTCAGCCGACGCTCATCGGCCTGTTTCCCGGAAAGCACCCGCGTGTTATTGCCAAACCAACGTCTGAAAAATCCCGCGCGCTGGCGGAACAATTCCTCGACTTGTGAAACCTCCTCTCGGGTTGCCGGCAAATAGGCGCTCCGCAGGCTCAGGGTGGAATCCACATTCCGGTTCGACTGGATGAAATCCGAGCCGCGAATGCTGCTTGCTTCGCCTTCAGAAAAGATAGGAGCCAACGCCAGGTAGTCGCGGGGCGCCGACTGGCGCGAACGGCCAAGGGTTTCCAACAACAACGTCGCGGAATAGGCATAGCTCACCGTGCGCTCTTTGAGCAGAAATGGCAGAGCGCGATAGTCTTTCCTGCCGGTGTCAGGTCGCACTTCCCGGGTGAGCAGCGCTTCGAAAGGCACGAAGCACAGCGGGCCGTCCGGAACAATGATGAGATGCGACGCGCTGAGTTTCCTAACAATGGGCTGGATGAGAGTCTGGTAAAGTGAGAATGCCGTACGGCAGAAGGGTTCATATTCCTGTGCCAACACACTCTCTCGCAACTGCTCGACCTTCTGCTGAAACGAGGAATCGATGCCCACCGCAACGAAATCAAGTTCATTGCGGCTTACCACAGCGATGAAGATGGAATCCGCTCCCACGAAGTATTCCACCAGCGCAGTGCGGTCGTCGAGGAGTTTTTCCCGGACCTCGTCCACCGACGCGAGGTTGATGCGGTATTTGAGGTTGTAATAATCTGGATAGCTCGCCTCAAAATTATCGAGCAGCGATTCATAGGCCCGCTGCAAATCAAACAGCTTGCTTTGCCAGGCGATTAATTTTGAGCTGTCGGCTGCCGCGCCCTTGATTTCTTCTTCGCCGGCGAGGCGATCGTAGTAAGCCAGGTCGCCGCGCAGGTGCTGTTCTTTTTCTAGCAAGGAATCCGCAATGCCCGCGAAATGCTTGGCCTCGGCTTCAGCCAGGGCGTCCAGCAGCACGCCGGCTTTGCTTTTCTCCATATATTGGAAAATCTGCAGTTTGTACACCGGATCGTTGGTGATATGGTACAATTTCATCGCTGTTCGGATCGCCAGGTTATAGATTTCCACGGCATTTTCGGCCAGGAACAACTTGGCGCCTTCGGCTTTGTAGCCGTGCCGGAGTTGATCGACGAGCTGGAGGGCCCGCTTACCGGCGGAGTTAGCAGCATGTAGATCAGGAGCGGGCCGCGCAGACCGCGCCGCCTTTTCTAACAGCGCGGTGGTTTTTCGCTGCAGCGTTTGCAGCAACTGGGTTTCGGAGAGCACTCGTTCGTCAGTTGGATTTTTCGTCGGATCAGGGTTGGAGAATCCGGGCGCATTGGCCGCGAGGGCGCGCTGATAGTTAACGAGGGCGAGATCGTACTGGCGCTGCCGGGTGTGTACGTCACCTATCAAGTCATAACACAACGCAAGTTCGGGATGGTGCTTTCCGTAAACGGATTGAAAGACCGCCAGGGCTTTTTGGTAAGATTCAAGCGCCTTTCGGTAATCGGCTTTTTTTGCATAATCCGATCCCAGGTTGCCATAGCCGCGCGCCACCATAACGTGCGTTTCGCCCAATGAGGGCAAAATCATATCCAGCGCCTGGTTATGGTAGTCGATGGCGCGGGAAACCTGGCCCATCTCGAAATAGACATTGCCGAGGTTCATGTAGGTGCTGGCGACACGCCAATGGCGCTCTCCGAATTCTTGCTTCAGAAGAGCGATTGATTTTTCATAAAGCGTCACGGCCGCTGCGTAATCTTTTTTGGCAAAGTTGACCAGGGCGAGATTGTGATGGACATTGGCCAATGGCAAAGGACCCACCTCTGCCGGCGGCAGCGCCTGCCAGATGGCCAGCGCCTTTAAGTAGTATTCGCGGGCGAGGTCGAATTCGCGTTTAAAAATATAAAGATTGCCAAAATAAAAAAAGATATCCCCGGCTCGCCAATCTTTGAGTTCGGGCTCCGCCTGCTTCCAGATAGTCAGTGCGGCCTCGAGATGCGGCAGGGCGAGGTCATATTGCCCTTTCTCCATGTAAGTGCCGGCAAACCGTATTTGACAATCCATCTTTTGGTGGGTCGGCGCGCCGGGAAGCGCCTGCAAAATCTCAAATTCTTTTTCAAAATACGCCAGGGCTTGCTCGAGCGCACTCTTGCTAATTTGAATGCGGCCCAGCTTTTCATAAATCAGGGCGATCAACTCATGATGTTCGCCGAAGCGACTGCGTGTTGTATCCAGCAGCGCGGTGAGTCGTTCCTCGCTGTCCTGCACGTTCAATTTGCCGAGGCTCATTCGTTTCATGGCCAATTCCACGGCGGTGCGCACGTACCCCTCCCAGTCCTGCGCTTGCCGATACACCTGGCTGGCCTGTTCGTAGTAGGCGAAGCTGCTGTCGTGTTGAAGGGTTTTAGCGAAGTGTTCGGCGCGGGCAACGAGCTGCTCGGCAGGGGACTCCTTTTTTCCGGAAACGCCTTCTTCCGCGCCGCGCACCTGCAGGGAATCGATAGTGGAAGACTGTTGTTCCGACTGCTTTTCCTGCGAACAAGCAAAAAGCAGGATAGCGGCCAGGGTAATCGCTCCCGGCCGGGATTTTTGACTTCCCCGGGCAAACATTTCATCTAAGAGGTTTGATGACTACCGTCATTTTTTAGTCAGGGCCAGTGTTGTCATTCAGGAGGAAACTTTTTTGATAACAGGATTTAGCTGAAACTCTGAAAGGATTCCCCCTGAATGATCTCAGCGGCAATAATGTAAAACGTTCTGATCCAACAAGCAAATTTTTTTATGGGTGACTTCCATGAACAGCGGTGCTGGCTTAACTTAAAGCCAAAGACGGACGGAAGCCACCTTTAGTATTACCAATGAACGTTTGCATTTTTTTGCAAAGAATTGACACTCTAAAAATTGCCAGGCATCAAGCTGGAGTAATGGAGTTTTGGAGTACTGGAACTAACTGCCATTGATCCATTACTCCATTACTCCATTACCCCGCTTCGATTGGCACGCCCTCCTTTAGTTAAGACGTGTTTGATTAGTTATCACTGCGGCTTTGCCGCGCTGGGAGCTGCAGAATTGATTCCGCAGCGGCTGGGCTGTTTTTAAGGCGCTCAACCTAAGGGAGTGATAATCAATTTTTTAAAAAAAATCTGTTACATCGCCCAATGATCCTGCCCTATATAGACAAATCCCAAACACAAAAAAATAAACCTAAAAACGGATGGGCAGAAAAATCTTGTTACATCAAGACGGTTATGTTCCCTATACCAACCAGGGGCTTTACGTGCGACGCGCTTCGCCAGTGCGTCACACATTTCGGACAGCCCCTTGAAAACTGGACGACATAACTAAGGAGGTAACCGCTATGAACCGATTCGTTACTGTTTTCGCCGCTGCCGCGCTCTTGCTGAGCCTGGCGGCTGCCGATGCTCGCGCGCAAACCTGGCAAATGCTCGCCAGCTTTCCCGGCCGCCCGGCCAGCGCATTTGTCTTCGCGGCCGGCAGCGTGCGTTTCAGCGTAAAAGACCGTCTGGACTTCGACGGCGACGGCGTGGCAGAGATCGCAATGATTGCGGTCGTCGATCCGACCAACCCCAATGTCGTCTATCTTAAAATTCACAGCGGCGCCGATCCCAATCAGCAATGGCAAATTCCCCTGCCCAATGGTATCATTGCCATTCTTATCGGCTTTCTTGACTTCGATGGCAACAATGCCAAAGACATTCTCTTGGCGCACAAAGTGGGGCGGCAGTTTGTCAACCCCATGGTCCTCTATAACATTGATGTGAACTCTGGCACGTATGAAGTTGGCATTCCTGATGGCAGCACCGTGCTGATAGGTGGCTGGGACCTCGACAATGACGGCTATTACGAACTCGTCGTCGGCAGTCCGGACAAAAAAGAAGTGCAAATCTGGGGCTTCAAATAATCGGAGGACACCATGAAACGAATCACGCTTGCGATCGCGGTCATTCTTCTGTGTTCTGCTTCTGCCTGGGCGCAGATCGGCAGACTCTGGGAATCCTTTGAAGGCGCAAAATTCCGGCCGCCGCGGCCCAACAAGTTCATTCTCGAAATTGCCGGATTCCAAACCCCGACCGATGACGATCGACCCGCCATCATCGCCATCCTGATCGGTTTGCAAAATCAGGGGGCAGCAGGGCAAGCACCGGCCTTGGCCCCAGCCGAGCCTGCTGCGGCACATCAAGTAGAGGACAGGATCGTGGTCTATGACGTTGCGGATAGCAGCGAAATCTGGTCCCTGCCATTGTCAACTTTGACCGGCGGGCAGCCAGCCGACAGCATTTCTATCAATACGGTCGGCTTTGTGCGTTTTCGCGGCACCGGGTCGACGCAGGCCACTTCACAAATGTCCTTCAGCAAGCATGCCATCGTCAGCTATGAGTGGGATTTTAATTATGACGGGATTTATGATCCCATGGAGCGTTTTCTATCCATCGTCGATCCAAACACCAATGAAGTGGTGTTTATGGAGCAGGGAGCGCTGCCGCTGGGGGTGTGGCAACGGCCGGATGGCCGGGTGGTTTTGCTTGAAGTTCTGGTAGCGGCAAAAAGAATCGCCGTCATTGGCGAGACCGGCGGTAGTGGTGGCTCCTTGGGTTCAACCGCGCCTCCGGCTTCTGCCGCAGCGCAACAAACGGCTGGCGCCTACCAGCTCGCGCTGAAATTTCAGGCTGAACCCGAATTGCGGCTGGCCTATGATCCGGAGCTTTTCGATCCTCCCGGCGACAATGATCTGAATGGCGACGGACGCTCCGACATTGCCATGCTGGTGGAAGACGCCAACGATGAGCCGCAAGGGGTGATTGTACGAGACGGACAAAGCTTCGATATCCTCTGGCAGTTCCCATTTCCCGATGAGCACAAAGAGAACATTCGCAAAGGATTTCACGGCTTTGTGGATGCCAATGGCGACGGCGAAAAGGAAGCAATTGTCGGCAACAATCTGGCAGTGACCCTCGATGGTACGGTGCACACCATCGCCGAGGATTTTCAGATTGTCGATGTCAACGATCTCGACAACGACGGCTTTGAAGATATCATCGGCCTGAGCACGGTAGACAGCTCGGTGGTGGTGTACGGAATCCTGAAGCCGACTTCGGTGTCGGACTACGATCCATCGGAAATACATTTCCGCCTGTTCCAGAACTATCCCAATCCCTTCAATCCCTCGACCGTGATCACCTATTCGGTGGCGCAGTCGGGCGAGGTGACGCTGAGGATTTTCAACACCCTCGGCCAGGTAGTGCGCACGCTGGTCAATGAGCGCAAACCCGCGGGCGAATACAGCCTCACCTGGGACGGCCGCGATGACGCCGGCCAGTTGCTGAGCAGCGGACCGTACTTCTATCGCCTGAAAGTAGGCGAGGCGGTCGAGACCCGGCGCATGCTGTTCTTGAAATAACTTTGTGGAGTACCGGGCTGCCCAAAAAGTGTAAAAGTAACTGTCATTCTGAGGCGGTTTTTGCCGAAGAATCCCCTAATTTGAGCACCGTCCAGGAGATTCTTCCCCCGACACTTCGGGGTCAGAATGACATTCGCGTACTTTTTGGACAGCCCCGTAACGGCGACATAGTCGCCGTACTCCAAAATATTTGCCTAAGACATACAGGAGCAAAATTATGAAGAACAGATTTTCTTCTCTCGCGCTGGCGGCGTTGCTGCTCGCCAGCCTGGGGTCCCCTGCGCTTTTCGCGCAGTTTTATGAAATCAAACATGAAATCATAAATGCCTACGGCTGGTTTGGCGGCGACAACCGGCCCATGCAGCAGCGCACGGCCGGCGTCGGGCAAAGCGTCTTGATCGATACCACGATGACGGTCAGGAGCTTCGCCTTTTATTTCAGAGGGCCGTTTGATTATGCCTTCAATCCCGAGGGCAGGGGGCACGCGGTCACCTTGACGCTGAACGTGCGGGATGCGAGCGGTATCATTCTAAAAACAGTGCAAGCGGTCGTGCCCGATAGCTTTTCCGCCGGTTGGATCACCTGGCAAGGCATCAATCTGCTGGCCGCCGCCAATACGACGCTCATCTTCACCTGCTATCAAGTCGGCGCGTACGATTCTGCTCAATACACCGCGAGCCACGGCGCCGATGCCAGCCAGAGCTATACGAATGGCGTTCGCTATGGCAAAGATGGTACGAGCGATGCGGACATGGAAAGCTGGACCGACTGGGTGGTGCACCCGAGCTGGGATTCGGCCTTCCGGCTGGAAGGAACCTTAGGCCCAGCATCCAACAAGAATTGCGATAAAACTTCCATCGGGCAGGTGCCGCTGAACGACTTGGGCACGGGGACTTATCAAGGCTATCAGGGTGGGCTTTATCCCGGCGGCAGCAACGGCCTGCCCATTGCGCACAAAGCTGCCGGGCTTGCTGCCGCGGCGCAGGTCAGGCCGTTGGACCAATCAGGCAACGTGGATTTGACCAACGGCAAGATCGCGCTCATTTCGATTGGGCCATCCTTCGCCACCATGGAATTTTCCGCCTTTCAATTTCTTGCCGGCCAGGATGTGTCCATTAACCCCAAACTCGTGCTTGTCGATGGCGCGCAAAGCGGCCAGTCCGCGGAACAATTTGCCGATACCTCCGACAATGTCTGGAACGTGATCGCTCAGCGTTTGAGCAATGCCAATGTGACGTCGAAACAGGTTCAGGTAGCCTGGGTCAAGTCCGTGAACGCGGTGCATACTGCGGGGTTTCCCGCTGACCAGACCAAACTAACCGGCGACCTGGCGACCATCTCCAGAAATCTCAAGGCAAAATTCCCTAACATCAAACTCGCCTATTTTTCCAGCCGGTCATACGGCGGTTATGGAGGGAGCGAGCCTTATCCGTATGAAACCGGCTTCGCGGTGAAATGGCTGATCGAGAACCAAATCACCGGCGACACCACGCTGGCCTTTGGTGGCGCCAACCCCAAAGCGCCGTGGCTGGTGTGGGGACCGTATTTCTGGGCCGATGGCACCACGCCCCGGCAGGACAGCCTGGTTTGGGAGTGCAGCGATTTTCAAGACGACGGCACGCACCCTTCGCTGTTCGGACGCGCGAAAGTTGCAAGACTGTTGTTGACCTTCTTCAAAACGGATTCCACGACCAGCTTATGGTTTCTCCGAAATCCACCGACGTCGGTTGAAGCGAATCGCCACGATTCTCCACGGGCTTTCGCCCTGGAACAGAATTATCCCAATCCCTTTAATCCAGCGACGACGATTCGCTATGTTCTTGAGCGTGACGATGAAGTACGGCTGGTGATTTATAATGCGCTGGGAAAAACCGTGCGCACACTGGTGCACGGTCATCAACCCGCTGGTGAACATACCGTCGTTTGGGATGGAAGAAACGATCTCGGTCAACCGGTGGCGAGCGGCAGTTATTTCTACCAGCTAAAAGTTGGAAATACTTTTTCCACCAAACGAATGTTAGTTCTGCATTAGGCGCTTAAACCACATAGGGAGGAGGGTACCCCGGGGCTGTCCAAAAAGTCGAATTTTAATGTCATTCTGAGGATTTGAACAAATCCTGTAAATCTGGTCTAATTTGGTTCCGGCTCGTCCGGGTTAGGTTCTTTCAGTTCAAAAATAAGGAGGAAACTATGAAGACGCATATTCAACCAATGGTCTTAACGCTTCTGTTGGGGACCAAACTTTTGGCGCAAAGCCAATGGACATGGCAAAATCCCCTGCCGCAGGGTTACACGCTGCATGCTTTGCATGTTTTCGATGCCAACACGGTGTTGGCCGCGGGCGAGGCGGCCACGGCGATCAAAAGCACCGACGGCGGCGCGAGCTGGAGTTTGCAGCACAACCTCGGCGGCGAAATGATCGTGGTCGAATTGGAATCCGTTGCGTTTGTCGATGCGAACACCGGGTATGCCGCCGGGCCGGGCGACCGCATTTTCAAAACGATGGATGGCGGCGCCACCTGGTCCGTGCAAAGCGCCGGCGTGTTTTCCACGCTGCACGCGGTTGATTTCAGCAATGCTCAAACCGGCTGGGCGGTTGGCGACGGCGGTACTATCCTCAAAACCACCAACG
>JBBIIG010000053.1:0-28438 GCA_037446635.1 bacterium
TTTCCCCGCCTCACACTTATTCTTGAATTACGAGCACGTGCTTTCTACAGCTAACTACTGTTTACCCATACAAAAGTAAACAGAGATTTTCCAAAGTAGAGAGTGATTTTCGTATTTTTTAGACGTAAAGGAACGCTGATGCTAAAAACAGATGAAGTTGTTGAATTTTTGCGAAAGCACCGCCAAACGCTGAAAACCGATTTTCGCATTGCGAAATTAGGCCTCATTGGCTCATTTGCACGAGGCGAACAAACTGAAAATAGCGATATCGCTTTATTAGTGGAATTTGAGCCGAACACGGATGATATCTTTGGCAAAAAAATGAAGTTGAAAGATCTGCTAAAAACATCCTTCGACCGGGAAGTTGATATTTGCCGAGAAAAATATATGAAGCCTTATGTCAAGAGCTATCTTTAAAAGACTATCTTTTAAAAGAGGCAATTTATGTATGAACAATTGGAGAAAGAATAATGGTTTGGTTTGTAGTAGCCGCGCTAGCGATATTCGTCGTGGGGCTCGCCATCATCGCCTACGACATTATTGCCCATAAACGCTAATTGCCACATAACATGAGCCTGCGTTCATTCCTCCCCGCGCTCAATCAGAAAAAACGCCCCGGAAATGAACACTTCCCGCAAAACAGGAACCCAGCGCAAAAAATCGCCGCGAATGATCGGCCAGCCAAAACGAATGTGATAACTGGGCCGGCTGATATAAAATTTCTCCCGGCAAATGCGCAGCCCGCTGGCGCGAATCATTTTGCGAAATCCGCGGATGCTAACCCGGTGCCGCCGCAGCTTTTCCATTTCATCTAAAAACTTTGGGTTGCCGTCAAACCGCTGAATCCAACGGCGAATGCCTTTCCACAAAAATTCGGGGGCCGCGTGAAAATAGGGCGTGCGCCGCAGAAAGCTTTTTAGCATCTGCTGGTGGCCGCCAAACGGCGCATAAAACGGCGGAAAAGTGATGAACAACTTCGCGCCGGGCGCCAGCAAGGCTTTGAGTTTTTGCACGGCCAGCGGTTTGTTGGGAAGATGCTCGAAGACATCGCGCAGGATGATCAAATCGGGCAGCCGCTGATGTTCCGCAAATGGCGGTGCAAAAAAATCGGCGGCCACGAAGTGCAGCCGCTGCCGCTGTTCGGCTGGCGCCGCTTGCCGCGCAACGGCCAGGCGGTGGGGGCTGATTTCGAGTCCCAGCCCGTGCGCGCCAGCTTCGGCCAGGGCGCAGAGCACGCCGCCTTCCCCGCAGCCGATATCCAGCACGCGAGCCCCGGAAAACGCCACGCCCCACTCTTTGAGCAGCGGCGCGAGATACTCTTTCCCCAAACGATATTGGTATTCCCAGTAGGCGCGTTTTTGCGGCGAAAGGTCGGTCATATCGGGTGTCATTCTAACGAATAGCGGAGTCAGAAGCAAGAATTTTTACTTGACAATATGTGATGGGAATGTATTTTATAACTTTACTTTAAATGGAGAGTTTGACAGAAAATGGAAAAGGCCAAGGGCGTCGTTTGGGATTTGCGCGATTTGTACGCCAGTGATCGCGATCCAAAAATCTCGCAGGACATAGAGGAGGCCGCGACCGCCGCGGCTGAATTTAACAAAACCTACCGCGGGAAAATTGCGGCAGGCGGCGTGGAAATTCTGCGCCCGGCGCTGACCGCTTACGAAAACATCCTCGAAACCATGTATCGTCCGTATGCCATGGCCAGTTTGCTGTTCGCCGGCAACGGCCGTTCTGACGCGTACAAAGCGTTGATGGCAAACGTGCGGGACGCCTTCACCCGCATCGAAAACGAGACGCTGTTTTTTCCGCTGGAAATTCAAAAAATTTCGGACGAAAAAATTGGCGAATATTTTTCCTCCCGTAAACTTGGCCACTATCAACATTACATCGAGTCGCTGCGGCTGTTCACCCCCTACATGTTGGATGAGAAAAACGAGCAGATCATCAACAGCAAAAATCTCACGGGCAAAACCGCGCTGGTGAATTTATTTGATGAATTCACCGCGGCATTCGAGTGGCAGTTGGAAGTTGACGGCGAAATAAAAACGCTCACCGAAAGCGAAATCCGCGAGCTGCTGAGAAAGCCAGACGCCGATTTGCGCCGGCGCGCCAAAATCGCCCACGACGGCAAGTACGGCGAAAACAGCTTGATCTTCACCAACATTTTCGGCAATCTTATCAAAGACCACGCCACCGAAATGGAGATGCGCGGCTACCGCAGTCCCATTCAGCCGACCCACCTCGCCAACAAAATTTCTGAGGAAGTGGTGGACACGATGATGCAGGTCACCACCGAGCACTACTCGCAGGCGCGGCAATATTATAAATTGAAAGCCAGGCTGCTGGGCCTGCCCAAACTCGCCGGCAGCGATCTGCACGCGCCGGTCACCCAAGCCGACCCGAAGATTCCGTACGACAAAGGCCGGGCGCTGGTACTGGAGAGCTTTCAAAGTTTTGCACCGGAGTTTGGGGAGATCATGAAGCGGGCGTTTTCCGAAAATTGGATCGACGCCGAGATTCGGCCCGGCAAACGCGGCGGCGCATTTTGCATGAGCGTGTCGCCAACGCTGCACCCCTACGTTTTGATGAACTACGTCGATAATCTCAACAGCGTTTACACCATGGCGCACGAGCTGGGCCACGCCCTGCACGGCGTGCTGGCCGGAGAAAAGCAAACGCTGCTGACCTATCACGCGCCGCTGGTGCTGGCGGAGACCGCCTCGGTTTTTGCGGAGATGCTGCTCACCCGCCGGCTGTTTTCCGAGAAATTGGATCGCGACACCAAAATTCAAATCCTCTGCTCGAAATTAGAAGACTTTTTCGGAACGATTTCCCGGCAGACGATGTACATCCAATTCGAGCTGGAGGCGCACCTCGAAGGTGCGAAACGCCGGCTCAGCGCCGACGACTTTTGCAAGCTCTGGCTCAAGCACCGCGACGAGATGTACGGCGACGCCATCGATTTTCTACCGGAGGAGAAATGGTACTGGTCAGTGATCCCCCATTTCATTCACACGCGATTTTATTGTTACGCCTACACCTTCGGCGCGCTATTTGTGCTGGCGCTCTACAATCGCTATCTGGAGGATGGCGAAAAATTTGTTCCCCGCTACCGCGCCATCCTCGCCGCTGGCGATTCCACCTGGCCAAAAAATCTCATCGAGTCCGTGGGAATGGATTTTACGCAGCCGGAATTCTGGCGCGGAGGTTTCAAAGTAATTCAATCCCTGCTTGATGAGTTAGAAGAATTGGTGGAGAAATAACCTTGCGAAGGCTGCCAGCCTTCGCAAGGTTTTACCAGCCCGCCCCAAAACCCCTTGCATCTTTACATCAAATCTCCTAAACTGCCAGCACTTTTTCACCCAAAACATCCGGAGCCAGAGCATGCAGCAGAAATCAGGACTGAGCAAGAAAGCTTACGAAGCGATCCCCGAAGGTGAAAGTTATGAACCCTACGTTCCCGCGTCCGAGAGTCCGTTGGAGTTTAGCATTAAAGCTGCGATTGCCGGCGTTATCTTTGGCATTCTATTCGGCGCGGCCAACGCTTATCTCGGACTGCGCGCCGGACTAACTATTTCCACCTCCATCCCGGTGGCGGTGATGACCGTGGCCGCGTTCAAAGCCCTGCAGGCCATGGGCCGCCGCGGCACCATCCTCGAAGCCAACATTTCCCAAACCATCGGCTCCGCCTCCAGCTCGGTGGCCAGCGGCGTGATTTTCACCCTGCCCGCGCTGTTTTTGTGGGGGCTGGATCCTTCACTGGTACAAATGACGTTGCTGGCCATGTTCGGCGGATCGTTGGGTGTGTTGTTTATGATTCCCCTGCGACGGTTTTTAATCGAGCGCGAACACGGCAATTTGCCGTACCCGGAGGGCACGGCCTGCGCCGAAGTGCTGGTCGCCAGTGAAGTGGGTGGCGGCAAAGCTCGCAACGTTTTTTTGGGACTGGGGGCGGGCGCCGTCTTCAAATTTTTGACCGGCGGAATTAAAATCATTCCGGACGAGGTCAACTTCAAACTTCCTTTTTTAAAAAAGGGCGAAGTGGGGATGGAAATGTCCGCCGCGCTTTTCGGAGTGGGATACATTCTCGGGCCGCGCATTGGCGCGATCATGGTGGGCGGCGGGCTGCTGGCGTCGCTGGTGATTATTCCGGCGATTGCCATCTGGGGAGAAGGTCGCCTCGTTCCATTCTTTCCGGAAACGGAGAAGATAATTTCGCAAATGTCTGCCGGCGAAATTTGGTCGCGCTACGTGCGCTACATTGGCGCGGGCGCCGTGGCCACCGGCGGCTTGATCACCCTCATCCGCAGCATCCCCACGATGATCGAAAGTTTTCGGGTGGGGATTCAGCAATTGAAAAGCCGTTTGGATGAAAGCGGCATCCCCACGCCGCGAACGGGTCAGGACCTTTCGCTGCTGGTGGTAGGAGCGGGCGTGGCGGCGATCGCCGTTGCGATGGCGGCGACGCCCCACGTGTTCGGCCATCTGGATACGTTTACGATTCGACTGGCGGCGGCCGTGCTGGTGGTAATTTTCGCGTTCTTTTTTGTGACCGTGTCGTCGCGCATTGTGGGGCTGGTAGGCGTCACTTCCAACCCCACCAGCGGCATGATCATCGCCTCGCTGCTGGGAACCGCAACCGTATTTTTGCTGATGGGCTGGACCGACGACGTGGGCAAAGTGGCGGCGCTGACCATTGGCTGCGTGGTGGGCGTGGCGGCTTCCATCGCCGGCGATACCTCGCAGGATTTGAAAACCGGCTTCCTGCTTGGCGCGACTCCCAAAAGACAACAGGTGGGGGAGATGATTGGCGTGCTCACCTCTGCAACCTTTGTGTGTTTAACGGTGATGTTTTTGGACCGGGCTTACGGTTTCGGAACCGGCGAACTGCCGGCGCCGCAGGCCACGCTTATGAAACTGGTGATCGAGGGCGTGCTGCAAAATTCTCTGCCGTGGATACTCGTTGGCATCGGGGTGGTGATTGCTTTAGCTTCCGAACTGCTGCGGATCCCCAGTCTGCCGTTTGCGGTTGGGGTGTATCTTCCGGTCAGCACGATGGTGCCGGTCTTTTTCGGCGGCTTGTTAAGAATGTATTTGGAACGCAGCGCACCGACTTCCGAGGAAGCCTCGGAGCGCCGGGAACAGGGCGTGCTATTCGGATCGGGATTGGTGGGCGGCGAAGGATTGCTGGGGGTTGGGATCGCCGCCGCCGCGGTGATTCAAGGCAGCACACCCAGCGGCATCGGATTTGACTGGGCAGGCGGGGCCGCGCCATTGGCGGCGCTGGTTCTGTTTGGGTTTCTGGTATTCGGATTTTGGAAGAGTTGTTTGCGGCACAAACCGTAACGCAAAGCTCTGCTTTGCCTATCTCAAAGCGGAGCTTTGAGTTACTATAACGCACAACTCCGCTTTGCGAAGTTATTTACCTCTGAGCGGCCGGAAAAAATCGCGGATGTCTTCTGCCAGCAACTCGGGTTCTTCCAGTGCGGGAAAGTGGCCGCCGCGAGGAAAATCGCTCCAGCGTTGAATGTTGTAACCGCGTTCCACCCACTGGCGCGGCGGAAACGGCGCTTCTTTGGGAAAGTGCGCGATGCCGCACGGCACAGTGACGCGCTGGCCTTTTTGAAAATGCATGGGCCGCAGCCGCGCTTCAAAATAAAGCCGATTGGCAGATGAAATCGTCCCCGTTGCCCAGTAAATCATGACGTTGGTGAGCAGCTCGTCTTTGCTGAAGCGCCGTTCGACGTCGCCGCCGCAGTCGCCCCAGGCGCGAAATTTTTCGATTATCCACGCCGCCAGCCCCACTGGGGAATCATTCAAGCCAAATGAGATCGATTGCGGGTGAGTGAGCTGAAGGTGGCAGTAACCGCCTTCTTCGTCCCACCATATTGCATCGTCGGCAAGAAATTGCTTTTCGACGTCAGTAAGCTCGTCGCCTTTTTCGAGAAAGGGACGATACGAACCGGGGATGTAATTCAGGTGCAGGCCGATGATGTGATCGGCGTGGAAAAGTCCCAGCGCGGTGGCGACGCCTGCGCCAAAATCGCCGCCCTGCGCCGCGAAACGCGGGTAGCCGAGTCCGGTCATCAACTTCACCCACCATTCCGCGAAGCGAAAAACATTCATTCCGCGCTGATGAGGGCGATCTGAAAAACCGTAGCCCGGCATCGAGGGCACGACGACGTCGAAGGCGTCTGCTGGGTCGCCGCCGTGAGCCGCGGGGTCCGTGAGCAGCGGAATCAGCTTCACCATCTCCGCAAACGAGCCGGGCCAGCCGTGAGTGATGACCAGCGGCAGCGGGTTCGGGCCGTCCCCCTTTTCGTGGATGAAATGAATTCCGAACCCGTCAACTTTCGCTTTAAAGTGATGAAATTGATTCAACGCCGCCTCCTGTTGGCGCCAATCGAATTTCGTGAGCCAGTAATCCACCAGCTCTTTCATGTAATTGAGATCGGCGCCGTATTCCCAGCCGCTGCCGGGGATGGCGTCCGGCCAGCGGGTGCCGGCGAGGCGCGGGCGCAGGTCGTCAATGACAGCCGAGGGAATATGAATTCGGAAGGGAGGGATTTCCATTTATAAATGGCCACAGTAACGCAAAGCTGCGCTTTGCTAATCTCAAAGCAGAGCTTTGAGATACGGTTACACGGTCGCTTTTGAGTTGCAATATTTCTCAAACGCCGCGGTCAACTGCGCCGCCACTTGCTCGGCGGTGTGGCCTTCAATCTGATAGCGCTGCAGCATGAACACCAGCTCGCCGTCTTTAAACAGCGCCATCGAAGGGGAGGAGGGTGGGTAGCCTTTAATGTAACTGCGCGCCTGGGCGGTGGCCTCCGCGTCCTGGCCGGCGAACACGGTCAGCAGGTTATCCGGCGTTATATCATTGGTGAGCGCCAGCGCCACGCCGGGGCGCGCCATGCCGGCTGCGCAGCCGCACACGGAGTTCACCACCAACAGGGTCGTGCCTTTGGCGGCGCGCATGGCTTCGTCCACTTCCGCGGCAGTGCGCAATTCCTGAAAGCCAATGCAGGTTAATTCTTCGCGCATGGGCTGCACTATGTATGGATCGTACATCATAGGGGTCTCCTTTAAATTAGTTTTAGAGTTTCTTCATAAATGATTCACGAGGCCCAATTGCAATGACCTCAATTATACTTGATGAAATTTCTTGATAGACACGACGCGTCATATTCGTTCATGCTCGTCAGCACCGCCGATGGTTTGCCGTTTTTTGTTATGATAATTTCTTCATCCCGCGTCACGATGTCATCGATGAGCTTGCCCAAATTCGCCTTCACTTCGGAAAGAGTTAGCACACTCATTTTTTCACCTCCTGGCCTATTTAAAAGGCGAAGGGAAAATAAAAATAACCAGAAAAATGATCAAGCGATTTATTCGAATATATTTCAGAAAATGCGCTTGACTAAATATCACGATTGTTGTATCTTTATCTCGCTTTTTGGGCCCGCACTATTTAACAACTTCGCTTACACGCCCAAATCCGCATCTCACAATTTTCTTCAGTAATTTACAGTCCATCTCTCATGTGGCCGATGCGATTTAAAGGATTGTTTCGCGCGACGTTTTGTTTGTTGATCATTTTGCCGCTTTCTCTGTGCGCTCAAAACGCTAATCCCGAGGCGGAGGCGCACTATCAAAATGGCGTTCAGGCGAAAACGTTGGACGAGAAAATCAAACACTTTGAAAAAGCGGTGGAGCTGCAGCCGGATTTTCTCGACGCCGTTTACCAATTAGGGGTGACGTTTTTTCGAAAGTCGCAATACGAAACGGCCATCCACCATCTCGCCCGCGCCGCGGCGCTGAACCACGGCGACTACAAAGAGAGCCGGCTCTATCTCCGCAACGCCTATCGCTTTCATGCGATGGCTTTGACTGAACGGGGGGATCCGCAGTCCGCATTGGCCTACGCCTTCGAAGCCACGAAACAGGATGAAAGCTTTGCGCCGGCCCACGCCACGCTGGGGCTGGTGCAGTACGAGCTAAAAAATTGGGATAAAGCCCGCCGCGCCTTCGAGCAATCCCTGCGCTTGAAGTCGAATCAGGACACGTTGTGGGCGAAATTGGGCGACGTCTATTTTCGCAGCGAAAACTATCCGCAAGCGGTGATGGCCTATGAGCGCGCCTTGAGTCTCGACCCCACTTTCAAAGAAGCGCAGGCGCATTTGAAAATCGCCATGGCGCGCGCCACGCCGGGCGCCTGGCTAGCGGCTTACGAGCAGATGAAACAAGAGGGGCGCTCCGAAGAAGCCCGCGCGCTGCTTGTTCGCGCCAACACCATCTTTGTGAACGATGCAGACTTGACCCGAAAAATGGAGGAGACGAAGTGGGAGGCGGACTACCTGGCGGCGGACGCCGCTATCGCCATCGGCAGCCCGGCCGAGGCTTTAGAAATTTTGCAAAAAATCGACCCCGGCTATAAAGACGTGGCGCTGAAGATTGCCGAGCTGCAGGCCACGATTGCTGCCCAGCGCGACTCCCTGACCGAAACCATTCCTTCATCTCAAAAAGAAAAGCCCAAATCGCACACGGCGCAAACCGCTTCACCGCAAAAAAGTGTTGCGGCGCGGCGCGAACCTCCCGCGCCCGAGAAAACATCCGTTCCCGAAAAAACCACCACCGATTCCCTCGCCGCCAGCGAAACATTCGTTGTCAGCAATCCAGCCGAACTGGTTGCGGATGTGGATTCGACAATTGCAACCTCCAACGGCGTTCCACCGACTCAAGTTCAACCGGAGGGTTTCTCGACCATTCACTGGATCGCCGCCGGCGTCAGCGGCCTGCTGTTGTTGGGCTTGGGTTTCATAAAGTTTGGAAAACCAGTTTGGGCCGCCGCTGCAGCACGCTGGCGCGATTGGCGACGGCCGCCAGCCAGCCGCGGCCGCGAGCCCTCCGATAATACTATTGAATTTTTTAGAGATCGCGTCGCCTCGATTACTCCCATAAAATTCGAGCCCATCGATCCCCAAGCGACGACGAAGCGCAAGCGCGATAAAACGGCGCTCATAAAAAAAGAGGCGCCGACGTTGGAAGCCACGCAAACCATTTTGGGAGGCATCAAAAAAGTCAAACGCATCGGCCGCTACATTGTGGAAAAAGAGATCGGCCGCGGCACCATGGGGTTGATTTACAAGGCCTGGGATCCAAAATTAGATCGCACCGTCGTGATCAAACAGGTGGTGTTCGACGCCCTCAACAGCGTCCACGAAGCGGCGACCCTGAAGGACCGCTTGTTCCGCGAGGCGCGCGCCGCCGGCCGGCTCAATCACCCCAACATCGTCATCATTTACGACGTGGATGAAGACAAAAATTTTTCCTACATCGTCATGGAATATTTGCAGGGCAAAGATTTGAAGCTGCTTTTGGAAAAGGAAATCCGCTTCGATCTGGCGCGCACCATCAACATCGTCAGCCAGATTTGCAGCGCGCTGGATTATGCCCATCAAATGGGGATCATCCATCGCGACATCAAGCCCTCCAACATCATCCTCACCCAAAACAATCACGTTAAAGTCGCCGATTTCGGCATCGCCAAGCTGCCGCATTTCGGCACGCTCACCCAAACCGGCAGCATCGTCGGCACGCCCTACTACATGTCGCCCGAACAAATTGAAGGCCGCAAATTAGACGGCCGCTCCGACCTGTTTTCCACGGGCGTCATTCTTTACGAGCTGCTGACCGGCGTTCATCCCTTCCCGGGGGATACCATCCCCAGCGTGGTTTATAAAATCGTGCACCAGCAGCCCAAGCCGCCCTCCACGGTTCGCGAAGACTTACCGAAGATGTTGGATAACATCGTGAGCCGCGCGCTGGCCAAAGACCCCGAGCAGCGCTACGCCACCGCACTGGATTTAATTATCGATTTAGAGAGCATTCAGGGGGAATTGCTGAAACATGAAGTGTGAACGCTGCCGCTTTTTGAACCCTCCCGGAAACCTCGTTTGCGAAAAGTGCCAGGAAAAATTGTACCTGGCCAAGCTGCGCGTCACGTACGACAACGGCCAGGATCAGACCTTTTTTCTGCTGCCGCAAAAATACACCATCGGCCGCGGCGAGGACAACCACATCGCGCTGACAGACGCCTCGGTTTCGCGGCGGCACGCCGAAATCGATTTTCAGGATGGCGCCTTCTTCATTTGCGACAAAAACAGCAAAAACGGTTCGCTGCTCAACAACGAGCATTTTCAGGTGCGGCGGCTGCACGATCTTGATTGCATTCAACTGGGAAACGTAGTGCTGCATTTTTACGATGAAAAAAATCCTGCCCGGCTTCCGCAAAAAGGCGAGGCCACCGAAGAATGGGTGCTGCGCGAGTTTTTGAAGTTTTCTGCGAACCGGCACACCAAAGTCACCACCAACGACGTACTGCTCACCATGCTCGATCTCGCCCTCTCGCTGGTGCACGCTGATCAGGCTTTGATTTTACAATTCGATTCCTCCAACACGCTGCGCTTCAAGATCGGCAAAAAGCAGCAGGGGAAAACTCTGTTTGAAAACCGGCTCAGCGAATTCGATTGGAACGTTATCAACGAGTCCATCCGCAAACGGCAGCCGAATATTGTTTACAAAGATTACGGCGCCGCCGGGATCGCCGGCCCAAGCTGGTCGAAAATGGCCATTCCGCTCATTTCGACCAAAGACGAAAAGCAGCAGAAGGACGAGTTGGGAGTGAACGGCGTGTTGGGCGTTTTCTATTTGACCCAAAACCGCAGAAATAAAAACCTGCCGCCCAGCAAAATGGACGTGCTCGGCAGTATCGTCCAACAGGTGATTTTTGCCGTGGAAAACGATCTGCTTTATGACCAAACGCTGGCGAAACGCCGCATCGAAGAAGAGCTGACGTTAGCGCGAGAAATTCAGCAGCGCCTGCTGCCGATTATGAATCCCGACAACGAGCAATTTGAGATCGCCCATTACATCCACCCGTGCGACGCCGTGAGCGGCGACTACTTCGATTTTATCCCCATCGGCGAGCCGCCGCAACGGTTCGGGATCGCCATCGGCGACATTTGCGGCAAAGGCATTCCGGCGGCGCTGCTCTCTTCCACGGTGCTGGCCGCCATCCGCAGCCAGTTGGAATACACCACCTCGCCGGAGCCCATCATCCGCAACCTCAACCGGCTGCTCATCCGCAGCACCGCGGAGTCTATTTTCTTGACGTTATTTTTTGGAATATTGGATGTCGCTTCCGGAGTATTGAAATACATCAACGCCGGCCACCCGCCGCCGATTCTTATCACTCAAGACGGCGTCATCAAAGAACTCAGCGGCACCACGCCGGCGCTGGGCATCATCGAAGGAAAATTGGAGAACGAGCACAGCGTCGAATATCACAGCGGCGACGTGCTGCTGCTTTACACCGACGGCGTTATCGAATGCCAGAATTCACAAAAGAAGATTTATGGCCGCAAGCGTTTGCAGCAGTTGCTGCACGCCATGTTTGTGGGAAAAAAATTGAAGCGCATAAAATTGGAAACCGTGATCAATCGCATCGTGACGGACGTCAAAAAGTTTATTGGCGCGGCCAAACAAACGGACGACTTGACGCTGCTGGCCATTCGCAGGCGGTGAATCAACGAAAGAAAAGCATTGAGAACCAAATTAATCGCAAAGAACGCAAAGCCGGCGCAAAGACCGCTAATAAAAAAGCAAAATCTTTTCCTTTGCGTTTCTTAGCCAACTTTGCGGTTGCAAGAGTCGTGTCTCTGCAATTTGACAGCATGAGGGCAGCATTTTGAAAAAGTTTGCCGGTAAAATTATTCCGTTTGGGCTTTTTGTTTGCGCCGCATTTTTATTTGCGGAAGAACCGCCGCAAAAGTATTGGGTATTTTTCAAAGACAAACCGGCGGCTCATCTGAACAAAACCGCTTGGCAGAACATCGCCAAAGAAGCCATTTCCGAGCGGGCGCTGAAGCGGCGCGCCAAAGTCCGAGCCCGCGCCAATTTGATCGATAAGCACGATTTGCCGGTGGGCGAATCCTATTTACTCGCGTTAAAGAATCTGGGTTATGAACCGCTGGTGATTTCCAACTGGTTGAATGCCGCCAGTTTTCGATTGCGGGACGACCAGGTGCGGGAGGTCGCGAAGCTGCCGTTTGTGGCAGAAGTCAAAAAAGTTGCCGGGGCCTTCTATCGGCCGCAGCCGGTGGAGGCGCCGGCCCCACGGCTCAGTCAAAAACCGGGCGCGCACACCCTCGACTATGGCCTCTCGTTTACCCAAAACAATTTGATTAACATACCGGCGGTGCACGATCTCGGCATCACCGGCAAGGGCGTTTGGATCGGTCTGCTGGATAGCGGCTTTAAGCACCGCGGTCACGAAGTGTTCGAGCATCTCGACTTGATCGCCGAACGCGACTTCATCAACAACGACGATGTCACTGAAAACGAGGAGGGGCAGGACACCCCCAGCCAGCACAACCACGGCACGCAGACGCTGTCCACGGTCGCTGGATTTAAAGAAGGGCAATTGATCGGCGCCGCCTTTGGCGCGAGCTTTTTGCTGGCGAAAACCGAGATCATCCCGGTGGAAATTCCGCAGGAAGAAGACAACTGGGTGGCTGGCATCGAGTGGCTGGAAAGCCAGGGCGTCGATGTGGTTTCCAGTTCTTTGGGTTATATTGATTTTTACACCCCCGAACAAATGGACGGCAACACCGCGGTCACCACCCGCGCGGCGGACCTGGCCGTGAGCCGCGGCGTGGTGGTGGTGAACAGCGCCGGCAACGAACGCAGTAACCCCAATTGGCGCATTATCATTGCGCCGGCCGACGGCGACAGCGTCATCGCCGTGGGCGCGGTGAACTCTTCGGGCAGCTTGGCCGCATTCAGCTCCGGCGGCCCAACTGCCGATGGCCGCATCAAACCGGATGTAGTCGCGATGGGGGTGAGCGTGTTCACCGCTCTCCCTTTGACGGAAGGATTTCCTTCCTCCTACGCCTTCGCAAACGGCACCTCATTTTCCTGTCCGCTCACCGCCGGCGTGGCGGCGTTGATTCTTTCCACGCATCCTCATCTCACACCAATGGAAGTCCGGGATGCGCTTAGGCAAGCCGCGGACCGCGCCAACAATCCGGACAACGATTTCGGCTGGGGGCTGGTTGATGCCTATCAGGCGGTGCTGTTTCACGGCCCGGCGTTTAGCAACTCACCCGCGACCACGGTTGACTTTAGTCAGAATTTGCATGTCAGCATCAAAGTCGCGTCCAAATTTGGCGTGCCGCCGGCTGGGGTTACGCTCATTTACTCCCTCACCGGCGACGGTTTCGAGCAATCACTTATCATGTCGCCGGGAGCGGAGGCCCATCAATTCACCGCCACCATTCCTGCGCCCGCGGGCGCCGACACTGTTCAATTTTATTTCACCGTCGTGGACTCCGCCGGCCAGACGACGCGGCAACCGGTTAGCGAGTCGTTCACATTTGCCGGCAGCGGCGTCGCGATTAATCCGGGCGATTTTCATCTCTTCCAGAATTATCCGAATCCATTCAACCCAACGACCACCATCTTTTATGATTTGCCCACGGCGAGCGAGGTGACGCTCGCCATTTTCAATATACTTGGTCAACGGGTGCGGACGCTGGTGAACCAACAAACACAGCGCGCCGGACGCAACCACGCCGTCTGGGATGGTAAAAATGATGACGGCGAGTTGGTTTCAACCGGCCTCTATTTTTACACGTTGCGCAGCGGGAACTTTGCGCAAACAAGAAAAATGATCTTAATCCACTAATGTAGTTCGATAAAATATGAGAGAATATGAGACGAAAGGTTAAAATTGCGCTGGCTTTGGGCGGAGGCGGGGCGCGCGGCTGCGCCCACATCGGCGTGCTCAAAGTTTTGGAACGCGCCAACATCCCCATCGATCTGATCACCGGTTCCAGCATTGGCGCGGTGGTGGGCTCGCTCTATGCCACCACCGGCAGCGCGCTCAAAGTCGAAGAACGGTTTCACCAATTTCTGCGCAGCGAGGAATACAAAAAGAGCGGGCTGGAGCTGTTCAAGCGCAAGGAGCCGGCGGAAAACTTTTTTGGCCAAGTAGCGAAATTGGTGAAAGAGCGCGTGGTGGTGAATTTGGCGCAGAGCAAGCCGTCGCTGGTGAGCGGCAAACGCTTGCAGGCGGCGATGGATTTTCTCATCCCCGATGGCCGCATCGAAGAAACCAAGATTCCATTTTATCCGGTGGCTTCCAATTTACTCAACGGGCAGCGCGTGGTTTTCACGCAGGGCGACCTGCGCTCCATCGTCAGCGCCAGCGCCTCCATTCCCGGATTTTTGCCTCCGTACGAGGTCAATGGCCATCTGCTGGTGGACGGCTCCGTGGTGTGTCCGATTCCGGTCGAGCCGGCCCGCGAATTGGGCGCGGATGTGGTGATTGCGGTGGACGTGGGCCAGCAGCTGAACGAACACGCCGACCTCAACAACGTCATCAACATCATCTTTCAGGCCAACCACATGACCGCCCGCCACTTCAATTTGCATCTTTTGAAAATGGCCGACGTGGTGATTCGGCCAAACGTCGGGCAAGTGCACTGGTCGGAATTCAAGCTGCTGCGCTACATGATCGAAGAAGGGGAACGGGTGGCGGAAGAGGCGCTGCCGCAGATTCAGCGGCTGATCAAAAAGAAATCCGCCAAATCATGGGTGTGGAAGAAATTTTTTCAGATGCCGCTGCCCGTCGCGAGTTAGGGTAAGTAAACCAATTGGGTCTGCTTTATGCAGGTAAAAGAGTTAGAAGAAAAAATCGATGAGGCCAGAAAAGCAATTCTAAAATCGGTGGCCGTCATGCTTTTTGTGGAAACAGTGGTTCTACTTGGCGCGGTTTACGCAATCTTCTGGTTTCTGATTAAGAAGCCTTAGTACTCCATTTCAGAGCGGTTCACCTCCCCAAAAGCAGACCCCATCCTAACCTTCCCCTATAAAATCAGGGGAAAGGACTTTTCTCTCTCCTTTAGGAGAGGGTTTCCGCCAAAGCGGATCCGCTTCGCGGAAGGGCGAGGTCTTCAGTCATCACAACAAGATTTTTGTAAAGATGTACTTAATATACTCGACCCCGCGGCCGCTGCTTGGCCGTTCCCCACGACAGGTCGAGGCCGAACCGCACTTGATTCTCGATGTTCCCCACGCGATAGGCCGCGCTGATCCCCACCTCATAGTTTTCCGTTATGCTGCGCAAAAACGACATGCCGAAACTCCAGCGGCGATTCAAATCCGAGGTCCCCAAATTGTTCGAAAAGCCGGCGCGCAGCACAATCAAATTGAAAAATTCCTTTTCTACGCCGATGTGCGCGCGGTTATCCACGTCGTCGTGCAGCGACTTGCGCAGGTCGAAGGCCACGGTGAGGCCGTCGAGATTGTAGGCGCCGCCGAAGCGCAGGGTGGTTGGCACGCCCTCGGAATATTCACCGCTGATGGAAGAATTCCAGTGAAAAGTATTGACGACGTCGCGCAGCACCACACCCAAACTTAAATTTTCATCCACGAAAATGATGTAGCCGAGATCGATTCCAAAGCCGCTGCCGGAGCCGGTGACGCGCAAGTCGCCGCCATCGCGGTTGTTGCCGAAGGACGCCCAGCGGCCCTTCACGGTGATTCCAAACGACATTTGATCGAAATAGATTTCGCCGCCGCCGATGGGGAGATTGGGCGGCGTATAAGCGAACGAAACCCCGAAGGTGTACTCGCTGAGGGCATCGTCGCCGAGGTAGAGAAAGCCGGCGCCCAGCGAATAATTTTTCGCCAGAGGATAAAGCAAACCGAGATAGCTGGATGGCACCAGTCCGAAGAGGTCAGCGTAATTGGCGGTGAAATGGGGGCGTGCGCCCAAAAGCAGTCCGGCCGGGTTGGTGAGGAAGGCGTTGGCGTCGTTGGAGAGGGCGGCGTAGGCCTCGCCCATGGCGGAGGGCCGCACCCCGAAGCCGACTTCGGCAAAAGCGCCGGGGAGATTGGAGAGCTCCTGAGCCATCACGGTTGGCGCGAAAAATAAAATGGCGAGTAAAATCAGCAGGGTTCGTTTGGTTTTTGTTCGATACATTGGGTTTATCCGCTATTTGCGTTTCTAATAAGAAGCAAGCGTTCTCCTACTTAATCAACACTACCGATTTCATCACGTCCTTTGAGTCGGAGGGATCTTCAAGAATGAAGCGCACGAGGTAGCGGCCGTTGCGGGCGAGGACGCCGTCGTCGGCGCGGCCGTCCCAGTAAATGGTGGCGGGCCCGCGGGGAAACGGTGTTTGATCGTGCAGAAGGCGCACCAGGTTGCCCTCCAGGTTATAAATTTTAACTGAGAGCAGCGGATTGGGCGCCACGTTGGAGGAAAGGTCAAATTGAATTTTCAAACCGGGCCGGCCATCGATTTCTTGAAACGGCGAAAACGGGTTGGGTTGCAAAGTCAAGTTGGCGATGGCCAGCGCACCGGCGCGCGCCAGCGCCGTGTATTCGCCGGCGGTAGTGATGTTCGCCTCCACGCGATTGTTTGGGTTGATAAACGAGGGCAGCACCGGCGTCCATTTATTTGCCACTACGTCCCAGCGGCCGATGAAGCGCTCCAAATCATTCGAGTTGGGCGGCGACGGCAAGATCAATTTCACCGGCCGATTGAAGTCAGCGGCTTTGATCACATAAGACGAATCGACGCTGAAGAGCTCGGCGCGGCCGCGTTTCGCCGGCGCCATCGCTTCCTTTGCAACCAGCAGCCGCTGCGGGCTGGTCACGGCGCTGCGGCCAACCATGAGCTGCAGCCCGCGATCGTTGAAGAAAATCGTGTTGGTGGTGGAATCAATGGCGGCGAAGATGCGCACCAGCAGCGAGCCGCTGCGCCGGCTCACAGGATCGGCAGCGGTGACGGTGACATCGCCAAAAAAAGTAGGGTTGATTTGCAAGCGCCCGCTGGTATCGATGACGGCGGCGCGCGGCGAAACATCGAGTTTCCAGATGGGATGGCCGATGTTCACGGGGCGATTGTTGGGATCGACGGCGTTGGCGGTGAAACGAACGGTATCGGTGTTGGCGATTTCCGGGTCCGGCGATTGATCCGCCCGCGAGATGGTGATGGCCTGCACCGTTTGCGCCTCCAGGGCGAAATCGATCCCCAGCACCGTGTCCACTTCGGCGACTTCCACTTGCTGCTCGCGCGGCTCGTTGCGATAATGGCTGAGCGCCGGCTGCACGATGTAAAAATCCGCGATCAGCCGCAGCAGGTACTCGCCATCGAGGTTGGTTGTTGCTGTGGTTTTGCGGCCCTCGGCCCCGACCGGCGTAGCCACCACCGGCACGTCGGCCATCGGCCTCCCTGCGGCCAAATCCAGGATGCGGCCGCGGACAAAACCGTAGCGCCGCAGCATGCCCAGCACCAGCGTGGTGTCCCCGGGCGCCACATTGCTTTGCGTTTCGGTAAAAAAGCCGCTTTTGACGGCGGTAACATTGTAAAATCCCGTGGGCACGAGACCGGTAATGACAAATTGGCCATCGGAGTTGGAGAAGGCCTGCCGCCGGGCGCCGCTGGGGTTAGTGGCCTCAACTTTGGCGTTGGCAAGCGGCTCCGCAGTATCGCGATCGCGCACCCAGCCTTTGATGGCGCCGGTGCGGTTCACCAACAGAAAATCCACGCCGCTGGATTTAGCCGGCACGTTGGCGATGGGCGTGGGCGAAAAAAAACCTTCTTTGAAAGCAAAAATCGTGAAGGTGTGGCGAGGGATGACCGGCACATTGGAGATGGTGTAGCGACCGTCGGCGCCGGTGGTGGTGGAAAAAAATTCTTCCGGGTTCTCGGATACCGATCCGCTTTGCGGAATGGAAAGCTCCGCGGAAACTGTCCCCCCCGGGATGCCCTCGTGGGTTTGCGAATCGCGGGCGGCGCCGCTGATGAAGCCGTCTGCAGGATAGAGGGTTAAGTTCAGCCCCACATGCTGCTGGCCGCCTAAAAATCGGTTGACGCGAATTCCATAAAATCCGGCTTGGGCGGCGATAATTTCTGAAACGCCGGGTATAATTCTTTCGAGAGCGTATTCGCCGCTTTCAGTGGTGGTGTCCACCAGGGTCTGGTTGGGGTTGGTAAGGGTGACAACGGCCTGGGCCATCGGTTGATTGAGCGTATCCACCACAACGCCGGTCACGCGCGCGAAATTATCCTGCAACGTAAAGTTGACGCCGCTCAGGGAATCGCCTTCGCTGATGACCAGCGTGCGGCTGGCGGACAAAAATCCCAACTGGCTGGCGGTGATTCGAAAGATACCTTCGTTCAAACAGAGTTGATAATTGCCGCTGGCGTTGGTGAAAGTAGTGAAAACGGTGTCGCCGGCGGCGGACACCTGCGCACCCGGGATGGCGCGGCCGCCGCTGTCGGTCACGCGCCCGGTCACCACGCTTTGCAGCGCTTCCAAAACGATGTCGAGCTCCTCGGTCACACCCGCTACTAAATTCACCGCCTCTATTTTCGAGAAATGGCAATCTTTGCGCACCGAGAGGGTGTACTCTCCCGGCGGAATGGTAAATTCAAAGCGGCCCTGGTTATTGGTAACGGCCTGCGCGTTCAATTCGAGAATTTCCACCAGCGCGCCGGCGACGGGTGAAAAGCCATCTGTGACCTGGCCGCGAATCACGCCGGAGAGCGCTTTCAGAAAAAAATCCTGGCGCACGGTTTCGCCGGAGGCGGCGCTGACGGTGAACGGCCCGTTGCTGTCAAACCCGGAAAGAAAGGCGTCGATTTGCAGGGGAGTGTTCGGAGGCAAGCTTAAAAGATAATTGCCGCTGGCGTCGGTGAAAACGTGATTGGTGGTGTCTTCTAAGACGAAGACTTTCGCATTGGCGACCGGCGAGGCGGTTTCCAAATTGATCACCCGGCCTTCCACAAAACCCGCTTCGGCCAGGGTGAAATCTTCCACCAGTGTTTGCCCCGCCGCCATGACGATGCGTTTTCGACCTTCCAAAAAACCGGGGCGCGTGGCGATGAGGTCGTACTCGCCGGCCGGGAGGCCGATGGCATAATCTCCCAAAGCATTGGAAAGCGCGTTCTGCGCGACGGCGCCGCTATCTTTGCGCAGGGCGCGGATCGTGGCGTCGGGCAAGCCATGATTTTGAAACAGGACGCGCCCGTAAACAATTCCTCCCTCCGCGAGTTGGAACGGCGCGGCCACTTGCCCGTTCTCCGTAAAATCGAACACATAATTGGGAGGGCTGGCCACAAAGCCTTGGGCATTCAACGAAATTCTCCAGGCGCCGGGACCCAAAGTGTAGGTGAAGCCGCCGGTGTTGCCGGTGGTGGTTTCAAACACCAGGCCGTTTTGCTCGGCGCGCACCAACGCCCCCTGCAGCGGCCGGCCGTCGGCGGCAAAAGTGACCTGCCCATTCACGCGGTTGGTAGCGGGTTGCAGAGTGATCTGCCCTAAATTTTTGTTTTCATCGGCCGACAGGGTAAAGCTTTCAAACGGCGTCGCCACGAACCGATCTTTATAGACGCGGTACGACCAATTGCCGGGATTGCGCGCGGCCGAGACGTAGCCGGCGGAGTTGCTGCGGGTGCTCTCCACAAGATCGCCCGCTTTAAATTCGATGACGGCGTCAAAAAGCGCGTTGCCGGTGTTATCGATGATCTGCGCTGAAACGCCGGTGGCGGCGCGGGCGATCTCAACGTTTACAAAAACGGTGTCGTTGTTGGGCACATTGAAGGTGGAACGGGCGGTGGTGATGAACCCCGGCCGCAGCGCGCGAAAGCTGTAGGCGCCAGCCGGCAGCGGCAGCTTCGCGAAGCCGAGGGTGTCGGTGAGGGTTGGCACCGGCACCTCGGTCTCGGCGGCGGTTTTGATATCAAACGAAACCCGCGAGACCGGCCCCTCATCCGAATCGACGATGAACTTCACCCAGCCGGCGGCCCCGGCGTATTCAAACGGACGGCGCTCGCTGGCGGAAACGCCGTTGGCGTTTTCGGCAACCACCCGCCAATGATAGCCGGCGCGCACCAATAAATTGCGCGTGGGCAAACGGATTTCCGTGCCGGTGGCGACCTGACTCCAAAATGTGAAATCCACCTCGCTGCCGGATAAATCTCCCGTTAAATACAAAAACAAACGATAGCGGGTGGCGTCCGCGACCGGGCTCCATCTAAAAATGATTTCATCCGCGGAAATGAGGGCGTCGGCTGCGGGCTCCAGCAGCGTCGGACTTTGGGAGAGGGTTGGTCGGCTCACTTCAAAAAACGCCGGCGCCAGCGGCGCCACTTCGCCGGAGACCATGTCGGTGCTCGGGCCGTAGGCGTTCAGAACAATCCAATTGTAGCGGATGCCGGTCAGCAGCGGCGGCACGTGGGCGTTGACGAAATTGCCGCTGGGATCGGGATCGCCGTATTTCACAAAATTGGCGGTGGTGATCACCTGCCAGGTCAAGTTGAGGCCGGTCACGCCGGTGATCTCACCTTCTTCGTTTCTTTCAATCGCAATCGGACCTTCGGAGAGAAAGAGAAAATAATATGGCACGCCGCTGACGCGGTCCCACTGAAAGATGGGCGTGCCCTGCTGCAAATTGATTGATCCCAGCGGCGCTTTGGCGATGGGGGAGGCGTTCGCCTGCACGATGATGGTGAACTCCACCGAGGTGGCGGCCGGATCGTTCTTTGAAACCAAAATGCAGTAGTAGAATCCGGTGCGGATGCCCTCCTGCGCCGGATTGAGCGCGATCTTTCCCGCGCCCTCGGCTTGGAAGCGGTTGGGATAATTCTCCACCACACGATTGCCGGGGCGAGTGGCGTAGCGCAAAATGCAGGGGACGTTCGGCGTCCATTCGAGATCGCTGATGTCTTTGGTATCGCCGTCTAAAAACATGCCGCGCGGGACTTTCGTCAACACGATTTCGGCGTCGAGATTTTCGCGGCTGCCCAAAATTTCCGTGTTAATTTGGGGAGATGGCAGTTTGAAAATGACGGGGTTTTTTTCTTGCGTAAAAATAAGCGCCGGCGCCAACCAGAAGATCGCGGTGCTGAAGACGCCAAGGAATTTTACCATCCGGTCCGGAATCGAATTTGGACGCGCAAGTTTTTGAGTGTTCATTTAAAGTCGATAGGAGGTGGAAAAACGCAGAAACGATGAGTTATATAAATTGAGCACATAATCGAGGCGGAACTTGGGGCCCAATTTCACGCCCCCGCCCAACGAAAAAAACGGCAGAAAGCGGTTGTGGCGATCGGCGACTTCGGTTTTGGTGCGAAACTCAACCTGCTCGGTGCGAAAGGTTTCGCCGAACACCACCCCCAGTCCTAAAATCAGCGGCTCAACGCCGATGCCCAGGCGGATGGCGCTTTTGAGATCGATGCCCTGGTGAATTTCGCCGGCTTTGAGCGGCACGTTGAGGCTATCGAATTGATCGTAGCGCAGGCGATAGGCGAGGTGATCGAGATAGTTGATGTAAACCACGGAAGCGAGGTAGTGGTCCCAGCGCGCGGAAAACCCCAACGACAGCGAGCCGGGGAATTCAAAATCAATGCCCGGTACTTTGGTGATGCGCTTGACCGTTTTCGTCAAGTTGTCTTCGACCAGCACATCGACGTCGAACACCTCTTCATCGCCCTCGGCGCCGAGGTTGAGGGCGCGAATCGTGTTGTGAACCATGTTGAATGGCCCGCGCAAATCTATGGTTACCGGCAGCGTGAGCACGGCGTCGAGGCTGAGGTTGGGCTTCGGATGATACCCGATCCCCCAGCGAAAACGATGGCCGTTGCCCTCCCAATTGCCGCTGAGCACGGCGTAGAGGCTGTCGTATTGAATTCGCCGCGGATCGTTGAAGGCGCGAATGTCGTCGCCTTTGGAAATGATCCCTTCCGGGAGAAAGGTGCTTTCAAAATTGGACTCGGCGTTGATATTGTCGTACACCATGCCCAGCGCTAAGCTCGGCGACAGTTGCGTCCCGAGGCCGATGCTGGAGGTTTCAAAATTCAAGTTTAAATTAAAATTGCCGTTGACGGTTCCGAAGATGCGGTTGGTTTCCTTGCCGTCGTCGTCCAGAGCCACAGCTAAAAATTCAACGCCGGAGATATTGATTTGCGATTCAATTCGCAGCGGCTGATGAAACGCCGCGCCGAGGGCGAACCGTGAGTTGGCGTAAAGCAGCGCGCCGCCTTTCAGCCCACCGCGCATATCCAGCTCACTGTTGACATTGGCGCTGTCCACCGTGCCCGGCGCTACCACCCCGTTTGGAGAATTGTCTTTTGCCGCGTCCACCAGCGTCTCGTTGATGCGATCTTCAATGCCGAAAATGCCAGCGGGGTCGATAGTGAGCGGCGGCGCCCAATCGAGGGAGATGTGAAAGCCGCGGGCAAACCCCAGCGCGGCGGGGTTGGAGGCGATCGCTTCCGGCCCCGGGTAAAGTGTGCTGATGCTTCCCCCCATAGCATCAGCACGGGCGCCAAGTCCGGAAAAAAGACTACCCGACCATTTGAACTTCATGCCCAGGTTGCCGCCGTCCAAGCGGTCGATTCGGCTGTTTTGATCATTGTTTTGCGAAAACGAAGTTGCAGGAAGAAAAAGAAAAAAGCAAAGGAGGAAAAGAATCACTGCTTTTGGTAAGGAGGAAGAAAAGCAATGTCGGAGGCTGCGATCCGACCTGAAATTTGAAACCATCCCTAGAACTATCCCCTTGCTCCATTATTCATCATTATTATTCACTTAGGCGATTTAGGGGTAAATTGGGGAAGCCGGTGCCGTCGCGCGATTGGATAAAATGTAGCGTGAATATATAGAATTGCATTTTGATTGTCAAGAAAAAATGTTTGTTGCGAGGAGCCGCCAAGAATTGGCGTTTAACCGCAAAGAACCAAACCATACAAAAAATGGTGTACTTAGCGAACTTTGCGGATTGCATTTGGTTGCTTCACTCTAATTCACTTCGGTGGATACTTTTCAAAAATTTTCGTGACCGACTCGTTGATCCGCTCCTCCGATTCCTCCATGCTGCCGATGACGCCGGTGGCGGCGCCGCGCCACACCAGTTGCTTTAATTGGGGATCCACAAAGTCGATGACCAGCGTTCCTTCTTTGTAGCGTTCAATGTAGGCGGTGCGGCCGTGAAATCGTCCGCGCCAATAGCCGTAGCCCACGGTGGACACATCCACCCGTTCGCGCACGGCCACGTGGTATGCCAGCAGCACATCGGGCGGGCCGGATTCGATGACGTCGTAGCCCTTGGCCTTCAACTCGCGGTCCACGGCGCGTTTGATTCGTTTATCCAAAAGGGAATTTTCGCGCACTGCGCTGCGGCCGCCTTTTTCGGAGTGCGGCATCCACTTGAAGGTTTGGTACTTTTTGAAATCCACTTCGCGATCGTAATCGGTTTTGACGCTGATGGGGGAGCAGCCCACCAGTACGGTGGTCAAAATTAAACAGATTAAGAGAGAAAGGGTTTTCATCATCAGTCCTCCGACTATTTTCGATGGCTTCAATATAAGCGATTTGTAGAAATTTTCAACAGTCAACAGAATCCAATTGGCGGAATCCAAGTTGAGACTCGTCTCTAAGATGAGTCTCAACTTACATTAACTCACCCGCTTCTGAAATTTCAACGTGCTCAATCCCAAAATCACTACGCCAAAGCCAGCGAGGCAAAGAATTTCATTGATCAAATATTTCGCCGTGCTGCCCTTCAAAAAAATCTCCCGGGCGATGATCACAAAATAACGCAGCGGGTTGAGGTAGGTCAGTTTCTGCACCAAGGGTGGCATGTTGTCAATGGGGAAAAGAAAGCCGGACATGAACATCAAAAATATCATAAAAAACCAGGAAATGAACATCGCCTGCTGCTGAGTGTGCGCCAGCGTGGAAATGAAGATGCCAAGACCGAGCGTCGAAAGCAAATACAACGCCGCCAGCGCAAACAGCAGCACAATGCTGCCCGCCACTTCGAGCCGAAAAACCATGAATGCGACACCCACCATCAAAGCCAGCGCAAAGAAACCGAGGATAAAAAACGGCAGCACTTTTCCCAAAATCAACTGGTAGGTTTTGATGGGCGTCACCATGAGCTGCTCCAGCGTGCCGATTTCCTTTTCGCGCACCAAACCCATCGATGAGAGAAACATCGTCACCACGGTCAGCAGCAGCGCAATCAAACCCGGCACCATGAAGTTCTTACTTTCGAGATCAAGATTGTACCATAAGCGCATCTGTGGCTCGACCACGGTTGCTATGCGTAGGTTGGCAGCGTAGGATGGGTCGCTGGCCGCCACCTCAATCGCATAATCCGCCAGCACCCCTTGCGCATAACCCATGGCGATACCCGCTGAGTTGCCGTCCAGCCCATCAACGATGACTTGAATTTTCGGGCGCAGGCGGCGTTCCAGATCCTTTGAAAAACCGTGCGGCATGATGATCGCCAATTGCGCTTGCCAGTCATCGATGGCCTCGCGCAAATTACTTTGACCCTCGATGTACGCTGCCACCGAAAAATAACGGTTGTTCTCAAACTTGCGGCAAATTTCCCGGCTGACCGGTGTGCGGTCATAATCAACGATAACAGTCTTGACATTCTTTACATCGACGGTAAGCGCAAATCCCAGAATCGTCATCTGCACCACCGGCGCAAAAAAGGCAATGAACAGCATCGGCTTGTCGCGGAAAATCTGGCGAAATTCTTTTTGGATGAGGTAAAGAATCTGCTGCATTGGTTCAGCTCTCGAGTGTGGTTTTAAATTTTTTAGCGCTGGCGATGATCAAAATCGCGCTGATGCCAGCGAGAATCATTATCTGCGGCAGCAGCTGCGGCAGGGTATTGCCCTTCAGCATGATGCCGCGAATGATCACCAAGAAATAGGTCGCGGGCACGATGTATGTGATCATCTGCAGGATTTTGGGCAAGCTGCTAATTGGAAAGATGAACCCGGAAAGCATGACCGTGGGCAGCAGCGTCATTATCAGAGCCGCCATCATCGCTACCTGCTGCGTTGCTGCGCGCGTGGAGATAATGAGGCCAAGGCTGAGCGCGGTGAAAATGAACACCAGCGACGCTGCCAACAAAAATCCAATCGCGCCGACAAAAGGAACATCGAACACAAAACGGGCGATGATGAGAATGATCAACAAATCAATAAACGCCAGCAAAATGTACGGAATCACCTTGCCCATGATGATTTCGATGGGACGGACTGGCGACACCAGTATTTGCTCCATAGTGCCGGTCTCTTTTTCGCGCACGATGGCAATGCTGGTGAGCAGCGCCGAGATCATCATCAGAATAAGCGCTGCCAGGCCGGGCACAAAAAAGTAGGCGCTCTTTAACGCCGGATTGTACCAGATGGCGGTCTCGATTTCGAATACACCGCGGCTTCCCAACCCGGCGTTGAAAGTTTGAAATACCGCATTAGCATAATTGCGAATCGCCTGCGCCGCGTTGGGATCGCTGGCATCGACGAGCACCTGCACATCGCTGCGCAATTGTCGTCCCAAATTTTTAGAAAAGCCCGCGGGGATCATGAGGATCATCCGCGCAGCGCGCTCATTAAAAAAAGCCTCCACTTGCGATTCGGGGCCGTTGTAATGATAGACTGTAAAAAATTTGCTGCCCTCGAATTTGCGGACGAGCGCGGCGCTTTCCGGAGATTGGTCGCGATCCAGAACCACCAGATCGATATTTTGAATTTCCATGTTGATGGCGTAGCCGTAGAGAAACAGCATCACCACCGGCATGATGATGACGATCACCAGCGTGCGGAAATCGCGGCGGATGTGAATGAATTCTTTTCGGATGATTGGTGTAATGCGCAAGCTCATAAAAAATTCCGGAGTAAAACGCGGAAGCGTTTCACTAACGTGTCCTTCGATTACGAATTTTAGAAGTCATCAAAATTGTCTATAAGACCATCAGGTTGTTTTCTATTCAGCTCATCTCGTTCTCTTTCTGACAACCCAGCTCGCGAGAAACTTGACCATTGATATTCTTGAAGATCAGACACCCCACCGTGTCGAACCGCATTCCAAAGAATTAAGCGTTTCACTCCGAATGTTATCGATCCACCAAATGAATAAACACATCCTGCATTGACGGTTGCTTAAATTCTCGTTTGAGCGCTTGCGGCGTATCGAGCGCAATGATCTCGCCTTGATACATGATCGAAACCCGATTGCAATATTCCGCTTCGTCCATGTAATGCGTGGTGACGAAGACGGTTTTGCCGGCGTCGGCGAGGCGGTAGATTAAATCCCAAAAATTGCGCCGCGCTTCTGGATCGACGCCGCCGGTGGGTTCATCTAAAAAAATGATTTGGGGATCGTGCAGCAGGGCGCAGCCTAACGCCAGCCGCTGTTTGTACCCCAGTGGCATATCGCGGGTGAGCCGGTTGGCCTGATCGATGAGTCCCAATTCTTCGAGCAGTTGTTGTCGTTTGGCGTGCAATTGCTCCCGCGTCAAACCATACACGCCGCCGTAGAATTCGATGTTTTCCGCCAGCGTCAAATCGTTGTAGAGGGAAAATTTCTGGCTCATGTAACCGATGCGCTGCTTGATCTTTTCGTTCTCGCGCCAGATATCAAATCCCGCCACGGTGCCTTTGCCAGCCGATGGCAGCAGCAGTCCGCACAACATGCGAATGGCGGTGGTTTTGCCGGCGCCGTTGGCGCCCAAGAACCCGAAAATTTCGCCGGCCTTCACGGCGAGGTCAAGATTCTTGACGGCATAAAAATCTCCGAAGCGCTTTTCGAGCTTCTCAGTTTGAACGGCATAATTATTCGCAGCTCCCATAGGTCGAATCAAGAATTAAAATCCGAAAATCGAAATCCGAAACAAATTCAAATAAAGAAACTCAAAACTTCTCAAAACAGAATGACCCACTCTACCAAAAAAAACAACGACTCGCACGCAAGCCTCGAAGGTTGCGCAGAGAAATCAAAAGAAAAACCTTTGCGTCTTCGCGTGTTTGCGTGTGCGGTTTTTTTCAAAACGATTCTTGTTTTTTCATCAACGCCAAAAACGTGTCTTCGATGCTGGGTTGAATCTTTTGCATACTTTGAATTTCAACCGGCGCTTTTTCCCTTAAGTCCGAGATGGTTGCTGCGGACAACTTCTGCTCAAAACTCACGTGCAAACGATCTCCGAAAATTTGCACAGAGCGGGTATCCACTTGTTTCTCAAAATATGCCACCAACCCGCGTGTTTCAGCGGCAATGACTTCATATAAATGAAAAGGAAAATGCTGGTGAAGATTTTTGGGATCGTCGAGCGCTAACATTTGTCCTTTGTGCATGAACGCCACGCGGTCGCACAACTCGGCTTCGTCCATGTAGGGTGTGGACACCAAAATGGTTACGCCCTCGTTGCGTAATTGGCGCAGGATTTCCCAAAACTCCCGCCGCGACACCGGATCGACGCCGGTGGTGGGTTCATCTAAAATCAAAATGCGCGGGGTGTGAATGAGGGTGCAGGAGAGCGCCAGCTTTTGTTTCATCCCGCCGGAGAGCGCGCTGGCGAGGCGCTTCTTGAACGGCTCGAGTTTGCTGAATTGGTAAAGCCGCGCCAGCCGATCCTCTTTTTCATTCTTGGAGACGCCGAACAAATCGGCGAAGAAATTCAAATTCTGCTCAACGCTCAAATCGGGATAAAGTGAAAAGCGCTGCGGCATGTAACCGAGAATCGAGCGGATGTACGAAACCTGAGTACGTACGTCGCGGCCATCCACGAGCATCTCGCCGTGATCGCAATTCAACAGCGTGCAGAGGGTGCGCATGGTGGTGGTCTTGCCAGCGCCATCCGGGCCAATGAGTCCAAACAGCTCGCCGGATTCGATCTTCAGCGAAAGATTTTCCACCGCGCGGACGTCGCCGTAGCTTTTACTGAAATTGTTGATTTCGATGGCGCCGGGCATTTCAACTAATGAAATTTAACACCGAAAGACACCGACTCTGACTGAAATTCATAGTGCCAGCTTCAAGTCGAATTGTGTTACAATTCACTTAGCAAGCTCTTCCAGCGCTCCCACGCTTCCGTTCGCGCTTTTTTGTTGGCCTCCGAGGCGTCGGGTTGTTCACCGGAGCGCATGAAGCCGTGGCCGGCGCCTTCGTAAATCACGGGCTGATACGTCTTACCGGCGGCTGTCATCCATTCTGTAATTTTGGGAATGGTGGCATTCACGCGCGCGTCGTTGCCGCCGTAAAACCCATAAACCGGACAATTGATTTTTGAAACGGCAGCGCTGTCGGGCCCGCTGCCGTAAAACACAAACGCCGCCGCCAAATCCGCGCGGTTGGTAGCAAATCGAAACGTCTGCGCTCCGCCCCAGCAAAATCCCGCGGCCGCAACCTTGCCGTTGGCTGCCGGCAATTTGCCAGCGTAATCGAAGACGGCGTGGAGGTCGGCGGTGACTTGCTCCGCTGGCAGCTTGTAAATGGCTTCACGAGCGGCGTCGCGGCTGGGGAAGTCGGAAGTGCGGCCGTTGTTGGGCGCCATG
>JBBIIG010000054.1:0-28344 GCA_037446635.1 bacterium
CTGTCCGAGGCGCTCATCGGCATCCTGTGCTTGTCGGTGGTCGCGTTTTGCCTTTTGACCTATTCCACCAAAACCGCTCACTACACCAGCAGGCTCTTCAGCAGCAACAAATATTTGGCGTTGTTGGATGGTTTATTCAATCCTTTCCGCAACCGTCACATTTTGCTCAAATCAGGCTTGCCCATTTACGATATCAAAGTCAGCCATCAGGAATTTGCCAAGATCGACAAGATCATCGCGGAGGCAAAAAAACAAGGTTGGATGAGCGATGATCAGAAGGTGTGGGCCAACGCGCAATTCATCCATAATGGCGAAGTGTATAATATCGACCTGCGGGTGCGCGGCGACCTGCCCGCTCACTGGAAGGGCCCGAAAAAATCGTGGCGCATCAAATTTGGAAATCGTCTGGTGTCTCACAACGGTAAGGATTTAGTGAAAGAGCAAATTCCGTTTCGCGGCCGCCGGCAGATCAATCTCATCATTCCAATTGACCGCGACTACATATTGGCTTATTTTATCAACACGCTTATGCGCAAACGCGGCCTGGTCGTCCCCGACGATCGTTTCGTGGTGCTGCGCATCAATGGCGCTATCCAGGGGCTTTATTACGAAGTGGAACATTTTGACAAACCGCTGCTGGCCATGAACAACCGCCCGGAGACCACGGTGTTTGGCCAGAACGATCGCGCCATGCACTTTGAGCAATATACCAAATACGGCACCCCGGCCGCGGCCCACGCCCGCTTCGATATCGGCTCGCAGCGCCTGTTGGTGGACCGCGAGGGCGAGCTGGCGCTGCAGGCGATGAACGTTCTTTTGGAACACTCCGTCAACCCCACGCCGGAAAATTTTCGGCGGGTGCGCGCGGTGATGGATTGGGAGCGCTATCTTACGTTTCGCGTGATGACGACGTTGTGCAATACCAACCACGTCCGTTTTGGCTCCGACAATTTACGGCTTTACTATGATCCCAGCCGCGGTTTGCTGGAGCCAATTCCGTGGGATTTGCACCTCACCAAAATGCCGAAGGAGCCGGGCACCATCGACTTTTGGAACAGCCACGGCCCGGATGAAATTCAACGGGCGACGCTGCTGGATCCGCAGTTGCGCTTGCAGCGCAACAAGATTCTGTGGTCGTTCATCGGCGACGGCGGCGACAGCTTGATCGCCCAGTACAACAAAATCCACAATCAAATTCGACCGTTTGCCTGGGCCGATGTTTTGTACACCCCCATTCAAGCCCACAAGATGGACGTGCTCAAAGGCATTTTCGAGTTCAACGTGCGGCGCATTCACAAAGTTATGAGCAACTCCAGCGCCAATTTCACTTATCGCCTGGAGGCGGACGATCGCGCCGCCATGGAGATTTTCGTCAACAATTTTTCCGGCATTCAACTTCAGAAGATTGAGCTAATCGACTCGTTGGCGTTCGAAGGTAAGTACAAACTTTTTGAGGACAGCAATTTTAATGGCGAATTGGATCCGTACGACGCCCTGCTCAGCGAAACCGAGGCGCGGGATTGGAAGCTCAGCTTTGATTTCGACAAGCAAATTTTGCCGGACATCGAATACAAAGGCGATTGGATCGATGCGCGCTACTGGGAATTCTTCGACACCGTTGGCAAGCGCGCGCGCTTTTTTCTGGTCGGCAAACTCACGCCGCCAAAACGCGATCCGTTGATTTGGAATCCGCCACACATCATGGTGGCCTCCACCAACGCGGTGACCGGTTACCAAATTCCGTCGGCGTTCATCAGCCAGACCGAGCCCCTTCCAGAAAATTATATGGGCATCATCGCCTACGATCATTCCGATCCGTTCGATCTCGACGCCATCGATCTCACCCAGGCAGAATTTTTGAAGCGCCATCCGCAATTTGTCGCCAGCGCCGAACAGCCCGGCGCAGTGGAATTGCGCGGCAAAGTGACCATTGCGGGCACGGTGATCATCCCCAAGTCAACGCCGCTGATTTTGCGGCCGGGAGCCGACATCACCATGAAGCCGGGGGCGAACGTTCTTAACTACGCCGGCCTCACCGCCATCGGCACGCCGGTGGCGCCCATCCGCATTCACGGCGACGGTTCCGGCGAGCCCTTCGGCGCGTTTGCTGTGGTGCGGCCGACTTACCGCAAAGTGGTGATGCGCTACACCGAAGTTCGCGACGGCGGCCAATCGCAAATGAACGGTCTGCTCTTCACCGGCGGCTTCGCGGTTCACGAAGGCGATCTCGATATCGAATTTTGCCAATTCATTGATATGCAGAGCGAAGACGGGCTGAATTTAAAAAACGGCCACATCGTGATGCGCAACTGTTTATTTGCCAACTCCGCCAGCGATGGCATCGATTTAGATTTTTGCAGCGGCGAAGTGAAGAACAATAAGTTCATCAACACCGCCGGCGACGGCCTCGATCTTTCCGGCGCCCGCGACCTGTTGATCGCGGAAAACTGGTTTGAAAACATCGGCGACAAAGGCGTGAGTGTGGGGGAGAATTCGCACCCGATCATCATCAACAATTTTTTCCGCAATTGTGTGATTGGATTTTCGACGAAAGATTTGTCGCACGCGCGCGTGGCGCATTGCACCTTCGTCAACAATCAGCTCGCTATCGAGGCCAAGCGCAAGAAGCCGATGTTCGGCGGCGCCTCGGCGGAGGTGGTGAACAGCGTGTTCGCCGGCAATCGGGCTTTGCTTGAAGAAGATTATTTTTCGAAAGGCAAAGTCGCGGTTCAAAATTCACTGCTGGATGCGCCGGTGGATTGGCCCACGTGCCGAACTACCAGCATCCGTTTCGTCGATCCGCAAAACGAGAATTTTATGATTGAGCCGCTTTCAATTGTGGGGAACGGTTTTCATTTAGCCGAACCGGATTGGCTCAAAAGCTATTTGCACAATCCCGCGCCGCAGCCGGGTATTTTCTTTAATTCATTTTTAATTGGTTTTAAAAATTAGTTTAGCGAAGGCGAAACATGGCTCACGAGAGTCACATCGATTATGATATTCACGGGTTGGTTGGCATTCGGCTGCTGAACGCCCAACCCAGCGACGCCGCGGCGGTGGATCGGCAATTGGGCGCGCTGCGCGCCAATCTGCAGCGCGAGCCGGACATCGTCATCCGTTTTGAAAAATGGCTGGCCACGCCGCACCTGCGCTTGCTGGGCCTCGATTACGCCGGCTACGATGAAAACGGTTATTACATTTTGCGCAGCAGCAAGGCGCCGGCAAAAGTGCGCATCCCGTTCGATGAGATTGGCGGGCGCTGTGAGATCGTCTGTGAAAACGGCCTGCGTTCGGTGCCGCTGCTCATCGCCATCATCAACCTCACGCTGCTGCAAAAAGATTGTGTTCCGTTACATGCGTCGGCGTTCGTTTACAACGGCGTTGGTGTGCTGGTCACCGGTTGGTCCAAAGGCGGCAAAACCGAAGCGATGCTGGCGTTCGCTCACAACGGCGCCGAATACGTCGGCGACGAGTGGGTGATCCTCGCCGGCGACGGCCAAACTATGTACGGGCTGCCGGAGCCGATTACGTTGTGGGATTGGCATCTCGACTATTTGCCCAAGGCCCGCAACCTGGCGCCTAAGAGTAAGCTGCGTTTGTTTAAAGGCATTCACGCGTTGGTGGGGGTGAATCATTTCCTTCGCAGAAGTTTTTTGAAAAAAATGTTCTTGGCGAAGACTCTCGACGAGAGTATGGCGGCTTTGAAGCGCCAGTTGCACGTTAATCTTCCGCCGCAGAAACTGTTTGGCGGCAAAGGCGCCCGCAAAGCGAAACCGGAAAAAGTGTTTTTCATCGGCAGCCACGAGTCGCAGGAGATTGTGGTTGAACGGGGCGACGGCCCGGAAATCGCCGAGCGCATGGCCGCCTCCGTGGAATATGAGCGCACGCCGCTTTTGGAACACTACCTGGCGTTTAAGTTCGCGTTTCCGGAGCGCAGCAACCCCTTCATCGAAACCGCCGCCGAGACGCAATATGAAATTTTGAGCCGGGCGCTCGCCGGCAAAGAGGCCTACCGGGTGATGCACCCGTACCCGGTGCCGCTGCCCGACCTCTACGCCGCCATGAAGCCCTATTGTGAAAAATCAGCCAGCAGTGTGGAGCTGAAACCGAAAACCATGCAACCCCAAAGTAAAGCGCTAACCGAGGCGCAAATAGAAGTCTAAATTTCAAGGAGGAAAATGGACAAAATGATTATTCGAAGCAAAGCGCCTTTGCGCATCAGTTTCTCCGGCGGCGGCACGGACATTTCGCCCTATAAAGACGAATACGGCGGCGTGGTGCTGAGCGCCACCATCGACAAATACGCCTACGGCTCGCTGCGCCTGAAAGACGAGCGCACTGTCACCGTGAAATCGTTGGACTACGATATCGTCGCCAAATACAACCTCGACGACGATATGGCCTACAACGGCGAGCTGGATTTGGTGAAGGCCGTCATCAAAAACATGAACAACGGCTTCAAACACGGGATGGAATTTTTCATCCACAGCGACGCGCCGCCGGGCTCGGGCCTCGGTTCGTCTTCCACGATGGTGGTGGCGCTGATTGGCTTGATCAAACACTTGCAGCGGCTGCCGCTGACCAACTACGAGCTGGCGGAGCTGGCCTACAAAATCGAGCGCCTGGATTTAGGCATTCAGGGCGGCATGCAGGATCAATATGCCGCGGTGTTTGGCGGCTTTAATTTTATGGAATTCGGAGCGTCGCGGGTGGTGGTCAATCCCCTGCGCATTCCGAAGGAAGTTATCAACGAGCTGGAGTACAATCTGTTGTTGTGTTACACCGGCAGGACGCGGCTGTCCGCCAACATTATTACTTCGCAAATCGAGTCCTACAAAAGCAAGGAGCGGACCGTGCTGGAAGCGATGGAGGAGTTGAAAAAGATCACGGTGGAGATGAAGAATGCGCTGCTGCAGGGGCGGCTCACCGATTTTGGCCGGCTGCTGCACGAGGCCTGGATCAATAAAAAGCAAATGGCGAAACAAATTACCACCTCAACAATCGACCAGTTGTATGCGACTGCGCGCGCTAACGGCGCCATCGGCGGGAAGATTCTCGGCGCCGGCGGCGGTGGGTATCTGCTGCTTTTTTGTGAGTTCGATAAAAAGCACGTCGTCGCCGAAGAATTGGAAAAAATCGGCGGGCAGATTGTGGAGTTTACATTTGAAATGAACGGTTTGCAAACCTGGGAGGTGCCGTCTTGAACCAATTCGATAGCGACTTTTCCCCGCGCTTAACGCAAATACTCGAGGAAAGCATCGCGGTTAAAAAACGGGTGGCGGCCGAACACGTTGCGGTTCTCAATCAAATTGCCCAAACCCTGCGGAAGTGTCTGGCCGAGGGGAATAAGATTTTGCTCTTTGGAAACGGCGGCAGCGCCGCGGATTCCCAGCACATCGCCGCGGAACTCGTGAGCAAATTCTTTCACAACCGCAAAGCGCTGCCAGCCATCGCCCTCACCACCGACACCTCCATTTTGACCTCCGTGGCCAACGACTATAGTTTCGAAGAAGTGTTTGCCCGCCAGATTGAGGCGCTCGGCCATAAAGGCGACGTCGCCATCGGCATCAGCACCAGCGGCAATTCGCCCAATGTTTTGAAAGCCCTGCGCCTGGCAAAACAGCGAGGGCTGGTTACTATCGGCCTGACCGGCGAGGACGGCGGCAAACTGCCACATGCGGTGGATATTTGTTTTCGCGCGCCCTCCAAAAGCACGCCGCGCATTCAGGAGGTTCACATCACCATCGCCCATGCCATTTGTGAAATCATTGAAGAGGAGCTTGGATAATATGGCCCACTCAAAAACCAACGTCGCCATTTCAACCACCGTGTGGGTTTTGCTCATCTTATTGTCTGTGCAGTTGATTTGGAAGTTTCCGAAACCGTTGTTCTTTTTTTATGCGGGTACGTTTTTGGCTTTGTCGCTGGTTTTCTGGATTATGAGGAGAGGCTCTCCGACCCGCGGCCTGCTGCAAAGTTATCAAGTGGTGCTGATTTGGATTATCGTTACCTCGCTGTTTTTGACCGGCGTTTATAAAGTCGATCACGCCGGCTGGAACTGGCAGCGGGTGACCGGCTACAACGTCACCCTGCCGGAGCGGCATTTCAAGCACATCGATTTTTCTATCGAGAAATTTTTGGCGCGCTACCCATTTTTTACCGTCGAGCCGGATTCAAGTGGACTGGTTCTGCCCAAAGGAATTTACGATATCCAAAAGACCATCGTTATTCCTCGCCAGCTCCCGCTGCGCATCGAGCCTGGCGCCACCCTGCTATTCGACGTCGGACGCTCGTTGATTTCTTACAGTCCGATTTATGCCCGGGGGACGAAGGAGGAACCGATTGTTTTCATGGCGAAGAACAAGCTGTTCAAATGGGGGGCCGTTGGGGTTGTTCATACCGAGAAATCGTTGTTCGAGTATGTGATTTTCCGCCACGCCCGGCAGGCGCGCGTCAACGATATCGATCTTTTAGGCGGGCTGTCGGTCATCGAAACCGATGTGGAAATCCGCAACTGCAAGTTCGTGAACATGTTCGGCAAAGATGCGCTCAACGTGCAGCACGCCAACGTGCTCATCACCAACAATTTGTTCAAAAACGCCCTGCGCGACGGCCTGGATTTAGACGGCGGCTCGGGAGAAGTCAGCTACAATCAGTTCATCAATTGCCGGGACGAGGGCATCGACATCAGCGAGAATCTCGACGATCTGCAGGTGTTCAATAATTATATCTATGACAAACGCGGCGGCAAGCTTAGCGCGGAAAACAACATAAATGAGATCTTGTCGCTCAACCGTTTGGGATATTTGAAAAACTAACAATGAAAATTCTTTATATCACGCCTTCATTTCAACACCCCACGGTGCGCGGCCCGCATCGCCATTACTATTTTATTCGCGAACTGGCGCAGCGCCACGAAATCACGCTGCTCACTTTGGCTCGGCACCCAATCGGCGACGACGCTTTAACGGAAATGACATCCTATACCCGCGACCTGTTCGCTTTCGACGTTAACGGCGGCTCGCACTACGACTTCGCAAAGCAGATCGGCAAGCTGCCGGTCATAGGCGGGCCATTGAAAGCGCAAACCATTTTCAGGAACGGGCTGCGAGAGATGAAGGCAACCTTTCGCGAGCTGGTGAAAACCCGGCCGTTTGACGTGGTGCTTTTTCACGGCAAATCGGTTTTTCCGGTGATCGAAGATTACGAGGGTTTGCCGCTGGTGGTGGATTTTTGCGACGCCACCTCGATGCGCCTCCGTACCGAGATGCAGTACGCCCCGCCGCTGCGGCGGCCGTGGCTGTTCTGGCGCCTGCAACAGGTGCGGCGCACCGAGAGCCGATTGATCAACAAAACATCCTACCTCGCCTTTGTATCTCTGCGCGACCGAACGGCAACCAACGGCGACACGCCCAACTCGCGCATCATCCCCATCGGCGTCGATTCGAACTATTGGAAAAGAACCAGCCCGGAGTTTGACCGCAAGCGCTTGATATTTACCGGCGTCATGGACTACGGCCCCAATCATGACGCTGCCATTTATTTGATCGATAACGTTTTGCCGTTATTGCGAGATAAAAATCCCCGCCTCGAGCTTTGGCTGGTGGGGCGAGCGCCGCGCCCGGAATTACAGCAAAAGGCCCGGCAAACCCCGGGCGTAACCGTCACGGGGGCGGTGGATGATTTGCGGCCCTACCTGCAGCGGGCGGCCCTGTTTGTGGCGCCGATGCGCTACGCTTCTGGTACGCAAAACAAGCTGCTTGAAGCTATGGCTATGGGAGTTCCGGTGGCAACCACCACACTTGCCGCGGGCGGTTTGTACGTGGAAGGTGGGGGCGAGCCGCCGGTGATCGTGGCTGACAATGCAAACCAGTTGGCCGAAAAAATAATCAACATTCTTGAAAATCAGGAGCTTCATACTCGCCTGGCGAGTCAAGGACGTGCTTACGTGGAAACCCATTTCAACTGGACGCGCAGCGCCGAAACTCTGGAGACCATGTGCATCGATGCCGCAAGCCAGAAAGCGACAACATCTCCCCGGAGGATGAAATCATGAACGATATTTTACTGTCAGCTGAAAATGGCGCCGCCGAACATTCCCACGGAGGGTCGCTAAAAGACAAATTCAACTTGCTTTTGGATGACAGCGCCAAAGCCTGGAACACCTCTCGGAGCATGATCATTTTTCTGTGGCTGCTGCCGATACTGTTTTGTCTGGCGGGGGTAGTAGCCGCGTTGATGGGAAAAAGCGCTTACAAGGCGTTCACCACCGAAGACGGTATCGCGGAAAACATCCAGGTGGTGATGTTCGTCGTTGCGTTTGTATTCTCTTTTAATGTGATGCAGAACACCGTCCGCCGCGGCCAATACTTTTTTGCGGCGCTTTACGGAATTTTGTGCGTTGGGCTTTTTTTCATTATCGGCGAAGAGATTAGCTGGGGTCAGCGCCTCCTCGGCTGGGATACGCCGCAGCACATTAAGGCCATCAACAAACAGGACGAAACCAACATTCACAATATTTATGTGGTGGGCGAAACCATCAAATGGCTGCATCTGGTGTTTGCGGCCTTCGGAACATTTATGCCGCTGCTGGTGATGCGCCTGGAGCGATTGCAGCGCTACCGTAAGCAACTCGCCATGTTGGTTCCCCATTATTCGATGATCCCGTTTTTTTTTATACCTTTGCTATGGCGGCTCTTCCGCAATCTGGTGCCGGTGCCAAAACGGTTTTATTTCGTCGTCTCAGAATACACCGAGGTGATTGAATTGGTGATTGCCAGCGCCATCATGTTGTTTTTGATTTTTCAATACCGGCAATTTTCCAGAAAGGATTCCGGTGCTGAACGGACACGTAACAAGAAAGAATCATTTGCCCAATAACTACGACGAGATCGCTGTTCAAAATTCGCAAGCCAGTGTCGTCGCCGGCGCTGGCCGCCGCGGCTGCAACTGCGTCGAATTCTCACCCGCTACCATGACATTTTGCTGGCCGTCAACCTTCCAACAAAGTGTTTCCCTCGTTGGCTTTCCGCAAAAGCCTGTTTTTGACCTTAGTTTGACATGGATAGTTAACAATTGAACAACATTGCCTTTCAGCGGAGGTTTTCTTTCGTGAATAAAGAAATTTGGTGCACCTTAGGCCCGGCCTCATTGAATGATCACGTGTTGACTCGGCTGGTGGAGTTGGGAGTCAGTTTATTTCGACTGAATTTGTCACACACTAAAGTTAGTAAACTTAGAGAAATTCTGGAGTATATTCAGAGTCGAACCAAAGTTCCGGTATGTTTGGACACCGAAGGCGCGCAAGTTCGAACCGGCGACTTGGCAAAGGGCAAGATCGCGGTTCTGGAGAATAGCACCATTCGGGTACATTACAATCGTGTGCCCGGCGATTCGGGCAATTTGAATCTTTACCCCGAGGAGATTGCCCGTCAGTTAATTATTGGGGATTTGCTCAAGATAGACGCCGAAGTGCTGGCGCAGGTGGTGGCGATTGAAAACGATTGCGTCGTTTTATGGGTATTGAACGGCGGCGAGATTGGTCAAAACAAAGCCGTGAGCCTGCTGGAGCGCGATCTTTCCCTGCCGGCGGTTACCGAGAAAGATAAGCAGGCGCTGCGGATTGGCAACGAAATGGGAATTCGGCACGTGGCACTTTCGTTTGCCAACCGCGCCAGCGACGTGGGGGTTGTGCGTGCGCTGGCAAACAACGGCACTTTAGTGACTTCAAAAATTGAGTGTCTGAGTGGGCTGCGTAATCTTCCAGAAATCGCGGCAGCCTCGGATGCGCTGTTGATCGACAGAGGTGATTTATCGCGCCAGGTAAACATCGAGAAAATTCCGGCGGTGCAAAAAGACATCATCCACTACGCCAAAGGAGTAGGCAGAAAAATTTACGTCGCCACCAACTTGCTCGAATCGATGGTGACGTCGGCCAACCCTACCCGCGCTGAGGTCAACGATATTTATAACACTCTGATGGACGGCGCCGATGGCCTGGTGCTGGCAGCCGAAAGCGCCATCGGAGCGTTTCCAGTGGCGGCCGCGAATATGGTCAAAAAAATTATTCTTGAATACGAAAACAAGCAAAACTCCTGGCATCAAGTTCATTATTCTTCCACAGCCGTCAACTCCCTGGTGGAGCCTTATGGCGGCGCACTGGTGCAGCGCGCCGCGAATATTATCGATCGCCGCGGGCGCCGCAACTGTCCCACTCTGCAAGTCAAAACCACGGACCTGATGGACTGTGTGCAAATTGCCACCGGCGTTTACTCGCCTCTAACCGGATTCATGGATTCCAAAGAGCTCGACAGTGTTCTCAACGAGAATCGGCTGCAAAATGGTTTAGCGTGGACCATGCCGATTGTTTTGCAGGTTGCTGAAACATCCCTTTCCGGAATTTCCGCCGGCGATCGCATCGCGTTGGCGGACGGCAATGGAAAAATCTACGCCACGGTGGACGTTACTGAGATTTACGGCTTCGATTTTGAAAAACTGGCGCAGAAATGGTTTGGAACCTCCTCGCTAAAACATCCCGGGGTGAAAAAACTGGCCGAGGGCGGGGACCGCCTGGTCGCGGGCGCAGTCACTTTGGTTGAACACTTCGCCACCCCTTACCGGCAATTTGAGCTCAGCCCTGGCCAAAGCCGCTTGATTTTTGCCCAAAAAGGCTGGAGCAAGGTGGTCGGCTTTCACGCGAATAGCGTGCCGCACCGCGCGCACGAATATATGCAGCTCAAAGCATTAGAGGCGGTGCACGCCGACGGCATATTTATTAGCCTGCTCATGGGCCCAAAACGGCGCGGCGATTTTCAAGCTGGCGCGATTTTAAAAAGCTACCAGCATTTGCTGCAAACTAACATTTACCCTTCCGGAAAATTCGCCTTGGGAGTCTCCCAGCTCTACGTCCGTCATTGCGGCCCGCGCGAGGCCGTGTTCATGGCGATCTGCGCAAGAAATATGGGCTGCAGCCATCTCGTGATCGGAGAAGATTACTTACATAGCGATGGTTTTTATGAACCCGCGCAAATACGAGAAGCATTTGAGCGCATCGGCGACATCGGCTGCACGCCGGTGTTTTTCGACGCCGCCGTCAAGAATCCCGCCACCAACGAAACCACGCCCATTCGCGATCAGGTCATTCAATCGGCTTTGGCTAAAAAGGAAAGCCTGCCCGACTGGATGATCCGCGATACCCTGCAGCAGGTGTTGTTACAAGAAATTTCGGAAAACCGGCAAGTTTTTTATCTCTAACCCCTCGGAGAAATCTGTGATTCAATTTGATCGACCTATCATGATCGTCTGCACTGGCCGCAGCGGCTCCACCGTCTTTTATCGCGTTATCGCCCGCCACCGCGACGTCGGCTGGCTATCGACGCTTAACCACGCGTTTCCAAGCCAAACCTGGCTCTCGGTTTTTTCGCGATTGTATCCCATGAAAATGTTTGACGCCATTCGCGATCATCGCCTGTTTCCAAAACCGTTCAGCCCCTACAAATTTTGGGAACAGTACCTGCCCGGGATCACCCGCCACGATCGGCCGTTATTCCCCGAGGACGTGCCCAGTGAAGCCATTGAGCCGCTGCGCCAGACCGTCGCCAAAGCGCTCAGGTTACAAAATAAAAAGCGCTTTTTGATGAAGGTGACAGGTTGGGCGCGCATGGCCTATTTTGCCCGCGTTTTTCCCGAATTGCGTTTCATTTACATCAAACGGAACCCGCGCGACGTGGTCTCGTCTTGGATTCAAGCCGGTTGGTTGAATGTGACTTCACCGGTGGACAGCGATTCCTGGGAGTGGGGCAAAGTGCCGGAAGAATACATCCAAGTTTGGAAGGAGATGGGGCGGCGGCCATTTCTCTCGGCGGCCATCAAAACGCAACTGGATATCGACGACATTCGCAGCAACATGGCTCTGTTTCCGGGTCGCTGTTTCGAGCTTCATTACGAAGACTTCGTGGTCGATCCGGTCGGGCAGTTGCGCCAGACCCTTGACTTTTGCGAGCTGGAGTGGTACGAGGGTTTCGAGAGGCTCGTCCGGCAAACCAAGATTTACAATTTTGCTGACAAGTGGAAGAAATATTTGACCGAGGAAGAGGGTGAAGTGTTAGCGGAGTTTTTTGAGCGCATCAACCGCGCGAAGAAACGCCGGCTCGTCGCCGAAACTGTGTGATGCCAGTTTCCTCCCCCATTTTCGCTTTTTCAAAATGGGGAGGTTAGGAGGGGCATCATGAATTTATCCATCAAAAATAAAATAAACCAGTGAGCACAGCCAACATCACATTGTCTGAAGTGGAATTGACGCGGTTTTTGTTCGCCATCGCCGCGCTGCTGATTTCCGCGCACACGTTCGGATATGTTTTCAACAAGCTGAAGCTTCCGAAAGTCGTCGGCGAAATTTTCGGCGGCGTGCTGTTGGGTCCCACGGTTCTGGGCGCCTTTGCGCCAGAACTGTACACCTGGTTATTCAATGCTTTTGAATTCGAGGGCAAATTAATTTCGATCGTCTATTGGCTGGGTTTGGTGCTGCTGATGTTCGTTTCCGGTTTTGAGATCCAAATGTCCATGGACCGGGAAGATAAACGAACGGTGGTTGGGCTGCTGATCGGTTCCACCCTGCCGTTCTTCGCGGCCTGGCTGGCCCCGCTTTTTTTTGATTTTTCACCCTACCTGGGCGCAAAACAGAATATGCTCGCCCTCCAAATTGTCGTCGGCGTGGCGGTGGCGGTCACCTCGATTCCGGTAATCTCAAAAATATTTATTGATTTGAATATCATCAACACGCGCTTTGCTCGCATCGTCTTGACCACCGCCACCATTCACGATGTTTTGCTGTGGGTGGCGCTGGCCATCGCGACCGGCTTGGTGAGCGCCGGCAGCTTCTCCATTTCAAGCATCATTTCGACGGTGATGATTACGTTCACCTTTCTCGGCGTGGCGGTGATGTTCATGCCGCGGCTGATGCTGGCGCTGACCCGCCTGCGCTATAATTTGCTTTTGAAATCGTCGCGCTCCGGTTACGTGTTGAGCGTCTGCTTTTTATTTGCCGGCGTCGCGAGTTTGTTGAACGTCAACGTGATCTTTGGCGCCTTTTTGGCCGGGGTGGTGATCGGCCTCATGCCTTCGCGATTCAGCAAAACCAAAACTCAAATTAAGGAGATTGGTTTGGGATTTTTTATCCCGATTTATTTTGCCATCGTCGGCCTAAAGCTGGATTTGGTTCATCAACTGGATATCAAATTTCTGCTGTTTTTTTTATTTTTCACGACGTTTTTCCAAACGGTTGGGACGCTGGTCGCTTCAAAGTTGCTGAAAAAAGATTGGCTCACCAGCTTCAATTTCGCCGTCGCCATGAACACTCGCGGCGGCCCGGGGATTGTGCTGGCAACCATCGCCTTCGATCTCGGCATCATCAACGAAGCGTTTTTTGTAACGCTGGTGCTGATTGCTATTTTCACTTCCCTGCTGGCCGGCGCCTGGTTTAGATATTTGCTCTCGAGGGGATATGAGTTGTTGAGGACGTAGCGCCTCCCCTTGCGCTCGTCCGCCGGTTAGCTTGGCGGGTCCGCTTCGCGGACGCAGGCAATGAAATGTACGTTTTTGGACAACCCCATGCAGTGAATGTTTGAATGGCAAGAAAATCAGAAAGTATTCCACAATGAAAAGTTTGACGGCCTACCTGCAGCCGATTCGCCGGCGCATGGGCGTGCGCTTCGTCATCGACCGCGATGCCGACCATCGCAAGACGGTCTTTCTGGCCGGCACCGGCCGCAGCGGCGGCACCTGGGTAGCCGACATCATTAACCAGCATAACGAATATCGCTTCATCTTCGAGCCCTTTCACCCGAAGCAAACCCCGTGGATGAAGCCGTTTGGGGAGCGAAAATATCGGCGGCCCGAAGATGACGATCCGCAATTCCTGGCGCTGGCGCGATCGATCATCACCGGGAAAATCCGTCATCCCTGGACCGAGCGCTTCAACCGCCGCTTCGTCGCCCACCAGCGCCTGATCAAGGAAGATTACGCCAATCTCATGATGAAGTGGCTGCACGTCAACTTTCCGGGGATGCCGCTGATTCTCCTGCTCCGGCACCCGTGCGCGGTGGCGGTCTCCTTCGTCGCGCACAACTACCGCGGCGCGGTGATGCCGCTCCTCGATCAGGAGAAGCTGGTCGCGGATTTTCTGCACCCGTACGTGGACGAGATTCGGCGCGCCCGGGACACCTTCGAGCGCACCGTGTTTCTTTGGTGCGTGGAGACGCTGGTGCCGCTGCGGCAGTGCCGCCCCGAGGAGATGCACGTGGTGTTTTTCGAGAATTTGGTGCAGCAGCCGGAATCCGAGGTAGGGCGGCTGTTCGCCTATCTCGGCAAGAGCTTGGACGGGTTCGACTTTGAGAGACTCAAGCTGCCCTCGCTCACGTCGAGAAGAGCGAGCAGTGCGGTTTGGACCGGCGACGATCGCGTGACCAGTTGGAAAAACAAAATAAGCGACGAGCAGCGCCGGCGAGCGCTCGAAATTCTCCAGTTGTTCGGCCTGGACGGTATTTACACCGACGACCCCATGCCCAGGGTGGAGGGCGCGTTGGAAATCATGACGCGCGGCGAATGGATTCATAACGAGAGACCATAAAGATTATCAAAGTGAGACATGAAAAAAAGACGATTCACAGTTTTGAGTTTAATTTTAATCGTCAGTTTGCCTTTAGGCCTACAGCTCTTTCGCAAACACCTTAATGTCTCGCTGGTTTTTTACCAACCGGCGGAAATACATTTTCTGGAAACGAGTTCGACGAAAACCGAGCCGCTGCCGCTTTTGCCCGATAACCAAATCAACAACATCATTTTATTTATCGGCGACGGCATGGGGTTGTCGCATCTCACCGCGGCGCGCGTGCATTTGGTGGGGGCGGAGGGCCGGCTGAACATCGAACGCCTGCCGGTCACTGGGTTGGTCGCCACCCACGCCATCGATAACTTGATCACCGACTCAGCTGCCAGCGCTACCGCCCTGGCCACGGGCATTAAAACCACCAACAAAAGCATCGGCATGGATGCCAGCGGCAGAAGTCATCCCACCATCCTCGAAGCGGCGCGGGATGCTGGTTTCGCCACCGGCTTGGTAACCACCACCCATCTCACGGACGCCACGCCGGCGGCGTTTGCAGCGCACGTCCCAACCCGCGCTATGAAATCGGAGATCGCTGTGCAGCTTCTGCATTCGAAGGTGAACGTGCTGCTCGGGGAAGGGGAATATTTTTATCCGCGAACGGACCCCCGCAGCCAGAGGAATGATGACGTCAATCCCATCGCTATCGCAAAAGAACTGGGATATGCCGTGGTTGACAATCGCGAGGATTTGAAAAAGGTGCGTTCTAATTTCATTTTGGGACTGTTTGAAGATTTGACAACCGATAGAAAGAAACCGGGGCTGACCTCGTCATTAAATCCCCCGACGCTGGCGGAATTGACCGCCAAAGCTCTGGAGGTATTAAGCTCAAATGAAAAAGGTTTTTTTCTGATGGTCGAAGGGGAAGGCGTGGACATGGGCAGTCATGTCAATCGGGTGGATTATTTCATCCATCATCTCCGCGGCTTGGACGAAGCCGTCAAAGTGGCCATTGATTTTGCGCTGCAAGATGAACACACATTGGTGATGGTCACTGCCGACCACGAAACCGGCGGTTTGAACATCATCGGCGGCGCTTACCACGACCAGGAGCTGAAACTGAACTGGGATACGGACGATCATACGGGCACGCCGGTGCCGTTGTTCGCGTTTGGGCCCCACGCCGTCAGATTTACCGGCTTGAAGGACAACACCGAGATTCCAAAAATCATGGCGGAATTGCTGGCACTCGAAACTTTTCGAAATCAACTGAATGCGAACGGAAGCTCTAACTGACAAAAACCAGATCGACGCGCCCAGCGATTTTGTCGCCAGCGTCTTCGCCGCCCTGGCCGACGACGCCATTTCCTACGTTCTGCTGCGCGGCTACGATGAATTGCTCACCAGCAGCGGATTTCTTGAAATCGACCTGCTGGTCAAACCCGATCATCTGGATTTGTTGAGAAGAACCGTCGCCGAGTTGTCTTTCGTGGAATGGCCGGCCTGGGGCCATTGGCCGCACCATTTCTTTCTGGCGTTTGATAGCGAACGCGGGGATTGGATCAAGTTAGACGTGGTGACCGAGCTGATGTATGGCCGCCCCATCCGCCGGTTTCGAGTGGATTTGGCGGAGGCCTGCCTCCAGCAGCGCCGCAGCGATTGGGTTTACCGGCTGGCGCCGCTCCATGAATTCGCAACATTACTTCTGCATTGCCTTTTAGACAAAGGGCAATTCCGAAAAAACCACCAGGGACGATTGTTGGAACTGCTCGGCTTGATGGAAAGCGAGAACGGTGCAGTTGGCCCGGTGATTGAAAAATATACCGCGCCGGTTCTTTTCTGGGAAGCGATTCGGCAAGCGGCAGCTCGCGGCGATTGGGATGCGCTGCTGGCAAAACGCCAGCAATTGGCTCGGCGGTTTTTCCGGCAACAGCCGCTGGCTTCGCTGTGGCGGATTGTCTGCGCCAGAGTCATGCGCCTGCTGCGCGCGCCGGCGTTCGCGCTCTTTCGCCGGGGGATATCCGTGGCGCTGTTGGCGCCGGATGGCGCCGGCAAGTCCACCCTCACGATGGCTCTGGCGCAGGATCGAATTTTAAAAGCCCGCGGTGTTTACATGGGCGGCAACCTGGCAGCCAACGCCTTCACTTTGCCCACCACACGATTTTTACACCAACGGCTCCAAGCGAAAAATGGCATGAAATCCAAAGCCAACAAGATTGTCCAGGGGCTAAATTTTTGCAGCAGATTAGTGGAACAGTGGCTGCGCGCGGCCATCGCCCACTTTCATTTGGGGCGCGGACGATTTGTTGTATTTGATCGATACATATTTGATTCCTGGGTGAACCCCAAACCGCGCACCCTGTGGAAACGCGCCCGGCGGATTCTGTTCGAGGCCGTCTTGCCGGCGCCGGATTTGGTGATCCTGCTCGATGCGCCGGGCGAGGTTTTGTTCGCGCGCAAAGGAGAGCACACGCCGGAATGGCTCGAAGAACAACGCCGGCGTTATTTACGGCTGCGGACGCGCCTGCCGAATTTGCGCGTCATCGACGCCGCGCTGCCGGCGGAGATGGTGCGCCGCCAGGCCATCGCGATGATTTGGAAACAGTACCAACTTAAGCATAATTTGAAAAATGGAAATCGAGACGCCAGATATTGATAAACCCGTAAAACCCCGCAAGGTTAAACACGATACCACCAACAAGCAAATTCGCGGCTCCAGTTTGCTGCTGTTTGGCCGGCTGTTGTCAACCGGTATCAACTTCGCTTCACAAGTTTTAATTGTTCGAAGTTTAAGCAAAGGCGATTTTGGCGCATTCGCTTACGGTTTGGCCATCGTGGCGTTCTTTCAGGGCCTCACCGGCCTTGGACTGAAGCGCGGCATCACCCGCTTTCTGCCCATCTACCACGAGCGCGAGGAGTATTCAAAGATCACCGGCACACTGCTGCTGGTGGTCGCCACTTTGGTTCTGATTTCCTCGATCATCATTCTCGCGGTTCATCTTTTTCCCGAGCAGGTAGCGCGGTTGGTGAAGGACAAGGATCAGCCGGTGGAATTGCTGCTGATTCTGATTTTTCTGGTTCCCGTGGAATCATTCGACACGCTGTTGGTGTCCTTATTTGCCTGCTTCACCAGCCCGCGCGCCATCTTTGCCCGCAAGTACATCATGGCGCCCGGCTTTCGGCTGGCGGCCGTGCTGCTGCTGGTGTTTTTTAACGCTCGCGCCACGTTTCTGGCCTACGGCTATCTCATTTCCGGCGCGCTGGGCATTTTGATTTTTATGGGCATGTTTATACATCTACTGCATCGCCAGGGCGTGCTGCAGAAGTTGAGCCTCAGCCAGGTCAACGTGCCGGCAAAAGAACTGTTTGCGTTTGCCTTGCCGCTGCTCAGCACCGATCTGGTGACCATCGTGATGCATCAACTGGATACCATGTTATTGGGGTACTTTCATGACGCCGCGCAGGTGGGGGCGTTCCGTGCGATTTTGCCGGCCGCGCATTTCAATAAAATTCCCATGGAGAGTTTTGCCATTCTGTTTACGCCGCTCGCGGCCCGTCTCTTTGCACGGGGAGACTTTCTCGGCATCAATGAACTCTACTGGCGGACGGCCGTGTGGATGTCCATTGTCTCGTTTCCAATTTTTGCCCTCACTTTTTCCATCGCCAAGCCCATTACCGTGCTCCTCTACGGCGCCCGGTACGAAAGCTCGTGGATTTACCTCAACCTGCTTTCTTTCGGTTATTATTTTAACCTGGTCACCGGCTTCAACGGCTTGACCCTCAAGGTGCTGGGGAAGGTTCGCTACGTTGTTATCATCAATTTTGTGGCGATGATCGCCAACCTCATTTTTGCCGTGTTGCTGATTCCCAAATACGGCGCTTTGGGCGCCGCCATCAGCACCACGCTGGCGATGGTTTTGTATAATCTCCTCAAACAGGCTGGCCTGCGTTTGGGCGCGAGCTTGAGCATTTTTGAGTGGAAATATCTGTCGTTTTATTTGATTCTCGCCGGCGCCGCCGCCGGCTTGTTCTTAGTGCAGTTCTTAATTCAAAACGTCGTGGTTTTGGTGGTCTTGACCGGCATCGTCACGGTTTTGATTTTTCTTTTTTCAAAAGAAAGATTACGGGTGGAAGAAACGTTTCCCGAATTGCTCAAGATTCCAATGATGCGATTTATTCTCAATTTGCAACTTCCGAAAAAGAAATAAATGCTGGAAACAACCTTAAACACAGAATTTCTGCCCGGCACCAATGTCAAAGGCGATATGGTATCCGCCGACTGGCGATTTTTGCTGCCCAGCCTCGAAGTGGATAGCGTGGTCTGTTTCGGATTTCCGCCGCTTTCCACCATTCAGGTGTTGGCCAGAATGTGCCGAAAAGTGACGATCGTTTCGGACCACAGTTTGAAGCGCGATACCCTCGACAACCAACTCCACGCCCGCAACATCAAAAACGTGGTCATGATTGCGATGAGCGAGTTGACAGCCATTGCCGACCAAAGCGTTGACCTGGTTCTGGCGATGCGCAAATCGATCATCAGTAAAGTTTTGGGGAACGCGGCCGCGCTGGCGCAGCTTTCAAGAATCGTCAAAAATCAGGGCGTGATTTTTTTCCGTTTGAGCGGCCTCTGGGATCGCCTGCTGCGCCGCAAAGCGCACAACGCTTTTTTGAAGGACGGTTTCTGCCAGCCGCAGGAATTCTGGCTGGCGCCGGCGTTGGGCCGAATGCGCATGGCCGTGCCGCTGGCCGATCGCGATTTGCGGCCCTATTTTATCAACAAAATTCTCGCGGGGCAAACGCTCAAAAACCGGCTGCTGAAATCTTACGGCAAAATTTTGGGATCTTATCCGCGCGCGCTGGTGAGCCGCTATTCCGGCGAATTGGCAACCCGCCCGCCGGAGTACCTGCTAACTTTGGGAAAGACCGCGGGGCTGGATTTATCCGCCTATCGCTGGGGCGTCGCGGCCGGCGGCCGCTACAACGCCAAAAAAATTGTGTTCTATTTGTTTAATGAAAACGTGGAAAATCCGGAGATCGTCATCAAACTAACTCGCAGCCCGGAATTCAACCCCCGCCTGGAAAACGAGTACCGCGCGCTGTCGCTGCTGCATGAAAAAAAATTGGCGGAAGACGGCTCGTTTCCGGAGCCGCTATTTCAAGGATATCACGCCGGGCTGGTGGTAGTGGGCCAACGCGTCATCGACGGCGAGCTCTTCAGCAAGCGCACCAGCGGCGCGCCCAATTGCCGCTATTTGCGGGCCACGGTGGATTGGCTGCAAACTCTGGCGCTTAATTCCAAACGCAGCGATTCCGTCAGCTCAGTGGAGGTGGCGGCGACGTTGAAAATTCTGCTTAACCGCTTGTGTGAGATTTATAAAGTGGCGCCGCAGCATTCCGAATTTCTGGCACAGCAGATCGACGCCCTCGGTCGCTCACAGCGCAAATTTCCGCTGGTGTTTCAGCACGGCGATGCCGGCAGTTGGAATGTTCTCATCACCCGCGACGAGCGAGTCGCTTACGTGGATTGGGAAGCCGCCGAGTCGAGCGGCCTGCCGCTGTGGGATCTGTTTTATTTTCTGAAAACGTACGGCACGATCATGTTTCGTCTCGCCGGTGTTCATGATTCTTTACAAGCGTTCACCAATAATTTTTTGAACGCTACCGCCATCAAGTCGCTGCTGCTGGATTCCACCCGACGCTACTGCGATGCCGTGGGCGTCGAAAAAGAATGGGTCGAGCCGCTGTTTTACACTTGCTGGGTGCACCGCGCGCTGAAGGAAGCCACGCGCTTGCCCCGCGAAAATCTCGACTCCGGGCATTACATCAACTTGCTGCGGCTGGCCATCGAACAGCGCGACCGGTTAGGCATCTGATGATGAAAATTAAACACCGAAGGTCACCGAAAGCCACGGAACGATTGTAAAACTTGACCGCAAAGAACGCAAAGTTGGTGCAGAGATCGCTAATAAATGAACAATTTTTTTTCCTGGGTCCTTTGCGTTTTCTTAGCGAACATTGCGGCGGCTTCGGTGTTTTTTCGGTGTGCTCAGGTGTTAAATTTGTATTAGTTTGCGATGATGATTTCCCGCAGAGAATTTTTGAAGGTCGGCGCGCTGGCCGGTTTGGGTTCGACATTCGGAAGCGTGTTGCCGTTTGCTGGTAGCGAAAACGCAGAAAGCGACTTTTCTTTTGGCATCGTGGCGGATCTGCATTACGCCGACAAAGGCATGCGCAACAATCGCTACTACCGCGAGTCGGTTATGAAAGTGCAGCAGTGTGTGGAAGAATTTCAATCCCGCGGGCTGCCGCTGGCCATCGTGCTGGGAGATTTTGTTGATTCCGCGCCCGATCGCGCGGCGGAGTTAGGATATCTGCAAACCATCCGGAAACCGTTTGCACAATTTTTGGGAGAGCGTTATCTTGTTCTCGGCAATCATGATCTGATGCGGCTCTCGAAAGACGAATTCTTGGAGCACAGCGGCTTTGAAGTTCCCGGAAGCTATTATTCATTCGACAAAGGCGGCTACCACTTTGTCGTTCTCGACGCCAATTTCCGGCAGGATGGCGAGCCGTATGCCAGCGGCAACTTTAAATGGCGCGATACCTACATCCCGCCTTTGCAAATGGAGTGGTTGCGGGAAGATCTGCAAAATGCTGGCGGCCAAAAAACGCTGGTGTTTGTGCACCAGAATTTGAGCAATGAATCCAACGACTACCGTGTCAAAAATGCGGCTGCAGTTCGAAAAATTTTGGAGGGCTCTCGAAACGTGCTGGCGGTCTTTCAAGGGCACGATCATCGCGGGGGCTACCGCAAGATCCACAACATTCACTACCTCACGCTGAAGGCGCTGGTCGATGGCGCAAGTTTGGAAAACAACGCTTACGCGATCGTCTCCATCTCTGGCGATCAGCGTATCCGGATTCAGGGATTCGGCAAACAGGAAAGCCTGAATTTGATCTAATTAGTTTAGTGAGATTAAATCATGAACAACACCATCACTCGCCAATCGTTTTCAGGAACCAACGGCCACTATCGCAAGCCCATCGATTTGAAATTGCTGATGCTGGGCGTGTTGCTTTTGATACTGCCGATTTTAGGATATCTGGTTTTCACAACCGAGAAGTTAATCATTGTCGCTGGCGTAGCGGGCATCATCGTGGTGGCGGTTTCTTTGCTTAAACCGGAATTTGCCACGCTGGCGGTGGTGTTTGTGTTCTATTCCAATCTGGCGGTGGTGATGAAAACCCTGCACGGCATTCCGGAGGCGCTGGCCGCCTCGTTCACGCTGCTGCTCTCGCTGCCGCTGGTCAATTACATTTTTATCAAAAAGCAGAAAGTGGTTGTGGATTATGTGTTCTTACTGATGGTGGTTTTCTTTGTCATCTGTGTGGCTTCAGCGTTTTTGATGGCCAAGGATTTGGATTTGTCGATCCAATGGCTGGCGGTTTATGTAATGGAAGGCTTAGCGCTTTATTTCCTTTTTTTAAATGTGATAAAGAATCTCTCCATCCTCAACAAAGTTGTCTGGGTTTTGTTATTTTGCGGAGCGATGCTGGCGGCGATGTCGCTTTATCAGGAGATTTTCAATCAATACAACCAGACTTTTGGCGGCCTGGCGCAGCGCTCGCACGAGTTGGAAGAGTTCGACGATTTTCAGGGCGATGTCTATGCCGAGAATCGCGATAAGATTGGCGGAAAAAACCGCTCCGGCGGCCCGATCGGCAAGCCCAATCGCTATGCGCAAGTCTTGCTGGTTTTAGTGCCCCTTGGCCTATTTCGAATGTGGAGCGAAAAGAGGATCCTGCATAAATTTATCGCTGGCCTGGCCACTATGACCATCATCGGCGGGTTTTTACTTACCTATTCGCGCGGCGGATTTGTGACCATGGTGCTCATGTTTTTGCTGCTCGCGTTTCTGCGCTATATCACGCCCAAACAAATTTTGATTTCCTCGGCTTTGATATTGGTACTGATGGCCGTGGCTGCGCCCGGATATTTTGCCCGCGTGCAGAGCATCACCGGCGCCAGTTCGCTCTTTTCACCGGAGTCCGGCGCCCGCGCCGACGGCACCACCCGCGGCCGCATGACAGAAATGTTGGCGGCTTTTCTGGCATTTACCGACTACCCGATCTTGGGCGTTGGTCCGGCGCAGTACACGCCGTTTTATTCCACTCACTATCAAGCCGATCCCGACATCGCATTTCGTCACCTCGGCCGCGCCCGCCGCGCCCATACGCTCTATTTCGAGCTGGCCGCCGAAACCGGAATTTTAGGCTTTGCCACCTTCGTTGCTATTTTTTCTGTGCTGATGATTCGGCTTTGGGGCATTCGCCGCCGCGCCGTGCGCATCCGTCCAGACCTGGCGCATCTGGCAACCTCGCTCTGGTTCGCGATTTTTGCCTACCTCGGCACCGCCATTTTTTTGCACCTGGCGTACCAGCGCTATTACTGGTTTATTCTTGCCCTGGCCGGCGCCGCCATTCAAGTTGCTAAAAAAGAATTAGACGAATCCGAATCGGCGACGGCCAAACCCAGTCCGTTTCTTCAGGACGGCTCTTTGCAGGCAAAAGGGAGTATCTGAAAAATTGAGCGCCATTTTAAAATCGGAAGAAACCATCGCTGAAAAACCCCCTTCTTGCCTCGCATCTCACGCCTCTTTCGGTTTGGACTACCATCACGATCAAAAACTCCAGCTGGTACGCCGCCTGGATTGGCGATTTCTGCTGCCGGAGCCGAATCTGAAACGGGTAGGGTATGTTGGTGAAAGCGACCCCGCGCTGGTGACCGCCTTAAAATATTTTGCGGATGATGTGGAGATGTTGAATTCCGCCGCCCCCGAGCGGCCGCCGTTTGATTTGATAGTGGCGCGAGCTCAGCGTGCAGCGGAGATCGAATTCGTTTTCGATTGGTTAAAAGCCGGTGGATGTCTCTATTGGGAAATCCTACCCAAAAATTTTCTCTCGCCGCCGCGTATTGAAAAAATCGCCGGCGAGTTAAGCCGGATCGGTTTTGTGGAAATCCACGCCCAGTGGCACCGCCCAAGTTTTGAGCGCGCGCTGCATATCATTCCACTCGCTCAAACCGCTTTCCACTATTTTTTTGCGCCCGAGCGCGGCGACCGCCACAAAAGCGCCGCCGGGCGATTTTTGCAGAAAACCGGTCTATTGAAATACGCCATGACCTGCGTGAGCGTGGTGGCAATGAAATCGAGTCGCTGAAATGAATTTTGTCGTAAATTTTCTTTTGCAAAATTGGCAGCAGCTCGGATTGCAAACGTTGGGCTCGCCTGCTGGGCTGGTGTCGGTGGCAGCCACGCCGCGCTTTCAAGCTTCCGCGCATGTGATTTTTTTTATACTGACGCCGGCGAATCCCCAACCCATTTTGGTGGTGAAGGTGCCGCGCCTCCCCGGCGACACCGGCCGCCTCGATCGCGAAGCCGAAAATTTGCGGGCAGTCCAAGCGATGCGCGCCGGCGGCTTCGAGTCCATCCCCAAAGTGCTGGCGTATGAAGATTATCTCGGCCACCGCCTGCTCGTCGAAACGGCCATTGCGTTTCCAACCATGCGGCCTTCGTTGGTGCGCCGGCAACCTGGAGTTTGCATCGAAGCTCTGTTCAAATGGCTGGTGGATTTGCACACCGCCTCCGCGCAAAAGAACCGCGAAGATCGAAACTGGTTTCAACGGCTGGTGCAACAATCGCTTGAACAATTGGAGAATTGGTTGCCGATGACTTCAGAAGAAAGGCTTCTTTTGGAGCGAACTCGCGAATGCGGCGCGTCACTGGCCGAGTGTTCTTTATCATTAGTGGTTGAACACGGCGATCTCAGCTCCCCCAACATTTTGATGAACGATAAAAATCAAATCGGAGTCGTCGATTGGGAACTAGCGCAGCCAAACGGCCTGCCAGTGGTCGATCTAATTTTTTTTCTAAACTATGTTGCCTTCTCCAAAAAGAAGGCGCGCAAAACTGCGGATTACATTGCTGCTTTTGCTGAAGCCTTTTGTGGAAGAAAGGCCTGGGCGACGGCCCACCTCCAGCGTTATTGTGACGCGATGCAAATTTCACGGGCAACCTTGAGACCATTGTTCATTCTATGCTGGGCGCGCTATGTCGCCGGCCTCGTGCAGCGGCTCAAGCAGCACGAAGCCCCGAATCAAAAACTTTCATCCGAGCAAGTGACGTGGCTGCGCACCAACCGGTTTTACGTTTTATGGAAATATGCGGTCGCTCATGTCACCGATCTGGGATTTTAATGTAACCCGTGTTCTACGCGGGGAGCGCCGCTTCCCCGAAATCGCCGCAATGGAAGTAATTATAAACATTGGTCGGAATTGATTTGAGTTTTGATCTTTGTTATTTGGATTAAAAATGTTTACCGTCACGATAATCGGCCCGGACGGCGTGGGCAAAAGCACGGTCGTCTCTCGCGTGCGCGAACAATTGTCTAGGCCGGTCAAATATGTTTACATGGGCGATAACGTCGAGTCCAGCAACTATATTTTGCCCACGGCGCGCTGGTGGAAGCAGCGCAATCTCGCCAAAAGCAAAGCCGCGAAAACCCAGACCGCGCCCAACATCAATGGCCATTCAAAAAATTCCAGCACGAAAATGAATCCGATTCGCGCCATCAAAAAGGCGGTTGGATTTGTGAACCGCATTTTGGATGTCTGGTACCGCTACCTCGTGGCCGGCTATTTTGTGCGCCGTGGGTTCGTGGTGCTGCTGGATCGCCATTTCACGTACGATTATTACCACTTCGATATTAATCCGGAAAATGGCCGGCCTTCGCTGAAACGCCGCCTCAACGGTTTTTTGATGAAGCACACCTTGCCCGATCCGGATCTCGTCATCTGTCTCGACGCGCCGGCGGAAGTGATTTTCAAACGCAAAGGCGAGTTTTCGGTGGAATATATTGAAAGCCGGCGCCGGCAATACAAAAGCCTCGCATCGATCGCCAAAAATTTCGCGCTGGTCGATGCCAATCGCGCGCTCGAAGTTGTGGTGCAAAATGTTTGTGAGATCATTACTGATTTTGAAATCGCAAAAACGAAGAAGAGTCAATAATGAAGTTGTTGCTGAACAGTAACCCCCCTCAATTCCCCCTTGACAAGGTGGGAAGAAATAAGGTTTCCCCCCTTAAAGGGGGGAATTAAAGGGGGGTGTTTATGAAGAACGGGCATCTCCCAAAAATTCTCGTCACCGACGCCGGCCGCGGCAGCGCCGTCGCCATCATCCGCTCGCTGGGACGCAAAGGCTACCGGGTGGTCGCCGCTGACGCGAATCCCAAAAGCCTCGGTTTTCGATCGCGCTACGCCCATGAATCACTGGTTTATCCCGCGCCCGAAACTCACCCCGATGAATTTTGTGACGCGATGCTGCGCGCCGTGAAAACTCTCGGCGTCGATTTGATCATCCCCGTTACGGATTTGACGCAACAGCCGCTGGCTCACGCCCGCGCTGAGTTTGCCGGCAAATGCCGGCTCGCCATCGCCAACCCGGAAGCGCTGGCAGTGGTAACGGACAAAGATAAAACGGTGGAGCTGGCGCAGCAATTGGGCGTGCCGGTGCCGAAAACGTTTACCGTTTACACTGCGGCCGAAGCGCAGGCGGTTGCCGCTGAGCTGGGCTGGCCGGTGGTGCTCAAGCCGCAAATTTCGCGGCTGCTGCGCGAAGGCGAGGGCATCGAAAAATACAAAGTGACCTACGCCGGCAACTCGGATGAATTGGCGAAAACCATGAGTGAGTTGGAGGGCCGCTGCGCCGTGCTGTTGCAGCGCTATCTTCCCGGCGAGGGCCACGGCGTCGAGTTGCTGCTGCACGAAGGGCGTCCGCTGGCGGCATTTCAACACCATCGTTTGCGGGAAGTGCCGGTGACCGGCGGCCCGAGCTCCTACCGCGAGAGTTTTCGCCTCGATCCGCAACTGTACGATTACTCTGTCCGCTTGCTGAGTGCGCTGCGCTGGACCGGTCTGGCGATGGTGGAATTCAAAGTGGGCGTGGGCCGCGCCGAGTTGATGGAAATTAACGGCCGAGTTTGGGGATCGCTGCCGCTGGCGGTCGCTAGCGGCATGGATTTTCCGGCGCTGTTGGCCCAGCTCCATTTTGAAGGGCCAACCGCCATCACTCCGAATTTGAACTCCAACTACAAAATTGGTTTGAAGTGCCGCGATCTTGGTCGCGATTTTTCGTGGATGGTCAAAGTTTTGGCGCAGCAGCGGCCGCACAAATATTTGAAATTTCCGGGGCGGGCGCAGGCGGTTGCCGCCTTTTGCGGACTTTTTAATCCGTTGAACAAATTTGATCTTTTGAGTTGGAGGGACCCGCTGCCGGGATTGTTGGAGCTGCCGGTGATTTACAAAAAATTTTGGCAGAAGAAAATTGCGGCCAAAAGAAAGATAGCGGATGTTCATTATCAGGCAGAGATGGAGGAAGATTGAGAGTAACCTGTGTTTTCGCTGTGCTCCTCCTCAAGTGTCATTTCGAGGCGAAGCGCAGCGAAGCCGAGAATCTGAGATAGAACTTTACGCGCGTTACCAGATTTTTATGAGAGCGAAGCGGGGCTTCGCGTTACAATTTTACATTTCCCAATGAAATTTTTGAACGAGCTAATTTAAAAGACTCTTGCGATTTTGAATTTTATGAAATTACTACGCATCCTCACCTACCACCGCGTCGCGAACCTCAGCGACACCCCGCACCTTCATCCGGGGCTCATCAGCGCCACGCCGGCGCGGTTCGCCGAGCAGATGAAATTTCTGAAAGATCGCTATCGTGTTATTCACATGGAACAAGCAGTGGATGCGTTGCAAAACGGCAAATCACTGCCGAAAGGCGCGACGCTCATTACTTTCGATGACGGTTATCGAGATTTTGCCGAAAACGCCTGGCCCGTCCTCAAAAGTTTCGGTTTCCCGGCCACGCTGTTCGTCCCGACCGCCTATCCCGATCAGCCGCAGCGAAGATTCTGGTGGGATAAGCTGTATCAAGTAATTGTGTCATCGCGAGCGAGCGCAGCGATCCCGCAGGGGTGGGATGACTTCGGCAAAGAGCGCCTGACCACGACAGGAGACCCACGGCACATACTCAAGCAGATCCAAAGCCGCGTGAAAACTCTGCCGCACGAACAAGCAATGGCGCTGGTAGATGAACTTTACGAAACCGCCGCGACTAAATCGAACGGCGCGCCGGCTGTCCTCGGCTGGGATGAGTTGCGCCGGCTCGCCAAAGAAGGCGCGACCCTCGGCGCGCACACCCAGACCCATCCGATTTTGACGCGCGTCTCGCCCGAGGTTGCCCGTAAAGAAATCGCCGGCTCGCAGGAAGATTTACAGCGGGAAATCGGCGCCACCTTGCCGATTTTCTCCTATCCCGATGGCGGCCACAACGATACGATTGTGCAGATTCTGATTGAGGAAGGTTTCGTCCTGGGGTTCAATGGGCCAACCGGTGTGAACGATTTGCGATCGTGCGATCCATTCCGGCTGCGGCGCATCAACATCACGCCCAAATCCTCGCCGTTGATTTTTCAGCTGCGACTGACGCGTTGGTTCGGAGAAGTGGAGAAGATGCGGTTGAAAAAGCGCATCAAAGAAATTAGTTATTGATTGAAACCGTCGGGGCGTATCGCAATACACCCCAACGCCGGACATCCCTCGGCGTAGATGGTTCGACTATATTAACCGTAGGGGGCTGTCTAAAAAGGTCAGTCTATATGAATTTTGATAAAATAGAAATTGAAGC
>JBBIIG010000055.1:0-27527 GCA_037446635.1 bacterium
TCCAACTACGATATGGGCCATATGCGGCCGCGCGTTTCAATCCTTGTTTTGATGGATGTCATTCCCCCGCTGCTCCGCTTTTCTTACCTCCTGTTTTGTGTATAATTGCGCTCCTTTTTTGAGAAAGAATTTGGCGTTTTTACTCACCATAAAAAGCCCATGTCATTATAGATTCTCTTGCCATTTGCAGCAAAATTGTAGCACATAAATTTTTGTTCGCCCATCACCTTACGATTTTTCCGTTCATCATACACAAATATTTTTGTAGCAGCAGTCCACACAGCGGCGTTTGTATGGCGTGCGTTTGGGCAAGTAACCAGTACAAGTAATATGTATAATCTCTCGCAAAATGTCAATCGCTTTTTCGTAATCCGCCGGGCGAATATCTACCGACAGCACGAAATTCTGGCTGCGGGTGTAAACCAGAAAACCGCGATGCACCGGCTTACCAAAGTTCTCTTGAATCAACAAGCCATAGAGCACAAGCTGCATGCGATAGCCCGTGTAAAGCCGATTTTTCCACTCGGCAAATTTGTAATCGAGCGGCGCCATCGTGCCATCAGCAAGTGTGAGAACTTCATCGATTTGGCCGCGCAGATGATAGCGCGGCGCCGAAAGGTATAAATCAAATTCGCGTTTTACTACGCCTAATTTTTTGCGCAAATAGGCGCGGTTGCGAATCTGTTTTTCCCGGTGCACTTCTCGCCCGCGCTGCACTTTGAAGCGCTTGCCTTCTTGTTGCGAAATGCCGAGCGCATTCATGAAATAAATGTAGCGCGGGCAAAAAAGATACTCAAGCACCTCAGAGGGGGTGACGGTGATGGCATCGCTTTGAATTATCTGCATCTTCTTTTGTGATCCAATTGGATTGTTGGATTAATGGATGTAATGCAAACCTCTGGTTTGTGACTCAAAGCGGAGCTTTGAGTTACATTACTCCATCACAAAAACAACTCCCGGATCTCATCGGTGATCATCTTTTTGTCAAAGGCTTGTCCCATCAAACGCACTCTGGCAAAGTCTTCTTTACACATCGGGAAGATGTAAACGCGGTCGGTTTTTTCATCGATGAGCCGCTTGATTTTCAGCCCGAGCTCGTCTGCTTGATTTTGGTTGAGCTCGCCGAGGAAAACTGAGTATTGCACCCGTTGAATGCCGGCGCGCAGACATTCTTTGGCAACTTTCGTGCGCGGCTTATCTTCGACGATGTCGTAAACGACCCAAGTTAGCATACGCAACCTGTGGTTTTGTTGGAGGGCGGAGTGGAAAGTGAAATGACAAACGGCAAATGTGAACGCGATCCGATCACTCATTAATCCAACAATCCATCAATTTATTACTCCAAGACTCCAGCACTCCGCCGTTATTCCGTTTCCGGTTCTCGTTCCAAATCAATTTTGAGCAACTCTTGAGCAAAGGCCTGGCAGTCGAACTGGATTATGTTGCGGCGAGTGATGTTGCGGCCTTTGTAGCGAATCGCCGTATCGAGGCGCTCGTTGAAAGCGGCAATCACCACTTGTTTGCCTTCTTTGTTGAGGGTGATGCCATTTTGAATTTTATTGAACAATTCTTTCCTCACCTGTCGCTGGCTAAAAAGATAGACGGTGGTTTCTTCGGCCCAGATGCGGTACGGCTCGATGAGATCAAAGACCAGCGATTTTTTGTTGTAATTGTCCGCATGAAAGAACCCGAGATAGGGCTCAAGGCCCGAGAGCATGCAGGCGCGCTCGACCAGGCCATAGAGCACACCGTAGCAGTAATTGAGAATGCAGTTAAACTCGTCTTTTGCCGGCTGGCGCGAGCGGCCGTGAAAGGGAAATTGCTCCGGCTGGATGAAACTGAGGGCTTCGAAATAGATGCGGCCGGCGGTGCCTTCGAGTCCGCGCAGGGCGTCGCTGGCGCCGAGGTCTTTTTTGTCGAAGTCCTTCAGCTTGTCTTTGATGGCTTGCAGTTGGCCAATGTGAACGCCGAGCTGAAGCTGCTTGGCGGGCCGTTTATTGGCCAGCGTTGTGAGAAACGCGATTTGATTTTCGAGTTTTTGATCGACCCAGCGCACGGCATAACCGAGGCCTTCGTTGCTGGTGCTGGCGACGAGTTGTCCGCGGCGAATGCGGGTGGTGGAGCCGAGCTTGGCGTGCCACAGGCGTCCAAAGGGTTGGCCGGATTTGTCGAGGAAGACGACGTCGATGTTGTTCTCGACGGCCATTTGCAGCGCGGCAGAGCTGAGCTTCACTGCGGAGCTGATCAGAATGCTCTCGACTTTTTTAGGTGAGACGAGCTTGCTTTCTTCACCAACTTTGATGTGAAAGCAGCCGTCTTTGATGCGCAGGTACGCGCCAGAGGTGTTGAGGACGAGTTGCATTATGAATCTTAGAATTAGCCTTTTTGAATTTTCTTAGACTTAGGCAACCCTTTGGATTGTACCAAAGCCGCGTGAAGGTGATTTACCAATGCCGATAAAATCAGGCAATTGGAATTTCATTTGGAAAACACCTTTGAAGGCGAGCATCGGCTGGTCTTTAAATTTCACCGCACACGTTTCAACCGAAAAAATTGGTTTGTGTCTTTGGGTAACTGTATAGTGCAAGGCTTTGGCTACAGCGATGACATTGTTCACTAGAATGGTCTGAAGCATTTCCAGTTGCACCTTATGCTTAATCACTCTCGGCTTGCTCAAGTCGATACCGAGGTGGCGAAATTTCTGATAGTTTTGTTGGTTAAGTGCCAGCCACGGTGTGATGAACTGATAAGTGACGGTCTCGCCGGCGTCGCCAAATTCGGCTTCGTAATAGCGCAGCTCCTTGTGGAGATGCTCATAAATTTGTCCGCCGATTTGGAGCGTTTTCAATTCGAGAAAAATGTTTGCCAGCAGCGGCGCAGCCTCACCCAGCCCAATGATGTGGGGGATGCCCTGCAGCACCTTATACTGCACGAGCGGGTAGCGATATTGAAAACGCCCGTTGCTGTCGTGATTGTGCAGGAGATCATACTCCTGCCACAAGCGGCCGATATAGCCTCGAAGCTTGTGGGCATCGCGTTGACTGAAGTGTTCACCTGCTAGACGCAGAACACCAAGAAGCACTTTCATGGATAGATGCCTCCTCAAAGGATCATAGTTTTGTCATCATCGATTCGTTTGTAACCGGTTTGAAAATCGTAATAATCAGAAATAGCCTCGAATGGCACATACCCAGGTTTGTTCTGATCTCCGCGTACATGCTTCCAGAAAAGTTCACTGGTGGCTTTCAGTGGAACGGAGATCATGTATCGCCTGAAATTGCTGCGCAACTGGAGATAATTCTGCTGACGTTTTTTGAAATCTCGCTCGCGGAGCACGCTGCTCAGGTAACGCTGCCAAACTTGCTCGGCCTCCGGACTCACGGCCACAAAGACATCAACATAACCCAATTGGGTGCTGATGAGCTGAAAGCTCTGCAGCACTTCATAATTCGAGCATTGCCACCACTCACGGTAGATTTTCTCGCCATCGGACAAGTCCTTTTTCTTTATCAACTGCTCATAGTTTTCTCGCACAAGCTCCAGGAATTCATACTCTCCGAGCTTTTGGCTGTCTTTCAGCAACTCGGCAGCAATCCATAAATGGGCTTTGCCATAAATCCACCTGGCAAATTCGCGGTTTTCTGTGTCAGCGAGTCTGACAATATGCACATTGCCTTTGCCATGAATGCCGTGGCGATTGGCCCGGCCGGCTGATTGTACCAACGAGTCGATGGGGGCGAGATCGCGATAAATGACATCAAAATCGAGATCGACACCGGCTTCGATCACTTGCGTTGAAACCAGAATAATCGGCACTCGCTGATCCAGTTTTTGCCGCATGTCCGCGATGCGTTGCCAGCGGTGATCCGGAATGATGTTGGTGGACAGATAAAACAGCTCGTGACTGTCTACGCCCGAGCTTTCCAGAAAACGGAAGAATTCCAGCGAGGATTTGATGGTGTTGAGGATCACCGCATAGGATTTATCAGGCTGCAACTGACCGACAAAATGCGCCGCAAACTCGCCTAATTCCTGACGTTGATGGTAGATGTGAAAATGAATGCGATCCAATGCTTGAAAACTTTGTTTGGGATTGGGAACAAGCTCCATTGCTTCATCCCGCGAAAAAATCAACGGCTGGGTGGCGGTCATCATGATGATGGTGCATTTGCCGGCTTCGGCGAGCCAGCGGAGCATGTGGCGCGCGAGCGGCCAGTATTCCACCGGCAGATTTTGCACTTCGTCGAGAATGATGATGCTGCCGGCGAGGTTGTGATATTTCTTCAGCAGCCGGTTTTTGGAGCTGAAAATACTGTGAAAGAGCTGCACATAAGTGGTGACGATGATCTCGCTTTCCCAGCTCTCGATCAATAGCAGCGATTTATCCACCGGCAGGCCGTCTGATGAGACCTCTTTGGTAACGAAACTAACGTCGGCGAGATGGTGATGCTTGAGCAGGTAGCGCGAGCTGTACGCCGCAAAATCGGGCAGGAGCGAAAGCACATTTTCAAACACGTTGTGGTTTTGATCGATAATGCTGGTAAAAGGCAGGGCGTAAATTATTCTGGGCGCCGTGCCCGGTTCCTGCGCCAGTCGATGACGCAACTTGATGGCGAAATTCAACGCGGCGAGCGTCTTGCCGCTGCCGGTGGGCGAGGTAATGGTGAAAATTCTTTGCGTCAACGGGGCTTTGTCGGCTTGTGCGTCCAGCGCAATAAAAAGATCGCTGCGAATTTTGGCCACGATTGGATCGGCACCAACAAACTGCGCTTGCCGGGTGAATTGCTGCACAAGGTTTTGCGGAATGACCAGCCGTTCTGCGCGGAGATCGATACTGGCGGCGTCGCGTTTATCCGAGTCGATGAGCACTGAAAAAAGCAGATACAGTTCGAAATGCAGACACTCGCAGACCCCTTCTTCCATTTTATCTTTGTAAAACCTACGGGCATTTTCCAAATAATTATAGAAATTGCTTTGCGGATCCGTCAACGCCTGCTGAAAAGCGCGCAATGGCGGCAAGTCGGGGATGAGGGTGCGAAACTCCTCTTCGATGTATGCGGCGCGCTGCAACAAGTCCGGCAATTGTTTTTCAAACAGTGCGTCAAGAGTTTGTTTGGGTTTCAAATCGAGTCTGTTGCGTTTTTCAGGACGGGCATAATCACAGATGTCGCGCAGAGTGGCGCTGAAGTTGTTCAAGTTGCCGTGGTGATAAAGAATCGCGCCAAAGCAGAGCAGCATCTCGTGATATTTGTCTTCGTTGGTACCATGGGACTGCGCAGCGATCAGAAAGGCGCTCCACACGGCAGAAATGAAGCTGTGATTTTTGGCCAGACCGTGATCCGCGTTTTCCAGCAAGTAGCTTTGAAAATAGCTGGTGTATTTGCCGAAATCATGGGCGACGCCGATAAGAAAGGCAAGCTCGGCTAGTCTGTTCCTACGCGCGATGCCATCCGGCAGGGCCAAAATGGCTTCACGTGCTGAACGCGCCACTTCTGAAATATGCGTAAGCAAAGGCTTTTTGTAAATGATGTGCTTTTGCTCATCGCGCTCAATGTGCGAGTAAAAAGATGGTTTGGTGTCCATTCCAAATATTCAATTCATTTGAAGATTATCAGACTCCGCTGTGAAAATGACGTTTGTAGTTTCGCCTTTAGGCGTCGGGCTCGCGACAAAAGTTGAATGCCTGAAGGCGCCACTACAAACAAATCACATGAACACAACATGGTAAATTTGCTGACCGAGCCGCCAACGATAAACCGGCTCCTTGAATTGCGCCTTGATCTTGCCGCGGTTTCTTTCCCAAACAACGTCGATGACCTCACCAGGCTCCCGTCCGGGCAGGAAGTCGCGGCGGACATGCTCGCGAAAGAAGGCGGGCGGGATGTCGTCAATGAATTCCATACGAAGAGAACGCAATTCAAGCGCTGCCAGCGGGACGATGGTATCCACGATGGCCGGCTCAGTTGAAGCAACCGGCTCAATCGTCTCCGGCGTACCAAGCCATTCGATCCAGCTCGTAAATGGCGCGCTGCCGAGGTAGGGCAAATAGCGAAACTTCGATTGCTGCAGCGCTTCTTCGATCTCTTTGGCCAGCGCCGCCTCGGCAGTTTTAAGAAAAATACGATAATGCAACGGCGCCTGAGGAAAGGCTGGAGCCACGAGCAGCTCGGCCGGTATTTGCGTATGCAAATTTTCTCCGCTCATGTTCAAATCGTTGGCGCTTTTCGCAAAGATATAATTCAGCGTCTGCACCAGCTTACGCGGTGGCGTCACGATTTGCACGGCGATTTGCAGGTTTCGCCGATTGAAGCGCTCATAATATTCATCCTTTTCGATGCCCAGTACACCGGCCAGCATGCCGCACACCACGGTGGGCGGCGGGAACGAATAGCTGAGCGCGGAGGAGTTGGCGTCGAACTGGCGAAAATGCGCCATAAAGCCCTTCCAGTCGAATACCAGAAAATGTGAATTCATGATTGACCCTCCATTTTAGAAGGCCAACGGTGATCCGTTCGGTAAAGCATCGAGCGCGCCAACCAATGATAGCGCGCCATCTTTCCAGAATTTCACCTGTTGAATTTTGGATTTGTTCTCCTGCAATTTTTCAACGAGGGAAGTGATATCGAGCTTCACATTCTGAACGGAAAACACTTCGTCATCTTTGTTCGTGCCCTGCGGGCTGAATTTCACCCACTTGCGCAAATCGCCGAGAACAAAGCTGTCGCTGTTGTACTCGACGCGAACGTATAAACGCGGCTCTTGGCCCACTTTGCTGCGCGTGGCATGCAAGGGAATGGCTTTGACCAGCACCTGGTCAAGCAAAGCCACGTCTTCTTTTTTCAAACCGGTGTTCTTGGCATTGTATCCTGAAATAATGCCGTGGAAGGCGATCAGCGAGTATTTGACGCGATAGTCCTTGCCGATTGTGCCTTGTTCTTTGCCGGCTTCTGCGGCGAAGTGGGAGGTAATTGATTTTGTATCGAGCAGATAAACGCGGTTGAGTGAGTATCCCCAGTTGAATTGAACCGGCCCGGTGAAGGCGATGGATTGGCCTTTGCCCTCCAATTTGATCGGCATCGTCGCGCCGAAGAGGCGAACGTCGATGAGCTTGTCGAGCAGGGTTTTCAATTCCTCGTCTCCGAGCTTTGCTGCTTTCTTCTGACCCAGCGCCAATTGAATCCGTTCACCAGCATTGACAATTTTGCCGGCTTCGCCTTTTTGCACATAAAGCTCATGCCCATTTTCCTGCAGATAATCGCGAATGTAGCGTTTCAGCCGCACGTCGCTGACCAGATTGGTCTGCGTGGGATAATCCATGCGCGGGCGGTTCTCTTCGTCGGGATCGCCGTTGGGATTGCACATGTGCGCGTCGTAAATGAACAGGATTTCAGAGTTATTCATTGTCATCCTCCTGAAAATTGATGTTGAAAACTGAGTATGGGTTGAGTACGAATCTCTCGCCGAACGTGTCAAGCCACATCTTCTTCCATCGACTCGACTTCTTCCGTTTCCGTTGCTCTAGCAGATGGTTTCGTGCGCAACAAATTCATCGAGTAGCCGGAAAGCAGGTAAAACACACGCTCGTCTGCCGTCAGCTCTTTATGCGCACCGGTTTCGTAAAGCTTTTTGGCGAGAGCCAACCAACGCTCGGCGTAATTGACGGTCTTGTTTTTGCGGTACTGGCGAATTTTCTCAAACGCGTCATTGAATAAGCGAACAACTTTTTCTTCACTCATTCCTTGATAGTTGATTTTTTCGAGCACCGGCTTGTTTTCGAGCCCCTCTTTGTACTGCGCGTAAGCAATCACACCGATGACGTACCCCAGCAACGCCAGCCCCTGCTGTGCTGCATTGTAACCAAGCTCGGCAAAGGCTTCTTTCGCGCCGTCCGGGAAATAGGCATCGAATTCGTTTGTCGTCATGATCGATCCTCCTTCAATAAGGTTGAGCTTTTGCAAAAACAGCAAAAAAAGATTCCATTTTAGAGTGTCGGCCATCAAGGCATAGTCCGGATTATTTGATTTCGAGATTTGATAAAGCGCGTAGCTTTCGAAATGATGCACGCAAGCCAATTGCTTGTAGAAATTGTAAAGCTGCTCCTTTTGCACGGGCAGCCCGCTAAAAATGCAGGCGTAGAGTTGTAATATTTTTTTGTACTCCTGCAAATCCGCGCCGCGCTTGCGCAGGGGAATCAAACGGTAAATCTGATCCAAGTCGAAAACGATGTTGTCGGGGATCTCGAGTTTTTTTCTGCTGGTGTCGATGTCGTTCGTGAGTTCTGTAATTTTCATGATCCGTGAGGGCGGCACGTCTTTGATGAGAGCCAGAACTTTGAACGCTGATTGTGCCTTGCGAAAGAAGAGAAAATTCCAGATAAAGCCGTTTTGCTTGAACACGTCCATGTGCTCAATGCGATCTTTGGTTTCTCGCTCGGCTTCGCGCAACGACGCAATATTTTTGACTTCATTGAATTCCCGGGTAATCGCCTGCAAATAGCGAAACAGGCGAATGGCCTCCATTTCCCTCCAGATCATTTGCGGCAGCACATACATCTCAAAGCCGCCGAGCCGGGTGCGCAAATGCTGGTCAATCCACTTCTCCGCAATGATGATGTTTTGATAACAGGATTTGCAGGCGGTGACCGCTTTGTAGTAGTTTTTCTGGTCGAAATGAGAAGCAAAATTGACTTTGTCCGTCATGTAAAATTTCATGGCAAAGCGCGTGGTGTCCTGCGAGACCTCGGTCTCGGTTCCGCAGATGGAACAGGTGCTGGAGAAACCTCCATCGAAGGCGCTTTCCGAATTTTTTTGCCAAAGAAAGCGTTGATAGTCCGGATGGCCGGCCACTGGTCCGCCATTTACACAAACGGTATAAATCGTTTCTTTGGCCGGCGCTGTGGTTTTCTCTTCGATCACCCTTGCCAGTTCTTTTGCATACTCGCCAATGGCATCTTTCAGCTTTTCCGGCTTTTTCTCGAAGTCCACAGACGCATCGGGAATAAATTTGTTGTTCAAGATAAAAGCGGATTTTTTCCCGCCTTTTTCCTGAATTTCCATGAAAAAGCGATCACGAACTTTTTGCAGCAGCTTCTTCAATTCGGAATCTTCCGGCAGAAAGTCGGCCAGGTTTGGTAGCGTCTGCGAGATAAGATAGCTCAGATTATTGCTGGTAGGGGAAAACTGCGGTCGATTGCCTCTTTCCGAAGCCACAAACAGAAATTCTTGCAGCTTTTGTTTGGACAGGCCGCTTTCGCCGCCTTCCGCCAGCAGGTTGAAGGCCAGCGATTTTTGGGCCAGATCAAAATTGATCCCGACAATGTAACGCTGCTTCGCTGTTTCCGGAATAAGGAAATCCAGCAAATCGCCTTGCGCATTGCCGGAGACGATTTTTCCAATATCTGCTATAACGTTGAGCATTTCATACTCCTCTCGTAGGTCGCGCTTCAGTTACCCATCCATCCACAAATTGGCATATTTTACAAACCGAAATGTACCCAATCAGTACTCCCTTTTCTACATTGACAACCTTGCTAAATATACCTCCCACCCCTGACATCTACGGTCAGTCCTTTTCACTCTACGTCTCATATTTTTGCAGCGCCGCTTGCAACATCGCCACCGCCTGTTCTCGCAGCGCCGCCGGCTCCAAAATCTCCGCGTCGCCGCCAAAGCCCAAAATCCAGCGCAGCCAAAGAATCTCCCCTTTGATGGTGGTATCCAAAATCAGGGAGCCATTTTCTTCATGGAGGTCTTTGGGAGAGAAGCGGCCATCTTTTTTCACAATCTCTTTGGCGAGGCCAGTGAAGCGCACACGCAGACCGATCGGGTCGCCCACCACCGCACCGAGGGTGCCGCGAAAATATTCGGGTGCATCGAAGGCCCGCGGTGTGAAGGTTGCCTTCTCGACGCGCAACTTGTCGATGCGATCGAGGCGATAGACGCGATGGTCGCCACGCTGGGGGTTCCACGCCACCAGATACCAGGCACGCTCGCGGAAGTAGAGCAGATACGGCTCCACCGTGACGCCGCTCACCACCTCATCTTCCAACTTGCGATATTTGAGAAACGTGATCAGTTGGTGTCCCTCGATAGCCTTCTGTAAGCGTTCAAAAATATTCCCTTTGAGACGTGGCGCCGGCGGTACTTCCAACGCAATGGCCGGACTATCCACTGGCTGTTCCAGCAATTTATTGAGTAACCCGGTTACCAGTTCTTTCAGTTGCTTGTCCATTTGCAGCGGTAGGTTTTTCAGGGCGAGGGTGAGAACAACTTGTTCACTGTGAGTTAAATTGAGCTGTGGCAGCGGATTCTTATCAAGCACGCGATAGCCGTTCTCTGCGACGATGGCCACTCCCAACTCTCCGAGGGCTTGCAAATCGCGGTAGATCGTGCGCTCGGTGACGCCGCACATCTTTGCCAGTCGCGGCGCCGTCATCATTCGCTTGCGGCTGCACAGCGACATTATTTTCAAAATGCGAATGGACTTTTGCATCTTGGCACGCGTCTAAGCAGAGAATGATGTTGTAAGCGGCTATCGAATTCGGACGCGGATACAACTATGAAGGAGGAGTCAGTAGCCGCACCTGATTTTGAGGAGTTTTATTCAGCCCATCTTTCAGGGCAAAGGGCATAACACGATGATTGTTCTAACTGTAAGATATACGACCAAAGGGAGGAACTGCAAAAATAATTTCTTTGAGAATTCAACTCGGTTTATTATTTTAGTCGGGGCGACTGGATTTGAACCAGCGACCCCTTGACCCCCAGTCAAGTGCGCTAACCGGACTGCGCCACGCCCCGATAACTCTTTTTAGTGCTCGTTTAAAATGTCCAATACTTCAGTTAAATCCTTTCTCATTTGATTCATAATATTTTCGCGCTCGAACGAAAAGTCGAGTTGCTCAACATCTTGAAGGTTTATTTTTTTAAGTTTTTGGCGCGCGCCTTCGATGGTGTACTTGTCTGTGTACAGCAACTTTTTGATTAAATTTATGACCCGAATGTCTCGAGCACGATAGATACGATTTCCCGCGCGATTCTTTGACGGCTTAAGCTGCTCGAACTCGGTTTCCCAATAACGCAAGACATAGGGCTTTAAAGATGTGATTTTGCTTACTTCACTGATGGAATAATAAAGCTTTTTTATGTTAAAGTCTTTCATAGCGCGCTGGACTAAAATAAATCACCAGGCTTTATTAAGCAAGCAATTTCTTCAGACTAATTTAAAACCTCCTCAATTGGAACATAAGTGAGGTTAAAAGCGTCGGCCACGCCTTTATGGGTTACTTTTCCGTACGCAATGTTGACACCCTTAGCAATGTCCTTATTGAGCTTAGCTACCTTTGGGAAGCCGTGGTTAGCAATTTTAAGCGTATATGGCAGCGTGGCGTTGTTCAATGCAATCGTCGAAGTCATCGGTACTCCGCCGGGCATGTTGGCCACACCGTAATGAATTACCCCTGCAATTTCGTAAATGGGATTTTCATGAGTTGTCGGATGAATCGTTTCGACGCATCCACCCTGATCGACTGCCACGTCCACAATGACTGAGCCTTTCTTCATCAGGCTAATCATGTCCTTCGTCACCAGTTTGGGTGCTTTGGCGCCTGGTATTAAAACCGCGCCCACGAGCAGGTCAGCTGTGGAAATTGCCCGGCGAATGTTCCAGGGATTGGAGACAACGGTCACCACGTTTTTCGGCATCACGTCATCGAGATAACGCAGCCGCTCGAGATTGACGTCGAGAATGGTGACGCGGGCACCGAGTCCAGCGGCGATTTTTGCGGCGTTGGTACCGACTACGCCGCCGCCAAGTATCACAACACTCGCCGGCTCGACGCCCGGCACCCCACCCAACAGAATGCCTTTGCCCCCGTGCAATTTCTCCAAATAGCGGGCGCCCTCTTGAATCGCCATGCGGCCAGCAACCTCGCTCATGGGAACCAGCAGCGGCAACATGCCATTTTCATCTTGCACCGTTTCGTAGGCAATGGCCACACACTTGGACTCGATGATTGCCATCGTCAATTCCTGAGAGGCGGCGAAATGAAAATAGGTAAACACGATTTGTCCTTCGCGAATTAACTTGTATTCGCTGGGCAGCGGTTCTTTGACTTTTACGATCATATCCGCTTTTTCAAAAATCTCCGCGGGCTCGGAAACGATTTCACCGCCAGCCATCTTGTAAACGTCATCGCTAAAGCCGCTACCAATCCCCGCGTTTTTTTCGACATAAACGGTGTGACCGTGGCTTCGCAATAGCTCCACGCTCGACGGCATTAACGCAACCCGATTTTCATTAGTCTTAATTTCTTTTGGGACGCCGATTCTCATAAGTCGTTCCCTTTCTGATTAAGTCCATTCGCATTTGGTTTGAGGATAGTGGTGAATATTCTTCTTTGGTCAAATAATTCTCTCGCCGTTTCTAACACCTGCTGCTGCGTGACGCTTTCGATGGCTTGCAAGGTTTCATCGAGGCCGAAATTCTTTTGTAAATAAATCTCCATTTTCGCCAGGCGATTCATGCGGCTGGAGGTGCTTTCCAAACCCAACATCAGGTTGCCTTTGAGCTGCGATTTCGTACGAGTCAACTCCTCCTGCGATACCGGCTCGTTTGTCAGATTTTCAAGCTCCTTGGTAATCAATTCAATGCAATCGTCGATCTTGTTTTGATCGGTTCCAATGTAAACGCCGAACATCCCGGTGTCGGACATAAAATCAACGAACGAATACACCGAATAGGCCAGGCCATAGCGTTCGCGAATATTTTGAAACAGCCGCGAGCTCATTCCAGAGCCCAATAGAGTATTGAGCACCAGCAACGGGAACCGTTTTTCACTGGCGTACGAATACGACTGCGTTCCCAGGCAAATATGCGCCTGAATGGCGCCATTTTCGATGATGTTTTTTCCGAAGCGCGTTGCGACGGTGGGGCGATGCTCACGAGGAACCCCGCCGGAGTTAAGCCCGTCAACTTTTTCCGCAACCAGCTTCACCAACTGTTCGTGCGTCATGCTGCCCGCCGCGGCAACCACTATTCTTTCGGGTGTATAATTGTTTTTGATAAATTCAAGCAGTTGTGTGCGGTTGAAGTTTTGAATGTTCTCGCGCTTGCCGATAGTCGAATATCCCAGGGGGTGGTTCGAGAACAAATCCGCGGCGAACAACTCGTGAATGAGATCCTCCGGTGTTTCTTCGAGAGCTTTCAATTCTTCAAGAACCACCTGTTTCTCTTTTTCGATTTCATTTTCATCCAGCAGCGAATTTTTTAGAATATCGGAAATGACATCCACTGCGATGGGCAAATGCTCGTCCAAAACATGGGCGTAGTAGCAGGTTAGCTCTTTGCCGGTAAAGGCATTGAGGTGCCCCCCTACCGACTCAAGGCTTTCGGCGATCTCAAACGCATTTCTATTTTTCGTCCCTTTGAACATCATGTGTTCAATAAAATGGGAAATGCCGTTGTTGGCAGCGATTTCGTTTCTGGAACCGACTGTCAGCCAATAGCCAATAGAGACAGAACGAACGTGTGGAATCGTTTCCGTGACGATTCGTATGCCGTTTTTTAATTGCGAACGTTTGAACATCGAATTTATTTTTTGTCTTTTTCCAACAGCGCCTTTCGGCTCAACTCATACCTGCCGTTGGCTTCGACACTTAGCAGTTTAACTTCGATTTCATCACCAACTTTCAGCACGTCTTCAACGCGATTGATGCGCTGGTGCGAGATCGCCGAAATATGTAGCAAACCTTCTTTGCCCGGCAATATTTCAACGAACGCGCCAAAGTTGGTTATCTTCTTCACTTTGCCGCGATAAATTTTGCCAGCCTCCGGCTCTTCAACCAACGCCATGATCATGGCGCGGGCTTTTTCTGCTTTGTCGGATTCAACGGAGGCGATGGTCACCGTGCCGTCGTCATCGATGTTGATGGTGGCGCCGGTTTTTTCGGTAATCTCGCGAATGGTTTTGCCGCCCGGGCCGATGACGGTTCCAATCTGGTCAACGTTGACTTTGAACGACGTAATGCGGGGCGCATACTGCGATATCGTTTCGCGCGGCCTGTCTAATGTTTGATTCATCACATCCAAAATTTTCAAACGCGCGGCTTTGGCTTTGGCTAAGGCTTCGCCAAGAACATCCGCAGAAATGCCTTTGATTTTAATATCCATTTGAAATCCGGTGATGCCGTCTTTGGAGCCAGCGACTTTGAAATCCATGTCACCCAAATGATCCTCATCGCCAAGAATATCGGTGAGAATGAGGAACTGGTCGTCTTCTTTGATCAACCCCATGGCAATGCCGGCGATGGGGGTTTTGAGGGGCACGCCGGCGTCCATTAGCGCCAACGAGCCGGCGCAGACGGTGGCCATCGACGACGAGCCGTTGGATTCCAAAATATCAGAAACGATGCGCACGGTGTAGGGGAACACCGTGTCCGACGGCATCGCTGGTTTGATCGAGCGCTCCGCCAGGTTGCCGTGGCCAATTTCTCGTCGGCTCGGCCCACGAAACGGTTTAATCTCACCGGTCGAAAACGAGGGGAAATTGTAGTGCAGCATGTAGCTTTTCCAAAATTCGCCCTCGAGCTCATCCATTTTTTGTTCGTCCATTTTGGTGCCGAGAGTGGTGGTCGCCAACGCCTGTGTTTGGCCGCGGGTGAAGAGCGCCGAACCATGGACCCGCGGCAGCACCCCCACCTCGCAGGTTATGGGGCGAATTTCGTCGAGGCCGCGGCCATCGATGCGCTTGCTCTCCTTTACAATCCGCTGTCGAACGATTTGCTTTTCCATTTCAGCGATGATTTCTTTGATGGCGCGTTCCGATTCCGGATACGGCTCCGCGAGCTGCTCGACGACGCCGGCTGTCAATTCCTTCAAAGCCAGATTGCGTTCCTTTTTTTCAACAATCAGGAGAATCTCTCCGAGCCGCGAACCCACCAGTTCTTTGACCTTTTGCTGCAGCCCTTCCGGCAGCGGCGGCGCCACAAATTCCGCTTTGGGGCCTTTGCCAATTTTGCTCAAAAGCTGGCTCTGCATTCTAATTAAATGGCGGATGTTTTCGTGGCCGAATTTCAGCGCCGCCAGCATGTCGTCTTCGCTGATTTCGCGCGCCTCCCCCTCCACCATCACGATGGAATCCTGGCTGGCTGCCATCACCAATTCGATGTCGCTCATTTGAATCTCGTTAAACGTGGGATTAAAAATCAACTGGCCATTTACCCGGCCCACTCTTCCGCCCGCAATCAATTCCGTAAACGGGATGTCCGAGAGCGCCAGCGCCATCGATGCGCCGGTGATTCCAAGTACGTCCGGATCGTTTTGCTTATCGGCCGACAGCACCCAAACCTGCACCTGCACTTCATTGCTGTAACCGTCCGGGAAAAGCGGACGAATGGCGCGGTCGATCAGCCGCGCGCTCAAGATTTCGTTTTCGCTGGGCCGGCCCTCGCGCTTAAAAAAGCCGCCGGGAATTTTGCCCGCAGAATAAGCTTTTTCTCGATAATCAACTGTTAATGGAAAAAAGTCCGCCTCCTCCGCCGGCTCATCGGCGCCAACTACTGTGACCAGCACGAGCGTGTCCCCCAGCCGCATGAGCGCCGATCCACCTGCTTGCTTGGCCAAACGGCCGGTTTCAATTGCGTACTTCTTCCCCGCGATTTCCAATTCTTCCAAGTGCATCATTACGACACAAACTCCTATGTTAAAATGTTCGATTTCACTGCGCTGCGAAAATTATTTGCTTCATCCCCTAACGGCGAATTCCGAGGTCCGCGATGATTTTACGGTAGCGCTCGATATCCTTTTTCGCTAAATAATCGAGAAGCCGCCGGCGTTGGCCAACCATCTTCAACAAACCCCGCCGGGAGTGGTGATCTTTTTTGTGCAGTTCGAAATGCGGCGTCAACTCATTGATGCGCTGCGTCAACAACGCAATCTGCACTTCGGTGGCGCCGGTATCGGTTTCGCTTTTGCCGAATTTTTTGGTGAGTTCCTTTTTCACTTCTTTTGTGAGTGGCATTCCGACTCCTTCTTTACTAAGTTAAATTAGAGAATATTTAAACTAATTATTTTATCTTGCTCCAGTTGTTTGATCAAATCGGACGCCCCCCCAAAGCGCCGCTCGTCGCGGATTTTTTCAACAAACTCCACGGTGAGCTTTTGATCATAAATCGTTTCGTCGAAGTCAAACAAATGCACTTCGAGAGTGTGGCGCGGCGCAGCAAACGTCGGCCGCACGCCAATGTTCATCATGCCCTTGAGTTTATTTCCCCGCCAGTGCGCATAAACGGCATAGACGCCGTCGCCGGGAACCAGCTTGTCCTCCGAATCCAACTGCAGATTCGCAGTTGGAAATTGCAGCTCCTTGCCGCGGCCGTCGCCCTTGATAACCGTTGTGGTCAACGTGTAGTTGCGCTTAAGAAATTCGCCGGCCAATTTTACCTCGCCGGCCCGTAGTAAATTTCGAATGTGGGTGCTGCTGAGCGCCGTCCCGTCGATGGCAAACACCGGTAACTCATCGACACGAAAACCCATCTCGGAAGCCAGGGCGCGCAGGGTTGCAATGTCCCCCTCGCGATTTTTTCCAAAAGCGTGATCGTGGCCAATCACTATTTCCTGAAAGCCGATGGTTTCAAAAAGTATCTTTGCGACAAAATCGCGGGACGAGGTTTCGGCAAATTCGCGCGTGAACTCAATGACGACGACGCGGTCGATCGCAAGCTGTTGCAGGATCGTCAGCTTTTCATCGATGGTGGTTAAAATTTTCAAATCGGGTTTGCGCGGCGATTTCAGCACCAACTGCGGATGCGGCTCGAACGTCACCACCGTCGTGCGCAGCCCTCTCTCCCCTGCCCTTTTTTTAAGTTCGGCGATAATAAATTGATGGCCGCGGTGGACGCCGTCAAAAGCGCCGACGGTCAAAACACACTCAGCATCTTTGCGAACACTTTTGAGATCCCGAAATACTTCCATCTAAATTTCTATAGCGCTAAACTTATTTTTGCCAACAACTCATCAATCGTCATGGCGTCGGCGAGACGATACGGGCCGATGCGCGTCCGCACCAGCGCTTGCAAAAACGCGCCGCAGCCTAAGCGCTCACCCAAATCATGCGCCAGCGCGCGGATGTAGGTTCCCTTCGAGCAAACCACCTTGAGGGTGATGTGCGGGTTTTCAAAACGGATCAGCTCCAGCGTTTGAATAGTAATTTTTCGCGGCCGCCGCTCCACAACCTCGCCGCGCCGCGCCAGTTTATAGAGCCGTTGGCCCTGCATTTTGATGGCGGAATACATCGGCGGCGTCTGGTAAATTTCCCCTTCAAATGCTTTGGCAGCTTGCTGCACTTTGGCAAAATCAATCGCGCTGGCGTCCGTTTCTGTCAAAATCACACCGGTACGATCATAGGTATCCGTGGTTTTTCCCAGCTCGATTTCAGCCAGATATTCTTTTTCGAAATTCATCAGGCTTTGAACCCGCTTGGTGGCGCCGCCGGTGCAAATCAGCAGCACACCAGTAGCAAACGGATCCAGCGCGCCGGCGTGTCCGACTTTTTTGACGCGAATGGCGGCGCGGATTTTTTTCACCACATCGAACGAGGTCCACCCTGCCGGCTTGTTGATGTTCAAAATTGCCCCGTCCGCGAAATTGTACCCGGCGTCGATCATTGATGGATTTTTTTTATTAACGATTCGATGTTCTCGGCGTAGTCGATGGTTTCGTCGTAATAGAACTTCAGCTCGGGCACGAATTTTAAATCCAGGCGATGGCCGATCTCCGAGCGAATCCAGCTTTTGGCGTGCTCCAGCCCGTGCAGGCCTTTTGCGCGAGTTTCTTTGCCGCCTAAAATGCTGACGTAGATTTTGGCCAGCTTCAAATCGTCGGTGACTTTGATGGCGGTAACCGTGGTGATGCCAATCTGCGGGTCTTTCAATTCCTGCGTGATGATCTGGCTGATTTCGTGGCGCAGCATCTCGGCCACCCGCTGCGAACGTTTGTAGTCCGCCATCTCAATAAATCTCCACCAGGTGTTCTAAAATTTCAACCCCATCCTCGCCGCTGATAAATTTCAAAATCTCGCTCACCATCATGTCGATGAAGCGGCGTTCGTTGGTCACCATCGCCAGCGCCAGCGAGACCCGCTGCCATTTTTCGGTATGATCCACTTCCGAAATGGAAACATTGAACTTGTTGCGAACGCGTTTTTTTATGCTGTTCAAAACAATGCGCTTGTCTTTCAGCGAGGCGCTGTGCGGCAAAAATAATTCGATGGTACAAACTCCGACGAGCATCTTTGGCGATGGCTAAAGTTTGCGAGCGGTTTTGATTTGTTTATAGGTTTCGATGATATCGCCGACTTTGATGTCATCAAAACCCTCCAGGCCGATGCCGCACTCGAAACCACCGGTCACCTCGCGGACGTCGTCTTTGAATCGCTTCAATGAAGCGACGCGGGTTTCGGTGATCAGCTTGTCGTCGCGATAGATCTTCGCCAAGTCGTTGCGGATCACCTTCCCCGAGAGGACGTAGCATCCCGCCACCACGCCCACTTTCGGCACCCGGAACGTGTTGCGCACTTCGATGGTGGAAGTGATCTCTTCGCTGATCTCCGGCTCCAGCAATCCCTCCAACGCCGATTTGACGTCGGCCACAGCGTCGTAAATGATGCGGTAGATCCGAATGTCGATGTTTTCCCTTTTGGCGAGATCGCGCGCCTGCAGCGTGGGCCGCACCTGAAAGCCGATGATGATCGCCTCCGACGCCGACGCCAGCAGAACATCCGATTCGGAGATGCCGCCCACGGCTTTATGAATAACGTTGACCGCCACTTCTTCGTTGGATAGCCGCATCAAGGCGTCGCTCAACGCCTCGATGGAGCCGTCCACGTCGGCCTTTAAAATGATGTTCAATTCCTTGACTTCGCCGTGGCGGATGCGCTGGGAGATTTGATCCAGGGTCACTTGCCGGCGGCGGCGAAAATCCTGCTCGCGTTTCAACTGCTGGCGCTTGGCGCTAATTTCCCGAACGTCCCGCTCCGACTGCATGACGATAAAGGTGTCGCCGGCTTGCGGCACGCCTTCAAAACCCACCACCTGCGCCGGCGTCGAGGGCGGGGCGGCGCGCAGCTTTTGGTTGCGCTCATTGTACATGGCGCGCACTTTTCCGGAATACTGTCCGGCGATAAACAGATCGCCAATGTGCAGCGTGCCCTGCTGTACCAGCACCGTGGCCACCGGGCCTTTGCCCTTATCCAATTTGGATTCAATGATGATGCCGCGCGCCGGACGGTTGGGATTGGCTTTCAGCTCGAGAATGTCGGCCTCCAGCAGGATCATTTCCAAAAGCTTATCCACTCCGAGGCCGGTCTTGGCGGAGATTTCCACGGACTGATATTTTCCGCCCCAGCCTTCCACTAAAATGTTGTTTTCCGCCAATTGTTTTTTGACTAAGTCCGGATTGGCGCCTGGTTTGTCGATTTTATTGATGGCAACGACAATGGGCACACCGGCCGCTTTGGCGTGGTTGATGGCCTCGATGGTTTGCGGCTGCACGCCGTCGTCGGCGGCGACGATGAGCACTACCAAATCCGTTACTTGCGCGCCGCGCGCTCGCATCGCGGTGAAGGCCTCGTGGCCGGGGGTATCCAAAAATGTGATGGCGCGACTGTTGACATTTACCTCATACGCGCCAATGTGCTGGGTGATGCCTCCCGCTTCGCCGGCGATGATGTTGCTTTTCCGGATGTAGTCCAAAAGCGAGGTCTTGCCATGATCGACGTGGCCCATGATGGTGACCACCGGCGGCCGCGATTGTTGTTCGCTATCATCATAGCTCTCCTCATCCTGCACAATCAGCTCGCTGCCGTATTCCGATACCACTTCCACGTCGTAACCGAATTCATCGGCGACCGCCACAATGGTATCCATGTCCAACCGCTGGTTGATGGAAACCATCATGCCCAATTCAAAACACTTTTTGATCACTTCCGTGGGCTCGACATTCAACAAATCCGCCAACTCAGCCGCCGAAATAAACTCGCTGACTTTGATGACCTGTTTTTCTTCCCCAACCTCTTCGCCGGCCTCTTCTTTGATGCGACGCTTCCGGCGCCTGGTTTTTGCCTCGCCCATCGCAGCCAGCGTCTGGCGGATAGACTCTTCGATTTCCTCCTCAGAAATCTTGCGCTTCTTTTTCTTTCTTTGCTTCTTTTTGCCAACCGCCTCCGCTGGCGCCTCTTTAGCGGCCCCGGTTCCTTCGATGGTTTGAGCCGGAGTCTCGGCAACTATTTCAGCTTCTTTTTCAGCGACTTCCTCTGCAACTTCCGGAAGCGCTTCTTCTTTTTTAGCGGGCTTGCCTTGCTTTTTGGCCTCCGCCGCAACCTCTTTTTGCTCAACGATCGGCTCGTCAGCTTTTTCCTTTTTGGGCTTCTCCTTCTCGAGGGTTTCGGCCTTTTTCTGTTTGTCGATTTCCTTTTTAGCCTTTGAAATCAACTCAACCACCGAGGGTTCCTCGTGCGTCTTGTGATCGTCGGACGCCACTTCGACTTCCACTGGCTTGGCGGCCGCGCGCTTGCCCGCTTTGACGGCTTTCTTTTCCTCTTTTTCTTCTTTTGCCTTTCGGACTTTTTTCGGACGCTCCTCGGCTAATTGCGTGGCGAATTTGATCCGCTCCTCCAACTCCTGCTGTTTCTTTTTCCGCCGCAGGTCTTCCAGCATCTGTTTCTCTTTCAACTTCTGGCGAAAATCGTGGCCGGAATCAACCGGCGGCGTTTCAGTTTTTTTGAATTTCTTGCAAATCTCGTCATAAAGATCTTCGGAAACCGCGCTCATTTGCGTACGGATGGATTTGTCTTTTTTGGCAAGGAACTCTATAACCGCCTCGTTGGAAAGACTCAGCTCCCGTGCAATCTGAAAAACTCTAACTTTTTTATTCAAATGAAACTCCGAAGAAATTAATTTGATTTGGTAAATTCTTTAACAACTTCTAAAATTTTCGCGGCAGTCTTCTCGCCCACCCCAGGGATAGCGACCAGGCCATCCATGCCGGCTTTCAACACGTCCTCTGCCGACTCCATGCCGCCGGCCGTCAGGTTTTTCAACATGCCGGGCGTCAGGCCGGGGATGTCGGCCAGCTTGGCGCTGTGGGTTTCGGCGAGCTTGTCTTCCATGATTTTTTTATACTCCGATTCTTTGATGATTTCGATCTCAAAGCCGGTCAGCCGCGACGCCAACCGGCGGTTCTGGCCGCCCTTGCCAATGGCCAATGAAACCTGATCATCTGAAAGCACCGCAATCGCTTTCTTTTTATTTTGATCGACGATCACTTTATACACCTTTGCCGGGCTGAGCGCGCGTGAAATAAATATTCCGGGATCGCTGTGCCAGTTGATGACATCGATCTTTTCATTGTTGAGCTCTTTGCTGATGGATTGAATGCGGATGCCCTTCATGCCCACGCACGCCCCCAGCGCGTCGATGCGTTTGTCGTTCGACAACACCGCGATCTTAGCGCGGTCGCCGGGTTCGCGCGCCACCGTTTTGATCTCAATGATGCCGTCGTAGATCTCCGGCACCTCCAGTTCAAACAGACGAATCAAAATCAGGGGGTCGGCGCGCGACACGATGATCTCCAAGCCGCGATTGGTTTTTTCCACGCTTTTGATGACGGCGCGCACGTGCTCGCCGCGGCGGTAGCGCTCGCTGGGTATCTGTTCCCGGCGCGGCAGGATCACCTCCGTCTTATCAATGTTCAGATAAATTTCATTGCGGTTCACTTGCCGCACGTCGCCGATAATTATTTCGCCAATGCGCTTCTGAAACTCGTCGAACAGAATCTCCTTTTCCGCGTCTTTCAATTTCTGATTGAGATTCTGTTTGGCGGCGATGATCAATCGCCGGCCAAAGCTTTTTGGGTCGATGATTTCGATGAACTCGTCGCCCAATTCCAAATCCGGTTCGACTTTGCGCGCCGACTCCAGATCGATTTGCTCCACTTCGTCGGTGACTTGCTCCACGATAGTTTTGTTTTGATAAATTTCGATCTCCCCTTTATCCATGCTGACAAATATGTTGAAATTATCCGACTTGCCATATTTTTTCTTTATGATCGACAAAATCGTACTTTCCAGAATTTCACCTAACAGGTCTTTTTCGATATTTTTTTCTTTGGCAATTTGTGTGAAAGCTTCAACGATTTCACTCTTCATAAGCAGGCGATCCTCCTAAAACGCTCTCATCTACCACGGTAAATGAATTTTTGCTTTGGTTATGTTTGAAATTAAAATTTCTCGCGCCCCTTGGTTGCGCTTTTTGATTTCCACCCTGTCATCCGCAACGTTGACGATTTTTCCCGTGACCGTTTGAATATCGGTTTCCTCCGCGTAGGTAATTTCCACCTCACGATCGATGTTTCTGCGGAAGTCGGCGGCGCTGCGCAGCGGACGCTCAATGCCGGGAGAAGACACCTCAAGTCGATATGCGCCCGGAATGAGGTTCGCGCTATCCAGCGAGTCGGAGAAGCGGCGGCTAATGGCTTCACAATCGTCCAAAGTAATGCCGCCGGGCTTGTCAACAAACACCCGAATAATCTGGCTTCTCGCTCCGCCCTTCAACTGCAAGTCCACCAATTCGCTTTTTTCTTGCGCGAGAATGGGCGCCAGCATTTCTTTTAATTTTTCTACCACTTGCATCAGCCTAACAACAAAAAAGTGGGTCATTTGACCCACTTTTAAGTATGCGAATATAGTAAATTTGTTTGGTTTATGCAAGTTAAATTTTGTGGAGCGCGTTCAGGACGTCAACTCCGCCAGCAACAATTGAGCATCAGCTTCAACGTCTGAATCGGGATAGTTTTCAATTAAGCGGTTCAGCAGCGCGTTGGCGGCGGCGCGATCTCCGGAAAGCAGATAGCAGCGGGCGGAGTGGTAGAGATTTTCCGCGGCGAAAAATTCGTCTTTATATTTTTCGGCGGTTTGCTGGTACCTTTCGGCTGCCTCTTTAAATTTTCCCTGTGCTTCCAAGCAGGCCGCCAGCCCGGAAAGCGCCGAGGCGGTCAACTCTTTGTCGTCGCTGGCGTCGGCAAATTCGCGATAGTATTTTTCGGCTTCGTTGTAATTCTTGAGCTCAAAATTGGTGTTGGCGAGGTAGAACTTCGCCAGCGTCGCGCTCTCGGCGCCGCCATAAGTATCAAGCAGGTTTTTCAAAATGGTGGCTGCGGTTTCGTAATTACCGTTCGCGTATTCTTTGGTCGCCTTCGCAAGCTCGACCACAGCTTTGCCCTCGCTTTCGGCCTGCTTTTCTGAATAAATGAAGATGGCCAAAGAAATCACCGCCGCCGCTCCGAGCGCGGATAGTATCTGGCGGGAGTTTTTTTCGACAAAATCAACGGCCTTGAAGTAATAGGTTACAAACTTATCTTGTTTAAGCTGTCGTTTGGTGATTCGTTTATGCGGCTTCAGCATCTGAATTAAAATTTCTCCGTTGGGAAATTACCGTGCAATTATAAAGATTTAGAATTTTGAAATCAAGCTTTATTTTGTGCCCCTAGCAGGACTCGAACCTGCGGCACATGGTTTAGGAAACCACTGCTCTATCCTTCTGAGCTATAGGGGCAAGTTTTAAGAGGGCATCGCTTCGTGAATTATTCAGGTTAGATGGCTTATTCAGTTGTATATTGAATAATCGACGCCACTTCAAAACCTGCGAGCTTTTTACGCCCGTTCAGAAACGTCAACTCAATTAAAAACGCGATGCCCTGGATGTCGCCGCCCAATTTTTTGACCAAGTTGACCGTAGCCGCAGCGGTACCGCCGGTGGCCAACAAATCATCCACGATCAAAATTTTCTCGCCGCGCTGGATGGCGTCTTTGTGAATTTCAACGCTATCTGTGCCGTACTCCAGTTGGTATTCTTCCCGCAGAGCTTCGGCCGGCAGTTTGCCGGGCTTTCTGACTGGCACAAAACCGATATTCCATTTATAAGCCAGCGCTGCGCCAAAGATAAATCCCCGCGATTCGATGCCGACGATCTTGTCGATTTTTTTATTGGCGAATTTTTCAGCAATAACATCCACCGCTTGATTGAACACAGCCCCCTCTTTGAGCAGCGTAGTTATATCTTTGAACCCGATTCCCTTTTTGGGAAAATCTGGAACCGTGCGAATGAATTTCTCTAACTCCGGCATGTTTTCCTCCAACCTAAAATCTCACTTCGAATGAATTGTATTGGCCACGAAATTCTTTCGGTTCGCGAATCACTTCGGTCACCCGCGAAAACGGCGGGCCCTTTTGAACCCGCTGGACAAACTCGCGCACGGCTTCCCCCTCTCCTTCGGCTTCGATCTCGACGTCGCCGTTTGGCAGATTTTTGACGTAGCCTGTTATGCCCAAGCGTTCGGCCTCGCGCTGCGCGAACCATCGAAATCCCACTCCCTGCACTCGGCCTCTGATGGTTAATTTAACACAGGCGTCCATAAATTTTGTTGAAAGACGTTATGGATAAAGACGGTGCATCAGCCGCGGAAACGGGATGGTTTCGCGGAGATGCGACAATCCACAAATCCACGTCACGGTTCGTTCTATGCCTAATCCAAAGCCGGCGTGCGGAACGGAGCCGTAGCGCCGCAAATCGAGGTACCAGCCAAATGCCTCCTTTGGCAGACCGTGTTCCGCGATTTTACGCTCTAAAATTTCTAAATTATCCTCGCGCTGCCCGCCGCCGATGATTTCGCCGTAGCCCTCCGGCGCCAGCACGTCCACGCACAGCGCGCGCGCCGGCTCATCGGGATCATTTTTCATATAAAACGCTTTTACCTGCGCGGGGTAGCGGTGCACCATCACCGGGCGGTCAAATTGTTCGGAGATGGCGGTTTCGTCCGGCGCGCCGAAATCGCTGCCCCACTCGAACGGCATATTTTGCTTTTTCAAAATTTCGACCGCCTCGTCATATTTGATGCGCGGGAAGGGTTTCTTCACTTTTTCTAACGGCTCGGTGTTGCGTTCGATGACTTTGAGTTCCTCGCGGCGATTCTCCAAAACCCGCGACACGATGTATTCGAGAAAGTCTTCCGCTAAATTCATGTCTTCGTCTAAATCCATGTAAGCCACCTCCGGCTCGATCATCCAGAATTCCGTCAAGTGCCGACGGGTCTTGGATTTTTCGGCACGAAAGGTCGGGCCGAAGCAATAGACTTTTCCGAAGGCCATGGCGCCGGCTTCCATGTAAAGTTGGCCGCTTTGCGTTAAATAGGCTTTCGAGCCAAAATAGTCGGTTTCAAAAAGAGTGGTGGTGCCTTCGCAGGCGGCCGGGGTAAAAATCGGCGCGTCGAGCAAAACAAAGCCGCGGTTGTCAAAGAAGTCGCGGCAGGCGCGAATCACTTCGTGGCGGATTTTCAAAATGGCGTGTTGTTTTGAAGACCGCAGCCAGATATGGCGGTGATCCATCAAAAAGGTGGTGCCGTGTTCCTTGGGCGTGATGGGATACTCGGCGGCGATTTGAAAAATCTCCAAATTGCTTATTTCCATTTCATAGCCGCCCGGGGCGCGCTTGTCCGCGCGGATTTTTCCGGTGACTTTTAAAGAAGATTCCTGCGTGACGTCTTCACACTTTTGGAAGATTTCATCCGCAACATTGCCTTTGAACGCCACCGCCTGAATGATGCCGGTGCCGTCGCGCACCAACAGAAACCACAGCTTGCCGCTGGAGCGTTTGTTGTAGAGCCACCCGTAAACGGAGACTTCCTGTTCCACATGTTTTGCAGCGTCGGCAATATAAACTTGATCCTTCAACCGTACCTCCTGAATTCAAATTGGTTTACTTGCAAAGTAACACCGGCAGCGTTGAATTGCGCATCACGTAATCGGTGGTACTCCCTAAAATGGCCTCGCGAATACGCGAATGGCCGTAAGCGCCCATGATAATCAGATCGCATTTTTGGTTTTTGGCTGTTTTGAGAATTTCTTTTTCCGGAGCGCCGCTCGTGCCGACGGCTTCCAGCTCAACTTCGTAGGGCTCGAGATAAGTTTGGGCCTCCAAAAGATTTTTATTTTGCATGCGCTCGCTGTCATGAACCGTGAGCAGCACGATCGGAATGCCGAGCTTGGCTGCGAAAAACCCAGCCATTTGCAACGCTTTGTTTGCCTTGCTGCTGCCGTCGTAGGCAATCAGCAGCCGGGAAATTTCTTTGTACTTTTCGGGAGTGATAAGAATGGGCTTATTAAACTGCCGCACCACCACTTCGAGGGTGGCGCCGAGCAGTTTGCTTTCCCACTTGGCGTACTCGCCGCGGGCGCCGATGATCAGCATATCCACCAGATGCGCCTGATCGCAGATGATATCAGCCGGCGGGCCGGAAATTTTATTAGCGCTAAATTCGATCTTCTCCGCTTTCAACAAACGGCCGCATTTTGAAAGTACCGCCTCGGCTTTGGCGTCCAGCATTTTCTTGGATTCATTTTGATAGACCGTCGAAGGAATCACCGGCACAAAGCCATCGGCGCTCATGGTCGGCCACTCAAAAATGCGAATATCAATGATCGAAATGACGTGCACCATCGACTCAAACGCCTTCGCGAGATGGATGCAGTGCTTAACCTGCGCGCCGGTGTAGGTCGAGCCGTCCACCGACAAAAGAATGGACTTAATCATATCCTACCCCCAATCCTCAAATTTGGCGGCGCGCGTCATCAAATCGAAAACCGCCTGCTCGGGATTTTTGTGTTCAAAGAGCACGCGGTAGGCTTCGGAGATGATGGGCACTTCCACGTTGTGGCGACGGGCCAACTGGTAGGCCGCGCTCGTGGTTTTCACCCCCTCGGCCACCATCACCATTTCGGATAAAATTTCGTCCAGCTTGCGGCCGCGGCCAATTTGCTCGCCGACGTGCCGGTTGCGGCTGTACTTGCTCATGCAGGTGACGATGATGTCGCCCATTCCCGACAAGCCGGCAAAGGTTAGCGAATCGGCGCCTAACTTAGTGCCGAGGCGGGTGATCTCCGCCAGCGCGCGTGTGATAAGCGCGGCTTTGGTGTTGTCGCCGGCGCCCACGCCATCCATGATGCCCGCGGCAATCGCGATAATATTTTTCAGCGCGCCGCCAATTTCCACGCCGATGACATCGCGGTTGGTATAAACGCGAAATCGCGGCGACATAAAAATCTCCTGCACCCATTTGGCGGTGGCGCTATTTTTCGACGCGCTTACCACCAAAGTCGGGACGCCGCGGCTCACCTCTTCGGCGTGGCTGGGGCCAGAGAGCACGGCGATGTTATCGGCGTCAAATTTTTCCATCAAAATTTCACTCACCCGCAGCAGCGTGTCATTTTCGATGCCCTTGGCCACGCTGATGATGATGGTGTTTTCACTCACCGCGGTCATTTGGGCGATGACTCCACGCACCGCATGAGAGGGCACAGCGATGATCAGGCCGTCGCAATCAGCCACGACCTCCGCAAGGTTCTCTTCCACCCGAACCGCTGCCGGCAGGGAGACCTCGGGAAGGTATTTTTTATTTTGCCGATCTTTTTGGATCGCCCT
>JBBIIG010000056.1:0-26910 GCA_037446635.1 bacterium
AAACAGTTTTGGATACTGCCGCTTAAACGTGATAACGTGAACCTCGTGGCCGCGCTGCTTCAGTTTGTCGTAAAGGATGCCGGCGTACTGCGCAATGCCGCCGCGCAGGGGGTACGCCGTGGAAACGATCACAATCTTCATGCGAGGCGCAGAGCCGTTGGCAGGTCTTGGATGGAATCGATGATCACATTTGCTTTTGATACACCGCTAACAGCATGACCGCTTTTCACCAGCACGTTGGTGCCCACGCCGGCGAGGACGCCGGCTTCGATGTCGCTTTCTTTATCGCCCACCAAAATCGATTCTTGCAAATTTAAATTGAAATCCGCGCGCGCTTTGAAAATCATGCCGGGGTTGGGTTTGCGATCAAACGACTCTTGGCGATAGGTGCCGACACCCTCGGTAGGATGATAGGGACAATAGTAAGTTTTTGAAATTTTCACGCTGCGCCGCTGGAATTCCCCCACCATCCAATCATTTAGCCTTTTGAAATCTTCCTCAGTGTAAAAACCGCGGGCGATGCCGGCCTGATTGGTGATCACAATCAACAAAAATCCGCGCTGCTGGAAGAAGCGGCAGGTTTCAAAAACGCCATCGATGAACTCGACGTCTTTGACTCGGTGCAAATAATTTATCTCTTTGTTGATGACGCCGTCGCGGTCGAGCAGCAGCGCTTTATTCATACTCGCTGAGCTCGGTTCGCGCGCGCTGGTAATCTTCCGGAACGCCGATGTCGATAAAATAGGCGTCGGAGACATAGGCGTGCATGTTTAATTCATTGGTGAACTTTTTCAAAAAATCTTCCTCGAAAGAAAATTTGTCGGGCAAATCGCTGGCAGCAAAGAGCGATTGGTTGGCGGCATAAACGCCGGCGTTGATGTACCCCTCCTCGACTTTCTTTTTCTCATCGAAACTGATGATTCTGTGTGACTGCACGCGGACGATCCCGTAACGGGAGATGTTGCGCATAGCTTTTAACGCGATGGTGATATCAGCGTGATGGTCTTTGTGATGAGCCATCAGCAGCTCCAGGTTGATGGCAAAAAACGTATCGCCGTTGAGAATCAGAACCTGCTCGGCGGCGATTTTGGTGAGCGCCTGTTTGATGGCGCCGCCGGTGCCGAGCGGCTCTTCTTCCACAGAGTAATCAATTTGCAGAGATTTATATCTATCGCCGTAATACCTCTCGATGTAATCATGAAGATACCCCGTGGCCAGCACCACTCGGCGGACGTGGTGGTTGTTGAGATAGTCCAAAAGGTAACTCAGAAACGGCTGGTTATTGATCTCGGCCATCACCTTTGGCCGATCGGCAACCTCGGTGCGCAGACGGGTTCCCAATCCGCCCGCTAAAATAATGGCTTCCATACCTACTCCAAAACCTGTTTGATAGAATAATCCAATTGCTTTTTATAACTGGCGGTGATCATCTCTCCCAACAATCCAATCGAAACGAACTGCACGCCGACGATGATCAGCAGCACGCCCAAAAACAGCAGCGGACGATTGGAGAGATGCTTACCTAAATATATTTTTTCAAAAGAAAGATACCCGCTAACGGCCATTCCGAGTAAAAACGACACCAGCCCGGCCGAGCCGAAAAGATGCAGCGGGCGCTTGGTATAACGCGTAATAAACAACACGGTGATGAGATCGAAAAAGCCGGCAAAGAACCGCGAGGCGCCGAATTTGCTTTTGCCGAATTTGCGCGGACGGTGCTGCACCACCACTTCCCCAACTTTGAAGCCCTCCCACTGCGCCAACACCGGCAGAAAACGGTGAAGCTGCCCATACACGTGGATGCTTTCGGTTACCTCGCGGCGGTAGGCTTTGAGCCCGCAATTGATGTCATGAATTTTTAGCCCGGTGAACAGGCGGGTGACGCGGTTGAACCATTTCGAGCTGATGCGCTTGATGAACGGGTCGCGGCGCTGCTTTTTCCAGCCGGAGACCAGGTCGTAACCCTCATCAAGCTTTTTTAGCAAATTGGGAATTTCGGCGGGATCGTCCTGCAAATCGGCGTCAATGGTGACGATGATGTTGCCGCGCGCTTTTTTGAAGCCGGTGGCCAGCGCCGCGGCTTTGCCGTAATTTTTCCGAAACTGTATCGCGCGCACGCTGAGATCGCTGGCGCGCAGCGATTTCAAAACCTCAAAGGAGCCGTCGCTGGAGCCGTCGTCGATAAACAGAATCTCGATGGGCTTTTCCAACGTGCAGAGCGCGGTCGATAATTGTCGATGCAGCTCGCGCAGCGATTCCTTTTCGTTGAACAGGGGAACGACCACGGAAATTTTCACGTCGCCGGCGGACATGTTTCCTCAAAATGTTCAGTTGCTGCGGCTGCGCTCAACCTGCGGCCGGTCGAGATCGCCCCAATACACTCGCTGGGCGTTGCTGGCGAGCCGCAATCGAAATTTAGCGGCGGCTATCGGGCGATTGATTTTTTGCTCGGTATAATAAACGGTGATGCGCTCCCTGGCCTGCGGCCGAGTGACGCGAATGATCTGCGGCAGCGCCAGTCCGCTGCGCGTGCGGATGCGCTGCATTTCTTCGCTAAAAATAAGCTTGCCGTCGCGATCGTACAAGTGGCTTTTTGTGACCACATCATGTTTGGCGTCGATCCAGTATTTCAACATCCCCTCCTCTACCGGCGTGGTTACAACATATTTTCCATCTTCGACGGAAAATTTGGAATCGTCATTAACGATGACTTGAATCAGTCCGGTGAGCGCATCGTAAAGCTCGCTGGTGTTCAGCTCAATTTGCAAAAACTCCCGCAGATCGAGCAGCTCCACCTCGCCATAGTAGAGCACGTTCTCGCGCGGGGCATAGGCGGCAAAATAGCGGCGATCCAGAAACAGCGAGCCGATGTCGATCCCCAGCATCGCCTCGGTCTTCACAAAAATGGAATCCGGAAAATTGATGAACACCTCCGAAAAGCCGTTGTGCCCGGCTCCGGGCAGCTCGATGATGACGCGGGCTTTGCCCTCAAAACTCACGAGCCGGTGAAAATTGTTCCTGACTTTACGCTGGAGAAATTCCGGGGAGACCTCAGCCGGCGGGACGATTTTGGAAGTAGTCGCGCAACTGAAGGCAATGAAACTGATGATAATCAAAAAAAATATTTTAATCGCGGCCGTCACAAAAATTAGTTGGATTTAATTTTCAGCAAGACGCTTTCGCGGTCCGGCTCCAATTCAATGGCCTTCTTCCAATAGTGATTGGCTAACTCCGGCTGCTGCAATTTTTCATAGACGTCGCCCAAATGCTCCAGCACTTCGGCGGAATTTTCGCGGCTGGCGATGGATTGCTTGATGTACGCCAGCGCCTTTTCGTAATCGCCCAACTTGTAGTAAATCCAGCCGATGGTATCGAGGAACGCGCCGTTGTCCGGCTCAGCGGCCAGCGCTTTTTGCACCATCTCCAGCGCTTCGTCCAAACGCTCTCCGCGCTCCGCCAGGCTGTAGCTGTAATTGTTGAGAATGGTAGGGTTCTCCGGATCTTTTTCAACGGCCTTCTCGTAAAGCTCCTGGCTTTTGGAATACTCCCCCAACTCGTCGTACACCGCGGCCAGCGTGCCCATGGTGATGGCGTTATCGGGCGCGGCCTGCAGCGACAGCGTCAAAAACTTGACCGCGTCTTGGTACTGCTTTTTTTGAAACAGCAGATTTCCGAGATAGAAATTCACGCCCGCATGCTGCGGCGCCAACTCCTGCGCTTTGCGCAAATTTTCCTCGGCGCGATCCAAATCCTGCTCTTGCTGGTAAATCAAGCCCAGGCGAAACCAGCCGTCCGCAAAACTCGCGTTCAGCTCCACGGTTTTTTCAAAATAAGGTTTGCTCTCGGAAAATTTGCCTTGAGAAAAATAGGTCAGCGCCAGCTTATAAAATCCGCGCCAGTCGTCCGAGTGACGTTTAGTAAAATCTTCGAAAACGGTTATCGCGCGCGCGGTGTCGCCGCTTTCATAGTAAAGCTCGCCGAGCCGAATACTGTTGAGAACATCCAACGAATCGGCGGCCAGGGCGCGCTCGAACAATTGGATGGCGCCCGGCCAATCGTTGGCTGCGATCAGCATTTGCGTCAACTCTTCGCGAATATTGATGAAGTCGTTGTTTTCTTCGTACGTTTGGCGGTACCAATTCAACGCAGCCGCGCTATCTTTCCTCGCCAGCATCACCGCCCCCACCGCAAGATAGCCGCGCTCGTCATCGGGATAATCCCGCACGTATTGATTGAACACCCGCTGTGCCTTCTCGAATTGCTGATCTTTAAAATAGAGGTTACCCAACTCGAAATGAATATCTTCATTGGCGAGGTTGAGGCTCAACATGCGCTCGTACAACTCGGCGGTTTCGTTGAATTTATTTTGATCGCGATAGATGGCCGCCAAATTCAAATAACCATCGATATTCAAAGAATCTCTCCGGAGGATGGCGAGATACTCGGCTTCGGCGAGCTCGGGTTTATTCTGGCGGTGATAAATGGTCGCCAGCAGCTGGCGGCTTTCTAAAAAATTCGGATCGAGCGCCACACTGCGCTTGAGCATCTCGATGGCGGTATCGATTTTTTTGAGAAAAATATAATTTTTGGCGACGGCATAGCAGATGGAAGCGGAATTGGGATCGTAAATCAAGGCCTCGGTGAAGGCGTTGAGAGCGCGCGTATAATCTCCCTGCAGCTCAAAAATCGAACCCTGAATCACCAGATCCGCGGCTTTGGGATGGTACTTGGGCGTATCGTTTTTCGCCGCGGAGCGCTGCGCCCAAGCGGAGGCGAAAATGAAAATCACGAAAAGGATACTGAACGTAAAACGGCTGGTCATCAAGTCAAAACTCCATATTTTAAAACGGTTAAATATATTATAGTTTTAGAATAAATCCAATAAAAAATTGTTCCGGGCTTGACAGCCGAAAAGAATATTAGTACCTTTGAAACAATTTCACTAAAATTTGAGGAGAGGACTCATGTCGAACCTGATCACGCGCCGCCGGTTTCTGATGAAAACCACCGGCGTTGGATTGTCGCTGCCGTTTCTGGCCAAATTTCCGGAAATTATCATTCGCCCAAAAAAATCGCCGGGGCGGATTCCGATCATCCTGTGCAGCCGCGGCGAGGAGTGGGGAAAAAAAGTGCTCACGCCGGCGTGGGAAACACTGCTGCAAACCGGCAGCATTCTCGACGCCATTGAAAAAGGCGCCAACGTGGTGGAGCTGGATCCCGAAGATACCAGCGTTGGTTACGGTGGCCTACCCAATGAAGAGGGCGTGGTGCAACTGGACGCCTCGGTCATGTTCGGCCCGACTCACAACTGCGGCGCCGTGGCCGGCCTCGAGCGCATCAAAACTCCCAGCTCCGTGGCGCGGCTGGTGATGGAACGCACCGACCACATGCTTTTGGTGGGCGAGGGCGCGCTGCGGTTTGCCAAAGCCCACGGTTTCAAAGAAGAGGATTTGCTAACCGAAAAGTCGCGGTTGGAGTGGTTGAAGTGGAAAGAAAATCTCAGCCCCGAGGACGACTGGTTTCCCCCGGCAGACGGCAAATATGAACCGAAAATCGAAGAACGCCCCACCGGTACCATCAACGTGCTGGGGGTGGATGAAAACGGCGACATCGCTGGCATCACCACCACCAGCGGCTTGTTCGGAAAAATTCCCGGACGCGTGGGCGACTCGCCGATCATCGGCGCGGGGTTGTACGTGGACAACGCGGTGGGCGCAGCCGGCGCCACCGGCCGCGGCGAAGAAGTGATTCGCACCTGCGGCAGCTTTTTGGTGGTGGAAAAAATGCGCGCCGGCCTGTCGCCGCAGGAAGCGTGCGAGGCCGTCTGCCAGCGCATCATCGAAATCAATGGCGGGCCGGAGAAAATTAACTTCACGGACAAATTTGTGGCGGTGAGCAAAAGCGGCGAGGTGGGCTGCGCTGCCATTCGCGGCAAAAAAAAGGAGCCGCCCGAAGCCGCTTTTATTACCGATGAGGGAGTGAAAGTGGTGCCGGCAAAATATTTTATTGAGATAAAAGAATAGCGAAATTTTTCTTGACTTTGTGGCAGTAATTGTTCTGCCTCTGTCTTCTTTCGGTGCAAATAGCACCGGGCAAAACTTCTGCGCCAGCGGTATTTCCCAGACGTCCACAATCTCATTATCATTGTAGTCCAACCCCACATTCAACACCGGGTAAATCCGCGTGGCAGAATTGCTCCAGGTATTCTGCGAGGAAATAACCGTGTATCGTGAGTCTGTCATAGACACCTGCATGAACAACATCCCCTCCGAGAGTTCGGCAGGTATGAGACATTCTAAATAAACCGAGCCGCCACTGCCGCTCACCCCGTTTTTAAAGCAATCATACGTCTCGTCTTCGCCATACCAGGTGTGCACCCACAATTGCACGGCCACACCGGCCAACCCATTGCCATTCTCATCTTTCACCGTTATGTTTGCGCTGTACAGATTATTTCCGCCGGGTAAATCCGCCAACAGTGGCCAGCAGAGCAAGCAAAATCAAGATAATGGTCAGGATCAATCTAGCTCAACGTTTGATACCTGCACTAAATAAATTACAGCTAATACACCGCCGGCCAAGAGAACGATTCCTAACACGGTTAAGCTCGGATCGACCTTTCTTCTTTTTACTTGCTCAACCGACAATAGTGGTACTACCACTGTTTTGTGGGCAGAGGTTGAAAAATCTGTAGACAATTCTCCGTAAACGGAATCCGCTTCAACGTGTGTAACTTTAATCCAGCGGTCATAGCTTTGCGTTTTAATCCAAGTCTGACCTTTTTCCCACCATGCTGGCTCAGTTCTGTCTATTGGAACTGTCTTATAACAATTTAAAGATGTAAGGGCAATCGAAATGACTAGAATATAAACCAGCATAAATCTAACGTTAATTGCCATTCGTGATTCTCCATAAATGATATTTTTCAAAAAAATGTCAAACCGGGCAAACTGTTCAAAATCGAATTTCGTTATTTGCGACTGTACCACCGTATGGACTCGTGGGTGCAATGTTGCCTATTTCGATATGACCTACCTTTGCAGTTGGTCTTGACACGCGATGTCCCCAATAGCCGCCAAACACCAGCCAGTTGAAATCTGTATTATTGATGAGATGAGCCACGACATAAGATTTCGGTGGAATAATGATGATGTTTTGATAACTGTTAAAATCAATTCTAACAGTTTCATTTGGGATTGAACCATGTTCAACAACATATTCTTCTACATCAACTTCAAAAATGGTTTCTTCCCTTATCCAGGTTCCCGGAAGAGGATATTGTGCATGAGAGCCCCAACCTTCAACTCCATATTCATCAATTCTTCCGCCAGCGAACGAAACTGGATGAGTGTTGTTTATCACAAAGTATTTGTGTCCGTATAGAAGATGATTCTCACCCTCTTCATAATAGATATTCGAATAAAGACTCTGAGCAAGATTCTCATCGTAGGCAACCGCGTTAGTTCGCACAGTACGTAAACCATGAAAAGGATAAGAAACTGAAACTATTTGCGCTTGAGTAGGATTTTGTAAATTCACGTTGACTTGGAGGTTTGGCCAATCACCCTCATGTCGTCCAGCAGAAGCGTTAAAAGGATAATGCATTCGATATTCGATGGTAACGGCGCTCCCGTTTCTAATAAAAGAAACATAAGTACATCCGTTTCGAATTAAGGAATTTTGAGGATTGGCATTATATTTCTGTTCCCATTTTGCGTACCAAACATCATTTCCTTCTGGTAAATTTATAGTTGCCCACTCAAAATGTGGATGCAGAATATAGGTACCTTGAGGCTGACCTGGGGGTCTGAAGTTATTAATTTTGTGATTATGATGTACTCGATCGGGATAAAAAGAAGAATAAGGCAGACCTGCTACTGTTAAATCCTCCATTTCCCATTCTCCCACAGGATCACCGTTTAGATTTGTAACTTCTACATAGACATCGTGGTAAGTTAACTTTCCATCAGGTACACCGTTTGGTCCATCTATATCCATAACATTAGCGGGTATAGGTCTTAAAGTTATTAATCCACCGCCAAATAGAAGACCTCTGTCTTCTTTCGGTGCAAATAACACTGGGCAAAACTTCTGCGCTAGTGGCATCTCCCACACGTCCACGATTTCATTGTCATTGTAGTCCAAACCGACATTCAACACCGGGTAAATTCTCGTGGCATAATTACTCCAAGTGTTCTGCGAAGAGAAAACCGTGTAGCGCGAATCGGTCATAGACACCTGCATGAACAGCATCCCCTCCGAGAGTTCGGCGGGTATGAGACATTCTAAATAAACCGCGCCGCCGCTGCCACTCACTCCGTTTTTGAAACAATCATAAGTCTCGGGGTCCGACTCATTCCCATACCAGGTATGTACCCACAGTTGAACCGCTACGCCAGCCAGTCCGTTGCCATTTTCGTTTTTTACCGTTATGTTAGCACTGTACAAATTATTCCCGCCGGGTAAATCCGCCAACAGTTGGCCGGCGCCGGCCAACAGGGCAATCACTAAAATTACTGCTAAGCTGCGCTTCATCTTCAGCCTCCTTAAATTTAGGGATATTATCATGGTAGTCAAGTTTATACATCCCCCTGACCCCCCTTTCCGCTGAAGCGGATCCGCCTCGGCGGACAAAGGGGGAAAAATTGTGAGTCACTTATCACTTCAAAAGCAAAAGTTTGTGCTGGGCGGTGAACTCGCCCGCTGTCATTTTGTAAATGTAAATGCCGCTGGCGAGGGGCTGCCCGCTGTCGTCGCGGCCATCCCATATCACCGAGAACGAACCGGCGGAATAGGGCTGGTCCACCAGCGTCCGCACCAATTGGCCGAGGGTATTGTAAATCCGCAGCTCCACGTGGTCGGCTTGCGGCAGGTCAAATCGGATGCGCGTCTCCGGATTAAATGGATTAGGAAAATTGGGATAGAGCCGGAAGGTTTCGGGCAAGCCCTCCAGCGCCGCGCTTTGCTCAATAGCGGCGGCTTGTTTTTTAAGCGCCACGCCTCCCAATTCCTCCGCGAAAAATTCTTCGGCGTCATTCAAGTTGTCTTCAAAATCGCTGATTTGCGGGGCTTGCACCAGCGCCACCGGGAAACGAAGGGTTTCGCCGGGTTTGAGAGATAGCGGTCCGTAGCTAACCAAAAAGCGGTAGTCACCGGGCGTGTGCGGATCGGAGGCCGGCACGTTGCCTTGCAAGTAGTCGTACTTCTGGTCATCTTTCAGCGGATCGTTTTCCACCGTCCACCAGCAAACGATGGGATCCGTTACGCCTAAAATTTTCGCGCCGAGAAGCGGAATTTCACTCCCTTGAATGGAGCCATCATAGATGAAAGGCGCGATCCCCTTTAAGGCCAATCCAACTTTATCATTGGCCGGCGATTTTTTGTCTTCGTTGTTGGGCGCGTCCACGTCCGCCCAAAAGCCAACGTAAACGTCGGTGAGCGCTCTGGCTTTTTCTTCCAACGAAATCGTCAAATCCAGCACCGCGAAGCCGGTGTTGCGAAAGCCATACACTTTTTGCTCCACCCGCACGCCCAGCGGTTCATGGCCTTCAAAAGCAACCGCATCCGAATAGGTGGTGGTGATGCGTTTTTCCACTTGCGGCGAAAGACTCTCGGTTTCAACTTGCAATTCCGGGATCACCGGCGTCCATTCCGGTTGATGGGTGAGTTCATTGCCGTTGCCGGCCGACACCAAAATTTTGCCCTGCGAATTGCGCGCCCCCAGCCACAGGGCAAACTCAGCATGATAATTCACGAAGCCTGTAAAAGTGGAATCTTTGTTGATATGCCGGGCGGTGCCGAAGCTGCCAAAGGTCTGGTCGGGCAGCTTTAAACCGCCGACTTTGGTTTTGGCTTCAATTGTTGCATCCTGAGAAAAGCTGCTGCGCAATAAGGCCAGGCTCACAACCCCGACGACGAGAACTATCCAAAATTTTCTTTTCATCGCTTTCCTCCATTTTGGTTGGGGTTAAAATAAAAATCCCCGACTATGATTTTATAGCCGAGGATTCTGCTTAATAATTTGAAAATAGTTAACAGAAATGATACGGATCGCAACGTACCGCAAACTGGCTCAGTAAAGTATCCCCAATACATACGTACCTGAATTTAAACATTCGTATCGCTTGCAAATATATACGACAACAGCAAGCAGCAAAAATTCTCACTTTTTCAAAAAAATATTTTTCATGTGAAGTCCCTTGCATATTGAGCTATTTCTCGCTATTTTTACAGCGATTCACTTAAACTCAAAAGGAGAGAGAACATGGCCAGCTTGTGGGACGATATCGCCAAAACCATCCGCGAGGGCGTGGATACGGTGGTGAGTAAAACCGAAGAATACACCAAAATCGGCAAAATCAAAATCGACATCCTCAACATCAAACGCAATGTTGAAAAGAATTTCACCGAATTAGGCGGACGGGTCTATCACTTGATGGTGGAGCAAAACAAGACTCAAATCTCCGGCGATAAAGAAGTCAAGAAAATCCTCGACAGCATCAAACTACTCGAAAAGGAACTGCAGGAGAAAAAAGCCGAGCTCGAAAAAGTCGGAAAGAAAGCGCCTGCGGAAAAAGCCAGCGCCAGCGCTCCGAAGGCGGCGACGGCCAAATCCAAACCCGCGGCGGCGAAATCGCGGACCGCGAAAAACGCCTAACGGATTCGGAAATCGTAAATCGAAAAACGGAAATCGTAAATCGAATGAGATACCAGAGTTCCCCGCCTCGCGGGAGCCAGGGGTGGGTCGCCAACCGCCTAGTGGTCACCGCTTCATTTTTACTAGCTACGGGATACTGGCTACTCACTACTTCGTTATTAGCGCAATCTTCAGCCACTCAAAACGATCCCATCATCTCCATCGCCGCCACCGGCGATGTGATGCTCGGAACCTGGGTCGCCCCCATCATCGCGCAGCGGGGCGCCCTCTATCCGTTCGAGGCTACGCTGCCGCATCTGCAAACCAGCGACGTTACCATCGTCAATTTGGAGGCGCCGTTTACCGACGACGGCGAGATGTTCGAGAAAAAGTTCAATTTCAAAGTGCCGCCGGCGTACGCCCGCGGCTTGAAAGACGCCGGCATCGACGTGGTGACCCTCGCCAATAATCACATCATGGATTTCGGCGTCACCGGGCTCATCAACACGATGAAAACCCTCGACGAATTCGGCGTCAAATACAGCGGCGCGGGACTTAATCGCGAGGCCGCACATCAGCCAGTGGTGCTGGAAGTGGGCGGAAAAAAGCTGGCGTTCTTCGGCTATTCGATGACGTTTCCCACCGAATTTTACGCCAAAGCCGACAGCCCCGGCACCGCCTATCCCGAACCCGATGTGATGGCGGCCAAGCTCGCGGAGTGGGACCAAAAAGTTGATTACATCGTGGCGTCCTTTCACTGGAGCGCGGAGAAATTGGAGATTCCCAAAGATTATCAAATTTTCATGGCGCATCTCGCCATCGACAGCGGCGCGGATCTGGTGCTGGGGCATCATCCCCACGTGCTGCAGGGTCTCGAGCTTTACAAAAACAGACTCATTGCTTACAGCCTCGGCAATTTTGCGTTCGGCTCATACAGCTCGTACGCCACCGACAGCATCATTTTGAAAATCAATTTGAACGCGGAAGGTTTGCTCTACGCCTACTGCCTGCCCATCAATGTGAACAATTCCGAGATTGAATTTCAGCCGCAAGTTTTGCAGGATGCGCGCAAAGATTCGGTGATTTCGAAATTGCAGAAATTGAGCGCGGATTTAAACGGCGGCCGCAACATCATCGCAGATAGCGGCTTGATTTTTGGATCTTGGTCAATGCTGCACGACGAGGCGGTGAATTTAGCGGTGGGGTCAAACTAAAGGTATAAGGTATAGGTATGAGGAAATAAGGACTTATACCTTATACCTTATACCTTATACCTTATACCTTATACCCTATACCTCTCATCTAAGTCACTTCATCAAGATCATTTTTCGCGACAGCGACTGCTTGTCGCTCACAATGCGATAGATGTACACGCCCGAGGCCGCCGGCCGGCCGCGGTCATCGCGGCCATTCCACAGAACTGTGTGGTAGCCGGGGTTTTGACGATCGGCGTTCACCAGCGTTCTCACCTTGCGGCCCAGCACATCAAAAATTTCGAGCTTCACCGGGCTGGCGGCCGGCAAATTGTAGCGAATCGTGGTTTCTGGATTAAACGGATTGGGGAAGTTTTGCAGCAAATCAAATTCGGTGGGCACCAGCGGGACGTCGCCCGCGGCGGCGCTGGCAAATTCCGCGCTGCCAACGATCAGCTTGAGTGTTTTCTCGCTTCCCTGCGTGCCGGATTTGAACGAGTACGATGCATTCGCTCGTAAATTCTGCGCCATCTTCGAACCTTCATCAACCAGATAAACTTCGGCATCCGCAGGAAAATCGCCGAGGAAAGTGAAATCCAATTTCACCAGAGTTTCCGGTTGATTGGTTTGCACCTCAACCTCCCACACCTGCTCGCTCTTGCCGGCGGGACGAATGTCGGTGCTGAAGCCGCGCGCTGGCTGGCGCCATTCTGGTTTCGGGAACTGCACCCGCAAAAATCGTCCAATTACCGGCGGTTCGGCTAATTCAAACTTATCAAATGACTCTAACGCCTCATTGCGCAAGCCGGCCCAGTTTTCGAGATCGAGCGCTTGGCCGGCGCTGCCGGAAATTTGTATTAGCCACTCACCCGGCTGCAAAGTGAGACCGTCGGACGCTTTCGACAATCGGCCGCGCGCCGCCTTGGGCTGGATAATCAAATATATGGGCACAGAACTTTCCTGGCTGCTGGGCCTCGTCACAAACAGGGCATAGCCTTTCCACGGCTCCATCACATCCACGATATTCCAACCCCGCTCAAATGAACGCAGCGAGATCACCGAATTTGAGTTAAGGAGATACATCGATTCTTTGTGAACCGGAAAATTGAAGGGGGTGGCGATGAGGTTCCAACCTTCGTACACGCGCAAGGTGTCGTTGCAAACTGTACGGCGAGTGTTGCCGGGGCCGCTGTCCACAACGATATCGGGCTTGCGCGTAATCAGAAAGTAGGAACGTCCCGGGGCAAAGGGACGGACGCCCTCTCCCTCGAGAAAGCGTGTCGCTTCCGGATTGTCGGTTTTGTAATCAAACAATCGCCACTGGGTGTCGTCGTAAGCGCCGAGATCGTCGGCCAGCACGTTTTCAACGGCGCTGCTGTCGAGATCGTAGGGCACGGAGATGAGCTGATAGTTGGTGGAATCGGCGCCGGCGATGAGCGGCACGGGCCGGCCATCGGCGTCGATGCGAAAATCGCCCTGACCTTCCACCCGGGCGCGCACCGGAAACCAGAATTCTTCTTCCTCGAAGTGATCGTCCAATTCGCCGCAGTAGGAAGTAGAAATGGGACCGAGTCCTGTATTGCCCACGATGGAATCCAAAGCTGTCACTCGGTACTCGATGCCGCGGCGAGTCACACCGGCCAGCGGGATTTCAACTACAAACGTGGTGTCTGTTAGTCGCTTAAGCAAACGCCGCGGCTCCTCCGCATCGGCGCCGCCGAAACGATAGTAAACCCACGATGAGTCCACGTTGAGGAGGCCAATACCTTTATCCGTAATTTTCAAAGTGTCGCGAAAGACCTGGCCTATTTTTGCAATGTTGTCGGTGTCAATTCGCGTGCGTTTGATGACCGGCGGGCACACGTCGAAACGGTAGGGAACGATGGTGTAATTTTCATGATTGACGTTGCCCGCGGAATCCGCCAGCCAGACATAGAGCGAATCATCGCCGCAGAGGTCGTCCGAATTAAATGGAATGTTGAACGTTCGATTTAACTGGTCGCCGGCCGGAAAAGTAAGCTTGCCGTTGAAATCACTGGCGGCGGTGGGCGGCGTTTTGTATTTCCAAAACACCTCTGCGGCGTCGCGGCGGTTGCGGGTGGCATCGAGAGGGATTTCGATAGTCAAGTTAAACGGGTTGCCGAAACCAAACCAGCGCGTCGCCAAAATCGAACGAGATTTGATGACCGGCTTGAGCGGCGCAGTAACGTCGTAAACGAACGTGGCCGGCAGCGCGTTGCGCCAGGAACGATTGCCGTTGCCGTCTTCCAGCCAAAGATAACAGTACCAAAAACCGGAGGTGATCCTTCCAAACAAGGGCAGGCTGGCGCAAAAGCCGCCGGGGGTCAGCAGAATGCGGCCGCCGACGCTGACGGCCGTTTGCAGGGTATCCGGCTCCGGCGCGGTTTCGGGGTCAAGCGGAGTTGTGGAAAAATACCACCAGATGGCGCGGATGCCGCTGTTGTCAACCGGATTCTCCCAACAAATGGGGAGAAAGGCGCCGCTGATGTAACCGTTGTAGCCGCTCCAGGTGGCGATGACAGAGGTCAACGGCGGCGGCGGGGCCTCGTCGCTGGCGTCGCCGTTGAGCACGATGGTGCGCAGCGGCTGCGTCAGATCGTTGCTGGCAATAGAAAGAATGCGGCCGTTAAACAACTGCGCGTTGGGCGGCGCAAAGGTCACCGCCACGGTCTCGGAGCTGTCGGGCGGAATCACAAACGCAGTTGCGGAAACCTGATACGCGACGTGGTCAGTGTAAATGTTCTGGATGTGAAGAGTGTCGTTCAGCGCCGGGTTGGCGTCGTCCTTTTCGTTGGTGATAACAACATCTTTGGTAAACTGCGCCCCCACTTCCAACTTGCCAAAATTGAGGGCGCTGGGGGGAGTGAGCGCAATTTGCGGACCGCGGGCGGAACCGGTGAGCTGCACCGTGTGCGTGCTTTGAAAACGATCGTTGCTGGTGATGGTGATGTTGCCAGTGAAAACGCCGCGGCTGGTGGGGCTGAAAAGGATCGTAAGCACGCGGCTGCTGTCGCCGGGGATCTCAAAAAAGCTCGGGCTGCTCACCACAGAAAACGGAAACGGCAGGCTGACGTTGGACACCGCCAGCGCGGCGCAGCTTTCATTAGAAATTGTCACGTTGAGCGTTTTTTGATCGCCCGCTTTGATGATGCCAAAATTCAGGCTGGTTGCGGAGAGATGCAATTCGCCGGTGCGGCAGATGAAAAGGGTTGCGTCTAATACAGTGCTGAGGGTGGTGTCCATCTCAACATCCCCGCTTAGACTTTTAGCACCGTAAATCTGAAAAATGTACTCGCCATCATCCGTATCGGGAACATTGGGAGAGACAGTAAAAAATCCCTGCCAAGTATCGTTTAGCGTCCATCCTTGAGCAACTGCTGGCACATTTAATGTAAAGGGCTCATCAAGGCCCGCACGAACCACTGGTTGAACATCCGTATTCATTACCCTATCAAATTTCAGCTCGACCGTTACGGTTTCCTCGAGATTAGCTTGGGAATTGTTTCCAATTCCATAAAAGTTAATTTCAATCAGCTTCGGCGTTTGTGCGCTGGCCATTCCGGAACTCAAAAACAACCCCGCCAGCAACAAACCAATTAAAACCTTCTTCATAGTTGCGCCCTTATCCATTGATGATGATCCAATTTTTTAGATGTTCGATTTTCATTAGATAGAATTTATCACGGAAACACCGGCGGCCCCGGCAATTTCGTGTCCGGCGGCGGTGTAACCGTGCCGCCGTTGCCGCCGTCGGAACCGTTGGCGGCAAAATAAATTCCGGCGCCCACGCCACCGGCGATGAGCAGCCCCAGACCGAAATACTGCCACTTGAAGCCGCCGCCGTCATCATAATACGAACGGCCGTAATCCGATTCCGGGACGCGACTCGGCGACGGCGCCGGAGTGGACTGGGTGTAGCCATTGCTGCGGCCAACTAATTTTCTCGCCAACGATGACATGTGGGTCATCAAACCGGAAACTTCACCGGCAAATTCCTCGCGCGCCGACCGCACCACCTCGCGGCTGGTGACGTGAATCATGTGCGCCTCCACTACGTAGCCCTCCACGCCGCCGGTGATGGCGCCCACCACCACCACCTGCACGCCCAACGCCCGAGCCGCCTGCACGCCGCAGCGGGCGTCGCCGCAATTGGCGGGATCGATGTTTTTCGCCAGCAGGCCTTTTTCCATGTTGTCGTGGGTCATGGTGTAGAACAAGCCGGTTTTGGAAATTTCTTCGGTGAGGGTTGCCGAAAGCAAACGCGCGTCGTTGGCGGTGACGGCACTGCCAGAGGGCGCAAGGTTCAAAACCACCAGTGAATATTTGTTGCCCTGCTGCCGCGCCAGCAGAACGTCCTGCGAGAGAATCATACCAACAAACAGAGTCAACACTACCGCTGATGTGATTTTTTTCATAGTTGTCTTCCCATGAAGTAAGAAGTTGTCAGTTAGAAAACTTAAAGAGCGGACCGCGTCATTTTATGACGGTGCACCGATGGCAAATATTGCGCCATTGAACTGGACTTATATATACTTACGGAAGGCGGAAAATGGGAAGGAATGCGGACTACTTTTTAGGCTAAAAACATCGGCAATTTGTAGGATTGAAATGGGCTAAGCCATTATTTTTATACACTCGACACCAACATTTTGCTCGCAGTTGAGACAAATGTTTTTTCGTGAGACATCATGATTTTTCTACGGCTCGCTCGACGACGAGACTCAACCCCTGAACCTCCACGACACGAATCCTCTCGCCCCGTCGTAGCGGCTGAGCGCTGACCGCGCGCCAAATTTCTCCCTGAACGTTGACCCACAGGTCGCCGCGATTTTTACGAATGACTCCGCCGACTTTGCCAATCATTCCCGGCGCGCCGGTGGTGGGCCGCTTTCGCAAAATGCGCAACACCACCACCGCTAACAAAAAGTTGCCGGCGAGGACAATGGTGGAAGCCAATCCCAAAAGCAGCAGCCTGACGTGCCAATCGTAAACATTCACGAACAGGAGATATAAAAGCAGGTCGTCGATCAGAAAAAAGCCCGTAAGCAAGATGAGGAGTACAAACTTTTTAGTGCGAGATTCCATCAGCTTCTCTGCTTCGCGTCACGCCGACCCGGCTATATTTTGAGTTGTTCACCTGACTGATCCGGCGAGTCAGCCGCTGAACTCCACTCTTTTAAGATACGCCGCAACCCGCACCTGAATCAAGCTCTCCAAAATCAGAGAAACCGTTAAGATGGTGATGGTGAACACGAGATAACTGGCCGGTGAAGGATAAACGTACTCGAAGATGAACGGCAGCAAAAAATAAAGAATGAAGGGCGCCGCCACCAAAAAAATAGCTAAATTTTTTGAGCGGCTGCCGCGGACGTTCGGCCGCGAAAACGGCAAATCCGGAGAGTAAAGAAACGCCAGTTGCAAAAACAGGTGCGCCAGCAATCCCAACACTAAAATGTGAAGCAGCATGTGCAGGGTGTGGTTAAAAAAATAATAGAAAACCGCGCCGAGAATAAAAAGAAACGGTAAGACAAAATAGACCATCAAAAAGTTTTTTTCGGCGATGACCAGCCGGCGAAAATCGGCGGGCGCGGCATAAAAAATCCACGAGGCCTGGTAGGCATCGCTTTGCGTTACAAACGTGCGCAGCATCATTGGAAAAAGGAAGATCAGAAGATAGAGCAGGCCGGACTGGCCGATTTCGAGCCGGGGATCCAAAAATGGATCCGGCAGCGGCCCCTGTTCGATTCCCACAAACAGGTAAAAAAATGTCAACGGCAAAATGCCAAGCACCGCCATTTTAAACCGGTTGTCGTACAAAAACTGATTGCGAATCAACTTCGAGACCACGCGTTCCTCGTGCGCGTGGGCGAAAAGGAAAAATGGTTTGAAAGAGGCTTGCGTGTTTTTTGAAACAGGGGGCGCGGCCGACAACGACTTCATCAGGCTCTCGGAGTAGCTCATGGAGAGTTTCGCCAACGCCAAATAACTTATCAGAACCGTCGCCAGTACGGAAATCACCGCGAGCAAAACGTGCAGTTTTTCGGCGTCGCCCAAAGCAATTTCAAGATAGCTGCCAAACCAGGTTGATGGCAAAAAAGCCAACCACGGTTTTTGGGTGAGATCAAAAAAATCGGCGCTGCGCCGCGTCAGCAATTTTGGAAAGATAAAAAAACTACTATAAACCAAAAAAGCCAACGCGATCTGAAACATTGCCAACGCATTTTGCAAACGGTGAAAGCTGACTTTTTTCAACAAAAAAACATAAATCAGCACCACCGTCATCGCCGCAGCAAAATTAGCCACCAGGACGCTGACCAGCGCTACGAATCCAATCAGCGGATGATAATGCGTGCTGAGCCAAAAAGCCGCCGTCGTCGGCAGGGCGAGCACAAGCGTGAACATCAAAACGTAAAACAAAATGTTGGCAAGCTTGACGGTGAAATACGTTCGCGATGACAGCGGTCGAAAACCCAAAACCAAAAAATCATCGGGCGCGACCACCACCGTGTGGTACTCCACCAGGATCAATCCCCCCACCATAAAAATGTTATAGAGAATGAGAAGATTGACGCTGAACGTAACGTCTTCCGTGGTCAACAAAATCGGGATGAAAGCCAGGCCGGTAATTAAGTAGAAAAAGATGAGCGTTAAAAACGCGCCGCGGCCGCTGCGGCCGTGACTGAAGCTGGAGGCGCTGGACTGCCGGAAATCGCGCTTGAGGGTTGCGCGAGTGAGAGCCGCCCACTGCCGGTAATCGACGCCCAGCCCGTGAAAAATTTTTTGCAGCATCACTCACCCGCCAGCGCTTGCAGAAAACTTTCGGCGTGCGCGCCGGTATCGTGGACGCCGGTCAATTTGCCGAACGCTTTTTCCAACGTCGATTCCTGGGTTTGGCGAACGATCTCCGCTGCTGTGCCCTGCGAAATCAGCTCGCCTTTATGAATGATCGCGATGCGGGTACAAATGCGTTCCACCACTTCCAGAATGTGCGAGCAAAATAAAATGGTTTTGCCTTGCGCCGCCAACTTTCGCAGCAGATCTTTGACGATCAGCGCGGCGTTGGCGTCCAGCCCGTTAAGGGGCTCATCAAAAAACAGCGCCTGCGGGTTGTGCAGCAGCGCCGAAGCGATCAGCACTTTTTGTTTCATGCCTTTGGAAAACGCCGCGAGATGGCGATCTTTTTCCTCGTAAATTCCAAAGAGCGTCAAAAATTCTTCCATTCGGCGAAAGGCGGCCTGGCGCTCGAGATGGTGCAGGTCGGCGACCAGCTCTAAATACTCCCACGCCGTCAACGACTCGAACAGCGCCGCTGACTCCGGCACGCAGCCGATGCGCTTTTTGACCTCGAGGGGATCGCGCACCACGTCGAAGCCGGCGACGGTCGCGGTTCCGGAAGTGGGGAGCAACATGCCGGTGAGCATTTTGACGGTGGTGGTTTTGCCGGCGCCGTTGGGCCCGAGGAATCCCACAATTTCCCCGGGCAGCACAGTCAACGACAAATTTTGAACGGCCGCTTTGCCATGGAACAGTTTGGTGAGATGTTCACATTGGATCATAAAAGGAGCGGAAGCTTCATTTCTGCTTAATCACAATCGTCCCGGTTTTTTTCTCCAGCTCGACTTTGATGACGCCGTTTTTAACGCGATATTTTTCATCTTTCATTCCGTCTTTTACTTTCGAGTCGTCTTTCCAGCCGGCGGCGATTTCAATGGTGCGCCGCTCCTCGCTGTTGTTGAATACCACCACCACTTCATTTTTCTCGAACTGGCGCGCGAACGCGAGAATGTTTTTTTGATCGTCGAGGAGCAGGAGTTTGTAATCTCCTTTTTGCAGCGCGGCGTTTTCGCGACGGGCTTTATTCAACAAATAATAAAACTGCAGCAGCTCGCCGTCCACCACGTTTTCGCTTTCGTCGCTTAAATCCGGACGGATGATGGAATAGGTTTCCTTCTCATAAACGAATTCCCGCCAGAGCATGGGTTTGATAAGATCGCGCTGGGCGCCGCCCCACATGCCGCTTTCGTCGCCGTACAAAATCATCGGCGCGCCCGGATAGGTCAGTTGCAAAAAAACCATCGCCTTTTGAATGTCGCGCTGGCGTTTATCCGGTTTGCGCGGATCGTACTCGCCGGGAGTGAACTCGCCGAGAACGCTGTCCGTGGCAACGTGGCTGCGAATGATGGTGGCAATACGATCACGGTGATGATCGCTGAGGCGGTGCAGCACGCCGTGGCCGGCGCTGGAGTCTTTTCTAATTTGCTCGAGCTTATCGTGAAATTCCGACAAACTATATTTTTGATGAACAAAAAAATCGTGCATCGTTTTCGTGAACGCCTCGCTGGCGGCGATCGCAAAACCATTGGCCACGGCCGACGCCCCGTTTTCCCCCGCGGCAAGAGCAATCGCCTGGGGATTGATGGACTTCACGAACTGCGCCCACTCTTCGAGGAAGGGGGCAGCCAGCGCGTGGGCTTCGTGAACGACCCAACCGTCCACGCCGTCGCGCGGGTCGCCGTCGCCGTTGGGATCGAGCCAGCGGCGCGTGCAATCAAAAATATATTTTTTGACCGGCGCCGCCAACCCGTGTTCATCTTTACCTGCCGGCGCGGGCTGGCGAAAGAGCGGCCGCCGGCGATCGTTCTCCCAGCTTTTGTAATCGAACTCCACCGTATCGGGCGTGGCGGGATCGTCCCAACTCAACACCTCAAACCAATCTTTATATGCCGACTCCCGCTGCTTTTCCTGCAGATCACGGAAGGCCCAAAAATCTTCTCCGACATAATGAAACACGCCGGTGATCACCACCTTCATGCCCTGCTCATGGGCCTTGGCCAGCAACTGCACGAACACCTCGTCGGATGGCGTCAGCTTCCAGGTCGCCGGATCTTCCGTTTCCGGCAACACGTTTTCATCATGTTTTTCCTGGGCGTTTACTTTTTTCTCCAGACGATTTTTTCTTGGTGGAGGCAAATTGCTAAAACCGCCGGCGCCCGTGAACCCAAAATTATCATCGATGTGGTGAAAGGTGGAGGCATCGTATTTCAACACCGAGGGCGATTCAAAGATTGGACTCAAATAAATGACGTTGACGCCGAACTCTTTCAAGTAGGGCAATTTTTCAATCACTCCCAGCAGGTCGCCGCCGTAGCGCCGCTGAGCAACCAGTTCATCAAACGGCAGATGGCGGTTGGCTTCCCAAATTTGCAGCTTGTACCAATCGGACGCCCACGGATGTACCTGCCAATCGCCGTTGTCTTTTCTCAGCACATCAGTTTTGGTGGGATCGTTTTGAGGGTTGCCGTTGCGAAAGCGTTCGGGAACGATGTGATACCACACCGCGCCCTGCGTCCATTCCGGGAGCGGATCGCCGGCAAAAATGATTTGAGCCGCCGCCAAACAACCAAGCAGTAAAAACGTTTGCAATTTCATGAATCCATTCTTTCGTTGTTAAAGGGTGAACAATATAAAAAATTAAGCTCAGCGATGCAACCTTTTCAGTAATCGACGCGGCGTAGAAAATAGGAGTGTAAAAATATGATTTTTACACAGGCTATTTTTGTCTATTGGCTTCCTTCAAGAGCAGATAAAACGAGGCCACAAAGCTGATTTGAAAAACTCCGAACGAAACCGCGGCCAGCCGGTCAAAATGCTTGGCGTCGTTGTAGTATTTTTCGATGAGCTCGGGATCGCCGGTGCTGAGGTAGGAATCGTATTTGTCGTCGCCGCGGCTGCGGAAATAAAACGTCAGCCCGCCGGCAACCAGCGTGAGTGCGGCAGCCGAATACAAAATCGCTCGCGAACGCGGTCGTTTGTCGGCGTTAACTGAGCCCAGCGTCAGGTTGAGTGGAATTTTAGCGGCGGCCAGCTCGATATCAAAAAAACGCTGCGGCGTCAACCCGAGAGTGAGCGTGGTATCGCGGTAGCCCGGTTTTGAAAGGGTGATTTCCACGATTTCGTTTTCAGGCAATTTGAAAAAGATCGGGGTCTCCCCCACTAACTCCGTTCCTTTCAAGACGGCCGCGCCAAACGGCTGTGAGTGAATCGAATAACTGTACTTAAACATCACCGGCGCGCGCAGGGTGTCGTTCGCTAAAATGCGGACATCGGCCACCCAATTCTCTTCAAACCAGTTGATGCGATCCGGGTGCTCGACGACCACTTTGTGCAAACCCGGCGTCAGCTCAAAAACGCCGGGCGTTAAGCCAACGAACTGGTTATCGATTTTTACGGCAAGACCGGCGTGCGGGGTAATCAACATCAACCAGCCTTTGGGATCGTCCGCGCCGGCGTTGGCCAACAACTCGCAGGGAGAAACTAACGACAGCGTGATGCTGCACAACAAAATCGCTGCGGTGATTTTGAAATGATTTTCTTTCATCTAACCTTCAGATAAAAAACTCAAAGCGCTAAGCCTGCCAGCGAGTCCGCCGGCGCAAAGGCATAAACGAAGCGGTCTTCGGAAGCGCCCAAAATATAGTTCTCCCAAATGATGGGCGCCGTGCGAACCCGGCCTCTGGTTTCAAAACTCCACAACAGCGCGCCGCTCTCCAAATCCAAACAGTAGTAGCGCCGATCGAGGGAACCAAAATAGACGAGATCGTCCGCGATCAGCGGCGCGGTGCCGATCGCGCTGCCGGCGCGAAACCGCCAGCGCTCGCGGCCGGTCTCGGCATCCAAACAATAAAATTGCCCGTCGCTGGCGCCGAACAGCACGTTGCGGCCGTCGCTGGCGGCGGATTGGAAAATGGGCGTCTGCGCCAAAAACGTCCACGCCGCGGCGCCGTCGGCAAGCTGGAGGGCGTAGAACGTGCTATCGTTTGAGCCGACAAAAACTTTTCCGGCAGAGATGACCGGCGTGGCCACGACGCTGGCGCCGGTTTCCACTTTCCAGGTGAGCTTGCCAGTCTGCGCGTTCAAAGCGTAGATGACGCCGTTGTCGCAGCCGGCCACCAGCACGTCGTCCTTCAGCGCCGGCGACGAACGATGTTGATCCTCGCTTTTGAAGCTCCAAATTCTCTCGCCGCTTTCGAAATCATATTTTTCAATCCGATGGTACAAGGCAGCAACATAAACCGCGTCGCCGGCGATCAGCGGCTCACTGGCGATGTCGCCAGCGTCGATCTTCCAAAGCGGTTTGCCGGAAAGAAGATCGTATTTGACCAGCGTTTCCTGGCCGTAACGTGAAGCAAAAAAGAGAAAGCCCCGGCGGTAGGCAGCGGCGGCCTCATACTGGCCTTCGCACTTGCCGCGCCCCCGGCGTTCGCCGGTGGCGATGTCAAGGATTTCAAAACGGCCGTCGAGGGTGGTAAAAATCAACGCGCCGTTGACAGCCAACATGGTCGGCGAAACGGCGGAACTGGTTTTATAGATCCAAACATTTTTTAGGGGCGGCGCGACGCGGGTAGCGGTAAAATTTGTGCGCTCGGGGGTCAGTCCAAATTGCGGCCAGTTGCGCAATTCCAGATTTTCATCTATCGCCGGGCGGATGGCGACTTTGCGGCAAGCGCCGCTCAATAGCGGGAGAAGAATGACGCTGAAAAAAATAACCTGGCCGATGCGCGAGCGGAGACGAGTCAGCATGGGGCTAAAAATCAAATCCAAACCAAAAGGCTTTTTTGATGCCATCTTCGAAGTGCAGGTGCGGGTTATCGAGATCGCGGATTTGGAAGCGCCGGCCCAATTCATAGCGCAGCACCAGAAAGCCGCCGATTTGCAGACGCAGCCCAAACCCTACGCTGCCGAGCACTTCGTTAAACTGGTAGTCGCGATCCCAGGCCTGGCCGAAATCGACGAACACGGCGCCGCGAATCGCGTTCAGCCCCAGGCCGCCGAACGGAAAGCCCAGCAAAAAACGATCGATGAACGGAAAGCGGACTTCGTGATTGACGAGAAACAACTTCTGTCCCCAAATGCGCCAGCGCGGGTAGAGCCGCAAATCCCAGCTCCCGCCCATAAAATAGCGGAATCCCTCGCGGCCAAGATTAAAGCGGCCCATGAGGCGCACAGCATAGGTCATACTGGTGCTCAGTCGAAAGTAGCGGCGGTAATCGGTAATCAGGGTGAAATAGTTGACGTCGTTGTTCTGCACATCGATGGTGTGGCCGAGGGTGACGTTGAAGCGCTCGCCGTCCACGGGGCCGGTGTAACCCCAGAGGGAGTTGTCTTTCACGTACGAAATCGAATTGGTGATCACAATGCCATCCACGGTTTGGCCGCGGAAATCATACTCCCGCTGTTCTTTGCGAATGTTGATGCCGCCTTCGATGCGATTGAAAACCGAAAGCGGGTAGCTGGCTGCCACGAATCCGCCCACCTGCTCGCGCTCAAAAAAACTATCGACGAGATCGTAGAAGCGGCCGGAAAGCCGATACGCGCCAATGGCGTAATTCGCCCGCCGCGACAACTCCACGCGGGTGACCGCAAAGTTCCAACTGCTGAGAAAATCGCTGCGGGTTTGCGCGTTATTATAAAGCAGAAAATAGTATTGTTGGTTGCCGAGCATATCGCTGATGGCCAACTGTGCGCCGCCAGAAACGCCGAACACCGGATCCTGCGAAATCGCGCTCTGAGCGATATCAAGGCTGAATTTGCGTTTGTATTTGATGGTGGTCGATTCCACTTCGCCGGCGATTTTATCCGCGGCCCAGAGATCGCTGCTGGTCACCAGCGTGTCATTTTCAGCAACCACGAACGAATTGAACTTTTCCTGCACGCCGCTCAGCTCGCGGATTTGAAACGAAAAATTTTCAAAGGCGGTGAAGATGATGCGGTCATCGTTCAGCCACACCGGATCAAACGCGCCGGTGGTAAAGCTGGTGAGCTTTTTCATCTCGTCTTCGCGGGCCAAAGCCGAAGGGTATTCCGTGTCGCCGTTTTTAGCGTCGCCGTTCACACCATTGTGGTTGGTGGAGTTATGTGCGTCGGCACTGGCTTGCGCCAATTGTCGAGATGGCTCTCGGGCCTGCACATTTTTCAACACCCAGATGTTGAACGCGCCGTCGCGGTCCGAGGCAAAGGCCAGCGCCTGGCCGTCGGGCGCCCACGCGGGCGCATAATCGTTGTGGCCGCCTTTGGTGATGTACTGAATGGCGCCCTGCCCCAAATCATAAAGAAAAAGATTCATGAAGCCATCTTTGCCGAAATAGGAACGATCGGAGCTGAAGGCGATCACCTTACCATCCGGCGACCAGGCGGGATCGTGATCGTGGTAGAAATCGTTGGTGAGGCGCTGCAGTTTCCCCGTTTCCACCTCCACGATGTAGAGATCGCTCAACCCCGCAAAGCTGATTCCCGAGAAAACAATCCGCCGGCCGTCGGGCGACCAATTGGGAGAGGCGAGCGAAACCAGCCCCGCGAATTGGAATTTCTTCATAATTTTTTTCTGGGCGATATCGTAAACATAAATCACGTCGCTGCCGCCGCTTTTGGTCACGAACGTCAGCTCGCCGCGATCGTTGACGTCAATTTTGCTATTGAATAGATGGAACGATTCGAAGTCGGAGGTGCGCTCGCCCTTGATCAGCACCTCGTCGTCCCGCTCCTCTGCTGCCAGCGGCTTCATATAAATGTTGGAGTAGCCGACGCGGTTGGAAACAAACACCACCCGCTCCTCGCCCGCGAAGGAGTAGCAAGCGGGTTTGGTATTAATGCCCTCTTTGGTGATGGTGCGGGTTACCATCTTTGGCAAATCGCTTTCCTGCATGAGCGGGTAGTATTGTTTCTTGAGATCGTAAATCCACTTTTGATCGAACTCTTCGTAGTTCAGGCCGATGGTCAATTTCATGACTTGAGAAAACTCGCCAACTTTCCAGAGATTGTCGATCAGCAGGTGCAGTTTTTCTTCGCCAAAATTTTCAGCAATGAACTTGCAAATGGCCTGGCCTTCTTTATACATCAAGAAGGTGCCGTAAATGGCGTCCATTCTCGCGAGCGGCACGAGATGATCGTTGAGCACGGCGTCGCGCAAAATCATCTCCGCCTGCGAATCCCAGCCCTCGGCCCAATATTCGGCGATGCCTTCGGTGAACCACAGCGGCAAACCGGCGTGGCTGGTTTTGCGATGATCCTTCAACACGCGATTCATTTTGCTGCGGACGAAAACGTGCACCAGCTCGTGCTGAATGACATGCTTGAATTGATGGATGTTGCCGTTGGCAGGGATGACCACCCGCCCTTTGATAAATTCAAAAAAGCCGCCCACGCCCTCGGGGATCAAACTGGGGATGGTATTGGTTTGCTGAAAATGCGCGTGGTTGGAGTAAAAGATCAGCGGGATGCGGTTGGGGATGTTGTGATTGAGCTTGCTTTCAAATTTGCGGTAGCCCTCCTCGGCAAAGGCGGCGCCGATCTCCGCCAGCTCCTGCATCTCGGGGTAAAAATAGACGTCGAAATGCTCGGTGCGCATGATCTTCCAATCAAAATGATCATACTGAATTTTGTTGCGGCCGAAGTAGTATTGCGAATAGAGATTGCCGGCAAGGAGAACAATCCAAACCGCCAACAGCAAAAAACACTTTTTGAACATCGACGAGGACCTCGGATGAGAAGGGCTAAATTTTACGGTAATTTTGTTTTCAAATTTGGCAAAGATTTTATACTATTTCTTACTCCGACGAGCGCGCATTTATTCCCAGCCACGAGCTCGTCGGCCACGCCGCGGCGTGAATTCAATTTAATAAAATATACCCGTGAGTCAAGTTAATTTTTAGCCCCTTTTTCCCGATAGAAAAAGTAACGATGCGCAAAAGCACCGATGATCATGTATTGAAAATTCGTCGCCAGACAATTGCCAAAAGAAACAGCCGTATAAAATGGAGTAGCGATTAGCCAAGGAGTGGTTCATGAACAAGAAGATGATTCGGCGCTGGCTTTTATTGTTCGCGTTTGCGCTGGGAGGCGTGATTTGCCTGACGTGGTCGAACGGGCTGCTGGCCTACACCGAGACCCTCTACTCAAAAATCAAAATCTTTACTTCGCTCTTGGAAACCATCCAGCGCGCGTACGTTGAAGAAAAAAGCGCCGACGAGCTCATGGACGACGCCATCAAAGGTGTGCTGTCGA
>JBBIIG010000057.1:0-26052 GCA_037446635.1 bacterium
GGTTAACGTAACCTCACCCGGCTGCGGCATGTCGAATTTGATCTCTGTGCTTGGGTTGAAGGGGTTGGGATAGTTTTGGTGCAGGGCAAATGTTTCTGGAAGTTGGGCTAAATTCGTCAGTGCCAGATTCTTCGCCGCCACGCTTGCAAAACGTGCCGCCCTGACCAGTAACATAAACTGCATGGAAATCCTGCGCATTTTGGCCACTTCGAGTAACCACCACTTTCAAATCATTAAGGGTACACTCCTCAAAAAAGGTTAACGATTGATTTTGATTGGTGCCGAGATTTTGAAAGGTGCTGCCTCCTTCATATCTTACCGACCACTGGTAGGTAATACTACCGCTGCCGCCGATGACATCGGCGGCCCAGGTACCCTGAGTGCCGGGTGAAATACTGGCAGGACCAGTAATGGTGACAACAGGCTGACCACCGGCTGGTTTGAAACCCGCAACGGTTGAAGCACGCTCGTTCCATTTCCTTCTATTGTCATTACAACATGTCGTTCCCATTGGCACTCCGCCATATGTGATGTTCGGAGTTGACCAGTAAGGAATTCTATTCACTGGATCATTTGCAAAAAGAGGAATTGCCATGACTGTTCGCCAATAGGCAGGTGCATAGCGATAACCGTGCTGATACGTACCAGACGGGTCATTGTCGTGAAGTCCCCCGACCAAGTGAGCGATTTCGTGGATAAATGTGTAGTTGCCTACGGCAGCATCATCAACAACCACACAAAAAGCACCACTCGAATTGACTTGTATACCGTAGGCGCGACCTGCAAAATCTCCGTGTGTAATAAGGAGTACCACAACATCTGCGCCATACTGAGTGCGAAGCGTATGGAGATTATCCATGTGACCATCTGTTGTGCCTTGCAAGCGGGTAACATCTGTAAGGGTATTACCAGTTTCATTGTAGCTCACTTGAGCGGAATGAACCACATCAATCTGCGCGTTGACATTGCTGTTGGTCAGGGTTTCATTGGCGGATTGTTCACAGGCAGCGATAAGGCTTGAAATATTCCCGCTGGCATTCGCGACACCTTGTGTATAGGCAACAAGAACGTCGATCACAGATACGCTCGCTATACTTGGAAAGACATCACCGTCATCCTTAGCGCCTTTTGTCCCAATATTGTTTATATCCTGATTTTGGCTTGGCTGGCTCTCGGAATTAACATCAGGCGGATCATCCGGGCCGAACTTTGACTGATCCAACTCAATGAGAACGTGGTGGCCGCCACCCAGCGGCTCTATGGTGAATACGGATCGCTCAGTGTGAATTACAGAAGTTACATCTCCGTTAACTACTGTGAAAAATAGATGGCTTTTTTGATCATCCAATACTCCGCTCCAGAACACTTTAGATGCTTCGGATCTATCGATCCTGGTTGTGGTAGCAATGAATTGGCGAAGTCCTGGAAGCGTAATACGAAGCTGTGCTTGCGATCCAAGTGTTGCAAGGTTTTGAAATTGTATCGGTCGGACAGAAATCGTTGTCGGGCGTGCTTTGATCGCATCAAGCCGTTGTCGTGCCTCCGCAGGTAGGTTAAGTGTGCGCTCATCAGGGTAAGAAAATGAAATCATCTTGCTGGGCAAATGAGATCGCCACTGAGCACAACAATAGAGACCCCCAAAACAGATTGGAAAAGAAACGGTAAGTATTCATACCTTCTCTCCGAATTTTTTGTTTGCAATTTTGTGAATTTAGAAGTACTATCAAAAACAGAAAGCCCCTGAGGACAACGTCCTAAGAAATATTTCTCCGGCAAGAGAGTATTTTAAGGCGATTGGCTTCGGGGGCTACTTTTTTTATTCAGGTCATGGGTATCACCTCCTTTCGGAAATTGGACAACAATAAATTATTTGAAGTCGGGCTATTTAAAAACGAAATGACTAATCAGGTACATTCTGTCAATAATACGGTTATCCGAAATTCCCCTCGTAATATAAGCAACTCTCCCAATCTCAGGATAATAATAATGGTAATAGTCCCATTCCTCTGCAACATCATCTGCGGGTCTTCTCCGGTACTTATAGACATAACACTTGAATGTACCTGCGGGTGTCTCAATCTCCTCATCCTTGCTCACAAGGCCAAAAACAAGCGTATCGAAGAAATAGAACTTTCCATCAAATTCATTATAATTGATTCTCCTGACACGCCAGGAATCTCCCACATTAGCCGGATATTTAAACAGCAACGTCTTATACAAAAAGGTATCCGTTTCCGAGACTCCACCCAGCCAATAAAGACCTTCGGGGCCATTCCAATAAAGCCATTCAAATGGCGGGCGTGGGCCGTTGACCGGATAAGGGAGTAGAAACGCCGACGCTTCGTACGTGACGCCATCGATTCGCACTGAAACCTTACGAGTGATCTCGGCTCTGGCGGTATCCGGAGTGGCGAAAGGCCAGATCTGGTAAATCCAGTAATTTCCCGCTTGCAGCGGCATCAGCTCTCCGGCGCCAGTTTGTGGCGGCTCAACCGGTGAACCACAATTTGAAAAAAAGAGAATTAACGTGGCCATTCTCACAAGATGAAGGTGAATATTCATACAACGACACCTCCTTAGTTATAAGTCGGATTTTAAATATTTGAATGACAAAAACACGGCAGGTTCCCCAAAAATTATATTCGTGGATGTACAAGACCTTTTTCCTGGCAGTCGATAAGCGGCTCTGGTTAAGGGGAGGAGAGGGCAGATTCGGCAGATTCCAAAAAAAGCGACTGTATAAGGTCCGATAAGAAATCCAACTGAGTATATGAAAAAAAAGCAGAAAGTCAAGATCAATTTTAAAAATCTTGCGAATTGCTGAATCGTAAGAGTGGTAGCAGTCCCATCCTCAAAGAAATCTTCGCCTACCCCAATCCCTACCGCGCCAACTCCGGACAGAACTTCGTCACCATCGCCAACTCCTCCGGAAAAACTGCTGCGTACTTTGCAGGAAACCGATGGCCTGCCTGCGCAGGCAGGCAACGGCGGCGTGCAGTGGGATTTGAAAGATGAAAACGGAAACGCGGCGCCGTCCGGGCATTTACATTTTCTACGTGGTGGGCGAAGGAGAAAAAGCAAAAGGCAAGCTGGCGGTTGTGAGATGATTCTTCAAGTGCCACGCACTTCCAAAGTGCGTGGCACTTATTTGCAGATCACAAAGCAAGCGGATTGCTGATGCAAAAATGGGTGGACTTTTCGACGCGCGCGCCGGTATCCAAATCTCGCACGCTCAAGATCAGTTTGTATTGTCCCGATTCCAAATCGCGAATGGGAAGCCGCGCAGTGATCACGCTGGCGGGGCCGGGTTTTTGGTTGATCTGCTCGGTAGAAAACACATCCCGGCCAGTTTCATCGCGAATAAAAAACGCGGCGATAAAACCGCGATTGACGCGATCGCGCCGGAAATCCAAGTTATAAATCTCAGCATAAATATGGAGATGCCGGTCTTCGGCCGCAAACGTGCGCAGCACATTCGGCTCTACCCTCCAATTATTTTTGACCAGACTCGAATTCTCCTGCGATCGGCTCATCGCATGAGACAACTGCAAATCGCTGATGACGAGCGCGGATATGTTATAGTCCGCAACCGTCGCGTTCACCGAAAAATGATAACCCGAAGCCGTATTGAGATCGGTAAGCTTGCACTCCATGGCGTAGTTGCCGGGGCTCACGTAAAAAGGAAAACGCAACTGCTGCAAATTCAGACTCGGGTTTGAACCCAGCGCCTCGGCATCGATGGAGTCCACGAACATGGCGGTTTGAACCATCTCCCGCTTCTCATTTTGAAATGACACCGCAAGCTGGTAGCGCGCCCGATACGTGGATGCGCTGCGAGCAAATTTGAGCTGCTGCAAAGGAAAGCCGACGAACACTTCCACAAACGTTTTGCCGGGATGCTCTGCCCGGTTGTACGTCAACACGTCCACAAAATAGGAATGGCGATCGCCGCCGTTGGAATTGGCTCGGGCATCGGCATCGCGAGTCAAAGAAAACAGAACCGCGACGCTGGCGAATAGAGGAAAAATGGATTTCATGGTTAACCTCCAAGTTGAAAGTTTAACCGGAGGCGTAAAAGGAAGGGCGGCAACGATTGACATCGCAGGCTGGATTGCCGCGGTAAGTAAAGGGCTGTCCAAGGTCCTTTTACACCGGCTCGTTGGGAAGGGGCCGTTCTCCAAACGAGCTTTTTTATTTGGTGAATGAAATTGAAATGAAAAACTTATGAAGTATTAACGGGGTTGGTTTGAAAAAGTTACTTTTCAACTTTGCGAGGGTTTGAAACCCACTCCGCGCAGAAGAACGCTTGGCCGGTGTTCTGCAAATTTTTCGTGATTCACAAAAAGCTGCGCCGTAAAAAAAATTTTCAATTGGCTTAAAGGGTTTTGGCCGCGGTGAGCGATAAAACAGCGGCGGCGCCCGAGTTGAGCAGCGTCCGCGCGCACGCCTTCAAGGTTGCGCCGGTGGTGAACACGTCGTCCACCACGATAATTCTTTTGTCGTGAATCAAATGTTTGGAAAAGACTCCAAACGCACCTTGCATATTTTTTTCGCGTTCAATCGCGTTCAGGGTCGCTTGCGATTTGGTGTAGCGAACGCGTCTCAATACCCGATCCAAAATTGGAATGTGCAATTGTTTTGAAACGCACTGCGCCAAGAGCAGACTCTGATTGTACCCGCGCTCGCGAAATTTAATTTTATGGAGCGGCACCGGGATCAGCGCATCCGCGCACGCGAACTGCGGATGCCGAGACGCCGCCTGCGCCATCTCATCCCCCAGCCAGCGGCTCAAAGATTTCTTGCCGTGAAATTTCATCTCGTGGATCACCGTCTGCATCTTGCCGCTGAACTCCCACACCCCAAGCGCCAGCAGTACGCTGGTGGCATTTTCATTCATCGCGATCGGATGCGTACTCAACTCATCTTCCGGTTGCAGCCGCGGCAGCTTCTGCCAGCAGTTTTCGCAGATGAGTTTCTTTTCGGGATCGGGCTGCGACTCGCAAACCACGCACGCCGGCGGATAAATGAAATTTAAAACCGCATCGATATAAGGAGACGAAAGCCGAGAAAGAGTGGCGAAACGCAGCATGGTAATTTCAACGTGGGTTTTTAAATAATACTCGATAACTTAACATAAAAGATCTCTGAAAATAAGCAACATATTGCTCAATCATTCTGACCAGAGGTCGAAAATTAGAAAAGAAACTTTGCAGAAAGTGAAAATGATTGGAATTGAACAAGATTTTTGGGGATCTGGGGTTGTTCGATTCCGCAAAAATTCGAGATACCGCTACATATACAGCTACCCTGAGGGCGTGGCTTATGTGCTGGTTTAACGGGAAGGTTGTGGTAGAGGGCGGCGAGCATACCGGCGCGCTGTCGGGCCGGGTTTTAGTCCCGTAACTCAAAGCTCCACTTTGAGATTGCAAACCAGAGGTTTGCTTTACACGTAACTCAAAGCTCCGCTTTGAGAGTACAAAATAAAATTCATTGATTTTTAAGGCCTAAAATACTATTTTTTCACCGTTCATTTCACGAGGAGATTCTATGAATACCTTTCTGGTCACAGGAGGGGCCGGCTTTATTGGAAGCAATTACATCCGCTACGTGCTGCAAAAATACCAGGATGTGCGCATCATTAATCTTGACAAGCTCACCTACGCCGGTAATCTCGATAACCTGCGGGATGTTGAAAACGACCCGCGCTATCGTTTCATCAAAGGCGATATCTGCGATGAAGAGCTGGTGAACCGCCTGATGCCGGAAGTGAACGTGGTGGTCAACTTCGCCGCCGAAAGCCATGTCGATCGTTCCATCGGCCAACCAGAGGATTTCATCAAAACCGATATTTTTGGCGCCTTCGTTTTGCTGGAAGCGGCGCGCAAACATCACATTCAACGCTTCATTCAAATCAGCACCGACGAAGTTTACGGCAGCATCGAGGACGGCTCGTTCAAGGAAACTGACCCCCTCATGCCCTCCAGTCCGTATTCGGCGTCCAAAGCCGGCGCCGACCGCCTGGCCTTTTCTTATTTTGTGACCTACAAAGTTCCCGTGTTAATCACGCGCTGTTCCAACAACTTCGGGCCGTATCATTATCCCGAAAAACTCATCCCGCTATTTGTCACCAATGCGCTGGAAAACAAAACGCTGCCGATTTACGGCGACGGCCAAAACGTGCGCGACTGGATTTACGTCATCGACCACTGCGACGCCATCGACTTCGTTTATCAGCACGGTGAAATCGGCGAAGTTTATAACATCGGCGGCGGCAACGAACGCACCAATTTAGAGATTACCGAGTACATTCTCAAAAAATTAGAAAAGCCCAAAACTCTGATGAGCTTCGTTCCGGACCGGAAGGGACACGACCGACGATATTCCCTGGATTGCTCCAAGCTGCAAGAATTGGGGTGGAAACCGAAACACAATTTTGAAGAAGCGCTGGACGAAACCATCCAGTGGTATATCGAAAATCGCTGGTGGTGGAAAAAGTTGAAGAGCGGGGAATATTTAGAATATTACAAACAACAATACCAAACATCCCTCTAAGGAAGGAGCTCATCCCATGAGTTTAGAACAGAAACTTAAAGATAAAACAGCAAAGATAGGCGTGGTGGGTCTCGGGTATGTCGGACTGCCGCTGGCGGTGGAGTTTGCCGACAAAGGATTTTACACCCTCGGGATCGATATTGACCGCCGCAAAATTGAGAAGATGAACCGCGGCGAAAATTACATTCAGGACGTGGAAAACGAACGCTTTCGCAGACTGGTGGAATCGGGCTTGCTGGAGGGCACCACCAAATACGGCCGCACCGGCGAGCTGGACGTCATTTACATCTGCGTGCCCACGCCATTCACGCCTAACAAAGAACCGGACATTTCATACATCGAACAGGCCACCGACAGCATCGCCGCGCACCTGCGCAAAGAGCAGCTCATCGTTTTGAAAAGCACCACCTTCCCGGAAACCACGGAAAAAGTCTGCCTGCCGCGGCTGGAATCCACCGGCTTGAAAGTGGGCAAAGATTTTTATCTCGCCTTCTCCCCGGAGCGCATCGATCCGGGACGCTCTGATTTCACGACGGCGAATACGCCGGTGGTGGTGGGCGGCGTTACCGAAACGTGCACGCAACTGGCGGTACTGGCTTCCGAGCAGGTCATCAGCAAAGTTATTGCGGTCTCTTCGCCCCGCACCGCGGAAATGGTGAAGCTGCTGGAGAACATTTTCCGCAGCGTCAACATCGCGCTGGTGAACGAGCTGGCGATGCTGTGCGACCGCATGGGCAACATCGATATCTGGGAGGTGGTGAACGCCGCGGCCACCAAGCCCTTCGGCTTCATGCCGTTTTATCCCGGCCCCGGCATTGGCGGCCACTGTATTTTGGTGGACCCCTATTATCTCTCGTGGAAAGCCAAAGAGTTCGATTTTCACAGCGACTTTATTGAGCTGGCGGCGCGCACCAACGAGAACATGCCGTACTACGTGCTCGATCTCATCATCCGTTCCATCAGCGCCAACGGCGTGCCGCTCAAAACCGCCAAATATTTGTTCGTGGGCGCCGCGTTCAAAAAAAACGTGGACGACACCCGCAACTCGCCGGCAGTGAAGGTGATGGAGCTGCTGCATCAACGCGGCGCGCAAAACGTCGCGTACAACGATCCGTACGTTCCAGAGCTCAAAATCAACGGCGCCGTGTTTAAGTCGCAGGAACTCACCGAAGAAAACATTCGCGACAAAGACTGTGTGATCATCACCACCGATCACAGCGTTTATGACATCGACAACATCGTCAAACACGCGAAGTTAGTGGTTGACACCCGCAACGCCACCAAATCGGTGACCAAGGGGCGGGAAAAAATCGTCCGCCTTGGCAGCGGCGGGTGAGGAGAGTTCCCCGTTAGCCCGTCGGGGCAATTCATGAATCGCCCCGACGGGAAACATCAAAAGGAGGAAGATGATTTTCAAACCCAGCGCCCTTGCCGTTTTGCTTTTTCTATTTTCACTCAGCGGATTTCTCAGTGAGGCCGCCGCCCAGCGCATCGATAAACGATTGCACCGCAACGAGGGCCAGGACGCCCCCTCGCCGTTTCGTACTCAGACGGACCGCGAACGCAAACAGCAAGAAGCAACGATCCCCGCCTCCCCGCTGGACACGATGCTGCAACCGCTGGAAGCCCCGGTTGACCCCAACACCTACATTGTGGGCCCGGGCGATGTTTTTCAAATCAGCATCTGGGCGAATACAGAAACCGCCGTGCAAATTCCCGTCAACCCCGAAGGCGCGCTCATCATCCCCACCATCGGCGCCATTGCCGTGAACGGCAAAACCCTGGCCGAGGTTCAGAAAATCGTCCGCGAAGAAGGCGCCAAGAAATATCTGCAATCCCCGGTCTCGGCTAATTTAGTACGTGTTCGGCAATTTCGCGTGCATATCACCGGCCAGGTGCTGAACCCCGGACTCTACGAGGCGCTGGCCGTGGAGCGCGTCTCGGACTTGATTGAACGGGCCGGCGGCCTCACCGACTGGGCCGCCGAACGCGCCATCGAAGTGCGCCACCGCGATGGCGCGGTTGAAATTGCCGATCTCTATCAATACAAAAAATTAGGAAAGCTCGAGGCCAATTTGCAATTAACCGGCGGGGATGTCGTTCATGTGCCGCCCATTTCTTTGACCAAATCCACCGTTCGCGTGGAAGGGTTTGTGCGCGAACCGGGCATTTATCAATTGTTGGAAAACGAAACCCTTTATGATTTCCTGCTGCGGGTGGAAGCCTTTAATAAAGGCGCGGATTTGCAGGGCGCATATATTGAGCGCAAAAATGAATCGAAGGGCGCCGCGCAAATCATTCCCATTTCCGCAAACCTGGAAAACTCGGGCAACGGATTCATCGATTTCCTGCTGCAGGATGGCGACGTGATCATGGTGCCCACTCGCAAAGACGAGGTGTATGTGATTGGCGCGGTGAATTCTCCGGGCGCCTACCCGTTTTATCCCAACCTGCGCGCCATCGATTACGTCGGTTTTGCCGGCGCCAACGAGCGGGCGGTGAAACCTTCTAAATTTAAAATCATTCGCGCCGGCGAAAAAAATGCCCGACAGGGCTTTGACTTGCCCATTCAAGCCGGCGACACCGTGGTGGTGCCGGAGCGGGCAAAGTTTGGGGTGCAGGAAGCTACGACGCTCATTTTCACCCTAACCAATATCATCGTGACGCTTAAAGCGGTGGGGGTGATTGGGAATTAATCATTAACTATTCCAAAGATGAACGTCCTGTTGATCGACCCCATGGGGGTCATGCTTTCGGAGCGAGAAAAATATCATGAGTTATCAAAATTCGATGATGTAAATTTGGCCGTAGCCGTTCCTTCAAAATGGAAATTTAATTTTAAGTTGTTCGATGCTGAAAAAGACGATGGCGTGAGCGCTTACAAACTCACAGCATTGAAAGCGGCCTTTCGCGGCTACGGACATCGGAGTTTTTTCTTTTCGACTTTGCGATCACTTCTCAAAAAGAATAAACCGGACATCATTCACCTGTTTGTTGAGCCATACAGCATTTTAGCGGCGCAAGTTACGTTAGCCAGAAATCTTTTTTATCCAAAAGCAAAAATCATTTTCATCACTTGGGAAAACATTTTTTTTGCATCTCCGCCTTTTGTGGGCTCGCGGCTTTATGATAGAATCGAAAAATTTGTCTATCGCCATTCCGCCGGCGCGACCCCCATCACGAAAAGCGCACTGGGGGTTCTGAAAAAAAAAGGATACGACAAGCCTTACAAAGTGATGGGCTGGGGAATTAATCTTGAACGATTCAGAACGCAAAATGCAATCGACCTGAAACATTCATTAGGTCTGGAAAATAAGTTTGTCGTTGGCTACGTGGGGCGATTTGTCGAAGAGAAGGGCGTATTGGATTTGGTGAAAGCTGTGTCGTCGCTTAACCACAAAGTCGCCCTACTCTTAATTGGAGATGGCCCACTGAAATCGCAAATTGAAAACCTCGCGACAGCAAATGGGCTGCGTGATCGAGTTGTCTTTGTCGATTCCATTTCAAATACCGAAATGAATCGCTACCTGAATTGTATGGACGCATTGGTGTTACCCTCGCGCGACTCACGATTGTGGAAGGAACAGTTGGGTAAGGTGCTGTTAGAGGCCATGGCCTGCGAAGTCCCAGTCATCGGCTCGGACTCCGGGGAAATTCCCAATGTGATTGGCGACGCCGGCAAAATTTTTCGCGCCGGCGACGCGCAAGATTTGAAAGAAAAAATTAAAGAAGTCATGATCGATAGCAACGGCTTACTTACTCTGAAGAAAAAAGCCAAAGAGCGGGTTCATCAAATTTATTCCTGGCGAAGTATCGCCGGCGCGCTGCATGATTTTTATCACGCAATATTGCAAGCCTGAAAGGAGAATCCAGATTTGAAAATTTTCATTGCGGGCGGAGGAGGCTACATCGGGTCGGCTTTGATTCCGAAATTGCTGGAACGGGATTACAAAGTCGATGTGGTGGATTTATTCTGGTTTGGCGACTACTTGCCCAAAGACGTGTTTCGGGTACGCAAAGATATCTTCGACCTTACCAAAGCCGATCTCGAAAAATATGATCAGGTGATTTTTCTCGCCGGCTTGTCCAACGATCCCATGGCTGAATATTCACCCGGCCAGAATTTTATTTACAACGCCGCGGCGCCGGCCTACCTGGGCTACATGGCTAAAATTGCCGGCGTGAAGCGCTTCATTTACGCCGGCTCGTGTTCGGTTTACGGCTACACCGAAGACGAGCTTTTTGATGAAGACGCGCCGGCCGTTTCCAACTATCCCTACGGCATTTCAAAACTACAGGGCGAGCAGGCCGCTCTGCAAATGGTTGACAAACATTTTTCAGTCATCTGTCTGCGCCAGGGCACGGTGTGCGGCTACAGCCCCCGGATGCGGCTGGATTTGGTGGTCAACGCGATGTTTAAGTCCGCCCTTCAAAACGCTACCGTCACTGTGAATAACCCGGCGATTTGGCGACCGATTCTGAGCATCCAGGATGCCATCACCGCTTACATCCGCGCCATTGAGGCGGACGAAAAAATCTCCGGAATTTTCAATGTCGCTTCCGGCAATTTCACAGTGGGCGAAATCGGCGATATCGTAAAAGCGGTGGTCGAGGAAAAGTTAAACAAAGAAATTAAGCTGGAAATACAACACCTGCACGACTATCGCAACTACAAAGTCGATATCCAAAAGGCTCGCAACGTGCTGAGTTTCAAGCCGCGACACGACATCGATTCCATTGTGGTGGATTTAATCGACAACCACGCAAAGTTTAAAGACTTCGAGAATCCCAATTACTACAATATCCAGGTTTTCAAAGCGCTTTTTAAGACAAGTTTGAACGGAGAAAAATGAAAACGGCGATCATCGGCGCCAACGGACAGCTCGGTTCGGATTTATCCAAACACTTCCAAAGCGGGTGTGATGTGGTGGAGCTCACTCACGAAGATATCGAAATTACAAACATCGATTCGGTGAAGGCGGTTTTGCAAACCATTCGACCCGAGGTGGTGGTGAACACCGCTGCTTATCACAACGTGCCAAAATGCGAGGACGAGCCGATGAAGTCGTTCCAAGTGAATGGGCTCGGTGCTTTGAATTTGGCAAAGGTCGCGAACGATCTAAATTTCAAGCTCGTTCACTTCAGCACCGATTATGTTTTCGATGGCGCCAAAGGCTCGCCCTATCTCGAAGACGATACTCCCAATCCGCTGAACATGTACGCCGCAACCAAACTTGCCGGTGAACATTTCGTGCGCAATTATGCTCAAAAGTTTTTTATTGTTCGGGTTTCCGGTATTTATGGCAAAGTGCCCTGTCGCGCCAAAGGCGGCAGCAACTTTGTTACGACCATGATCAAACTGGCGAAAGAAAAACCGCTGGTGCGAGTGGTGGACGATGAAATCCTCACCCCCACCCCAACCGAGTTAATCGCCAAAAACACGTATGAGTTGGCGCGCACCGATGCCTTTGGAGTATATCACATGACTTGCCAGGGACAGTGCTCGTGGTATCAGTTCGCAAAAGTCATTTTTGAAACCTTGAAGTTAACTACGCCGCTCGAGCCGTGCAGCGTTAAGGACTTCCCCACGCCGGTGAAGCGGCCGCATTACAGCGTTCTGGAAAATTATCACCTGCAAAAAATCAACTTAGATCACATGTTGGCCTGGAAAGAGAGTTTGATAGGATTTCTCAAAGAGGGAAAGTTTTCTTTCGAGACAAGGACGGTTTAAGTGGATTGATGGAGTATTGGACTGATGGATTAATGAACTGTAGCTCAAAGCTCCGCTTTGAGCTGCAAACCAGAGGTTTGCTTTACAGGGCATTACTCCAAAACTCCATCACTCCATTAATCCAACCACGTTGTAGCAACTTTAATAAAGAAACTAGATGGGGTGGAAGAATGAAAATAACCATTGTCAAAGAAGCGTTGAATGGCGTGCTGGTGCTGCAGCCCGAAGTATTTGAAGACGCGCGCGGTTTTTTTCTGGAAGCGTACCGCGCCGATCTCTTCAAAGAGTTGGGCATCGATTTGCCGTTTGTGCAGGATAATCATTCCGGCTCGGTGAAAAATGTCGTGCGCGGCCTGCACTTTCAGTGGCACCCGCCGATGGCCAAGCTCATGCGGGTCACCCGCGGCGAAGCGTTCTTGGTAGCGGTCGATATCCGCAAAGGCTCGCCGACGCTGGGGCAGTGGATTGGCGAAGTGGTGTCAGCCAAAAATCGCAAGCAGGTCTGGGCGCCGGCTGGTTTTGCCCGCGGCTTTTGCGTGCTCTCCGATTACGCCGAAATTCAATACAAATGCACCGGCATCTATAACCCTAACGGCGAATCCGGCATTTTATGGAACGATCCGCAAATTGGCATTGACTGGCCGGTGCCGGCGCGGGAAGCTATTCTCTCCGAAAAGGATGCAAAGGCGCAAACGCTGGCGGGGTGGCTGGAGAGGAAGGAATCGAAGCATTTCAAATGAAAAAAATGTTCAAAAAAGTCGGAACGGTTGTCGTGATAATGGGTGTAGGCATCGCCTTTGGTTTTCTAAAAAACATCCTGTTGGCCCGCGAATTAAACAAAGAAGACTTTGGACTATTTAATTTGATTATGACGATCGCTGGCCTTATTTACCCACTGGCGCTATTCGGACAGCAAAATACCATAGTGCGGGTTTTTAGCAAACGCCGTCCAGAAGATTATAATTGGAAAAGTTATTTTCACAAATTGTTGCTCGGCGCTTCTATTGCTGCTCTGATTGGCGGCATAGCTTCAACATATTTTTACAAATTGACGGCTCTCAACTTTATTTTTTTGCTGGTTGTCATCGGCAATTCGATGATTGCCGATCTTTATACCTATATCTTTCGCGCCACTGGCCAGTACGAAACGTCGATTATTTTGCATCGCTCCATACGAGTGGCCTTTCCGATTATATTACTGTTATTGATACTTCTGGATAAGTCTGAACTGAATACCATCCTCTATTTTTTCGGCGCTCTGCACCTGATTCACTCGTTTGCCGTGATGCTCTACACGAACAAACGAGTTGGGCTTGGAACGAAAAAACTTACAAAAAACGATTACAAAGAGGGGCTGATACTTATCTGTTCTGATATTACCATGCTGGTAATCATTTCAGTTGACAAGTTATTTCTGGCTAAGCTGACTAATTTGGAAAGGGTCGCCGAATACTTTGCCATTTTTTCTCTGATGCGAATCTTTGAGATCGTGCAACATGCCATCGACTTTGTTTTGATTCCCCATTCCAACAAAGTTGTGGAGGTGAATGTCAAAGGGATCTTCTTTAAGGTGCTCGGCATCGGTTTGGTGATCAGTCTGTTCTATTTAATCCTCGCGAAGCCGATCATCCATTTTTTGTATTCCGGAAAGTATGATTCCGGTATTCAATTAGTCCCCTATTTTTGTTTAGTTGGGCTGCTGCAATTGCTTTACGTCGTCCCGGCATCTATCATAAGGGGGAGGCTTGAGCAAAAAGCGCTCAAAACTCTTACCGCTTACGACTTGACATTACTATTTGCAAGTATCCTCTTGACCTATGTCTTTATCACGCTTTGGGATATTATCGGAGCGCTCATTGCCACATCATTGATCTGGCTCATGCGACTTTGTTTAACCTATCTCGTACTGCTGAAATATTATCAACCTATCGGCCCCGAAAGATCATCGTACTCTCTCGGCCAAATCTACTGAACCTCACTTGATGAAAGGTTGATTTGTAATGCCTAATCCAGAACATGCGTTTTTGGTTTCTTTCGTGATTCTTATGAGAAAATGGCGCCGTTTTCTCATCATCAACATCGGCGTCTTTACTTTAGCCGCGTTGGTTATCTCGCTGTTGTTGCCGAAATCGTACCGCGCTGAAGCCAAAATTCTTACCAGCAGCGGCGATATTGCAGCGCTCGGATTATCCGGCCTCGTCAGCGACTTGCCTTTCAAGGGGTTGGGGTTACTTCCAAAGTCTGACGAAACCCTGCGCTACTTAGCTATCCTCAACAGTCGAACACTGTTAATGAGAATAGCTGAAAAGTTTGATTTGCAGAAACGATATGAAACCGCCGATTGGCAGAAAACCCTAAGAGCCCTGCAAGGGAACTGCAAGTTCGATGTCAATATTGACGAAAGCATCAGCATTCATGTTTGGGACAAAGAGCCGGAATTTGCCGCTAAAATGGCCAACAGCTTTGTGGAAATGCTGGACAGTCTCAACATTGCACTCAGATTGGAAAAAGCAAAAAGCGACCGCGAGTTTTTGCAAACCCGCCTCGAAGAAAACAAACGCGATCTGGCACAAGCCGAACTCAATTTGAGAGATTATCAAGAAAAATTCGGCGTCATCGAAGTCAAAGAACAAACCAAAGTTGCCATTCAAACCATCGCCGAACTCGAGGCGCAAATTCTCTTGAAGGAAACAGAGCTGCGATACAAAAGCAACTACTTATCTCCAGACCATCTAGACATTCAGAATCTGAAGACTGAAATACGGGAAATCAAAAAATCTTTAAACGAAATTCAGTACGGTTCCAATGGCGACGATGCCAGCGGCAACCCAAGTTTCCTCATGACGGGCAAAGACGTGCCCGAACTCGCGATGAACTATTTGAGAGCCTGGCGCGACGTTGAGATACAAAACGCCATTCATAAAATTTTGACCCAGCAATTCGAACAGGCGAAAATAATGGAAGCAAAACAGACACCCACACTGCAGGTGCTAGATTGGGCGGTTCCGCCTATTTATAAAGATCGGCCCAAAAGATCACTGATTGTTTTGGGGGCGTTCTTTTTTAGCGCTGTCTTATCAATTTTCTTTATTTTCGCAGTAGAAAAATGGCGGACTTTAAAAACAATACAGCAGTAGATTCTTACACCAACAAAGACCTATACCTGAACCTGCTCAAACATACTCTGACTTACTATCTCTGGGGCGAAACCTTCGCGCCTCTGGAGCAAATGCTGCACAAAACCTTCGCGCTTAAACTGGCTTATGCCGTACTGAAAGCAGCGGACATCGTGTTCCGAGTCGCCACCAACGGCCACATCGGACTGGCGCGCCGCTTTCGCTTCACTCCTGAAAATCGTCTCGAAGGCAAAGACTGGCCGCCGCTTGCCGACACGATGATCGGATTGAAACGCTTGGACAATATTCAATTCTGTATCGAAGATATCCTTCGCAACAAGGTACCGGGCGATCTGATCGAAACTGGCGTCTGGCGTGGCGGCGCGGTCATTTTTATGCGAGCCGTTCTTAAAGCGTACGGCGTAAGCGATAGAGTGGTCTGGGCCGCGGATTCATTCGAAGGCTTACCTCCTCCGAGTGATTCAGATTATCCTCAAGACGCCGGCGACCCGCATCACACGTTCACGGATTATCTCGGAGTGTCGCTCCAGCAGGTGCAACGAAATTTTCGACGTTATGATTTATTGGATGATCAAGTTAAATTTTTGAAGGGCTGGTTCAAAGACACACTGCCCAATGCCCCGATTGAGCAGTTATCTCTGCTGCGAATGGATGGCGACATGTATGGCTCCACGATGGATGCGCTGGTGAATCTATACCCCAAGCTTTCCGTCGGCGGATACGTGATTGTGGACGACTACCACATTGAAGGGTGCCGCCAGGCCGTTCACGATTTTCGCGACCAGCAGGGCATAACGGATGATATTCAAAAAATAGACTGGGCCGCAGTTTACTGGCAGCGGACAAAAAAATGAGCAACGGCCAATCCATGCAACTCAATCTTCAGCCACAACTCTCTAAAACCGAGTCCATTTTGCTTGCGCTTTGTGTGTTAGTGGAGTTGTTGGCCCTCGCTAACTTATTCTTTCTCCCCAGTTCCCCTCTGGTGCCGCTGGGTTCCCTTTTGGTTGTTCTGCTCGTTAGCGCGCTTTTAGACAAGCGCGTCATGTTCGTCATCCTTTTGCTGGCGATTTTCGCTTCAGAATCGCTTTATGTGGAATTGGGAACGGCGGTGGTTCGCCTCATCGATCTGGTCATTATTTTTTTACTTGCCTATTTGGCCTTGCAGTGGCTGGCGGCCCGTGAAAACACTTTGGAACTATTGCCCATTTTCAAAGTGCCCTTTGCCCTTCTGGTACTTGGTGCATTAATCTCATTTGTTGGAACGCTTTCGGTGGGGAACACAATTTTAGAATTGATTCAAATCATCGAGCTCATCATCGCCGCCTTCATCTTTTTTAATCTGATAAAAACCAAGGAAGATATCAACTTCATTTTTATCGCCACGCTAATCTATTCGGTGCTCGACTCATTTTGGATTCTAAATAAGTATGTCTCGGGACAATTAATCGGCCGCGCCATAGGACTATTTGGCACCCTGGGTATGGAGCTTCCGTATGGCTTAGCCCTCTCAGCGAGTTACTTTTATTTGACAAAGAAAAGCCATTTGAAAATCATTTTACTCCTGTGTGGAATGGTACAAATAATGGCTATTTTTCTGACCAGAGGCCGGGGTCAATTAATTATTGCCTTTCTCATGGTCACGATTTGTAGCCTCCTCCTCGCTTTGAATCGCAAAAACCTCGTACCTTTTTTAATGATGTCTGGATTCCTAATTTTGGCATCCGCTATCTCATATCGTGGCCTTCCCTCCGCATTTCAAGAAAGAATTTCTTCGATAGTCGAGGGTGGGCAGATGAGAGACATTCGTCTTATTATTTGGGCGATAGCGCTGAAAGTGTGGCGTGATTATCCAGTTTTTGGGGTGGGTTTCGGCAATGGCGGGGTAGCCCTAAATATTTATGCTCCAAAACCGTATGGAATAACTTTAACTGCTCTATTCAATGTTGAAGGCCCCCATAGTGAGTATCTCAGTTATGCGGTGCAAGGCGGCCTAATCGGCTTTACCATTGGAATCCTTTTCTATCTTTTCCTTTTGGCAAAAGCTTTGCAAAACTATTTTAGAAAAAGATCGAGCGAATACTCAATTATTTTGCTTTCGTTTGTTATCGGGATTTTGGTTTTCAATTTCGCTAATGATACTTTGCTGGCCGGTAACGGCATGTTTATTATTTTGGTGATGGCGATGATATCGAGAATCTACGTTATGACCAAAAACTGAAAGCGACACAAATGGATATTTCGATCATCATCATCAACACCAACGAGAAGCACTTTTTGGAACCGCTGCTGAATTCTATAAAAGAAAATGTCCAACGGGTTGCGTACGAAGTCATCGTTGTGGATAACAATTCAACCGATGGCAGCCGCGAAATGCTCAAAGATCGCTTTCGGGATGTGAAGTCAGTCGAGATGGATCACAACGCCGGGTTCAGCAAAGCCAATAATCGCGGGGCGCAGGTTGCGAAGGGAAAGTACCTGCTCATCCTCAATCCCGATGCCATCGTTTGCGAGAATGCCCTGGAGAAAATGTACGATTTTTTGGAGAAAGAAAGGTCTGTCGCAGTGGTTGGGTGTAAACTTTTGAACCCGGATGGCACGTTGCAGCGTTCGTGTGGAATCTTCCCCAACTTGCAAACTGAGTTCTTTATTCGTACTTTTTTCAACCGGCTTTTTCCGAAAAGTAAACTGGCCGGCGCTTATCAATTAGGCTCCTGGGATTATTCAACGGTGGCTGAAGTGGACTGGGTGACCGGCGCCTGCCTGATGATCCGCAAGGAACTGTTTGACCAGTTGGGCGGCTTTGATGAACAAATGTACATGTACTACGAAGACGTGGACTTGTGTTACCGTGTTTGGAGGTCGGGCGGGAAAATCTATTTCCTGCCTGATGCCGCAGTCTATCACTATCTTGGCGGCAGTTGGAGAAAAAACCGCCAAATCCCGATCTTTAACGGCTGCAAAAGCTCGTTATACTTTTTTCGAAAACATTATCAGAGTTGGAAAGCGCCTGTATTAAAATTGCTAATGATGCTGGAAATATTAGTTTTTTATATTTTATTTTTACCTTTTTCAATACTAAGTAGAGAAAACATAGCAGTTGTAAAATCGCGCCTTAAAGGATATAACTCTTCACTCAAATATTTGATCAAGGATTCCATTCCAGGAAACCTTACCTAATTACTTACCTAATTAAAATGCACATCTTAATTGACGCCCACCTGGCGGTAAAGGAAATCGATGGGGTGACAAGATATCTCATCGGGTTGCTCACGGAGCTGCCTTCAATAGATCGCTCCATTATATACACGGCTCTCTCGCTGCCCGATGAAAAGTCTGGTCTGCCAAAGTCAATTTTCGCACAACCCAATGTCCGGCAAATGGTAGTTCATCTCTGGGGGCCAACCCCTAAGCAGCATTTCATGTTGCCTCGCTTAGTGAGAGAGCTCAAAGCGGATTTGTACCATCACCCGCAATTCGATCTACCCCGGGGAATGCGCGTGCCCACGGTGGCGACGGTTCATGATTTGACCTACGTATTTCACCCGGAGTTTTTCGCCACAGGAAACCAGCTAAAACGCTTCTACATAAAACAGTCGCTCAAGTACACCGTTCGCCAGGCAGATAGGATTATCGCGGTTTCGGAAAACACGGCAAAGGATTTAAAGCAGCTCTACGGCTTCGATCACAACCGCCTTCGTGTGATTCACAACGGCGTCACCCTCCCCGATTCAAATCAAAATAAAAACGGTTACCGGCCAACCAGTTTTTCCGGCGATTACATTCTATTCGTGGGCACGCGCCGCCCGCACAAAAACATCTGCGGGTTAATCGAAGCGCTTGCTATTTTACGGCGAAAGAAGAACTGTAATCTAAGCCTGATGGTAGCCGGAAAACCCTACGGCAATTTCAAAGAGCCAGAAGCATTAGCGGAAAAGTTGGGGCTGAAACCGTATGTCCATTTTCTTGACTTCGTGCCGGATGATCAACTTCCGGCACTCTATCACCGCGCAAAAGCGGTGGTGCTGCCGTCGTTCTATGAAGGATTTGGCTTTCCGGTTTTGGAGGCCATGGCGTACGGCAAACCCGTCATCGCTTCCAGTGTGTCATCCTTGCCGGAAGTGGTAGGCGATAGCGGCCTATTGGTGGACCCGCATAATGCGGAAGACATCGCAAAAAAAATTGAGAAAGTGGTTACGAATAACGGTTTGGCCGAACAGCTATCTCAAAAAGCCAGACGGCGTGCCGAGCTTTTTTCATGGCAAAAAATGGCCGAGTCAACGTTGCAAGTATATTTAGAAGCCATAAAAAATGCATCGGAAAAAAATTAGAGTGTTGCATATCATCACTAATCTGGCGGTCGGCGGCGCGCAGGACAACATGCTGGCGACCGTCGAACGATTGGATCGCCAAAAATATGACGTCAGCTTGATCACGTCGTCGGAGGGAGAATGGCTGCCGAGAGTAAAACGCATCCCAAACCTGAATCTGATATTCGTGGATTCCTTTAGAAGAAACATCAGCCCGATATTGGATTTAATCACCCTGTACCGGCTCTATTCCAAAATCAAAGCCGGCGACTTTGCCATCGTGCAAACTCATACCTCGAAGGCCGGCGTTTTGGGCCGCCTTGCTGCCTGGTTCGCGGGGGTACCCATCATCATTCACACCCATCACGGGCTGAATTTTCACGATTATCTCAACCCGGTGCTGCGATTTATTTTCCTGCAACTGGAGCGCTTCCTGTCGAATTATTCCGACAAATTGATCATGGTATCGAAGTTGAATTTAGAAAAGGCGATGGCGGTCAAGCTCGCCGGCCGCGATAAGTTCGCCACCATTTACAATGGCATTGATTTCAAAAATCTTGATGTGCGGATCAATATCCCGGAAAAACGAAAAGCCATCGGCGTAACAGGTAACGAAAAGATCGTCGGCACCGTGGGGCGATTGTGTCCCCAAAAAGCACCGCAGGATTTGCTGCGCGCGATTCCCAAAATTTTGAGCGTCCGAAAGGACGTGGTCTTTCTTTTTATTGGAGACGGGGAATTGATTCCAAACATGAGGGCTTTGTCAAAAAAATTAAGTATCGAGTCGCACGTGAAATTTCTCGGCAATCGCAACGATGTTCCGGAGTTGCTGCAGATTTTGGATGCCTTTGTTCTGACGTCGCTTTGGGAAGGCATGCCGCGTTCCCTCACTGAGGCCATGTACTGCGGCCGGCCGGTGGTGGCTACGGCGGTCGATGGCACGCCGGAGCTGGTGCAGCACAACGAGACCGGAATTCTAGTTCCGCCGCGAAACATTGACGCCATCGCCGATGCGATTTTAACTTTGCTGAATGATGAAGCCAAAGCCAAACAAATGGGCGCCGCAGCCAAACGACGCGTGAGCGAACAATTTTCAATTGAAAAAATGATGACTGAAATTGAACGACTCTACGATGATCTCCTCAAACAAAAGGGGGTCATTCAGCCAAAATTCTCTCACGAGTATGCCCAAAACCCTTGAAAAAATTCTACTCCTGCTCACCGACTTCCTCTCCATCAGCTGCGCGTTTTTGCTTTGGGCCTGGCTGCGCAAGCAAATGGGGCTATACAGCGAAACCAACATTCAAATTCTGCTTCTGATTTCCCTCATTGTATTCGCCCTGTGGTTTTTCATCTTCATGTTTTTCGGACTCTATCGCTCCTGGTACGCGCAATCCCGCTTCGATGAAGTGGTCACCATTTTCAAAACCATTTCGTTTGGGGTGCTGGTCATCTTCCTCATCACCATTGATTTTGAAAAGGATCTGTCGCGGCCGCCGACCCTCGGACGCATGTTTATTATCAATTACTGGCTGGTTCTGCTGGTGTGCGTCATCTCTTTCCGAATGTTTTTCCGTACCATTCAGCGCGCGCTGATTATTGCTGGCATCGGCAATCGCCGCACCTTAATCGTCGGCACCGGCAAACACAGCAGCGATCTGGCTGGGGAAATTGCAAGATTCCCGGCGCTGGGTTACAAAGTGGTGGGGTACGTCAGCGAAAAAGAATCGCAGCTTCCGCAAACGGCGACGCTGCCGCGATTGGGGGAAATCGAGCAGATTAATCAAGTCATCGCGCAGGAAAAAATCGAAGAAATTATTTTTGCGTTAAAGGGGAAATCCCGCCAAAAAGTGATGGAGGTGGTGGGCGCCTGTGATGGTCTGCCGGTGAACTTTAAAATCGTGCCGGACTTGTACGACATCGTTATCGGCCAGGCGCGCACCAATCAGCTTTACGGTTTTCCGCTCATCGACATCCTGCCGCACTTCATGCCGGAGTGGGAACGCAAAGTCAAGCGGTTGATGGACGTGACCATCTCGTTCTTCATCCTGGCCGCGTTCTCGCCGGTTTGGCTGCTGGTGGCGCTGGCCATTAAAATAGATTCGCGCGGTCCGGTTTTATACAAACAGCAGCGGGTGGGAAAAGACGGCAAGGAATTTACCATTTATAAATTCCGCTCGATGGTGCAAGACGCCGAGTCCCGCAGCGGGCCCAAGTGGGCGGAAAAGGAGGACCCGAGAATCACTCGCATTGGGAAATTGATTCGGCGGGCGCGCATCGACGAAGCGCCGCAATTTTTTAACGTGCTCATCGGCGACATGAGCCTGGTTGGCCCGCGCCCGGAGCGGCCATTTTTCGTCGAGCAGCTCAAAAAACAAATTCCATTCTATTCGCGCCGACTCAAAGTCAAACCCGGCATCACCGGCTGGGCGCAAATTAAAGGCGGTTACGACACGTCGATTGAAAACGTCAAGCAGAAGCTGCAGTACGATCTCTTTTACCTCGAAAACATGTCCCTGCGCATGGATTTGAAAATTCTCATCAACACCATTTATGTGATGCTGCTGGGGAAAGGACAATAAAATTTCTAAATGCGAAACACGAATTTCGAAATCCGAACAAATTCAAATCTCAAAACGGTCAAATGCTTCAAAACAAGGTCACCCAAACTGTCATTCAGTAGGAACCTTTTTGAGAGGTGAGCAGATCATCAACTAACTAAGTAACTAAGAAGATTCCTCCTGAATGACAGTTTGCCCCAAGTTTTTCGTTGTAATTCTCGTTCTCCTTTCGTTAATTTACCAGAAAATTTTCAATGAGTACCAACTATGTTAGATCTGAAGTTCATTCGCGAAAACGTTGACCTCGTCAAACAAGCCGCGCAGAATAAAAATCAAACAGTCGATATCGACAAGCTCATCGCGCTCGATGTGCAGCGGCGGGAGATCATTCAAAAAGTCGAAGATTTGAAAAACCAGCGCAACGTGGCGTCGCAGGAAATTGGCAAGCTGAAAAAAGAGGGCAAAGACGCCAGCGCGCAAATCGCGCAAATGCAAAAAGTGGCGGACGCCATCAAACAGCTTGACGAAGAATTGAAAAGGGTTGAAAACGACATCTATCAAATTCAAATTTGGATTCCGAATGTTCCGCACCCGACGACGCCGGTTGGCAAAACGCCGAACGACAACATTGAGGTAAAGCGCTGGGGCGAGATTCCCGAAGTGGATTTCCAACCCAAACCCCACTGGGAGGTGGCGGAAAATTTGGGCATCGTAGATTTTGGCCGCGGCTCGAAAGTGGCGGGATCATTTTTCGTGAGCTACACCGGCGTGGGCGCGAAGTTGGAGCGGGCGCTCATCAATTTCATGCTCGATCTGCACACGACGAAACACGGTTACACCGAAGTCTTCCCGCCGTTCATCGTCAACCGCGCATCGATGTTTGCCACGGGGCAACTTCCAAAATTAGAAGAGGACATGTACCTGGTGCAGGTGGACGACCTGTTTCTCATTCCCACCGCTGAGGTGCCGGTCACCAATCTGCACCGCGATGAGATTCTCAAAGAAAAGGATTTGCCGGTTTACTACACGGCCTACACGCCCTGCTTCCGGCGCGAGGCCGGCTCGTACGGCCGCGACACCCGCGGGCTGGTGCGCATCCACCAATTCGACAAAGTGGAGATGGTGAAATTCGTCAAACCCGAGACCTCATACGACGAGTTGGAAACACTGTTGGCCAACGCCGAGGAGGTGCTGCAACTCCTCAACCTCCCCTATCGGGTGATTCAGCTCTGCACCGGCGATTTGAGTTTTGCAGCGGCGAAATGTTACGACATCGAGGTGTGGGCGCCCGGCGTGCAAAAGTGGCTGGAGGTCTCCTCGTGCAGTAACTTCGAAGAGTTTCAGGCGCGGCGCGGCAACATCCGCTTCCGCCGCGAGGCCACCGGCAAGGCCGAGTTCGTGCACACCCTCAACGGTTCGGGGCTGGCGCTGCCGCGCACGGTGATCGCCATTTTGGAAAATTATCAGACCGATGAGGGTACGGTGGTGGTGCCGGAGGTGTTGCGGGAATATTTGAAGATGGAGGTTATAAAATAGTATCTTTGAGGAATTCTCCAAAAATGAAAAACGTCCACCTCGTCTCACATCCGCTCATCAGCCACTCGCTTACCATTCTGCGCGATAAAAACACGGGCACCGACGCCTTCCGCCGCCACACCGCAATCGTTTCGCAAATCATGATCATGGAAGCCACCAAAGGATTGCCGCTGCAGAAAAAGCAGATCGAAACACCCCTGGCGGCCGCAACTGGCTTTGAAATCGAGCAAACCATCGTGTTTGCGCCGGTGCTGCGGGCGGGCATATCAATGCTGTTTTCGGTGAAGGATTTTTTGCCCTTTGCGCCGGTGGGTTTCATTGGATTGGAGCGGGATGAGAAAACGGCCATCGCCCGGGAATATTATCAAAAATTTCCAGCGGATGTCACCGATAAACTCATCCTGGTACTCGACCCAATGTTAGCCACCGGCGGTTCGCTGAGCGACACCATTTCGGCTCTAAAGAAAAAGGGCGCGGAGAAGATCACCGCGGTTTGTATCGTGGCCGCGCCGGAGGGCATCGCCCTCTTGCAGCAGAAACATCCGCAAGTGGAGATTTACACCGCCGCCATCGACGATCATCTGAACGACAAAAAATTCATCGTGCCGGGACTGGGCGATTTTGGCGATCGCTATTTTGGAACCTGATAAATAAAACACCGAAATACACTGAAGGCACTGAATCAAAATAATCAAAGGCCTCGAAATTCAATTTCCGAAGCCAGATTTAATTTAGGAGGAAAGTAAATGGGCAAGTTTTCAAACACCTGGTCTTTGATGGGGGCTTCCTGGGAAGTTCTGAAAAAAGACAAAGAGTTGTTGGTCTTCCCGCTCATTTCCGGCATTTGCAGTTTGCTGGTTTTGGCCTCTTTTGCTGCGCCCATTTTTATAAGCGGCGAGTGGCAGCCGCCGGCGGAATCGGCGCCGCTGAGCGAAAAAGTGAATTACTATTCACTGCTGTTCCTGTTTTATTTCTGTATGTATTTTGTCGCCATCTTCTTTAACTCCGCCGTCGTCGCGTGCGCCGCCATTCGTCTGAAAGGCGGCGACCCAACGGTGAAAGATGGGCTGCGCGCCGCCAGCGCCCGCCTGCCTCTGATCATGGGCTGGACTTTGGTGGCGGCGACCGTCGGATTCATTTTCCGAATTATTGAAGATCGCTTTGAGAAGGTGGGGCAAATTATTGTTGGCCTTCTTGGCATGGCCTGGTCGGTGACCAGCTTTCTGGTTATCCCGCTGCTGGTGGTGGAACAGATTGGCCCCATTGCCGCTTTGAAAGAATCCACCCGCTTGTTGAAAAAAACCTGGGGAGAACAATTGATCGGCAACTTCAGTTTTGGGTTGGTTTTCTTTGTACTCACGATTCCGGCGTTTCTGCTGGTGGCGGTGGTGGCGATATTAACCGCCTCCAAGTTTGCGATTTTCGTCGTCGCTGGACTGATGGCGATCTATTTTATCGGTCTGGCGTTGGTGCAATCGGCGCTGCAAGCCATTTTCCAGACCGCTATTTTTCTATATGCCCGCGACAACCAGGTTCCCCACGGCTTTGAGGTCGAAATGCTGCGGGAGGCCATGCGTCAGAAATGACGTTCGACGATTTCAAAAAATCTCTCGCCGCTCCAACCCCGCCGGCCGATTTGGATGACCTGCTGCTGGCGCTTTGGCGCGACGGCCGCCAGGAGTGGGATCGCGCCCACCAGATCGTGCAAAACCTCGAGGGCGCGGACGCCGCCTGGATTCACGCCTACCTCCACCGCAAAGAGGGCGACCTCGGCAACGCGCGCTACTGGTACGCCCGCGCCGGCCATCCACCCTGCAACGATTCGCTGCAGCAGGAGTGGGAGCAGATCGTGCACGAGCTGCTGGACAAATAAGGCAGCCGCTAGTATAGCCTTTCACCGTGGGGTAATTCATGAATTACCCCACGGTGCTATGGTGCATCGATGCCAGGTGATGCCACTTTTGTTTTCGCTATATTAAAACAATTTCTCGCCAGACGGTTTGTTGAAAAAAAGACACCGATTTTGTCAAATTAACTCTAATTTATGAACACGAGTCAAAATATTAACGATTCGATTCTCACTGCACTACTCGGCCATCGCGAGAAGCTGTTGGCTTTTGTGCGCAGAAAAATCTCTTCCCCGGAATTGGCGGAAGATATTTTGCAGGAGAGCCTGCTCAAGGCTTTGCGCGCCGCGTCGGAGTTGCGGGATGAAGACAAGTTGG
>JBBIIG010000058.1:0-25578 GCA_037446635.1 bacterium
GCAAATCGCAGGGTGGCAGTTTTTGTCCCCAACGAAGTCGGAGCGAAGCTCACCGTCACGTCCCGGCTCTGGCCCGGCGTCAGCGTGAACGCGCCGCCGCCGCTGTCGATGGAAAATTGTCCGGCGTCCGTTCCAACCAAAGTCGTCGAACTTACCTCTAAATTTGCACTGCCGTCGTTCTTTACCACAAATGTCTTCTGTGAGCTATTTCCCACCACCACGTCGCCGTAATTGTGGGAGGCCGGCGCGACGGTGATATCCGGCGCCGGTGCAACCCCACTGCCGCTTAAGTTGACATCCAATGAATTCTCATCCGGGTCATCGCTGTCAAAGCGCAGCGCTGCGCTTTTTGAACCTTCGGACGCCGGATTGAAGCTAACCTGAATATTGCGGTTGGCGCCGGGCGTTAACGTAAACGCGCCCCCGCCGCTGTCCAGGCTAAACTCGCCGGCGGCGCTGCCCATCAAAGCGACGGCGCTGACGTTCAAATCAACATCGCCCGAGTTGCTGACCACAAACGTTGTCGCGGCGTTGGCGCCCACGATCACCTGCCCAAAATCATACGACGACGGATTCACCGCGATGTCCGGCGCCGGCACAACCGCGTTTCCCGAAAGACTAACATCGAGAGGATTACGGTTGGGATCGTTGCTGTCCAAGCGCAGGGTTGCCAACTTGCTGCCTCCGGAAGTCGGATTGAAACGGACGACTACATTTTGAGCCGCGCCGGGCGAAAGCGTGAAGCCGCCGCCGCCCTCGAGGTTGAACTCAGCCGCGTTGCTTCCCACCAGCGACGCGCCGGTAACCTCGAGATTCTGATTGCCGGAGTTGCTAACCACAAACGTTTGGGAAGCGATTGCGCCAACCGCAACGGTTGCGAAATTGTGCGAAGCCGGATTGATGGTAATGAGCGGGCCGTCTTGTCCGCAGGGCAGCCGGTTAATGGGTTGGCTGTTAGAATCCCAAGGCGTGCGATTAAATACAAACTGCTGCTGGCTATTCAACGTGATGGTCACTTGCAGCGGCAGCGCAATCGCGCCTTTATCGACAATCACTTTGGCTAAATTGCTCACCTTGTAGGGATCTCTGAGCGCAAAGCTGTGATGCTCGCCCATAATGTACAAAACCCGTTTTCCGAAATTAGAAACAGCCTGCAGAAATTGGTCTCAAAAAGTTCATCGCTTTTTCTTAGAGAATGCCCGAAAACCACCGCCGCCCGCACCAACGAGCCCTTTTCTTGAAACTGTTGATTCACCCAATCGGCGTTATCTTGCAGGCGCTGGTTCCAATTTCCCACCTCGGTATGGGTGCCGCCCACCATGTTCAAGCCAATAATCAAAACGCCTTTTTTGATAAACGCAAAATTTTCCGGGCGAATGCTTTGTCTTTCCACCACCGGCGCGCCGCAAAAATTCTGCTCGAAATTCATAAAATAGCTTGCCCAGAACGACCAGGCCTCTTCCGGATTGGCGCAATCGGTCCACTCGTTGTCGCCCGGAATCACGAACGTCGGCGCGTCTAATTCCAGCAGATAATTGGCGAATCTTGAGTAGGATGACTCGGCGCAGTTGGTACTGGTGCCCTTGATGTCCCCCACATGCACCATGAATTCTGATGGACTGTACAGGTTATGCTCTGCAATTTGTTGTTGCAGGATCAACTCTTCACTGGAACTGTAAGGAATGTCGCCCATCACAGAAAAAATGAGCTCTTCATTTTGCGCCCAAATCCAATCATTCAGAAGCAAAACAGTCAGGATGGTGAGAAGGAAAAGATCCCTGAAGCCGCGCATAGATGCCTCCCTGTAAGTTGAAATGCCGCTAAAAAACTTGTCCGGGTATAAATGGCGAAGTGTGGACACGCCCCCAATGTAAAAGTTAGTTGGTGTGAGATAACTTACGGTTGTAAACTACACCATTCTTAGAACAAATGGCGAAAAAACGGTTGCGTTTCGACGGAAAATATTGGTAGGAAGCTCAATTGAGATTACCGTACACGTCCTGGTACTCAATCGGAAAATAGGCGCCGGTGTGTTTGGTTTTAGGTTTGGGGTTGCTGAGTTTGATAGCGCCGGTGCGCCAGTTCTCTCGCAGCTCGTAATCGCATTTCGGGCAGCGGTAGATGATCCAATCGCCGCTGCGAGCGGCGTCGCAGTGGTGATGTTTCATTTTGGCAGATGATCGGGTTTTCGGTTTCGACACATCTTCTCCTAAAAGTGAGCTGCTTTTAATTTAAATCGTCTGATATCAAAATAACTTTAGAATTTTATCCGAGAAAGTTCGCCATGCGCGCCCTGTTCCCCCGTTGGCTGCGAGCCGGCGAAACAACTGCCAGTAAAGGAACAGGCCGAATGCCACCCCGGCGCAATCCGCCAAAAAGTCGCTGAAGGTGCAGTACCGTCCCGGCACAAAGATTTGGTGAAACTCATCCGAGGCGCCGTAAAGACAGCCGATTAAAATCACCAGCCATCCCGATTTTCGCGGCAGGCGTTGGGCCGTCGGAATCAAAGCGTGGGCCAACAATAATCCGAAAACAGAATAGGCGGCAAAGTGCAGGAACAAATCCTTGAAATTCAACACCAGGCTGGGTAACGATTGTGAAGGGATGGAGGAGAGAGTAAACAGCACCGCGGCCCAAACAACGGCAGGCAGCCGGTAGATCAAAAATCGTTTCACGTTACTTATCGTCCTCAACCGCCACCATTGCGGCGGCGTAGTCCTTTGTGTGGGTTAAGCTCAAAAGCACCCGTTTATTCTCCACTAACTTCGCCGTGATTCCGTTAATTCGCAGGCTGGGTTTGCCGGCGTCGTCGTTCGCCACCTCGACGTCGGTCCAGCGAAAATGCTTGCACCACCCGTGCCCCAGGGCTTTGGCCAGCGCCTCTTTGGCCGCAAACCGCACTGCAAAACACTCCGCCGAATGCACGCGCTGTCGGCAGCGGGCGATTTCATTGGCGGTGAAAAGCCGCGATAGGAATTTTTCGTCCCACTTTGCGACGGCCTGCGCGATGCGCTGAATTTCCACCACGTCAATTCCGACGCCGAGAATCAAGTCAACTTTCCTTCCGCATTTTTAGTAGCCAAAGATACAAGCAGCGGGCGGTTGTTGCAAAATATTTTTTCTTGACACTGAACATTTTTTAACGTAGTTTTTTTCAAAATTTTACGTCGCATTCAAGGTCCCGCGGTGAAACCAACCAGTTCCGAATTAATCAAACGCGCCATCGAAGGCGATGAGTCTGCCTACAAGCAGCTCCTCGAAAACTACCGCGGCGCCATCTACAATCTTCTCTACAAGATGGTGCATAACCGCGAGGAAACCGAAGACCTGGTGCAAGAGGCTTTTATGAAAGCCTTCAACGCTCTCCCCACGTTCAACGAAGAGTATGCCTTCTCCACCTGGTTGTACAAAATCGCCATCAACAATTGCATCGACCACATGCGCAAGAAGCGGCTCAAAACCTATTCCATCAACAAGCCGGTGCAATCGAAAGACGGCGAGCTGGGCCGGGAATTTCCCGACGTTTCCAGCAGCCCGGATAAAGAACTGCTTTCGGACGAGCGCTCCAAAATCATCGCCTCGGCCATCGATGAGCTGCCGGAAAATTATAAAATCGCCATCATCCTCCGCCACACCGAGGAAAAATCCTACGAAGAAATCGCCACGCTGCTGAACATCCCGCTGGGCACCGTTAAAGCCCGCATTTTCCGCGCCCGCGAAATGCTGAAGAAAAAATTGAAGGGCAAAATCTTTCGTTAAAGATTGCCACTGATACACAGAGTTCAAGCCCCAACTAAAACTTAACCGCAAGGTTGGCAAGGAAAACGCAAAACGCGCAAAAGTTGATTCATTTTCTAATTTGTAGTACAGAGATTGATCCTTCTCAGTGTTCTCAGTGACTCTGTGGCAAAACTTGACTCTTCGCGAAATCCATCAGCACGCCAAACCGCAGCCCGCGATCGCTCACTGCGACTTCTTCATATCCAAACGCGCGCATGGCTTGCCACAAAATCATCGCGCCGGCTAAAATCACGTCCGCGCGCGCCGGGTTCAAACCCGGCAATTGCTTTTTCTGCGCGAGGTTTTTTCTTCTTAAATCTTCCACAATTCCGGCGACCTGCTGAAACGAAAGCGTGCAGCGATCGACGCGCTCGGCGTCGTACTCGCGCAATTGCAGGTGCATGGCCGCGAGGGTGGTCACGGTTCCCGCTACGCCCACCAGGTTTTGCGGCGGCGGAGTAAAATTTTTTTGAATGACTTGAATCTGCTGATCGATAAAATTTTCCAGGGCGCGAAATTCATCGTCGGCAACGGGGTCGCTGCGGACAAAGCGCTCGGTCAGCCGCACCGAGCCGATATCGATGCTCAGCGCGTGGGCGATGCGGTCGCGCTCACCGGCGATGAATTCCGTGCTGCCGCCGCCGATGTCAATCAACAAAATATCGCCGGCCAAATGCTGTTTGTTGGAAAGCGCGCCCAAATAGGTCAAGCGCGCTTCGTCCCCGCCGCTCAGCACTCGCATCTCGACGCCAAACCGTTGCTTAATTTGAGCAATCAAGTCATCCCGGTTTTTTGCATCGCGGACCGCGCTGGTGCCGGAGATCACAATGCCCTCGACCTTCAGCTCGCGGCACGCGCGGAGATATTCGTCCAGCGCCTGCATCACGCGCGCCATCGCCTCCGCTTTCAAAAGCCGGCGTTCATCCACACCTTCGCCCAGCCGCACAATTTTTTCGCGCTGCACCAGGGGATGAATCTCCAACTGCGGGGAGACCTCCGCCGCCAGCAGCAGCGCCGTGTTGGTTCCAACATCGATTGAAGCCAGCCGTCTCATAATTTTAATTTAGAACAAGAACCATGTAAAAATCACAAAAGTAGTAACTCACCACGAAGGACACAAAGACCACGAAGCTTAAAAACATCAAACTGACTTGTCTTCGAGAGCTTCGTGGTTAAAGCTTTCTTAAAATCATCCCCATCCATTCGTCTTTTACAACTTCCTTTTGAATCGAAAAGCCGGTTTCAATAAAGATTTTTCTCAACCTCGGCGCTTCTTCTGCTAAAATTCCAGTGGCGAACAAGCGCCCGGTGGGTTTAAGCAAGCGGCGAAACTCGCAAACGAGCGCGGTGATTTCCCGCCGATTGAGATTGGCGGCGATGATATCAAACCGCTGATTGCCCGGCACCGCCGCCGTGCTGCCGAGCAGCAATTCAATTTGCGAGGCGACGAAATTTTTGTGACAATTCTCCTGCGCCGCCTCGATGGCGAGGGGATCGATGTCCACCGCCACCGCCCGCCCTGCGCCCAATTTAACCGCCGCGATGGCGAGAATGCCGGTGCCGGCGCCCACGTCGAGCATCACGTCTCCACGTCGAACCGCTTCCGCCAAAAATTCCAGCGCCAGGTGAGTGGTGGCGTGATTGCCGGTGCCAAACGCTTGCTTGGGCTCGATCTCAATTATGGCGGCGGCGGTTGGCGGCAGCGGCGTCCAGCTCGGCTTAATCACCAATTTGTCAAAAATATAAATTGGCTTGAAGTGGCGTTTCCAGATGGCCTCCCAGTCGAGATTCTCCACCGGCCGTATTTCTATTTTTGGTTGGATGCGGCACAACCCCAGCGCCTTCAGCTCCGAATAGTAATTGAGAAGTTTACTCTGAATTTCTTCGGCGCCGACGGCCGCTGGAAAAAATCCAGATACAGCGTATTCAAATTGCTGGCAGCCCGCGCTGCCCAATTCAAACAAAAAATTACACACCGCCTCCTCAATTTCCGGAACGACGAAAACGCGCACTTCCAGCCACTGGGCATCCGATTTACTTTGCATAAATCAAACTCAAAATGAGCTGGCCCACCTGGGCGAGGCTTTCCGGGCTGCACTTGTCCGGGGTGTCTTCGCTGGTGTGCCAATAGGTGTAATTGAAATCGATGATATCGATGCAGGGGATGCCGGCGCGCAGCAGCGGCAGGTGATCGTCGGCTACCTCGTACCCCGGTTTGGCGATGAACGCGGGCAGCCCCAAGCGCGCGGCGCGCTGCCAGACCATCTCCACCCATTCAGGGGCGTAGCGCAGCGAATATTCTTCCTGGTAAATTTCCAGATCGCGGTCGCCCACCATATCCAACAAAATACCCCAGCGCGGCCGGTAGTTGGGATCTTTGTTGTCGGCAAAATACTGCGCGCCGAGGGCGTAGCTTTCGGAGCGGCCGGATTGGCCGGCGTCCTCGCCATCGAAAAGAATAATATCAACCCCGTAACGCGGCGGCGTGCGCTGAAGGTGGCGCGCCGTTTCCAGCAGCACCGCCACGCCCGAGGCGCCGTCGTTGGCGCCCGGAACGGGTTTGGAACGGTTAGCTGGCTCGGGGTCCTGATCGGCGAGGGGCCGGCTGTCCCAGTGGGCGCACAGCAAAACCCGTTCGGTTTTATCGACTCCAAAGCTGGCGACAATGTTGGTCAAAGTTACGTTTTGACCGGTCAGCGGCAACTTTTGTAGAAAAGTTTGGTGCACAACTTGAGCGCTGAAGCCTTGCAACTCTTTGGTGAGAAAGTCGCGGCAGGCGCGGTGCGCCGGGGTTCCGGGAACCCGCGCTCCGAAATCGCACTGTTTGATGAGATATTGATAGGCGTTGTCGCCGTCAAAAGCCGGCGCGGCAGCGTTGCTCAATAAACCGCAGGCAAAAGATTCAACCAAAATTAAGAGCAGCCAAAAATAGCAGCGATGAGCGGAGCCGATTCGTTCCTCCGAAGTTAATTCCCTCTGATTGAAATGTTGACGTCGATTCCGAATTCCTGCACCGAGGTTTTGCCGGCGCGTTTGCTGTCGGTGGCGCCGACTTCAAAAAAAGCGCCGCCGCGTACGCGGTTGCTGAACGAATAGGTGAGGCTGGGGCGAAACGCCCAGCGGTTGGTGCGGTCCTGCACCTCGAATTGATCCTTGCCATCGACTTTGCTGATGCTGCGCTCGGTGGTCACGTCGCTTTTGGTGAAAGTGAAATTGAAATCGATGGAATTTTTTAATTCACCTTTGTTGAAAGGCCAAATAGGAATTCGAAACCCCGATTGCTTGGAATAGGTAGCAGTGACGGAAATATCGGATCGAGTGGTGCGGTTGGCGCCCGTGCTCACGCGCGGGTTGCGGCCTAAAGTAACCGAGTGGTTCACCTGGATGTTGCCGGTGATGCCTTTTTTGAAATTCAAATCCAATTTGCCTAAGGGGCGGAAGTTGGTGCTCACACTTTCCTGGGTGACCTGATCGCGCACGCCGCTCCAGGTGATGTCCTTTTGCCCTGAAAAGCTGTGGCTGAGTGTGACGGTACGGAAGAGACCACTAAAGAAAGGCAGCTTTTCCAGCCCGGAAATGCGCACAGTAATTTCCGGAAACGGCGTGTTGAAGCCGCCAAACCGCAGCCAGTTGTCAGAATAGCTGCCGGAAATTTGAGTGGTTTCGTTGCGCTGCTCGTTGTGATTGTAAGTCAGCCCGATATCGAAAGCGCGGCCGAACGTGAGCCCGGAACCAGCGCGATAGGAGCGGCTCTCGCTGAAATTGCGAGCCTGGGTGGCGAGGCCTTCAACGGTGTCCACGCCGGTGTTAGTGGACAAACCGAACTGGAATCCCCAGCTGGGATTGTCGCCCGCCAGTCCAAACTGGCTGACGTTGGTACGCTCGGTATAATTGAAGTTGATATCGCGAAATTTAGAAATAAAACCGCCCAAAAGCTTGAGCGGATTCATGGAGAAGCCGCCCTCCTTCTTCTCACCCTCTTGAAAAATGATCAGCTCGTTTGGGGGATTTTCGCGCGCGCCGGGGTCGCGGCGCTCGCCCCGTCCGGGAGTTGGCGTCGGGCGTTTTTGCCCAGTTCCGAAAACCGAGCGCGCCAATTGCTGCAGCCGCAGGGTAAAATCCGCGGAACGGGTTACGCCGCTGTTGGCGCTGCGGCCCGTTCGCCCCTGTTGAATGTTGTCGTTGAAAGTGTAGTTTGCAGTATAATTGAAAGAGTTATTCAGCCAGCTAAAGATGTTGGGGGTGTAGCGTGCGGTAAAATTCTGGGTGACGTTGAGATCGCGCGGCTTGAGGGTGAACATTTCGTAAAGTTGGCGGTCGCGCATGTCCGCCTTGTGGGTGCGGGTCACATCCACCACCAGGCTCTCGAACACTTTCATGTTGACGCGGGCGCTGCGATCGACAGTGAAATTGAAGGTTTCGACAATGCGAACGGAATCCTGGTTGGCGGTGGACTGCAACCGGCTTTGCGAGCGCTGCAATGTGCGCGCGCCGTTGGCGCGGAATGAGACATTTTGTGGGGTGTAATAAAATTTCGTGGCGCGCACTTTTCCAATCAGCGGCAGGTTGGGCACCCAGGAGAACGGCGAAAAAAAGTTATTGCGGCCGAACTCGATGCGGTAATCCAGGTTGCCGGTCCAGGAAGTATTGTCGGAAAAATTAATAGTGGGGCTTTCCGCGTGGCTGCTGGTCTGGCCTAAACTGAACGAAAGTTTGTCCAAGGTGTGCTTGAGAAAAAAATTGTTGGAAGTGACCTGCCGGCGAAAGCTGATGTTGAAGCCGCTCTGCTCAGTGATGGAGCGCACCAGCCGCAGCGAGTCGGCGCTCAGGTCGCCTGTCACCAAAAGATCGCGGCCGGGGAAATATTTTGGCGTGTCGGTGCGTTTGCGAAAATTCATGCTCAATGGCATGGAAACCCCCCACGAGGCCGGCAGAAATTTATCCAAACCGAGGTTGAGATTGAGGCTGCCGGAGGTGCTGTTGTTGCCGTTGCCGAAGCGCTCGGCGACGTTATGAAAATCGGCGTCGCGCCGTTCGATGTCGCCGCTCACCGTCGCAAAATCTGCGATCTGCATGTTGGCGCGGAGGCGCATGGCCATGCCCTTATCGCGATCGACGTCCGAAAGCCGCAGCTCGTTGAACCAAACCTCGCCCGTGAATTTATCAGTGGGGTGCAAATTCTTGATGCCGATAACCAAGGTTTTGATATTCGTCAACGAGGGGTTGCCCTTTTTGCGGATGGATCTGCTGCTGTCCGCGGTCAAATACCTGACCGCGATAGTGGAATCGGCTATCAGTTCCGTCAGCTCCTGCAGGCGCACGTCCATGCTGTTTTTCTCCGGGCTCCAACCTTCATAAACTCTGGAGCGATACTCATAATAGTTCCGGTCGTCGGCGCCAAAACGCAAAAAGTATTCAATCAAGCTCGTCTGCGAAGTATCGCTGGGGATTTGCACTGGGCTGGCGATATCGTTGCGGCCATAAACAAACATGCGGATGCGATCATAATTGAGATAGTTCTCCGGTTGGAATAAGCTTTTTTGAGTGACGCCGACGTTGGCGCCGTTCGCCCCATCCAAACCGGTGGCCTTCAAAACAATCGACTGCTCGCGGGCGCGCACGCCGGTCACCCGGTCCTCCTCGCCCTCCACGCCAATTTGGTTGAGGGTGGTGGCGTAAAACGGATCATCGTGGGTGTTGATTTGCGCCACCGCGACGGTGGTATCGCTATAAATAATGATATCGGTAAACTCGTCGCGGGTGCTGCCCCGTTCTTTCCAGTCGCTGCCCACCAGGTTAAGCTCCGCAATGTTGACGCGCACCAACTGCTGGCTTAAATTTTGGGGGTCTTCCACCTCCAGCCAGATGCGGGCGTATTCAATTTGCGTGGAGCTGGGGTTGCCAATTTTCAGCGAATCGACCGTGGTTTCAAACGGGATGCGGTAAAGCTTCCACGCCGTGCCTCGGGAAGGATTAGGATTGCCGCCGACGATTAACGCGGTATCGGGGTGATTCGGTTCGAGTGAAAAAGTGTAGCTAAAATAGGAGTTGAGCCGATCCAGAATGCCGTTGCCATTGATATCTTCGGTGTCCGAACGCCGGCCGCCCTCGTCGTTGGCGTTGCCCTCGGTGCCGTTGATCGACTTGACGGCAACGCCATCGGCCGTGATATACTGGAAATTGCCGTCGTAAAACCAGTCGTCGTAGCTCCAGGGCTCGTCCGGGTCTTTGATGCCTTTGTTGTGAAAATCCCAGAAATCATGCGGAACCGTGTCGATATTCTGCCCGGCAAAATTACTGCGGGGAAAATTTAGCTCTGGTGGATCGGGCTTGACGAAGCCGTCGAGCCCCACGTCTTCGCCATCATCCAAAATGCCGTCGCGCAGCCCCACGTCTTCCGTGTTCAAAAGGCCATCGGGAATGACGTCTTCGGAAATGGCTCCCAGATCGATGTGCAGCCGCCCCACCTCGCCCTGAACCATGATTTCGATAAAGTTGCTTTGCGATTGATCGAACAATCCGGCGGAGAGCGCCCGCATGATGCCGCCCCACTGGTTTTTAATTTGCGGCTGATCGAGATCGGGGTACAACTCGAACGTCAACACGTGCACCACGTTGGGGGTGTTGGAGCTAATCTCACGGTTGGGGTAGATGTCGCGGATGGGCACCTGAGTGATGGGGTTATACCAGAAGTAGTTCACCATGTTATCGATGGTGTGGAGGCTGTCGGCCGGCTGGGAGGCCTGCGTCCAGTTGCGGCGGATCACCCCTAAGCTGACGGTTTTTTTCGCGCCTTCAAAATCATCAATGTAAGCCACGCCGTGATGGTCGCCCGTTCTCGGGCTGTTGAGTGTGTTGGGCGTTGGCAGAACCTGAGCGATTTCGGCTTCCAATCGCAGGGCGGTTTCGCCTTTGGCGCGAATCAACGGCAGGGCGTCAAAGGCTTTGCCGATAAAATTGGGATTGAAATTGAGCTGGGTGTTTAAATCCCAAACCAAATTCCGAATCGGGCCGCGGCCCACCCGCACTTTGCGATCGAGGGTGCTTTCGCTCAAATACAAGAGCGTGCCGCCCAAAAACGAATTCTGGCCGAGATTGTATTCCGCCCTCATGCCGAGAATGGTCTTCTTCTCCAGTTGGAAAAGCTGGTTGCGTTCGAAGGAAATGTCAAGCTTCGCCGCGGGATCGCTGGCGCGCTCGTCGAGGATGTTGAGCGTGCCGGTAAAATAATCGATGGTATAATCGCGGCCGTTTTGCAGGGTTTCGCCGTTGAGGGTCACCACCTCGGAGCCCTGAATGACATTGAATCCCAAATTGAATTCCGAACTGCGGTTGCGTGATTTAACTTCAATGGTGAAGTTGTCGGCGTCCTGGTTGATCTCACTGGGGATGACGGAATTATAGATCCGCGGAGCGGCGCGTTCCCCTAAATCCGGCCGCACCACGTTGCCGCCTAAAAAATATCCCTCGGGCGCAAAGGGCTGCACGTCCGGAAAAATCACTTCGCCGTTGCGCAAATCCAAAATATTGTTGTCAATATCAATCACGCCGTCCGGGGAGAGACCGCCGGATACGTTTTTGCGATCGAGGCCGAAGACGGTGACCCACTTTTGGCCGTTGTTGTCGTTTTCTTCGAGGGGGCTGCCAGGGGGCCGAAAAAATATTTTGAGATCAAAGCCTTCTTCGTTGATGTTGCGAGCGCCCAACGAATAGACGTTTTTCCACGCCAGATTCCACGTTCGATCCGTAGGCTGCGGGCTTCTGGACTTGATAAGCTTGAAGATGATAGTATTGGTACCGGGAACCACACCGCCGAAGGCTTTTGGAGCGGCGCCGCCGGTGCGATACGTCACCGCCAGAATTTCGTCCTGCGTCACAGCAGAATTCAAACGGATATAGCCAAGGGTGTTCTCCACGAAGTATTCGCTTTTTTCCAACCTCAGAAAATAGCCAAACTGCGAAACGCCAGCGATGGGGGAGGCGGTATCGGCCGCCGTGACCGTAGTTGGGTCGCCATCAAAAGTCGCCCAAGCGCCGATCACCTGATCCGGAAATTGAATCAAATTATTAGGGGCGGCTTTGTAAACTTCAATTTCCGTGATGGGATTGAGCGACGCCAAGTGGTTGCCCTCGGCGTCAAACTGCTTGTAGTTTTCACGGTATTCGAGATCGAGAAAGAAGTAGGTGTCCTTCACGTAATTGTCGATGCGAATCTGACGCGAACCCTCCTCCGCGCCGCCGCTGAGGGAGATGCGCTGGCTTTCGCCTTTTTCCTGGCTGGCAATGGTGGTGAGGTTCAAATTGCCCAGTACCATTTCGCTTTTCAAGCCGAAAAGGCCGGTGTTCTTGCCGCTGAAAGTTACGTACTGCGTGCCGGGCAGAGAGAGGGAAATGTTGCCGGCTTCGATTTTTTGAATGACTTCGTCGTCGTAGCCCTGGTAGTTGATGCGGATGTTGTTTTCAAAATCAAAGGCGCGCTCGCTGTCCTGATCGACGTTGACGGTAACTTTGTCGCCGATCTTACCGGTCACCGAAAAGCGCTGCTTCTGCTGCATGTTGAAATTGGTGGTGGCGCCGCGGGTGAGGGCGGTGCGCACTTCGCTGCGGTCTTCACGGCGAATCTTCGCCTGGATGCTGATGTCGCCGGAAACCGTCAACCCCACGGTGCCGCTGCCAAACACTTTTTGAAAGGCCTTGCTTTTGATCTTGAGCGGGATATCCAAATTGATGCCGCCGCCTTGCCCCTCCTGCTCCGCAAATGCCACGTTCGCTGAGACATACTGCCGCCAGCTCATGTTCATGGTCCGCCGTTGCATCATCTGGAGATATTCAGCGAACGTTAAAACCAGCGGCGCCCGAACATCCTCCTCCAAAACCGTTTCGCGCACCATCACAAAATCTTCCAGCGACTCAATCTCGACGATTTCGCGGGCGCTGTTGTAAAGCGCCGGCCGCGAGCCGGGATAATAGCCGTGATGAGAAAACACCGGCTGCTGGTTGCGCTCCAAAAATCGCGACGCCCAAAAACCGTCGGCCTTTAAGCCTAGCGCCGGGCTGAACGCAGACGCAGAACTGGCCGCGCCGAACACAAAAGCCGCCAGACAAAATTTGGAAAGGAAACTCGAGTTAGAAAACATGTTTTGCGAGCACAGCTTAATTAGACGAGAGCGGCTGCTCTCCCCTCATTGGAGTTCGATAATTAAAAACCTAACAAAAATTTATATCAAACTACTCGATGCTGCCTCCGAAACATGTTTGTGATGAAGTGTGATATTAGAAGCGGCTGGAACTTAATGATTCTATTGTTGAATTGCAAGAAAAATTTACGGCCGGAAGGCGCCGAAATTAAGCTTGATATAGTAGGCCGGGGTACGTATATTGATCGCAATTTTGACGACGCTAATGAGACAAAAGACGGTTACAATTTAATCCATGCCACGCATTTTGCCCAGCTATTTTATCAGAGAACACATTGGGCCGTTTTTCTGGGCGCTCATCACCATCAATTTTGTTTTCATTCTCAACATCCTGTATCGCGACCTGGGGAAATTCTTGAGCAAAGGCGTCGCGTTTCCGATCATCCTGGAATTTCTGTTCCTGAATCTGGCGTGGATGATCGCGCTGGCAGCGCCCATGGCCGTGCTCACCGCCACCATCATGGCGTTCGGCCGGCTGGCGGCAGACAATGAAATCACCGCCGTGCGCGCCAGCGGCGTCAGCTTGTACCAAATTCTCTTGCCTTTGGTGTTCGTAGCGGCGCTGCTCACCGGCGCGCTCATCCTGTTCAACAATTATGTGCTGCCTGATTTCAACCACCGCGCGCGTCTACTGGCCATGGATATCGCCCGCAAAAAACCGATGATCAATCTCGAAGCTGGCGTCATTTACTCGGACATCCCGAACTACAAAATTCTCGTCGAAAGAGTGCACGAGATCGACTCCGTTTCTTATGTCAAAGATTTGATCATCGACGATCAGAACAACGCCAACGCCATCAAAACCATCGTGGCGGACAGCGCCGAGCTGCGCTTCGATCGCCAAACCGGCTGGCTGACCATCGCCATGTTCAACGGCGAAGTGCACGAAGTGGATTTCAAAGACCCGGGACGATTTAAGCGGGTGGAATTTCAGAAGCAACTCATCAAAATCGCGATGTCGGAAATTCTCCTCACCCGCAGCCAGTCGGAGTACCGCGGTGATCGCGAAAAGAGCGCCGCCGCGCTGATGGCAAACGTGCGGGAAAATCAGGCGCGCATCGCCGAGCGCAAAAAATCCATCCACCAAAAAATGGTGGAGCAGTTTTACAAACACAACTTGAGTAACGGCCAGCCGCGGCCGATTTTGGCTAATCTCATCACCGAACACGAGAACCTGCGGCGATCGCTCAAAGCCGATTTGGACATGATCAACGGCTTCCAAAAATCCGTCAACATCTACCTGGTGGAGGTGCATAAAAAATATGCCATCCCCGCCGCCTGCATCGTCTTCGTGCTGGTGGGCGCGCCGCTGGGCATCCTCATCCGCCAGCGCGGTTGGGCCATCGCTGGCGGCCTGAGCTTCGGATTTTTTCTTTTGTACTGGACGTGTTTGATCGGCGGTGAAATTCTCGCCGACCGCCAAATCATCAGCCCGTTCTTCGCCATGTGGACTCCCAACCTTATCGCGGGCGCCATCGCCGTAATGTTAGCGGCCAAATCCAGCGGCGCCGCGCCGGCCTGGCTGCGCCGACGAATTTGAAACCCGATGCGAATTTTAGACTGGTATATTTTGCGGCGCTTCGGCTTCGCGCTCATCTACGCCATCGTGATTTTTGTGCTGATCGTGATTTTCGTGGACATGGTGGGCAACCTCGCCCGCTTCATCGACCGCGACGTCCCGAAAACCATCATCGCCAAATATTATCTGGTTTACATCCCCTACATCTGGATTTTAGCGATGCCCATCGCCATGCTGCTGGCCAGCCTCTTCAGCATTGGGCAGATGGCACGCACCAACGAGCTCGTCGCCATTAAATCCGTGGGGGTCTCGCTTTACCGCATTCTCTTTCCGATGCTTGCGCTGAGCGTTCTCATCAGTTTGCTGGCGTTTGGCTTTGGGGAAAAGATCGTTCCCGCAGCCAACCAGCACAAATCAAAAATCGAAAACACGTTTCTCGAACCGGCCAGCGCGCAGAGCGCCGCTCGGGCTTCCAACATTTTCTGGCGCGATAAAATCGATCGCTGGATTTTCATCAGCGCGTATGACAATGCCACGCAAACCGCGCAGCGCGTCTCCATTCAACAATATCGCGGCAACCAGATCGTCGAGCGCATCGACGTTCCGAAAATGCAGTGGCAGGACGGCGCCTGGGCGCTGCTCAACGGCTACCAACGGATGTTTGCCGACGGCACCGAGCAGGCGATGCCGTTTGAAATTTTATATGACCACAACATCGATATCACGCCGGAAAAAATTTTACAAACCCGCGTGCAGCCAGAGGACATGTCGTACCGCGAGCTGAAATTTTTTGCCGATGAAGTGAAACGCAACGGCGGCGACCCTAACCGCTGGCTGGTGGACCTCTATTTCAAAACCTCCATCCCGTTTGCCAATTTCATCATGGTGCTGTTTGGCGCGCCGCTGGCTTCCAACAAAAAACGCAGCGGCGCCATTTTCGGCGTGCTCATCAGCCTGCTCATTTCATTCATTTATTATGGGTTCAACAAGTTCATTCAAACGCTCGGGCAGAACGGCAGCGTGGAACCGCTGCTGGCGGCCTGGCTCGCCAACGGCGTCTTTTTGGCGGCGGGAGTGTGGCTGCTGATCGCGACTCGAAAGTAGTTGACAAACTAAAAATTTTTTTTAGAATTAAAAAACACCTCCAAGGAAAAATGAACAGACTCTATTTTGGCGACTGCCTCGAAGTTTTAAAAAATCTGCACTCCGAATATCCGCAGGGCTTTATCGATCTGATTTACATCGATCCGCCGTTTAACTCCAAACGCAATTACAACATTCTTTTTGAAGAAGTGGAGTTGAAGGATGTGATCACGGTGGAGGATTTGTTGGAGGGAAAGGAACTCGAGCGGCCCGTGCCGGCCACCACCACTTTTAAAACCGCGCAGAAATCTCTTTTTGCCGAAGATGAACAGGAGGATTTGTTCGACTCGGAGATCTAACGCGGCTCACCCTTTCAAAAATTCACCCACCCTATCAACCTGAAGTCGTATCTTCCGCCTCGCCGCCCGGCGGGGTGGCGTCGTCTAAATTTTCCAAATAACCCGGCGGCAGCGCCACCGTTTGGGTGCCGGGACGTTTGCCGCGGCCAACCCGCAGCCGATGCAGCGGAAACGGCTCGCCGCGATCGACGGCGCTCAACAATTCTTCAAATTCGGCAAACGTTTGAGTTCGCACCAACTTATCCCGCAGTTTTTTGCTGCTGGAAAAATCTTTGAGATACCATACCGAATGCTTGCGGAACGTGATCATGGCCTTCCTTTCGTCCAGCCAATCGCGCAACAGCCGCGCGTGTTCCAACATGATATCGACGATTTCTCCGAGGTTGGGCGGCCGCTGCGGCTCGCGGCCGTTGAAAACGTCGGCGAGATCGCGAAACAGCCACGGCCGTCCAAGGCAGCCGCGGCCGATGACCACGCCGTCGCAGCCGGTGGCGCGCATCATGCGCAGGGCGTCGCAGGCCTCCCAGATGTCGCCGTTACCGAGCACAGGAATGGTGCGAACGCGGGCTTTCAACTTTGCAATGCACTCCCAATCGGCTTCGCCGTCATAAAGCTGCGCGGCGGTGCGGGCGTGCAGCGCCACCGCGGCGCAGCCCTCGTCTTCGGCGATCTTGCCGGCGGTCAAATACGTCGGCAATTCGTCGTTGATGCCAATCCGGAATTTGATAGTGACCGGCACCGTGCCGGCGTGTTTGACCGCCGCCCGCACGATGTTGCGCAGCAGATTGGGCTTGAGGGGAATCGCCGCGCCGCCGCCGCTGCGAGTGACTTTGCGCACCGGACAACCAAAGTTCATGTCGATGTGATCCACGCGGCTTTCGTTCACCAATTTCGTCACCGCCTCGCCGACGTAAAATGGATCCACGCCGTAGAGCTGGAGACTGCGCGGCGTTTCATCCGGGGCGAATTGCGCCAGCTTCAAAGCTTTGGGGCTGCCAGTGGTTAGGCCGCGCGCCGCCACCATCTCGCAGACGTACAGTCCCGCGCCAAATTTTTTGCACAGCCGGCGAAACGGCGAGTTGGTGATGCCGGCCATGGGCGCCAGCACCACCGGCGGCCACACCCGCAGCGGCCCGATGGCGAGAGGCAAAAATTCACCGGCGCCCGCCAGCGCCACGTCCTGGTTGATTTCGCTGCGATAACTGCACTTCATCTTTGTATTGCCAATCGTCCGTTGTCAGTTGTCCGCTGCATGAACTTCCAACTTGTCAAGCCGCTGAGCGATCTTATCTTCCCACTGCTTTTGTTTTTTCGAATCGCTGCCGTAGCGGGTTTCGGAATCGTAGCGGCTCTGCTCGGTGTTCAATTTCATGCGATTGTAGGTGACGAGAACATTGGCTTTTTTCTTCATCTCGTCCAGATCGCCGCAGGATTCATTTAATTCGCTGAAAGCTTTGCGCAAATCACGGGCGGCGATTTCGGCGAGATCGAAGTGCCCCTGTTCGTGCCGCAGCAGTTTATCGACGCCCTTAGCCTGCCTTACCCACGACGAGTCGCAATTGAAAACCGCGCTCACGTCGTAAAAAAAACGTCCCTCCGCACATACCACTGAAACATCGAGCGCAACCCAACTTTGGGCGTTGAATTTTCGATTGGGCGGCGGCGCTTTGCGGAAATCCTCCCAGCGCAATTCTCGCGATTCGCTCCAAATTTTGATTTTCATTTTCGGATCGGATTGCGGATGCGCTGGAATGATCCAAACGTGCAAAATAAAAGCAACCAGCAAAACCAATCGCTTTCCATCCCCTTTTCAAATTCTTCGCTCTCGCTCCCACGCAGAGCGTGGGAGCGAGAGAACTAAAAGCACCAGCAAAAAAATTGTTTTGTCCGCACTATTTTAAATCCATCCGTTTCACATGAATCAAGCCATGCCCCAACATATCCACGGCAGCTTGTGATTGCTCCAGCACGATGTATCCCACCAATGGCTCATACAACCCATTTTGTGGCGTCATATCAATGAACACCACTTCACTAAAGATTGGTTCAAAGCCCTCGATTTGAATGCGAACCGGCCCACAGACCTCTCCTGCGACTATCTCCTGTGTGGCCGTCTCAAGCTCTATTTTTCGGATACTCTCTAAATCGCCCAACCGATCTTTCCAAACCGCCGGCAGAACCAAATGCGACGCCCCGGTGTCAACTAAAGCATCGCATCTGAGATTTTTGGATGGCTCCATGATGTTTTCAATGGTCACCGAAGTGATGATTCGTCCCATCGATCCCTCCCATATTTTAATTTAAAACGACTTCAATTTTCTAACTCCAGCCCGTACTTCTCGCTGATATCCAGCGGCGGCATCGGCCCATCCAGCGGCTTGGCGTCTTTGACATACCAGTCGTACCAATCGAGGATGCGATGGACGACGTCGATCTGTCCGGGCTGCTTGCGGTTGCCGTGTTCCTCGCCGGGGTACTGTACCAGCCGCACCGCCGGATGGTTGTTCATTTTCATTCGGCGGTACAATTCCAAACTTTGCGACGGGTGCACGCGGGGGTCGTCCGCGCCGCCGTAAATCAACGTGGCGGTTTTGCTCTGATGCGCCCAGTAAATAGGACTGCGCTTCAAACTGAAGTCCCAGATTTCTTCGAGCTCTCTGCCGGAGTGGACGTACAATTCCTCGTAGGGGATATCGGTGGTGCCGCGCTTGCTGATGAGATCGCTGATGCCCACGAACATGCAAACGGCTTTGACTTTCTCGGTGTAATACGTGGCGAACCAAGCCGAGGCGAATCCGCCGTAGGAGCCGCCGCCGAGTCCTACCCGCTCGCCATCGGCGATGCCCTGCTGCACCAGATAATCGATGCCGTCGGCGATGTCGTCAAACTCCACGCCCGCGGCGTCGCCGTAGCCTACAGATGCGTATTCGAGACCGTAGCCGGTGCTGGAACGATAGTTGGGATAAAACGCCGCGTAGCCTTTGCCAGCCAGCACCTGCCCCGGCTCGGCGTAGCGGCTGATCCAACGATTGGCATAATGCGACTCCGGGCCGCCGTGCACAATCACCACCAGCGGATAGCGCTGGCCGGCCTGATAATCCACCGGATAAATCAGCAGCCCCTCGACTTCCGCACCGTCGCGCGCTTTGTAACGAATGACTTCCTGCTTTCCCAATTTGCGATCCGACAGCCAGGGGTTCACATTGGTGAGCCGCTGAATCTGTTTGCCGCTCCAAAAATAAACCTCATTCGGAACATGCGGCGCTCCGCCGACAAAAGCCCACCCTTTGAAATCACTGCTGAAAGTGGGGGCGTCGAAAACCACGCCATGATCCTTAGAATTTAAAATCACTTGCCGCTCCGCGCCGTTGCCAGTGAGCTTTATCAGACTGTAGGTGGTTTCGACGCCTTCATCGGCTTTGTAAACCACCGTGCTGTTGTCTTTCCAACCCACCCAATTGACGTGGCCGCGGAATTTGGCGGGGGTGAGGTTCGCCGCTTCGCCACCTGTGACCGGAACCACAAACGCCTGACTGACCGCGTGATCTTTTCGCTCCAGCGCGGCGGCGTACGCCAAATGCTTACCGTCCGGGCTAAAAACAAAATTGCCCAACTTGCCGGGATTTTCGGTAAGCTGTTTCAGGCTTTTATCCTGCAAATTCAAAAGATGCACCCGCTGAAACATGTAGCTGTGATCGACAAGATTCTTTTCGCTGATGGCCGCCGCGATGGTTTTGCCGTCCGGCGAAAATTCAAACGACCAGACCGTGATGTCCTTCGTCAACGGCTCGGGCTCGATTTTCTCCCCCGGCGCGCCAATGGCAATCAGGTAAAGATTTTGCGGCTTGAGATTTTCTTCATAATAAATGAAGCCGTAACCCTTCTTCTCCAGCTCCTTTTCTCGCTTGGTTTTGGGCGTCTCAGCAATGTAAGCGATTTGATTGCCGGACGGATGCCAGTTAAACTTTTCAACACTGGTTTCCGAATGAGTGATTGGCCGCGCTTCGCCGCCGTCCACCGGGATCATCCAAACTTGCGTTTTGGAGTCCTCACCGCGTTTCATCAGAAACGCCAGCGCCGAGCCATCCGGCCGCCACTGCAGCGCACTGACATTAACTTTGCCGGTTATAAACGGACGGATTTCTCTGGTTTTAGGTGAAACCAGATAAAGCTCGCTATACGCCCTACCCGCCGCTTCGTTGGCGGCGCGGGGCACCAAAACCGTGTAAGCGATCCAGGCGCCGTTGGGACTGATCTGGGCTTGAGTGACCGACTTCACGCTCAATAGATCTTGTGGGCTGAGCGGCTCGCCGGCAGAGAGGTTTTGCGCGCCAATCAGGCAAAAGATCAAAATCGCTGACCAAAATATCGCACCGCGTCGCAAGTAAATCGCATCTCTGTTCATAGCGCTTCCTCCTTTTAAAAGTAATTCGATTACAACTAAAAATTTAAAAAATTAAGCATTAAATTCAACTTATAAAATTCAATGGGAAGGGCAATAGCGGACTGTGAAAAGAGGGTTCGGGTTTAAAAATGGGAAGATAGGTGGGGGTACAACCCCCTCCTGGCCTCTCCCAAATTCCAAAGAACGGAATTTGGGAGAGGAGAATGTAGGTTTCCGCCATTTTCGGCAGAGCCGAACCGCTGTTCGCGTGGGCTTCCGCATTGCAAAACTGCAGTTTTGCACTCCGTTCCAAAAATATTTTTAAAAATCCTCTTTATAAGTAATCGCGCCGGTCGGGCTGACCAGCGCCATGCGCAGCGCTTTGGGATCAGTCGCTTCAAGAAATTTATTTTGCAGTTCGTTTTTGGTGGCAACGTACATCAAGTCGAACGCTTCGCCGGCTTCTCTGGTTTTCCAAAATTCCGAAGTGTTGATCTTCAACGGTTGTTCGGGGCAAATCGCAAAAACCGAAACCAAATTCGGCTGCTGAGGATTCTTTAGCCGCGCCAAATCATTATACAAATACGCCAATTTCATTGACTCGCGCTCGAGCACCCCCTGCCGCACCTCCATTACTCGGCCCAGGCGCTTGATTATGGATTTCTGATCCACCTCCGTCTCAAACGAAGCGTTTAACGGCAGAATGAAAACCAAATTGCAGTCTTCGATCTGAGTCGCAAACCGCACCGGCAAGTTATCGACGACGCCGCCGTCCTCAAACCACTCATGATTAATTTGCATATATGGGAAAAGCGGCGGCAGATCCATCGAGGCGAAGACGGCGGCGCGCAGACGCTCCAGGCCATCGATTTCTTCGCCGTTGGTAATGAGGTCGTAGTGGTCGCTCAAAAAAAGCGGCTCATTTTTTCCGGTCTTCCAATTTTTTCGGGTCATGCCAGGCAAGGCGGTATTGTTGGTGGAAAACTCGAGATGGCCTCTCGCGACATTAGACAGGGTCAGATAAAAATGCAGCGCTCTCTCCGGATTATCGAACAAACGCGCTTGCAGGGCATGGCGGATGTGCGGTGTATCCATGAAAAGAGTTTTGAACGTTTCCTTCCAGGGAGTCGTCAACAAAAAATAGTTCTTAGACAAAGGCGCGTAAGAGGCAAACGAGACGATGCGGTCGGCGCGAATCTCTTTCCACCAGGTTTCATGGGCGCTCATTTGTCCCGCGCCGGGCGGCTTGATCAAGCCCGCCATCCAGAACATGGAGTTCCACGAGCCGATGGAAGTGCCGGCGATCATCCGCACGTTATCGAGGCCGTTGTTCTCCTCTAAAAATTCGTAAATCGCTTTCAACGCTCCGGCCTGGTACGCGCCTTTGGCACCGCCGCCGGCGCAGATGATTCCAATGCGCAGGTCTTCGATAGCCCGTTCGCGCACAAAGTCTGCCAGTAGCTTTCCAGCGCCGGGCGTCGGCGCCACCGGATCGTGAACATACACCTGCGGGCTTTTGTAAAGCCGGCGAGAAACCCAACCGGCAAAATTGTAACTCCCCAAAACGCCCAACCCCACAATGGCGACCATCACGACGCCTTCAAAAAAAATTGGCAGCGGCCGGAGGAGAAACCCTTTCAGCCCCGGCTTTTCAAACTCGACATCGCTGAAAATTTTGAGTATCGCTTCGGAGATGGAGCGGATATCGAAGTAGGTTAAGATGGTAGAAACGATAACCAACCACGCGAACAGCGCCACAACTAAAGAAATGGAAAAACTCCAGGGCAGGCGACGCGCCCAGGTGACGAAAAATTTGATGAGGTTCATCTTCCTCCTCCTATTGGAATATTGAATGGCTAAAATGGAAACGAAGTACGAAAGTTATTTTACAAAAATCAATTTTAATCTTATAAAATGTTCCACTCGCGGTTCCCACCTGCTAGCGACAAAAATACACTACGGCCCCGGCCCGACCGCGATGTTTTCCCAATCACGTGACGTGGCTCCAACAATGGTAAAAATTCCGAGACGCTGGCCGTGTTCGTTTAATGCGAAAATGCGGTTGGAGTCGCCGGAATCGTTGTGCGAACACAGCACGCCGGGATTTTTCCGCCTGGCCGCGACCCAGAGGCTTCATCAAGCTGCGGATGCCCGATGCGGCCGCGCTCCACTCGTTCGCCAAAATGAGGTTCCTGTGCCGGCGCGGGCGTAGCGATCGCCAAACAGATCAAAACACAGAGAGAAATTGTTTCCAACAAATTGCGCATAAAATCAGGGTGAAAATAAATTTTCTTCATGGTGAGCGGAACGCAATTTTTTTCGCACTCGGATTATCTTCGCCCGCACCCGGTTTTGTTCTTGAAGTTTGATATGATGTTCGAGAATGGCCCGCATTGCCGCCGATTCGCTGGACTCACGAAGGGGCATGTTTTCAAATGGGTCCGAAAGCAAATTATAGAGGATGGGTTTCTCTTCCTGCGTATCAAAAATTAGTTTCCAAAAGCGATTGCGAAAAGCAAATCGTTTCGGCAGAACCTCGATGTTAAAAAGCTGGCGATCTACCGGCGGCCCGCCGTTGGGCGCGTAACTGGCTTCGGCGATGAGAAAATTTCCATCTACTGAAAATGAAGGCGGCGGCCAGAAACCGCGGTGATCAAATGGGTTCTGCAATTTCAACAAAGAAAAAATGGTGGGGGCTAAATCGATCAAAGCCACTATGTTGTCGCAGCGTTGGGAGCGCGCGCAGAACGGCGGCTTGATCAGCAGGGGGACTCGCAGCAATTCGTCGAAGAGTTTGGATTTGTGCTGCAGGTCGCCGTGCTCCAAAAATTCCTCCCCGTGATCGGCGCAAAAGATCATCAACGATGAATCAAACCAGCCGCGCCGCCGCAAAAATTTCAACAACTCTTCCACTTTCAAATCCAATTGCCGCACCGCTGCGTCGTACAAATTCTGAACCTGCTGAATCCGTTCAGAAGAAAGCGGCGCGTTCTCACGGACACGGGAATTGATTCTGAAATTTTCTTCGCGGGAAACAAACGGCATGCCGACCGCGCGCTGCGCCTCGGGCTGCGGCAAATAGGGATAGTGCGTATCCATGTAATGAACCCACAGAAAAAAAGGCCGCGGAAATTTTTCCAGCCGATCGAAAATGTGACGATTGATTTCGTTTTCCAAACGCGCTTTGCGGCGAATGCTTTCCTCCGAGATCAGATATTTTTCCAAATCCATCTGCGGGATGTCAATCCGGGAATTTAGCCAATCGGGTTCAGAACTATCTTTGGCAATCGCCGCGTCATCCATATAATCATAAAATTCGTCGAAGCCGCGATGGTAGTTGAACATCCGGGAAATGTAGGGATTGCCAGCGTTGAAGCCGATGGTGGCGTAGCCGGCATTGCGCAAGGCTTCCGCCAAAGTCAGAGGAGCATCAAATAATCCCAGCCGCGAATAGCTCAAAGGATACGCGGCAGACATCATGGCCGGAAAAGCGTGGGACGTGTTGGGACCGTTGCTGAAGGCGTTAGAAAAAAGCACGGCCGTTTCAGCGAAGTGATCGAGATGCGGCGAGGTTGGGCGGGAATAACCGTAACAGCCCAGGCGATCGGCGCGCAGGGAATCGGCGGTGACGAGGACAACGTTCGGCCGGGTCATATTTCAAATCACTCTTGTCCAAAATAGGCTTTTTCTAACATTAATTTTGGACAGCATTTGCAGGTTTTACCGCGTTAAATCAAAATTCTCAGCCAGTAGGTGGACACAAAACTGATTTTATCTTGGACAGCATTTGTCCTATTCGACAAAAACTAAACAGGAACCTGATTTTCAGTTGGCTGCTTTGGCCTTGTTAAATCACAAATTTACAATACAGAGTCGTTGAGAATCTGTGGTATTCCAAATTATCTTGGACAGCAGTGATTTCAAATGTATCCCAAATCTTCCAAACGTTTCTTCAACGCCTCGTCTTCTTCGTCAGAAGCCGCGGGGCGATCGTTAGCCGCCAGCACTTCTTTCAGAACGAAATTCACGTAATCCGACACCGATTGAAACTGGGTGGACTGGGCGATGATCTTTTGGATCTGATCGTGGTACTCTTTGAGGATTTCTATTTTGACGACATTTGGATCTTCCATGACAAAATTCCTTTTTGCTTCATTTTGAGGGCGGCCTCATGTCACTCAGGCGGAATCTTCTTGGGTTTGAGGCAGTCTATTTGATGAAAAAGTTTCCTCCTGAATGACATTTACTTCGATAGATCTTCCTACTGATCGGAACCAGCGAAATTCTCAATCACATCGATCATGTAATCCCACGAATATTTTTTCTTCTCCAACTTTACATTCTCCACAAATTCGCGTTCCTTATTTTGCCGGTAGAACCGCACCACGGCCTCCGCCAGCGCGATCGGATTTTCCGGCGGCGCCACAAATCCGGTTTGATTATCGTGCACGACTTCCGCCAACCCGCCCACATCCGTGACGATACAAGGCTTGTTGAGCTGATACGCGATTTGCACGATGCCGCTTTGCGTGGCGGAGCGATACGGCAGTACCACCACGTCACACGCCGAAAAATACAAATTCACTTCCTCATTTGCAACAAAGTCGGCGTGGATGGTTACGGCGTCGGCGATTTGCAAATCGGCGACCTGCTTGCGAAACGCCGCTTCATTCTCGTAAAACTCGCCCACCACCAGCAGCCGCAGCTTGACGCGCCGCAAAATTTCGGGCATCGCCTGCAGCAGCACCTCCAGTCCCTTGTAGGGGCGCACGTACCCAAAAAACAAAATGACGCGCTCGTCGGACAAATTCAAACGCCGGCGCGCTTCGGCTTTATCCAACGGCTGCCCGAAAATTTCATACACCGGGTGCGGCACCACGCGATGCTTCGCTTGCGGGGCCAGCTCCAGCAGTTGTTCGCGCACCGCCTGCGACTGCACGATAAAAAAATCCCCGGGCTTAAAAGCAAATTTTGTGAGAAACGTATCCCCCACTCGGCGCTCGTGCGGAACGATGTTATCGCAGATAAACATAATTTTTGTGCGGATATTCTTTTTGACGAGCCGGGCGATGACGCCGTAAGCGGGCGCGAAGAACGGCATCCAATATTTGAAAATGAGCAGATCGGGATTGAGCCGGCGAATTCGGCGGCCGGCCCGCCACCAGCTCAGCGGCGAAATGGAATCGATGATCGGCTCGGTGGGAATTTTCGCGGATTCGTCGGCGCTGATATCGAGCTGGGTTTTCCCCGGAAAAA
>JBBIIG010000059.1:0-25064 GCA_037446635.1 bacterium
ATGGGGAGAAATCCGGCCGCGACGAGATACTGCACGCCCTTCATCGCTTTGTAGAAACTGCCGGCGCCGCGAATCCGGTCGTTGCTTGCGGCGGTGAAGCCATCGATGCTGACGCGAATTTCCAAAGAAAAAATTGAGCCATCGGCAATTTCCTTCAAGCGCCGAGTCACGCGCTCGTTGATCAAAATTCCATTGGTGAGGACCGTGGCTGGACCGATGGCGAGGGTGTCTTCTAAAATCCCCAGCAAATCGCGGTTCATGAACGGTTCGCCGCCGGTGAAGTAGTATTCTTTCACCCCCAGCGATTTTGATTCTTCCAAAAACCGCCGCACCGACTCGCGGGACATGAATCCGAATGTGTGATTCTCCGGACTGCAACTGATGAAGCAGTGCGTGCACCACAAATTGCAGATGGTGCCGCCCACTTGAAACCACAGGGCATCCAGACTTTGGAGTGGAACGAAGGGAATGTCAGCAAACGAGGGTTTAATTGAATTTTCGACGGCCTGCAGCCGCGGCGCTGAGTCGAGCACCGGCGATTCCGGCGCGTGGGATTTCAAAAGTTCGAGACTCATTCAGTTGGTCCGTTCATTCAACTCGTAGGGGTAATTCATGAATTACCCCTACGATTGAGTTTCGTAAAGATTCAATTTGGGAGATCCGCTAATAAGCGAGAACACTTCGACGATTTGGCTGAGTCCCACTCGAATCAAAAACGTCGAATTGCGGCCGTAGCTTTTGTTGCCGATGATGTAAAAATTGGGCTCAGGATTTTTGAGGGTATCCGCGCCCAGACTGCCCTGCTGCAAACAATCGGCGGACGAAGCGCCTAATAATTTTGCCGCCAATTTCATCGGCCCGCGCGAGGCGTAACATTCGTGAATTTGCAATTCACGATAAATGGAATTGTCCGGCCCGTAGCCCACATTGGCGATGATGCGGTCGACCCGGATGCTTTCAACTTTGCCGTTCTGTTTTAACGCCACCTCAAATTTATCGCTATTTTCGTGGTACGCGATGGCCTCTACGCTGGTGTGATTGCGAAATTGGATTGGCTTGGTTCCATTCATGGCCGCGGCATTGGCGACCGCGGTGAGTTGGGCGCGCGCGGGCAGCGGGTCGTTTTCGATCACTGGAATGGGCAGCGCGCGATCTTCACGAATGGCCCAAATCACCGCGGTGCCCGGTTCGGCGTGAATTAATTTTTGGAGATCGCAAATCGTCGTGGCGGCGGAGTAGCCGGCGCCGATTAGCAAAACTTTCTTTCCGGCGAAGCGGCTGCGGTCACGGCCCGAAATATCCCGCAATTTATAATCGATCAAATGACGATATTTTTTTTCACCGACCGCCGGAATGCCGCCGTCGCCCAGCCAATTGGGGGTGGCGTACACTCCGGAAGCGTCCAAAACCGCGTCCGCCCAAAACAGCTTTTCGTTGCCGTTGGCATCCGTGGTTAAAATACGAAACGGGAAACTGCTGCGCTTCGGATCCCCGACCAGGCTGTTTTTCAGAATCTGCTCGCGCCCGATGCTCTCGACTTTTGTTTTCAGGTAAATTTTTTTTGCTAATTGCGGCAAAGCGCTCAAGGGCTGCAAGTAAGTTTTGACGTACTCGCTGCCGGTCAAGTAGGCATCGTCCGCTGGCGGCCGCCAGTTTTTGTTCGCTTGTTGCAAAAGCTGAACGGCCAGCGGCGAATGGTTCATTTGCCACGGCGAGAAAAAGGCGACGTGCCCCCACTCTAAAATGTTGGCGCCGATTTCTCCTCTCTCGAAAACGCTGACCTCGTAACCCAGTTGCGAGGCATAGAGAGCCGCTTCCAGACCAATGGGTCCCGCGCCAATTACGGCAATTTTTTTGATCATCCTTTCTCCGCTATTTTAAAATTTGATGATTCTGACGGCGCGAACACATGCGAATATCTGCATACGTAGAATGGCAACACCGGCAAAAATTTGTTTATTCCACAAAATTTGGTTGCGAAATGAAAGAAAATAATTCACCGCAGTTCTAGCCGAGAACACATTTAGGCAACCAAATCAACCGCCAAGTTCGCTAAGAAAACGCAAAAGAGCGCAAGGAAAAAGTTTGATAAGAATAAGCAATGTCTAAGCGCAGAGGTTCAACAGGAAGGTTAGAGAATTAAAGCTGGCTAGAAAAAAGATTCAGAATAAGCGGCGGCGGTCATTCATTAAAGTTTATCGATGATTTCCTGGTGCTCGGGAAAGCGGCCGACTTTCTTTTTGGAGAAAATCAATTGCCCATCCTTTTTGACGTCAAAAACGCCGCCCGAGCCTTCAATCAAAGTGACGTTGACGCCCGGGATTTTGCGTTCGAGTTCGGCCTTCAAACTGGAGGCTTTGGGGTAGTAGTTTCACATCACACAATATTCAATCGAAACGTGCATCGTTTTCTCCATTGATTCAATCACATGATAATTAACCATCGAAATTTTGTCAAACAAAAATTTGAGATTTATTTCTGAATTTGATATTTTACGCGAAAAATTCGAGGTGAAATCATGCCCTCTTTCGACGTGGTTTCCGAAGTGAACATGCACGAAGTCACCAACGCCGTGGATCAAGCCAATCGCGAAGTGGCCACCCGCTTCGATTTTAAAAATACCCATTCCAAATTCGAGCGCAACGAGTCGGACATTATCTTGCACGGCCCCAGCGAATTTCATCTCAAACAAATGCGCGACATTCTTTTTGGCAAGCTCACCAAGCGCGGGGTCAATCTCACCAGCCTACTCGAACACGCGCCGGATTTGTCGGGCAAAGTCGCTCGGCAAACCATCACGGTGCGCCAGGGGCTGGAAGGCGCGCTGGCCAAAGAGGTAGTGAAAGTCGTCAAAGACGCCAAGCTCAAAGTGCAGGCGGCGATTCAGGGCGACAAAGTGCGCGTCTCCGGCAACAAAAAAGACGATCTGCAAAAAGTGATCGCCCTGCTCAAAAACACCGAGTTCGAATTGCCGCTGCAGTTTGTGAACTACCGCGACTAAGCCTGCCATTTCAAAATGTCTGTTGAGTAATTTATCAACACAAGAAAGGATTTGACATTTTTACCCGCAGTATATTATATTGGCGCTGCTCATAGGGTTACGGATTCAAAATTTCGAAGATGACTACCGGAGGCGAGGTTATGTTTGGAAAAGCGAAGCGGCGCCGGCTCGGCGCTTTTTTTGTTTTGGCGGCGATGGCGATCGCGGCGATATTTTACGCCTGCGATAACTTCGGCATCGATGCCAACTTTTTCAAAGGAACGATCAAAGGGGAGATCATTGTCGAAGAAAGGGTGCCGCCCAACACCGATGAAATTCGCGTGGCGGTCACCAAAAAATACCCGCCGTCTGATATTATCAGTTTAATCTTCAGCGGGCCGCTGCCTTTCGACAGCGACAGCCTGGTAACTTCCCAGCGAATTCCCTATGACTTGCAAGTGCCGCTGGATGAGTACGAAGCCGTGTTCGCCATTTGGAAAGAGAAAGATCAATCTTTCAACCCCGCCGATATCATCGGCCTCTACGGCGACCTGCTCATGGCGCAACCAATCCCAGTTGCGGTGACGGATTCCACGCCCACGGTTGATCACATCGATATCACCATCGACTTTACGAAAGTAAAACGTACCGCCAAAATCGAAGGGCGAATTAATTACGTGGGTGCCTGGCCCTCCAACACCGCGGCCGTGGCCATCTTTGCGTTTTTTGAAGTGCCGCAGGTCTTACCGGATGATTTCATTCGCTTCCTGGGCGCGTTCGAAATTTTGCCGACAGATCCGACCTTGACGCAGTACGATTACCGCCTGCGCGTCCCGCCGGGAACATACAAATACATCGCGGTGTTCTGGCTGGCGCAGGGGGCGCAACTGCTCGATTTCAAAACGTTGGGATTTTATCGCAACCCGCAAACGCCCGATCAGCCGGGGCAGGTCACGGTTGAGGATAACGGAACAGCAGCCGGCATCAATATTTCCGCGGATTTTGCTAACGCCAACAATTAGAAGTCTAATTTACCTTTACTAAACCTTTAAGGTTTAGTAAAGGTGTTTGCAATCCTACGGAGGGAAAAATATGATTCGATGGGGATGTTTTTGTGTTGTGCTTTTTTCAGCGACGGCAGCCTTCAGCCAGCAGGGCCGCATTTTAGGCCGGGTGTTGGACGCCAAAACCAACGAAGGTTTGCCGGGCGCCAACGTGCAAATCGAGAACACGGTGTTGGGCGCCAGCACCGATTTAAACGGCGTGTTTAAGATCGAGCGCCTGAAATTAGGCAGATACTCTCTGCGCGTCTCCATGATCGGCTACCGCACGAAGAATGTTCCCAACATCAAAGTAACCGAGAAAGACACGGTGGTGATCGTCCGCCTCGAAGAGACGCCCATTGAGATCGACCCCGTGGTGGTCACCGCCAGCAAGTGGGAGCAGGAAGCCGCCAACACTTCCGCCACCGTCGAAGTGCTGACCGCGAAAGAAATTCTGCACCGCAATCCAGTGAAAATCGAAGACGCGCTGGAGACCGCCGCCGGCGTGCAAATCATTCAGGAGAGCGTGAACATTCGCGGCTCCGACGGCTACACCCGCGGCGTCGGCAGCCGCGTGCTGGTGTTGATTGACGGTGTGCCGGTGATGAACAGCGATTTTGGCGCGGTCAACTGGTTCATGATTTCGCCGGCGGATATTGAACGCGCCGAGATCGTGCGCGGCGCGGGCTCGGCTTTGTACGGATCGTCCGCGATGGGCGGGGTGATCAATTTCATCACGCAAACACCCACCCCCGAAGGCCGCACGTTTGTCCGAGCTTTGTTCGGCGCGTTCGATGATTCCCACGAGCCGGAGTGGAACTGGGCGGCGCGCGAGAACATTACGCTGGATTTCAATCGCCAGGATTTTACCCACAGCCGCCAGTTTGGCAACCTCGGTATTCGCATTGCTGCCGGCCGCAGCGTCTCCGACGGCTACGTCCGCAACGGCGACTATGAACGCTACAACCTTTCGGGCAAATTTATTTACAAATTTTCCAACGCTTCCAGTTTTACATTTTTCAGCAATTACATGCACGATAAATCCGGAGTCTTCATCGTCTGGAAAGATCAGGACGAAGCGCTGGACGTACCCGCCACGGAACTCGACAAGCGCCAGAGACAAAACGGCGTGACGCTGTTCGGAAAATACAACCTGGCTTTATCCTCCAAAGCCGCGTTGGAGCTGCGCGCCTACTACAACCGCTTTCTGTTGGGAACGCAATTCACCACCGAAGGCTCCTTTTCTCCAGCGTTGGGATTAGGCGGCGCGCTGCAAGGTAACCTTATTCCATTTAACAGCGTTTCGATCATTTACGGCTCGGATTTTAAATTCGACAAAGTGAAAGCCGACACCGCGCTTTACGGCCAACGCGACGCCATTCTCGCTGCGCCGTACGCCCAGCTCGAATGGCGCGCTTTGCACAATTTGAATTTCACCGTCGGCGGCCGTTACGACCGCTACGAAATTTACAGCGACCCCAACGCCGCGCTGGGCGACGCCCGCACTTACGATCACTTCAGCCCGAAATTTGGGGTCAATTATCATGCCTTTGAGAGTACCACCCTGCGCGGCAGCGTGGCCAACGGCTTCAAGTTTCCGTTCGTGGCGCAACTGTTTTTGGAATTCGACGCCGCCGGTTTCAAATTCCTCTCCAACCCCAATTTGAAATCCGAAGAATCTTGGACCTATGAAGTCGGCTTCAAGCAGCGCATCGGCTCGTCGTTCTTTTTTGAGGTCAACGGTTTTTACACCGACGTGGACAACCTCATCGAGCCGGAGCCGCAGCTCTCCGGCGACGTGCGCTTCATCAATATTGAGAAGGCTAAAATCCCCGGCGTGGAATTCGTCACCAACGGCCGCTGGTGGGACAACCGTCTCGGGCTGAAGGCCAATTTCATTTACATGAATCCGCGCGACGAAGTGAAACACCAGTTGCTGCGCTATCGCCAGAAGTTCATCGCGTTCATCGCGCCTTCCCTGCGCCTGGGCAACGTGGAATTTCAAGTCGATTACAAGTACGCAAGCGCACAGGAGCACTACAGACTGCCGGGCATCCATCAGCTCGTGCCGCAAAAAGTTTTAGACGGCCGCATCTTTTTCTATTGGCAGCCTGGCTGGTCCAAGCGCACGCAATTTACCTTTTTTATCGGCGCCAACAACATGCTGAATTACGCCTACACGCTGCGCGATCGCAGCATCGAGGAGATTCGCAATTTTGTGACCGGGTTGACGGTGGAGTTTTAAAATTTGCTCGGAAATAGTGAGAGTAAATGGTTTTTTCAAATGTCCTAATTGTTAGGAATACCCCCAAAGCCCAATCACAATTAGGAGGAAGAAACCATGGAACATCCAACCCAATCCGTGCCGAGTTCTTCGCCGTCATCCACCATCAAAACCTATTCGGGAAAATTTCATGGCGATGGCTTCGAGCTTTTTTTAACTCTGCTGGGAAACGCCATTTTAACGATCCTCACCCTCGGCATTTACGCCGCCTGGGGGCGAGTGAAGGTGTTTCGCTTTTTTTATTCCAACACCGAATTTGCCGGCCACCGCTTTCGCTTTACTGGCGAGGGGATGGAGATCTTTATCGGCTATCTCAAAGCGATTGGAATTTTGATCGCATTGTATCTGGTGTTTATATTTTCTATAATGATGGCGGTTCAAATTAATCCCGTACTGGTTTATGCGGCGCTGCTGGGATTTTACCTGGCGATCATCTACATTTTCCATTATGCGATTTACAGCTCGCTGCGCTATCGTTTTTCGCGCACCCGCTACCGTGAAATTCGCTTCCAGCTTACCGAGGAGCCGGCAAAATTTGCCAATCAGGCGTTTGGCAATTTTCTGCTCTCGCTGATCACCTTAGGGATTTTCACTCCTTTTTATATTCACCGCAAAGTGGCGTTTATCTACAATTCCCTTTTTTATGGCAACCTGCAATTTGAATACAAGGGGAATGAAAAAGAATTTTTCAAAATCGCTTTCTTCGGTTTCCTGCTCACGGTCGTCACGTTGGGAATTTATTATTTCTGGTGGTACCCGAAAATCTATAATTATTATATTCGCCATCTCGAAGTAGGGGGCGCCAAATTCCGCGCCGAGATCCAGCCGGGAGAGTTTTTTAAGCTGGTATTCACCAACTTGTTGATCGTGGTTTTCACGTTGGGGTTGGGATACGCCTGGGTGCTGGTGCGCACCACGCGCTTCTTCGTCGAGCATATCCAACTCGAGGCCGAGATCGATCTCGACCACGTGGTGCAGGCGATTCAAGACAAAACCACCGCGACCGGCGTCGGCATGGCCGAAGCGCTGGACATGGACGTCGGCCTTGGATTCTAAAAAACGACAATGGCAGGGGGAGGGAACATTCTTCGACGGCCAAACTTCCCGCGCGCAGCCGGTTCAAATCAGTATCAACGAGCTGGGAATTTCCGTTGCCATCAATAATTCGGAGCACTTTTTTCGCCCCTTCGATTTCCGCGTCGCCGAACGCACCGGCAAGGGCTATGTGCGCATCGAGCTGATGACGTTCGGCGGCGCCGGCCTAACCATCGATAGCCCGCAGGCCGTGGCCGCTTTACAAGCCAACCGTTTTTTCAAATCCAGTTTTCTTTCCATCCTGCCGGGCAAAACCAGGCTGCTGGCGCTGGTCGGCGGCCTGATTCTCGCGTTGGCGCTGTTTTTCTTTTTCGGACTGGATTTGCTCATCGAACACGGTCTCGCCCTGGTTCCCAAAAGCGCCGAAGAAAAATTAGGGAAAACCGCCTTTGATTCTTTGGTGGAGGGCAGCGAGCTGGCAAGCGATGGCAGCGTCCTGCAAATTTTAGAAAAATGCGCCGCGGTGGTGTCGGCGTTTGATACCACCAGCAGCTATACCATCAAAATCGCAATCGTGGAAGACCGGGAAACGATCAATGCCTTCGCGCTCCCCGGTGGGTACATCTGCATTTATCGCGGCATCATCGAAATTATGGATGATGAATCGGAATTATTCGGCCTGCTGGCTCACGAAGCGGGACACATTTACCTGCAGCACGGTCTCCGCCGAATTGCCCGCACCGCCGTCATCGGCTTCGTTTTCACCGCGCTTTTGGGAGACGCCAGCGGACTCTCCGCGGTGCTGCTGGATAACAGCTCGCTGCTACTGCAGCTCAACTACAATCGCAAAGAAGAACGGGCCGCCGACGATTACGCGGTGCAGGCGCTTCAAAAAAGCGGTCTGAACCAGCACGGCCTCATCACCCTATTTGAAAAAATTGCAAAGGAAGAAAAAGATACTCAGCCGCTGCCCTTTCTTTCAACCCACCCGGCTGCCGCGAAACGAATTCAATTCCTAAAACAAAAAGTCCAACCAACCACGGCTGATAAAACGATCTTGTCCCCCCAAGAGTGGGCAAAACTGAAAGGATCGGGAGTGTGAAAATCAGTCCGCAGGACGTATTTTTACACTCAAGTATTCCATTGATTTTTGTCCGCGCGCTTCTTATAATCATTCCCGATTATGAAATCTCTTTCCGAAGATAATCGGCGCATCATGGCATTTGGCGTCGGCTCCGCCACGCAGGGTATTTTGCACGGCCTGAAGGTCGCTGGCGCAGAGGTAAGCACGTACCTCACCCGCGATTACGCCCACTGGGGCCCGGCGCTGGAAGGCGAAACCTTTCTGCGCGAAATCTATCCCAACCCCTGCCAACTGGTGCTGGAGAAGAAGATCGATTTTGTGATCCCGATGTCCATCGACTGGTTTCTGGCGGATTGGACGGAGGAGTTTCTTTCGCTGAACGTTCCCATTCTTTCGCCCACCGGCGAGGGCATGCTGCTGGAGCGCGATCGTGACTTTGCGCGCGCGCTGTGCGAAAAGTACCGCATTCCGTTTCCGAAATCATTCGTGGCTCGCAACCGCCTCGAAGCCGAAACCATTTTGAAAAATCATCCGCTGCCGTATGTTATCAAAAATCCGCTCTGTTCGCCTACCAGTCCGGTGCACACCATTGTTTGCGAAACCGTGGAAGACACCCGCAGTTGGCTCAAGCGGGTGAATTACGAAGAAGGAATTTTTTTGCAGGAATACATGGGCCGGCGCGAGGCCGGGCACATTGCGCTGGTGAGCGCCGGCGAGATTTATTCGCTCATCACGAATCAGGAGTACAAACGCGCCTTCGACGGCAATATGGGCATCGTGGCCGGCGCGCCGCTGGGCGGACTCGTGGAAAAAGATCCAAATGATAAATACGGTTTGGCCAAGCAGCTTTTGCATCCGCTGCTACCGTGGTTCCGCGAAGTCGGTTTTCACGGGCCGGTGCAGGTGACGGCCATTTGGCGCGACGAGCGCTGGGCGGTGCTGGAATACAACGTCCGGCTCGGCATCACCTGCGGCCCGGTGATCACCAAAATGTTGGCGAACCCGGTGCAGGTGCTGGGGGATGTGGCGCGCAACCGTAAACTCGAAATTCGGCTGCACGACGATCTCAACTTTGGTTGTTCCATCACGCTGGCCGGCTACGGCTATCCCTACACACAAGTCACAGGGCCGCCGTTTCCCATCACCCTGCATGGCGATTTCACCTGCGATGTCTGGTGGAACGAAGCCGCCCCCGATGCCAAAGGTCATCTCTTCGCCACCGGCCACCGCATCGCCGACGTGGTGGCGGTGCGGCCGACTTTGGAGGACGCCATCGAAACCGCGTACGAGAATATCCGCAAAATTCGCTGCCTCAGCAGTTACTATCGCACGGACATTGGCCAAAGCCTGTGGCCGCCAGGAAATGAGTGAACCACAAATTTCGCGAATTGACACGAATTGAATTCGTAGGGGCGATTCATGAATCGCCCCTACGGGGTATAATGAATATGCAAGATATACGAAAATCCGTTCGTCCTGCCTGGGTTGAAATCGATCTCACACAACTGAAACGGAATTTTGAACTCATCACGCGCGACCTGCCCGCCCATTTGAAATTTATTTCGGTGATCAAAGATCAAGCGTACGGCCACGGCGCCGTGGAAGTTGGAAAAATCGCGCTGGAATTTGGCGCCACTCATCTGGCGGTGGCCACGATCGACGAAGCCTTGGAACTGCGGCACAACGGCATCGCCGCGCCGGTGATGATCTTCGGCGAACGCACGGACGAAGAGCTCCGGCTGTGCGTGGAATACGATTTCACTTGCTTCATCAACGACGTCCCAAAAGCGGAACGATTTGCCAAACTCGCCGCTGTCACCAACAAGCGGCCGGCTGTCCATGTCGAAGTGGACACCGGTCTCAGCCGTTACGGTGTGCGCTGGACCAAGGCCATCGCGATCATCGAACCCATCAGCAAATTACCAGCGCTGAACCTTGAAGGCGTGATGAGCCACTTCGCCATGTCCGATGAATTAGACAAAAGTTTTGCGCTCCAGCAGTTAGAAAGATTCCAGCACGTTTTGAATGAAATGGAACACCGGGGTATTCGCGTTAAATACCGCCACATTTGCAACACCGGCGGCTTTCTCGATCTGCCGCAAGCGCATTTTGATCTCGTGCGCATCGGGATTTTGCCGCTGGGCGTCTATCCTTCACCAGTGTGCCGCAGAATTTCTGGCCTGCAGCCGGTGATGTCGGTAAAATGCCAAGTCGCTGCCATCCGTGATCTGGAAGTTGGCGATTACGTGGGCTACGGCATGCGTTACCGCGCCGAGTCGCCGCGGCGGATCGCGGTGCTGCCCATCGGTTACGGCGACGGTTATCCGCGCGTGCGCAATAAAGGCGCGGTTCTCATTCACGGCCGGCGCGCGCCTATCATCGGCGGCAACGCCATGGATGCGATGATGGTGGACATCACGGATATCCCCCAAACCAAATTGTGGGACGAAGTGGTGCTGATGGGCCAACAGGGCGGCGACGAGATCAGCGTGCACGAAATTGCTCAGTTAAAAGGCAGCGTGTCGTACGATATCCTCGCGGGGTGGAGTTGGCGCCTGCCGCGAGTGTGCACCAAACAAACCAAACGAGATTAATTTGGCCAGAAAAATTTACGAAAGCGCGCGCTATGGAATTGGAGAGTGGTATGGCCGGCGAATTGAGACGGTTTCTACTCAAGATCGAATTCGCTATGCCACATTAATTGGCATAAACAAAGAGCCTTGTCCACACCGCCCCGGCAAATGTGCAACAAAAGCGGCGGCGTTTGTTCATTGGCAATGTATCAAAAGAATGAAGATGGAACCGTTAGGTTAGCAAGCACTTCGGATTTAGTAACGTTATGCCCCATGCGGTTTTGGCAAAAATTATACGATCTTTAGAGAAGTTGGCGCTTTCGTTTTGGGACGAACAAACCAGCGTTAATCAAAGAAATTAGTTTCTTGAAAAGCATCGATAAAGCAGGAGAAATTTCAAGCGAGATGGTCGGCCGGATCGACATGGTGCTGGCTAAAGTTGAAACCAATAACAGAATCGACGACTGGTGTACTTTGGAAATGCAGGCCGTTTATTTCTCTGGAGAAAGCATGAAAACAGAATTCAGGATGATCGAGAAACAACCAAATAAGCTGCTTTTTCCGACAGCCATTCGCCGGCCAGATTTTCGCAGTTCTGGCCCAAAGCGTCTCATGCCACAACTTCAAATTAAAGTTCCTTCTCTTCGCCGCTGGGGTAAAAAGATGGCGGTTGTAGTTGATCAGCCATTTTATCAATCCATCGCGCCCATGAAACAAGAGGCCAATATTTCGAATGCCGATATTGCCTGGTTTGTCGTGAGTTATGATGGACCCGGTGGAGAACTGCGGTTGAAAGAAGTTATATTGACAACGCTTGAAAGTTCGGTGGAAGGTTTGACCGCCGGGGTACCGGTCACGAAAGAAGAATTTGAAAAAGAATTGATTTCCTATTTGGTGGGAAAAAGGGATAAAGTCGTCAGGCTTTCGTGATCAAAAGCTCATACACCACCGAATGATGCGTGTTTTTCATAGGCACTTTTTTAATCGTAAAACTATGAGCGGCAGAAAGGTATTTGACCTCGACAGCATCATCATACGTCATTAAAAACTTTCCTTGTATTTTGGCCATGATTTCAAAAAGCTTTTGATGATCAACTTCGTTGAATCGGTACAATCTCTTGCCGGCGCTTTTACCACTCGCGGTATAGGGAGGATCAATAAAGAAGGCGCTATAATTTTCATGCTCATATTTTTTGATGATTTCAAAAGCGTCCGCTTCAAAGAATTTTATTTTATCTCGAAGTTCATAAATGAATTTGATACGCTTGGCTAAGGTAGCTGGATACCAGCGCGACATTAAGCCCTTGCCATTTTCTCCGGATTTGACTAAACTTGCTCCCGGCGCTATGATGCCGCCGCGCTGCGTTCTATTTTTTACAATGGTTCGAAATGCATTTTCGCGAACGGATAGCGGTTTCGTGCTGAGCACCTCTCTGACGTTTTGGAGGGTTATCTCAAAATTTAAAATGCGATCGCAGAGATACTCCGGCTCGCGTAAAATGGTTTTCCAAACTGAAGCGACATCGGGATCGAGTTCAGCAATTACAATCTTGTCGGCAAGATTCCCAGCGGCGACACTAAGAGAGATTATGGCGCCGCCCGCAAATGGTTCGATAAATGATTTTGGTCGGAAATTCAATGAGGCCAGCCACTTCCGTAGCTCCGGGACAAGCCAGGTTTTCCCGCCCGGGTAGCGAAAAGGACTCAGTTGTTGGACCCTGGAAACGTTGACAGGTTTTTCATCGATGGGGGCGGAGATTTTTTTGAAAATCTCGGCGTCAGTGAAAAGCGAATTGGTCCCGAGTGGCATAGTTTTCATCTTGACGGAGTTGCGAGCAATCTAATAAACTCCATCCGCAACGTCAAGCAATTTTTCTCTCATCACCTTCAAGGTATCGTAAAGGTATTTGAGCCTTGTATCGCATCGGAATTGATTTAGGCGGAACCAAGATCGAGGGCGTGATTCTCGACGAGCGCCAGCGCGAAATTGTCCGCCGCCGCATCGCCACCGAACAGGAAAAAGGGTACGAGCACATTCTTGGCGCTATCAAAAAAGTGTACGATGATCTGACCGCTCAAATTAAAAACGCCGAGCACACCTTCGGCATTGGCACCCCCGGCGCCATCTCCCGCCGCACGGGTCTGCTAAAAAATTCCAACACTCTTTGTTTAAATGAGAAACCTTTGAAAGCCGATCTCGAGCGCCGGCTCAACCGGCCGCTCAACATCGAAAACGACGCCAACTGTTTTGCCCTGGCGGAAGCGCTGGCCGGCGCCGGCGTGGGAAAAACGTTGGTGTTCGGAGTGATCATGGGCACGGGCTGCGGCGGCGGCATCGTTTATAAAGGCGAAGTCATCACCGGACCCCAGGCCATTGCCGGCGAGTGGGGGCATCATTCGATTGATCAAAATGGGCCGCGGTGCTGGTGCGGCCGCCGCGGCTGCGCCGAGACCCTCATCAGCGGCGGCGGCCTCGAGAGGCTCTACGAAACTCAGTTTGGAAAAAAACTGCCGCTGGCGGCAGTGGTGAGTTTATATCGAAAACAGCAGGAGCCGGCGTTCAGTTTCGTCCAGGCTTTTTTTAGAAATTTTGGCCGGGCGTTGGGAAATTTAATCAACATACTCGATCCAGATGTGGTTGTGTTGGGCGGCGGCCTCTCCAACATCGATGAGCTTTACACCGAGGGCGTGCGCGAAGTTGCGAAATGTGTGTTCAGCGACTTCTTTGAAACGCCTGTTGTTAAAAATAAATTGGGCGATTCCGCCGGCGTGATCGGTGCGGCGCTCATCGGGCGATGATGATTATTTCTTGAAACTTTTTAACTCATCACTCAAAGAAAAAGAGGTCATCATGCAACCCTACCTCGACGCCATCCGCCACCGCGTATGCACGGTGTGCATCGACGGCATCTTTAACAAGCAAAACGAGTTCGTGCGCTGCGGCTTGCCCATCGGCAGAACCTGCCCAATTGAGTTGTACTTGCCGCAGGTGATTGATGTGATCGAATCCATCGACAGCACGGAAATGGAGGACTACGTCGCCCTGCTGCGGGATAAAGTGTGCGCGCTCTGCGCCCAGGACGACGACGGCATGTGCGCCCTGCGCCTGCGCGCCGACTGCGCTCTCGACCGCTATTTCATGCTCGTGGCCGGCGCCGTTGAGGAAGTGCGGATGAAGGCTTTAGCCAGAAAAAGCACTTGTAATTTTTAACCACAAAGCATCCTCCGGTAATTGCTGCTAAGTCCGCATTCAGATCAAAGTTTACCTGGCGCAAATTTTAATTCTTCAAAATTGTGAACGACACGAACTTGGTCTGATCTTTTTCCACCGTTACGATGATATCTTTTGGCACCGCGTTGAAGCCGTCCCGCCGCACTTCGATGGTGTGGGTTCCCACGGGCAGACTCAACTCCAGCGGTGTGGTATTGGGGGCGCCCTCCCAGAGCTTGCCATTCACATACACATAGCCGAAGCCATATTGCGCTGCATTTTTTAGCGACACCGCCACTTTGCCAAATTCCGCCTGCGCAAAATTGTGCTTCAACCGCTGCACTTCTCCCACCTTTAAGCTCACCGTCTGCTCGTGGCTTTTGTTGAGACTGGTGTTGACGAAGCGCACCCTGTGGTCGCCCCAGGGCAAATTGAGCTGCAATGGCGTTTGGCCTTTGTAGAGTTTGCCATCCACGAAGATAGAATCGGCTTTGGGCAGCGCTTCGAGAATGAGGGTGCCATAAATTTCCTGGCGGGCGCTGATGTCAAAATTCAGCACCGGAGTTTTTTCCAGCGCCGTGAATTGGCGGGTGAGTGAAGCGTGCCCTTCTTTTGAAATTTTAATCGTGTAGGTTTTGTTGACTTCCAGCCCTGGGACTTCGAAAAAACCCTGCGCGTTGGTTTTGCCGCGAAATTGATTATCGATGAACACGAACGCTTCCACTGGTTGGTTTTGGGAGTGCACCATCACCGTGACTTTGGCGGCTTGCAAAGTCGCCGCCGGCCGGTCTGGAGTTTTACCATTTTCTGCCACTGCGCCGCTGACTGGCGACGTAGTGGGCGTCTCATTGGGCTTGGGCGCCGGCGGCGCGGCCGCTGTCGATTTTGGCGGCTCCGAGGTTGGCTTATCGTTGCTCACCACCGCGGCAATCACTTCTCCGTCGGTGGATTTTGATTCTGTTTTCGACGCTGGCACGGAACCCTCGGCGTCGGCGTCGGCTTCGGATTCAGATATCGGCGGCGTTATCACCGGGCCGACGGTTGCAGCGATTAACGAATCGTCGGCGGGCAGCGAGTCGCCGGCGGCGCTGACGGAATCCGGGGTGCTGGCTTGGGCAAACAACGAATCGCTTTGGATCGCGCCGCCGGTGGAGGAAAGCAATTCCTCCGCGATGCCACTTTCATCCTCCTCCCCGCCAAACGGCAGCGGCAGGCGATTGGTGATCAACAAAAACAGGATCAGAAAAATGAAAACAGCAGCGCCGGACTGCGCCAGTCTTTTGCGGCTGATGGGAAAGGCGCGAGCGTTTTTGGCGCCAAAATCGATCTCGTACGCTTTATCATCGAAGTATTTTTGCTGAATCAGCTCTTCGGCTTCCTGGGGTTCGAGGGCGGCGGGCGTCATTTGCAAGTTGCCGCGCCGCAGCAATTCCAGCGAGTCAAGAAATTCTTTAAAATTGAGAAAACGCACGTTTTCCTTGACCGCCAGGGCTCGGTGCAGGATGGCCTCCATTTCCTGCGGCAGCCCTTTTTCCACAAAGTTGATGGCCGGCCAATCGCCGTTCAGATGATGTCTTTGCACCGCAGCCATGCTGCCGGTCTTGCCTGCAGGGAACGGGAGCGCGCCGTTGACAAGGTGATATAGAATGATTCCCAGAGAATAAATATCCACTCGGCCGTCGTAGGTTTGCGGCTTATAGAATTCCGGTGAAATATAATGCGCCAGCTGCACCGCCTCTTTGTCCGTGCGTTGCAAAATTTGCGGCACGTACCAGTTGAATCCGAAATCATGGATTTTGATGTCGCCGTCGCTGCTGATGAAGATGGAATCGGGGTTCAGCAGGCCGTGGATGGCGCCCTGCAGATGGGCGCTGCGCAGCGCCTTGCCGACGCGCACAAACATTTCGATGAGATCCTCGAATGAGAGGGCGAACTCCGGCTGAATAATCGAGCGCAAGGGCTCGTGGGTGATGGCCTCAGCGGCGATGAAATAGCGGCCGGAATCGCCGCCAAAATGAATCACTTTGCAGATGCTCGGGTTGTCCAACAAGCTGGCTATCCGCGCTCCGTTTAAGAAATTGAAACCCGAGTGTTTCTCTTTCGCGCGGGTTTCATCCAGCACTTTGAGAAAGACTGTTTGGCCAGTGTCCTGATCCTCGGCCTCGTAAAGCGTGTAGCAGAGCTTTTTGCCAATCTCGTTGTTGATTTTAAAACGATCCAGATTTTTTAAGGACATTATCTCAACCTAACGATTTTATTTCAAATAAGCATTGCAATTATAAAATCTATACACAAAGCGTTATAAATGCAAACGCTTTTTATAAAATCTTACCAACGATTTACTGGGATTCCTAATGTCTAATTGGCTGCAATTGCTTGTGGCGCCTGCAAGGTGGGGCTGTTCCGGTCTTTCGAAATGCTCTTGGAGGCCAGGGTGTCGCGCGGTATTAAGTGCGGCAGGTGGCAGCGCTGCCGACGCCGGCGGTCGGTGAAATCAGCCGCTGCAAACTGTATCTTCGCTGTCACCGCCTGCACGGTGCATGATTCTAATTTTTTATTGAATTAGGTTGGTGCCCGCATTGAATCTTGGATTATTGGAACATCGGCGCGACGTTATAGGCCTTCAACGCGTATTCCATGATCATGCGGTGGGTGTTAAAATATGAAGCCAGGATGGCGATGTTGAATTTCATCATCTGAATCCAGCGCGGGCGATCGTTGTAATATAAAGGAACGATAACTTTTTCCAGCTTGTTGTACAAATCCACAATGTCCTGATTTTCATCGTAATCGGAAAGCTCGGACTCTTTTGCTTCCGGGCCTATGGCCCAACCCGTGATACCTTCTATACAACCCTCCACCCACCAGCCGTCCAACACACTAAAATTGATCACGCCGTTGTGCGCCGCTTTCATGCCGCTGGTGCCGGAGGCTTCGCGGGGGCGCTGGGGATTGTTGAGCCAGACGTCCACGCCCGAAGTGATGACGCCGCCCAGGTTCATGTCGTAGTTTTGGAGATAGGCAACATCGACTTTACCTTCTAATTTTTTGATGCCCTCAAAAACCTTGCGGATAACTTGCTTGCCCACGTCGTCTTTGGGATGGGCTTTGCCGGCAAACACAAATTGCACTTTATCGCCGGCGATTTGCACCAGCCGGTCGAGATCGGAAAAAATCAAATTGGCGCGTTTGTAGCCGGCGGCGCGTCGCGCGAAGCCGATGGTGAGGCGATTCAAATTCATGCGCACGCCGGTTTCTTCTTCTACCACGCGCAACAGCTTGCCCTTGCACACCATGTGAGCTTTCCAGATTTCTTCATCCGGGATAAACATGGCGCGGCTAAAATGACAGGGGTCGATATCCCAGCCCGGCAAATACTGGTTGAACAGCCGCTGAAAACTGGGAGCCGTCCAACTGGCAGAATGCACGCCGTTGGTGATGCCAACAATTTTGGGATTGTTGAGCAGTTTTTGAGAGACCGCCGAATGTTTAGCCGACACGCCATTCACAAACCGGCTGAGCTTAAGCGAGATCGTGGTCAGATTCACCGGCTTTTCGCCCTCTAAAATCTCAATCAAATAATCGATGTACACCGGGCTGATCACCCGCCGCACCAGGCCAAAGTCGAAAACATCGTGGCCGGCGGGAACGGGCGTGTGGGTGGTAAAAATACATTCCTTTTTCACTTTTTCGTAGGAGCTGTAACCACTTTCGCGGATCAACTCCAACGCTAGCAGGCTGGCGTGCCCTTCGTTAAGATGGTAGTTGCGAATGTTGCGGTAGCCAAGATCGCGCAGCATACGCACGCCGCCAATTCCCAAAATGATCTCTTGACAAAGTCGGGTGTATTGATCGCCGCCGTAAAGATGTTTGTTGAGCTCTCGATCCTGCTCCGAGTTTTCCGGCACATTAACGTCAAGAAAAAAAACCGGCACCACGTAGCCAAACTTGCCGACGATTTCGTATTCCCAAACCCGCACGTGCACCCGGCGTCCTTCAATTTTTAATTCCACCCGATTCGGCAACTGCTTCAGCTTCAGCTCCGGATGCCAGCGCACGTCGGTTTCGATCTGGCGGCCGTCGGCGTCCAACCCCTGGTGAAAATATCCAAATTGATGAAACAGAGTGATGCACACCATTGGAATGCCGAGATCGGCCGCGGAACGCAGGGTGTCGCCGGCCAACACTCCCAGGCCGCCGCTGTAGGAGGGGATGTCGTTTTCCAGTCCTACTTCCATCGTAAAGTAGGCGATCTCTCGCTTCGATTTATCTTCACTGAGCCGTTTGAAAATTTCGCTCGCTTCCTGCATCAGTTTTTCCCTTCACGGTTAATCAAATAGGACGCACTTATATATCGACCAAAACACAAACCTGCTGAAACGATTTATTGCCCTTGCCCCAATTAGCTTTTCCCCCTATCGTGATTTGGAAATGAATTTGGAGTGCTACTGAATCATCGAATGGTCATGTTTGAAAAACCGTGCAAAATATACAAAATTCTCCCACAATGTCAATGACTTTTTCGGGCTTGACATTTTATGATGGCGGATTATATTTATCATAATTTTTTTTCGAAGAATTGAATAACTGAGGAGGAGGAATGAAAAAAATCGTGAAGACTGTTGCCGCTCTCATCAGTGTGATTGTGCTGGTGGCGGCCGCGGCGCTCATTTACTTGTTTACGGCGTACCCAAAAGCTGAGCCGGCTGAGGACATTGTCGTCGAAGCCACGCCGGCGCGGCTGGCGCGCGGCGAGTACCTCGCCAAACACGTCACCGTGTGCATCGATTGCCATTCCACCCGCGAGTGGCAATACTTCTCCGGTCCCATATTGCCGGGCACGGAGGGTAAGGGCGGCGAAGCTCTCGACGAAAGCATGGGATTTCCGGGAGCGGTGTACGCCGCCAACATCACACCCGCGGCACTCGACAATTGGACCGACGGCGAGGTGGCGCGCGCCATCACCGATGGCGTCAACAAAAATGGCGAACCGCTGTTTCCGCTCATGCCCTATTCGGTCTATCGCCATCTGTCGCAAGAAGATCTTTTTTCTATCATCACTTACATCCGAACCCTGCCGCCCATTGAAAACGACATTCCCACACGTAAGCTGAATTTCCCCCTGAACCTGATCGTGCGCATGATTCCGGAGCCGGCTACCCCTCAGCCGCATCCCGATCCCAGCAACATAGTAGCGTATGGCCAGTATCTCTCGCAAATCGCCGGCTGCCACTTTTGCCACACACCGGAAGACAACGGCAAAAAACTGCCGGGCATGGATTTCGCCGGCGGCATGAAATTTCAGTTTCCCAACGGCGACGTGGTGCAGTCTTTGAATTTGACCCCCGACCCAGAAACCGGTCTCGGCGATTGGGACAAAGAAACTTTCATTCAAATTTTTCGCTCCTATTCACCAGATGAAGTTCGGCAAGTGCCGGTGCTAGCCGGCGAACTCAATACCGTGATGCCCTGGACTATGTATAACGGCATGACGGATGAAGACCTCGGCGCCATTTACGAACATCTGCGCACCGTGCCGCCGGTTAAAAATCTCGTGGAAAGATTTATTCCAAAAGGCACAAATTAACAGCAGGCAATTGACAGCAAGCAATTGACACACCGCCTACCGCCTACTGCCAATTGCCTACTGCGAACTGCTGTTAAGTTAGGAGAAATCTTATGAAACCAACAGAGCGTTTTTTCACATTTTTGATTATTGCTCTTAGCGGAGCGAATTGGGCAGATGCCCAAACCTACGCCATCAAAGCCGGGCGCCTGATCGACGGCGTCAACAACAGCGTTTTGCAAAACCAGATCATTCTGATTCAGGGAAACAAAATCAGCGCCATCGGCAACGACCTGACGTTCGCCGATTCCACCACCGTTATCGATCTCAGCAATCACACCGTGCTGCCCGGTTTCATCGACGCCCACACTCATATTCTTTTGCAGGGCGATATTACCTCCGAAGAATATGAAGAACAGATCTACAAAGAGTCGATTCCGTATCGCACCATTCGCGCGACCGCCGCCGTGCGCGCGGCGCTGTGGAACGGCTTCACCGCCATGCGCGACGTGGAGACCGAAGGCGCCATGTACGCCGACGTCGATGTGAAAAAGGCCATCGAACGCGGCGTCATTCCGGGGCCGCGGCTGTGGGTATCCACGCGGGCGCTGAGCATCACCGGGCGCTACGGTCCCACCGGCTACGCCTGGGAATTGGATTTGCCGAAAGGCGTGCAGATTGTCGATGGCGCCGACGAGTGCCGCAAGGCCGTGCGCGAACAGGTGGCTAACGGCGCGGACTGGATTAAATTTTACGCCGACTCCCGCTATTTCATCGACCAAGACGGCGGGCTTTCCAGCAAAACCAATTTCACCAAAGAAGAAATCACCGCGATTGTCGATGAAGCGCATCGCCTGGGGGTGAAGGTGGCAGCGCACGCCATCGGCCGCAACGGCATCAAAATGGCGCTGGATGCCGGCGTCGAATCCATCGAGCACGGCGATGGCTTTGACGACGCCCTCATTGCGCAGGCCAAAGCGCAAGGCGTGTTCTGGTGCCCGACGATGATGGTCACGGAATACGTGGCGCCGGGGCGCGCCGCCGCAGGCAGTGAAATCTGGCTGAAGATGCTGCCCATGCTCTATAAAGCCGTGAACAAAGGCTACAAAGCCGGGATGAAAGTCGTCCTCGGCACCGACGCCGGCGGTTTTCCGTGGACGATGAACCAGACGCAGGAATTTCAACTATTCGTAGAGAAGGCCGGCTTCGCTCCGATGGACGCTATTAGAGCCGGAACGTCTGTGGCTGCGGAACTATTGGATCAATCCGATCAAATCGGCCACTTGGCGCCGGGAAAATTAGCGGACATCGTGGCAGCGCCAGGCGATCCGCTGCAGGACATCACGGTGCTGCAAAAGGTGAGTTTTGTGATGAAGGATGGGAAAATTTTCCGGCAGGAAAAGTAGATATAAAGTGGGGCTTTATGTTCCTCATAATTTTCAGCCAATGAAACTAGGGCCCATTTAATCCGGTAATCGAAACTGCTGCGGGTAGGAAGATTCGCCAGAAATAGTAAAACTCCCGACCACCATGACTACGAAGACCGCACACTTTCGCTTCTATGAAGAGCTTAACGATTTTTTGCCGCCGGAAAAACACAAAATCGCTTTTGCGTATGAATTCACCGGCGCGCCGGCCGTCAAAGACGCCATCGAAGCCATCGGCGTGCCGCACCCCGAAGTGGATTTAATTGTCGTGAATGGGCATTCGGTGGGATTTGATTATCAACTTCAATCCGGCGACCGCGTGGCGGTTTACCCGATGTTTGAAACGTTGGATATCTCGCCGATCCTGCATTTGCGGCCGCAGCCGCTGCGCGAGTTGCGCTTCATCCTCGACGTCCATCTCGGCACGCTGGCGCGCCGGCTGCGGCTGCTGGGGTTCGATACGCTTTATCAAAATGACTACCGGGATTCGAACATTGTTGAAATCGCCGCACTGGAGAAGCGCATCATTTTAACCCGCGACCGCGGCATCTTGAAAAACAAAGCGGTCACTCACGGCTACTGGCTGCGCGCCAGCGATCCGAATCGGCAAATCGAAGAAGTGATCCGCCGCTTTCATCTGTCCTCGCGCATCGAGCCGTTTTGCCGCTGCCTTCTTTGTAATGGTCTCATCCAGAGTGTGACGAAGCAGGATATTCTCGAAAAACTTCCTGAGCGAACCGCAAGCTTCTATCATGAGTTTTACCAGTGCGCCCAGTGCGGAAAAGTTTACTGGAAGGGCTCTCATTACAAAAAGATGGAGTCATTGATCGACAAAGTAAAACAGGCCGTATCATGAAGAAGCAAGGCTCACCTCGCATTACTCATCTTTCCTGGGGACGAATCCTCGTGGAAGGAAAGTCACAACCTTACAAAGACGCCAAGCTCTTTCCGGGCGGTTCGCGCGAGTGGGATTGGAACGAGACCGGCACCCGCCACGCGCCGGGCATCCAATCAGCGGATGTGGCGGAACTTCTCGAACACGGCGCACAAATCATCGTGCTCTCCAAAGGAATGTGGGAACGGCTGCAGGTCTGTCCGGAGACCTTACAATTTTTGGAAGGGCGCGGCGTCGCGGTGCACGTTCTGCAAACCGAGACGGCCGTGAAGCTTTACAATCAGCTTGCGGAAAAAGAAAGCGTCGGCGGGCTGTTTCATTCTACGTGTTAAACCCAACAAAAAGATGAAGTCGCCAACTTAATTCTTGAATCTCTCTTACCTCTGCTTCCGCTGCACTCCAACATACAAATCATCTTCATTCCCGTCCTGATCCCAATCCAGTCGAATGATAAACTCGCCTAAATCGTCTTTGATCGTCACTTTCGATCGGTAGGTTTCGGCGCTGGGCTGCGTCTGATTGAGAATGAGTGAATCGCCGCGCACGCTCCAAGTCCCCGACGCTGTGTGGAAGAGGGAGTCGCTAAGGTTGCGGTACTCGGAAATGTAAGCGCCGTCTTCTTTGTAAAACGTACGAATCGGTTTCATGCGCAGTTTTTCTTCCCAGTTGCTTTCATCCGCGGCAAAGACGGCGCTGGAGTCGCTGTTGTTGATGCTATTGATCGTAACGTGGATGGAAACGTTGCGCCACTCGCCCAGTAAGGCTTCCCGCAAATTGGTTTGAGTTGTTTGTTGAGGAGAACAAGCAACCAAACTGAGCGCCATTAAAAATAAGCTGAAAATGATTTTTGTGTTCATGTTCGATCCTTTCTTAGCAAAGTTTTTAAACCGCAAAGAACGCAAGGCGAGCGCAAAGATCGCTAACAAAATCTTTTCCTTTGCGCCCCTTTGGGTTTTCTTAGCGGCCATTGCGGTTGAGTTTGTTGCCGTTAGGTTGTTTCCTGGTTCATTTGTCGAAATAAGCGTGCGGCCATCCAGCCGAGGATCAGCACGCCGGCAATCAAAATTCCCCAAAGAATCCAATGCTTGGGGTCCCTGCCCAGCGCCGGCGGGCGCAGCCGCGCTTCGCCGCCCAATGAAATGGGCGCGCCAACTCTGGCGGCCTTGATGGCAAGATTCTCTTGTTGACCAAGCCCGCTGAGAAATTCTTTTGGCTTTTCAGTGGATTCGAGGCGGGCGTTGCCATAAGCGAGGGTAAAGGGTTCGGCGCCGCGCGCCGCAAACAGCAGTTGCTGCGGAACCCAGCCGATTTCCAATTGCGGCAGCCCCTGACCCAAACCGCCGCCTGATTGCTCCACTTGCATTCGCCACTGGCGCTCAGCAGCGGGGTAAATCGCCACCTCGGGATTGGCAATTTCTTCATTCGCAATTTGCAGGTGATAGATGAGCGCGCTGGTGCGGTAGCGCCATTCTTCGCCGTCGTTGTTGCGGGACCAAAACGTCGCCTGGGCGATGGTGTTTTTCTGCGGCAGCGCCACCCGCAGCCGATCTACCGGGAAGTAACCCGGACTGCTGAAATAATATTCGCCCGGCGCCTTCTTCTTCACCGCCGCCGGAAGGGCTTGCCACTCGCGCGGAGGCGAAACCGTTTCTGCCGCCAACTCTGCGGCGATGGTATCGAAAGCCGGCGCGGCTTCATCGCTGGCCCAGGCGATGCGAAAATATTTTGCTTTCGTCGCGGCGAAGGAAATGCGATTTTGCCGAAGAGAAAAATCGCCGTAGGTCAGATCGGCAATGACTGCTGAAATCGCTAACGGCCGCCAGTTTTCAAGATCGTCGCTGCACCCCACGACGACTTTCAGAATCCGATTTTGCGGCTCGCGACCAAAATCCACCACCAGCGCATCGATGGGGCGCTGGAGGCGGCTGGCATCCAACAAATAGGCCAGCAGCCGATTCTCGGACTGGACGTCGCGGGTTTGCACATCGAGGATCGTGCCGGCGGCGTCGCGTTTCACTCTCAGCGACACCCCGTCCAATCGCTGATCGGCCTTCCCATATAATGGAAAAAACGGAAGCGGCGCCTGCGTTTTTGCCGAATCGGTTTTTGCCGGCAGGGCACGCACGAGGTGCGGCGCCACTTCGCCGGCGCCGTTGAAAACCCGCAAGTCGCTGAGGTCGGGCCGAGTGACGCCTTCATAAACCGCGGCAGGCAGTAAGAGTTTGTAAATCGAGCCGCCAGCCTCTAACGCCAGGGGCAGGCCGAAGGCGAAGTCGTTGGGTTGGAGCGGCGACTGCGCCGCGGCGGTTTCAAATAAAAAGACCAACATCAAAAAAGCGCGCAGCCACTTCATTTTTTTTCTTCCTCAAATTTAATTTTCGGCGGCGCCGGCGAAAGGTAGCCGACCACCAGCATAACTACCCCCACCGCGATGAACGACACGATGCGCGCCACCGTGCCGGTGTTGGATAAATCCACAAAGAAAAGCTTGACCACCACGGCGGCCATCAGAGCCGCGCCGGCCATCCAAACCGAGCGCAGGGTTTGGCGCGCGCCGATCACCATCGCACACAATCCGGTTAAACTCCAGAAAATGGAGAGCGCGGTTTGCAGGACCACCGAATCCAGCAGCGCCGCGATTCTAAATGGGATCTCCAGCCAATGGTGGACGGTGCGAAACAAGATGGCGTTAAGCCAGAAAAAGATCGCGGCGAAATAAGCGCCGTAAACCATTTGCCGGTTTTCGCTCCAAAATGAATCCACATCCGCGAGCCGCATCCGCAGCCAACTCAGTAAAATGATAAAAATAAAACCCAGAGTGATGTCCAGCGGATTGAAAATCGGGAGATAGCTCAGCGGCCACGGGTCGCCCGAAAGCGCTGCATTAACCAACCAGTTCCAAAGCCACAAGTAAACGGCTATGGGCGCGAGGGCGGTTTTGCAATAGAGGTCGCCATGTTTTTTGA
>JBBIIG010000060.1:0-24708 GCA_037446635.1 bacterium
CGGTTGTGCACCAGAAAGAGATCGGCGATTTGGCCGAGCCGGTCGAGCGCCTCGTATTCCCCGGTACAGATCGGTTCGTCCGAAAGGTTGCCGCTGGTGGCCACGATGGGAAAACCCAACTCGCGCATTAAAATGTGATGCAGCGGGGTGTAGGGCAGCATGACGCCCAAAGAAGGATTGTCCGGAGCAACGGCACCGACAATCGAAGATGGAAGATCGAAGATGGAAGATCGACGGCGAACAAGGACAATGGGCGCCGCGGGTGAGAGCAAAAGCCGCTTCTCGAGTTGGGTCAGCTCACAATGGCTTCTCACCATATCGAGATTCGGATACATCACGGCAAACGGCTTCTCCTCGCGATGTTTGCGCCGACGCAAGCGCTGCACCGCCGCGTCGCTGCGGGCATCGACCATCAGATGAAATCCACCCAGACCTTTCACCGCCACAATTTTTCCTGCACGAATGGCTTTGGCAGCGGCCAGCAGCGCGGCGTGATGGCTCTGCAAAACTTTGCCGTCTGGATTCCACAACTCAAGATGAGGTCCACAAACCGGGCAGGCATTGGGCTGAGCATGAAAACGGCGATTCATCGGGTCGTGATATTCAGCCCGGCAGGCATCGCACATTGCAAAATTCCGCATGGTGGTGTTGGCGCGATCATACGGCAAACTTTCGATGATGCTGAAACGGGGGCCGCAGTTGGTGCAGTTGGTGAAGGGATACAAATAGCGGCGGTTTTTGGAATCAAAAATTTCCCGCAGACAGTCCGGGCAGGTGGCAATGTCCGGCAGAATCACCGCGGATTTTTCACCAGCGTTCTCGCTGGGAAGGATCTCAAATCGGCTGAAATGTTTGGGATCAAGATAGGCGTGCTCGAGGCTTTGGATGAAGGCGCGCGGTGGGAGCTCCCGTCGCAGCCGCTCCAGAAATGACTGCAACTGATGCTGAACGCCCTCGACCTCGATAAACACACCTTGCGAGGAATTTCGCACCCAGCCAGGGAGTCCCAGCTCGGAAGCCAGCCGATACACAAACGGCCGGAAGCCGACGCCCTGAACCGCGCCGTGGATGGTTACCTGCAAGCGCTGACGCGGATCCCGCGTCAGTGCGATTTCTTTTTCAAGAGTGACGGGCATGATCAAGCCTCAACTTCGACGCTCTCCAAAAGAATGTCCTGTGCATGCGGATCACCGGTATCCTGCGAAACGTCGATCACCAAGAGCGCGCCTTCGGCCGCGGTTCCGGGCGCTGCCTGTTCAAAATGCTCACGAAAATGTTCGGCCGAAATATGCGACAACGCGCCGAGCTTGACTTTCACGCTGACGATGCGTTGGCCGTTTTGCTCGCGCGCAATGGCGTCGAGTTTGTTCATCAAATTAGCGATGAGAGAAAATTCGTGCATAAGTCTCCTTTGCAAAATTTTTGACCAACCCCCTAAGGGCTGTCCAAAAAGTCGAATTTTAATGTCATTCTGCGGAGCCCTTCACTTCGTTCAGGGTAAACTCCGCGACGGAGAATTTCCAGATTTGAGCACAAACTCCTGTCGAACTCTTTGTACAACTTTTGAAACAGCCGGCTTAACTTCCTTCGACAAGCCCTCGCCGGCTCCGAAGTCCTTCCCCTCAATCCCGTAAACGATCAGAAAAGCCGGAAGCTGCTTCAGCGCACGCGCCATCTCGATGGCCTCGGCCAAACTGAAGGCGTGAGTGGAGTAGTTAAAAAACTGGGCGGGAATCGGCTGGCGGTGGGCCTCGAAGCGGAAAATCTCTCCGGGTCGGGCGCCGGAAGAAACCGCATCAAAGATAAAAACCGCGGGGTATTTTTTAAAAATCTCCATTAACGCGACCCCCTCGCCAGATGCCTCGATGATCGTGGTATCCGGGATATTTTCGGCTTTCAGCCTGCGAACGATTTCCACGCCCACGCCGTCGTCCCGGCGATATCGATTGCCAATGCCGATAAAGGCGAGAGTTGCCGAACCCCCCTTTAATCCCCTCTTAACAAGGGGGGAAAAAGTGGAGTGTCTTTCAGTTTTCATTCCCGCTCCACCTCCAGCTTCAAAAAATGGGTGGAACACGAAATGCACGGGTCATAATTGCGAATGGCCTGCTCGCACTGCCACTGCAGCTTTTCATCGGAAAGCTTGAGATTGGGTGGAATGTAGTGCCAGAGGTCGCTCTCGATGGTTTTCTGATTGACCGCCGTCGGTGAAACAATTTTGGCGTCGTGAATCGTGCCGTGGTCGTCGATGCGGTAGCGGTGGTAGCAGATGCCACGCGGGGCTTCGGTGCAGCCGTAGCCGGTGCCCGCGCGCGGCTGAACTTCAAATGCGGGCTTCTCCGGCGGCTCATACTTTTCGATCAGACGCAGCGCTTCCTCGAAGGCATACAGAGTTTCCACGCTGCGCACAATGATGCTCTGAAACGGGTTGCGGCAGACCGGGCCGAGTCCCGCACCGCGAGCGGCTTCCTGTGCCAGTGGTGAGAGTTTATCGAAATTTAAACTGTACCGCGCCAGCGGGCCCACCAGACACGAGGTGCGACCGTTGACGCGGGTGTGCAGCGCCGTGGAATGGGGCACCTGCTCCTCGATCAAATGCCGGTCGTACTGGCTGATGGGGATGTCCAGACCTTTGTTGGAAACCAATCGCCCCTCGGTAATGGCATACTCCTCGGGATGGCGCAGCGCCACGAACTCGTAATCCTGTTCAAACTTCGGAAACGGCAGAGCCGCCACCCATTGCACGGTCGCCAGCGCAGCTTCCACTCCCCACTTTAGATTTTCGATGAGCGACTCCAGTTCGCGCCGCGTGGGTACTTTGTAAAACCCCCCGACGCGCAAATTAATCGGATGAATTTCGCGGCCGCCCAGCAGGGTCATGATGTCGTTGCCGATCTTTTTCATTTTCAGACCGCGCTGCACGATCTCCGGATACTTTTTCGCCATTTGAATCGCATCCGGATAGCCGAGAAAATCCGGCGCGTGCAGCATGTAAATGTGCAGCACATGGCTTTCGATCCACTCGCCGCAGTAGATGAGCCGCCGCAGATCGCGAATCGCCCCGGTCACCTTCACACCGCACACGTCTTCCATGGCGTGCGACGCGCCCAGCAGGTAAGCAATCGGGCAGATGCCGCAGATGCGCGCGGTGATGTCCGGCGCTTCGCGAAAATCGCGGCCGCGCAAAAAGGCCTCAAAGAAGCGCGGCGGCTCAAAAATTTTCAGCTTCACATCTTTGAGTCGATTATCTTTTACTTTGACGTACAGCCCGCCCTCGCCTTCCACCCGCGCCAGGTAGTTGACTTTGATGGTTTTGGTTTGCGGTTTTTTCTTGGTCGTTTTTGATTTCATATTCGTGCACCTTTTAGGTAGGGGCGTCCAAAAAGAGTGGAAACTGTCATTACGAGGAGCGAAGCGACGAAGTAATCTCCTAATTTCATACACAGAATCTGGAGATTGCTTCGCTCCGCTCGTAATGGCAGATACCTTTTTGGACAGCCTCTACCGGTCATACTTAAAACTCTCTTTTCGAAATTCCTCGGCATGGGCATTGAACGTCCGCAGGGCGCGCACAATATCGATGTCTTTGACGCCCAGTTTTTGCCACCACTCGCTTAACGCGGCGGTGTTGGCGCTCTCCATCGGGCCAAAGCAGCCGTAACAGCCGCGGTTATAGGATGGGCACAGGACGCCGCAGCCGGTTTGGGTCACGGGGCCCATACAGGGCGTCCTGTGCGCCACCATCACACACGGTAAGCCGAGCCGTTTGCAATCTTCACAGAGACTATGCGTGGGGATATTCGGCTTACGTCCATTGAGCAGCGCACTGACCAGTTCCAAAAGTTGGTATTTGTTGATGGGGCAGCCGCGCAGCTCAAAATCCACAAACACGTGGTCATCGATGGGGGTGGAATTTTTGAGAGTCGATATATACGCCGGTGTGGCGTAGACAACAGAGATAAAGTCGTTCACATCTTTGAAATTCCGCAGCGCCTGAATGCCGCCGGCGGTGGCGCAGGCACCGATGGTGATGAGATATTTCGAAACCCGCCGCACCTGGTGGATACGCTCGGCGTCGTGAGGCGTGGTGATGGAGCCTTCTACCAAAGAGAGATCGTACGGGCCCTTCACCGCCGTGCGCGTGGCTTCTGGAAAGTAAGCGATTTCTACCGCGCCGGCCACCGCCAGCAGTTCGTTTTCGCAATCTAACAGGCTGAGCTGGCAGCCATCGCAGGAGGCAAATTTCCACACCGCGAGTTTGGGTTTAGCATTTTCGCTCTTTCCTTTTGAAGTATGGGTTTTCGGAGTCATGTTATTTTTTCTGGGTTCATTGGCAACCCTGTCAGGGTTCCGAACCCTGACAGGGTTTCGTTCATGTTAAACCTCTCTGATTTCCAGCCACTCTCGAACGCGGTCGTACCGAAACACCGGGCCGTCTTTGCAAATGAAATTCGGGCCGAACTGGCAGTGCCCGCAGAAGCCGACGCCGCATTTCATGTTTCTCTCCATGGAGATGTAAATCTTTTCAAATGGCACGCCCTGCTTTTGCAGCGCCAGCACCGCAAAGCGCATCATCACCTCCGGGCCGCAGATGAGCGCCACGGTGTTATGCGGGTCAAACGGCGCCTTGGGAATCAAATTGGTGACGACGCCGACGTTTCCCAGCCAGTCGCCGGCGGCGCGATCCACGGTGACGTGCACATTGAGATCAAATTGGGATCGCCACTTTTTAAGGTCTCTCTGAAATAAAATATCGTCCGGAGTGCGCGCGCCGTAAAGCAGAACCACGTTGCCAAATTTTTCTCGCCGGGTTAAAATATCAAACATCGCCGGGCGCAGCGGCGCTAAACCAATGCCGCCCGCCACGATGACCACATCGTTACCGACGGCCTCGTCGACCGGCCAGTTGGTGCCGAAGGGCCCGCGCACGCCCAGCGACTCCCCCGCTTTGAGCTTCCCCATGGCTTTGGTCACCGCGCCCACCATGCGGGTAGTGTGTTCCAGAACCTGCATTCGATGCGGATCGCCGCTGATGGAGATGGGAATCTCGCCTACGCCGTAAACATAGAGCATATTAAACTGACCCGGAGCGTACGCAATCTGACTCCCGTTTTGCGGCAGCAGTTCGAGGGTGAAGGTATCGTACGATTCTTTGCGGACTTTATCGACAACAAAAGCCTGCGGCAGCATCGGGTTGGAATTTTGATCCATCATGCTCGAGTGCCTCACGCGTGGTTATTATACAAATCCAGAAGCTGCAAGCGGGTCGCCTGCAGCCGCTGTTCCATGATGTGAGCAAAACGTTTCAGGAGTTCGAAGCCCAGGTCGTGATCTTCCTCGCATTTCTGGCGCAGACATTTTCCGTCCAGGGCGATGGCGCGCGTGAGGGTCAGGGCGCGGGCATCAAAATGCCAGTGGTACGGTGGAATCAGCCACGACCAGCCCAGAATTTCGCCTTCGTCAATCGTGTCAATGGTGATCGGCCCGCGATTGGGAGAATAAATCTCCAGCGCCACCTTGCCGTGGCGAATGATGTAAAACTTATGGGCCTCGCGTCCCTCTCGCAAAAGAAACTCCCCCGGCTCAAACTTAACATTCGAAGCGCAGCCGGTGATCAGCTTGATATGCGCGGGTTCCAGCCCTTTCAAAAACGGGTGCTCTTTCAAGATCGGTTCCAGGGTTTCCATGTCGCTCTCCTTCGGTTGGGATAGGGGGCATAGGGTATATGAGGTATAGGGGTATAGCTCATACCCCTATACCCTATACCTATATTTCATCTCGTGTCCTCGCTTCCAAAGAATGCTCATTCCGGAATGCCTCTACCTCTTTGGTGATATCGATCCCCACCGGACACCAGGTGATGCACCGTCCGCAGCCCACGCAGCCGGAGGTGCCGAACTGATCCTGCCAGGTGGCCAGCTTGTGGGTCAGCCACTGGCGGTAGCGCGCCTTTGGGGTGGTGCGCACGCTGCCGCCGTGAATGTAAGAAAAATCCATGGTGAAACAGGAATCCCATTTGCGCCAGCGTTCCGCCACTTCACCCCGCAAATCGGTGACATCTTCTACCGTGGTGCAAAAACAGGTGGGGCAGACCATTGTGCAGTTGGTGCAGGTCAGGCAGCGCGCGGCCACGTCATCCCAGCGGGGGTGCTCATAATTGTCATACAGCAGCTCCTTGATGTCGCTGGTGTCAAGATGCCGCCCCATATTTTTTGCGGTTCGGGCGACGATGGCTTCCGCCGCCGTGATCTCTTCCACACTGGCTTCGCGATGCGGCGCCTCGCCCAAAATCTTGGCACCCAATTCACTGCCCACCTCCACCACAAAATAGTGGCGATGGTTTTCCAAAATTTCCGTCAGCGCGAGATCAAATCCAGAGGTAGCTTTTGGGCCGGCATTCATCGAAGCGCAGAAGCAGGTGGCGCCGGCCTGACCGCAGTTAACCGCCACCAGAAAAACATTCTGGCGACGAGATTGATAAGCAGCATCCACAAATTGATTGTTTATGAAAACCTTATCCTGAACCGCGATGGCCTGCAGCTCGCAGGCGCGCACGCCAATGAAAGCCATCCTGGGCGGAGCGGTATTTTCCGCCTCCATTTGAAATCCCGAGTGGTTGCGCCGGGCGCGCCATAATAGCAATTTCGGCGGATGCAAAAACTTTTTCCAGGAATGCGGCCCGACCACGTAGCCAAACAGCGCGGCATCGTCGCGGTTTTGTAAACGGTATGTGCCGCCCTCCTGTTCATCGGTCATTCCGATCGGGAGGTCTTCCACCGACTTTAGCTCATCATAAACGATCGCGCCCTCGTGAATGGTCGGTCCCAAAGTTTGATAGTCCCGTTTTTTCAGAGCCATTAACAGATCGGGGAAATCCTTGCGTTCCAATACGAACTGTTTTGAGGTTTCCGATAAAGCTTGTTTCATAAGGCCGTCGTGGTTTAATCATTTTTCGCTGTTAAAACAAAATCTATACCATGTAACGTGATTACAAATTGATTTAAGTTAACCTGTTAATAATCAAACGAGAAAAAAGATTGGAGATCGGTAGAAAGCGGTTGTGAATTCTTAGATTCAAGAATAAATCAAGTGGCTATTCCCAAGTCTGAAAAATTGTATTGATTGCCCTTGGAATAGAAGTCCGCTTCGGCGCATCTCAACAACCGCACGGAGCAAAAGCTAAACAGGTTTTGCCGGCCGGCGGCTACCCGGATATTTCTGTTGACACGATCTGATTATTTTGTTATATTACGACCGCTTTTTTTGAGGGTATAGCTCAGCCGGTAGAGCAGCGGCCTTTTAAGCCGTTGGTCGAAGGTTCGATTCCTTCTACCCTCACACAGGCGTCGTTAGCTCAACTGGCAGAGCAGGGGCCTCTTAAGCCCAAGGTTCGGGGTTCGATTCCCTGACGACGCACCCGCCGTCCGGAAAAAGTCCACAACGTTGTGGACTTTTTTTATTTTGTAGTCTGAATAAAGCACCACAGAGGCCGCGAAGCTGATCGGTAGCAGCAGTATTTGAGCCTCTGCGTCTTTGCGTGCGCTCTTTTTGGGCAGGAATCTGGCGTCCGCCCTTAGGTAAGAAAATTTGCATGAAATCGTTCTTGACTATTTTTATTTTTTTCGTTAATGTTGGTCTAAAATTTTTCTGGATGGAAAAGAATCCAGTTTGCGTTTTATATTGTATCCTGTCGTAGATATTTTGGGGTGAATGGAGATGTCGTTCCATCCATGATATCAACTCGCCAACGACATACTTTCGTTTAACCTCACAACAAATCTGATTGACATCGGCGATTTCACTTGGCTCAAATTCGACGTGCAGTTAATCTAATTTTAAATTAGGAAGGAGGCTACAAAATGGCTATCAGTCGTCGTGTCGAGAAAGCCTTCGTAAAAGCCGCGGATATCGCGTGGAAATCTTTCCAGGCGGTAAATACGCGTCTGCCTGAAGGCAAGCCGTTTCAACCTAAATGGGCGCCGCGGCCTTTACTTAAAAGTTACGAGCGCTCCAAACCCATCCTGGGGTTTCCTCGCGAGACCGACTCCCTTTGTCCCAAATGCGTCAAGGAAGTCCGCGACGCCATCATTCGCGGTGAACGCAACCTGCAGGATTTGGTGTCCAACCATCCGGGCGAGATTAAGGCCATGATTGTGGAAGAAGACGGCAAGATTCTGATGAAAAAAACCTGCGAGGCGCACGGTTACTTCGAGGATACCATCTCCATTGACGCCGAATTCACCAAACGCATCGAAAGCCTGTTTCCGGGTCGCGACTTCAAAACCGTGGGCGACGAATTGGTGCATCGTCACGGCAGCTCTTCCATCAAATACGGCCGCGGCTCGGTGATGACCATCGACCTCACCAACCGCTGCAACATGATGTGCAACCCCTGCTTCATGGACGCCAACCAGGTGGGGTATGTTCATGAGCCGACGCTGGACGATCTCAAAGAGATTCTCGATCGTTCCATTTCTTTCAAGCCCAAACGGCAATTGGCGCTGCTGTTTTCCGGCGGCGAACCCACCGTGGCGCCAACCTTTCTGCCCATCATGCGCTACGCCAAAGAAATTGGTTATTACGCGAACATGGCGGCGACCAACGGCATCCGCTTCGCGCAAGATCCCGATTTTGCCTTCGAGGCCTACGATGCTGGTTTCAACACCGCCTATCTGCAATTCGACGGCGTGGGCAACTTAGCCAATTCGCACCGCCATATCGGCAACCTGTTCGATGTCAAGCTGCAGGCCATCGAAAATCTGGCGAAGGCGGGCGTCAGCATCACGCTGGTGGTGACGCTCGTCAACGGCATCAACAACGATCAGGTGGGGCCGATCATCAAATTCGTGATGGAGAACGCCGATAAGGTTAGCGCCATCAGCTTCCAGCCGGTTTCGTTCACTGGCCGCGACGAAGACATCAGCGATGAACGCCGCAAACGCCAGCGCTATACCCTATCGCACCTGGCGCACGATGTGAAAAAAACCATGGGTTTTTCCGAACCGCTGCGAGACTGGTTCCCGCTTTCCTCGCTTAGCCTCTTCACCACGGTGGTGGATATGCTGAACGGGCCCAACACCGAGTGGGGCGGATTGAACTGCTCCTGCCACCCCAACTGCGGCATCGCCACGATTTTAATGACAAATAAACGCACCGGCGCCTGGGCGCCTATTTCCGAGTTCTTCAACATGGAACAGTTCTTTAAAGATATCACGACCATTACGGACTCGGCGCGCGGCACAGGCCTGACGGCCGCGCAGGTGGCGATGTCGTTCGCACGCAACTACATCCCGGAAAAAGCGCCGGCTGGTTTTAATCTCCGGGAAATGGTTCGTCAATTCGACATGCACTCGGGCGGCGCCGTCACTGGCGATTATATTGCTGACCCACGTGAACGCAAGAAAAACGAATGGTTCCCGCTGTGGGTGGGAGGCATGTGGTTCCAGGATTTGTGGGTGTACGATTTCCGCCGCACCGAAATGTGCGTCATTCCCTACGGCACCCAGGAAGGTGAAATCTCCTTCTGCGCCTACAACACTGGCGTGGGCTGGCGGCAAATCATCGAAAACATGCACATGACCTCCACCACCGCCGAGTGGTTCAAGACCCGCGGCCGGCACAAGATTTATGCCGGCGGCCACAACGTAGATTTGCCCACGCTCACGCATACCTTGAAAGTCATTCAAGAAGAACCGCAAAATGGCAACGGCAACGGTAAAATGAATGGCAACAACGGGCATGCGGGCGGAAACGGCAAAGCCCACGGCGTTGGCGTGGGTGCCAATGTAGCGTCTGCCGTGCCGGTGATGGAGTAATCCGCTGAACACACTTTAAAAGAAACGGCCATTGAGTTTTATTCAATGGCCGTTTTTATTATGAAACTTGCGAAGCGCGATCACGATTCGTATATTCGGCTTGTGAAAAAAATCAAAGTCAACCCGCGTTCTCTCTTCAAAATTTTATCGGCTTTCATTCTTTTTGGGATCTACTGGTATTTCGTCAACCAGAAATTAGTCTCTGAATCTACCACGCAGTTGTTTGGCCTCGCGGGTTTGTTCGCTTTGATAAGTTTCTCCACGGCATTTTTCCCGCTGCCGGCTAATTTGCTGGTTTTGGGTGCCGTCAAAAGCAACGCTCCGCTGCCGGTAAGTTTGGTCGCTGGCGCCGGCACCGTCGTGGCGTATCTGCTCGAATATGTCTTTTTCACCCTGCTGTTTCGATTTCAAAAGGTGGCGAGCTTTAAAACTACCTGGCTCTATCGAACCGCCGCGCCGCTTTTTGATCGCTACAAATTCTTTATACTGGCGTTCGCTTCGTTTCTGCCCATTCCTTCGGAGCCGCTGCGAATTTACGCCATCACCAGCCGATATTCTCGTACCGGCTACGCCCTCGCCGGGCTGGTCGGACGCATTCCAAGATATTTTCTATTGGGATATTTCGGAAAAGATTATGTGAACTCGATCTGGTTTATTGTGGGAGTGATACTTTTTCCTGCGGTTTTTCTCTTAACTATCCGATTATTTGTCCTTCTCTACCAACGCCTCCGCGGCGGTGTGCCGCAGACGGACGTCGCCCTGCCGCTGACCGCCGCTTCCAATGCCGGCGCCGAGACAAATCCGAACGAGTGTCCATCATAAAAACGCCGATGATTCGCAATTTATTGTCATAATTTAACAACTTATCGCTTGACATTCCCCAAAAAATGTATTACTATTCGGTTGTTTTTAGAAGCGGTCCCGTTCAGTTTCGCAGGGACGCAAAATAAAGCGGTTGTATCGCGACACCATCCGTTTTATTTTCTGAAGGATCAGAGAAGGCACAGTTTCATTGAGACTGTGCCTTTTTGTTTATGGTGGAATTACGATTTTGCGGCTGTGATAGCCTGCAGTTCCGCGATGACCCGCTTTTGCCGCCGCGAAATGCTAACCATGTAGCCAAATAACGCCAGCCAAACAATCGTGTAAGCCGCAAACAGAAAATTGATGCGGTAGTTGAATCCCGATCCCGCAATGGCAACCCGCGGCGTTTTTAAGGCACCGTCCTCCGACTTCACTTCCAAAAAGTATTCGTAGAAAGACAGGTTCAACGGAACTTCACCGCCGAGCAAAACTTCATACTTGCCGTCGTTGATGGCCACGTTGCGATGCGTTTCCGACCACAGCGGCGTATCTGTGAGCGGCCGCTGATAAATGCTGAACACCAAATCGGCCGTGCCGCTGAATGGCGTGCCATCTTCGTTTTTCAGTATCCCCTGATAATGAACCAGCCGTGGCACTTGTGCATTCACCGCGCTGCCCGCAGCGACACTCATCACAGAAATCAAAAGAGCTAAACGTAGCTTCATCGCGAACTTTCCCTCCGTTAGATTTTCAATAAGCCATTTGACGTTTCATCTCCGAAACCGCGATCGTCATTTTCTGCAGCCGCACGCGTTGAATCAGAAGATAAAAGAAAAGTAGTGTGAATGTGAACAAGCTGAAAAAGAAAGCAATCTGCATATCGGGATGAAGTCCAGAACCCTCGCCGCCGGCGATCACAGGGCTCGGGTGAATGTCGCGCCACAGCCGGATCGAAAGATAGACGATCGGCACATCCACAAAACCGACGATGCCGAACACCGCGGCGAAGCGCGCGCTGCGCTCCTCGCCTTCCACAAAATTGCGCAGCATCAAATAAGCGAGGTAAATGAACCACAGCACCAAAAAAAGAGTGAGGCGCGGACTCCACTCCCACCACGTATTCCACACCGGCCGCGCCCAAATAGGCCCGGTGATCAAAACCAGCGTGGCGAAGACGACTCCGATCTCCGCCGCCGAGCTGGCGACGATATCGTACTTGCGGTCTTTTTTCCAGAGATAGTAGATGCTGCAAACGAAAACCACGAAGAACGCCAGAAACGACACCCACGCCGACGGCACGTGAAAATAAAAAATCCGCTGCACATTTCCCATCGAGCGTTCCTCGGGGGCGAAGATGAAAATCAGATACAAGTTGACCAACATGGCCGCGAAAAGCAGCGTGCCCAAAATCGTCAGCCAACGATTGGTGGATGGACTTGTTTGCATCTCAATTATTCTCCTTTCCAATTGCCCTGTCATTCAGGAGGAATCTTTTTGATAGCGAGTATTTACTCCTGAAATAACAACTCGCTCCTTACTAACAAATGACAGCCGCTACCGCCCTCGCAATGACAGAAAAACAAGTTTATTCCTCAATCACATATTCAAACGTCAGCAACGCCACGATCAAAAAAATCACATCGAACGCGATGATGATCCTCAGCCAACCCCAAATTACCTTCCAACTCTCTTCCTGGAAAATGGCGGTGGTGGATTGCACCGCGCCGAAAATCACCGGAATGAACACCGGGAAATACATGATCGGCAGCATGATCTCCCGTGATTTGGTATTCACCGAAATCGCCGAAAATAGCGTGCCGATGATCGCGATGCCGGCGGTGCTCAGAAAAATCACCAGCAACAATTGCCCCAGCGAGTCGATTAAATTCAAATCAAAAAAAATCGCGAAAATGGGCAGCACGATCATCTCCACTAAAATGATGAATAGAAAATTCACCAGCGACTTGGCGATGTAAACCGCGCTGCGGGGAATCGGCGCCAGCATCAATCCCTGCAAGCAGCCTTTATCGACTTCATAAACGAACGAGCGATTCAAACCGAGCAGGCTGGCAAAGATGATCGTCATCCACAGAATGCCGGGAATCGCTTCGCGCAGCGCCTCGCTGCCGGGGGGAAACGCGAAGTTGAAAATCACCGACACCAGCAAGCTGAACACGATCATCGACGACAGCATCTCCTTCGTGCGATATTCTGAGAGAATGTCTTTCCACAAAATGGCGGCGATTTTCGCGATCACGACGGCTGTCCCCCGCCAACCAGTTCATAATACATCTGCCGGAATGATTTGGGATCGATGGCGGACTGGCGTTCATCGAAAACAATTTTGCCGTGATTCAAAATCGCCACGCGATCGGCCATCTCCAATCCGCGTTCGAGATCGTGGGTGACCATCAGCGTCGTGCGGTTGCTGCTGCGAACGCGCTTCAACCAGCCGGAGAGCATTTCGGAGGCGTGCTGATCGAGGCCGGTGTAGGGTTCATCCAAAAATAGAAATTGCGGATCGTGAATCATCGCGCGGGCAATGGAAAGCCGCTGCTGCATGCCGCGCGAAAACGTGCGCACGCGGTCTCGGCGGCGCAAACCAAGTCCCACTTCCGATATGATCGACTCGATTCGCGCATCGAGATCGCGAACGCCGTACAGCTTGCCGTAGAAGCGCAGATTCTCATCGGCGGTCAAATCCTCGTACAAAAATGTCTGGTGCGCGATGACGCCAATCTGCCGGCGAATGGCTTCCGACTCGGTTGGCAGAGAATGATTTCCAATTTTAGCTTTCCCGGACGATGGTTTCGAGAGCGTGGAAAGAATGCGAATGAGAGTGGTTTTGCCGGCGCCGTTGGGGCCAAAGATGGTGAGAAACTCGCCGGCGGGCAACTGGAAACTCACGTTGCGCAGCGCGAATTGATTGCCAAAAGTTTTGGAGAGATCGGAGACGGCGATTGCGATTCCGTTTAGCGCCATCGATTGGATCATTGGTTACGATTCCAGTGCGCTGCCGCAGTTGGCGCAGAATTTGTCGCCGCGGGTCACCGCCGCGCCGCAGCTCCAGCAAAATTTGGGAGACGCTTGTTCTGATTTTTTGCCGGCGGACGCATTTTTCGATTTGTCCGCCTTATGCTGAATTTGATCGATCTTTTTCAACAAACCAACGGCCTCGTCTTTGTACTGCTGCCGCAGGGCCTGAAAATCTTCTTCCGAAAGTTTACCCATTTGATAATCGAACTCGATGTCTTTGATGGCGGCGTAAATCGCCTCCTTGCGTTCAAGCAAATCATTGGCTTTGTGATTGGAGTCGAGTTTCAAAAGCTGCCGCCGCGACTGCAAAATTGGCGCCGCCACGAAATAAGAAACCGCCGCTGTGAGCAAAAGAAAAATAATCGCTGTCATCATAACCATTCCTTAGAATTTACATTGCATCATTTAGAATTTTTGATATACTCAAAACGTACAATTACTTTCGTCGCGCGTGAGATCGTCGGGCGCACACTTGATTTTGAGTTACCTTCTCTATCTGAGGTTAATGTCAAGACTCCTTTTGGGAAACCGGGCGTATTTGACGCTCAGAACCTATTGACGATCCCACGCGCCAAGTTGATGCGCAAACTTGGTACTCTCTCCCCTGAAAATATTGCTGCGCTCGAACAAGCTGTTCGCTCATGGCTTGGACTTTAGTCGGACCCGCTTCAACAAGTTCGCATTCGTCACGACCGTCACTGAACTCGAGGCCATCGCGATTTCCGCGATAACCGGATGAAGCAATCCGAGCACTGCCAGTGGAATCGCCACCACGTTGTAGAAAAATGCCCAAAACAAATTTTGCTTGATTTTGCGAAACGTGGCGCGCGACAACTTGATCGCCTCCACGACGCTGTCGAGATTTCCGCGCACCAAAGTGATGTCCGCCGACTCGATGGCGATGTCCGTGCCGGTGCCAATCGCGATGCCGACGTCGGCTTGCGTTAGCGCCGGCGCATCGTTGATGCCGTCGCCCACCATCGCCACGCCACCGACTTCCTTTTGCAGCCGTTTGATCTCCGCCACCTTCTGATGCGGCAGCACCTCAGCGAGCACGTGTTTGATGCCAACTTTCTTCGCAATGGCCTCAGCGGTGTGGCGATTGTCGCCGGTGATCATTGCGGTTTCGTAACCCATTTTTTCGATCTCTTTGATCGCGGCCGCGGCTTCGTCTTTCAACTGATCGGCCACGGCAATGACGCCGGCAATCTCGCCGTCGATGGCCGCTATCATTGCGGTTTTGGCTTCCGATTCCAATTGCCCAATTCGATCTTGTGAAGTTTGGGTGCTGACTTCAAATTCAGTCATCAGCGCCATCGTTCCCACCAACACCGGCTTGCCATTCACTTTCCCCGCGACGCCTTTTCCCGGCACCGCGCGAAAATCACTGACCTCTGAAATTTTGATGTTCCAAGCTTTGGCGCTGTCCACGATGGCTTTGCCCAACGGATGTTCGGACGCCGCTTCGAGGCTGGCGGCGAATTGCAGCACTTCATTCGCCGGGAATCCATTCAGCGGAACAACGTCGGTCACTTCGGGACGGCCTTTGGTGAGTGTGCCGGTTTTATCGAAGACGATCACTTTCACGTCTTTCAAATTTTGAATGGCCGCGCCGTCGCGGATCAAAATGCCGTGCTCCGCGCCCATGCCGCTGCCGACCATCAGCGCGGTGGGCGTGGCCAATCCAAGCGCGCACGGACAGGCGATCACCAGCACTGCCACGAACGCGAAAATCGCCAGCGTGAATGCATCGACGTTGGGTTGAACCCATGGCAAGAATGTCTGCGCCCACGCCGGCACGGCGCGCAAAGCTTCCGGAAAAAGCAGCCACGCGAGAAACGTCACCGTGGCGAGGGCGACGATAGTCGGGACGAAAATCGCGGTCACCCGATCGGCAAATTCTTGAATCGGAACTTTGCTGCTCTGCACCTCTTCCACCATACGAATCATCTGCGACAGAAACGTGTCTTTGCCCACGCGCGTCGCTGCGACTTTCATCAGCCCGTGTTGATTGATTGTCGCGCCGATCACTTCCGCGCCGGGTTGCTTTCGCACTGGCATCGACTCGCCGGTGGCGAGCGACTCGTCCACCAAGCTGTCGCCTTCGATGACTTTGCCATCGGTGGGAATTTTTTCGCCGGGGCGAATGACCATCACGTCGCCAGCTTTTACCGACTCGATGGGCACATCGACTTCTTTGCCATCGCGGATCACCCGCGCGGTTTTCGCTCCCAACTGCAGCAACTTTTTGATGGCTTCGGAAGCGCGGCCGCGGGCTTTGGTTTCGATGTAACGTCCGGTCAAATGGAAGGCCATGATCATGGCAGCAATGCCCGCAAAGCTCAACACCGGCATGACGAAAGCGAGAAAGCCGGTGAGAATCGAGGCGGTGGTGCCGAGCGCGATGAGCACGTCCATGTTGGCGTGTTTGTGGGTGACGGCGTTCCACGCGGAACGAAATGTCTCCGACCCGGGCCACAGAAGCACTGGCAGCGCCAGCGCAACCATCACTAAATTGTGAATGAAGGGGGTCGGCCAGTGATGCCCTTGCGCCATGCCGATGAGCATCCACAACATGAGCGGAATAGTGAATGCCCACGCTGCGGCCATTCGGAGTTTGGCGGCGTGAACCTTTTGGAGGTCGCGATCGGTTTCAGAGGCCGCACGTTCGTCTTCCGTCACGCCTAAAAATTGGTAGCCGCTATGTTGAACGGCGCGTTTCAAATCATCCAATTTCGCCAACGTAGGATCGAATTCCACGAAGGCTTTTTCTGTGGCGAGATTCACTTTCACGTCCAGCACGCCGGGTGTGTCCGCGAGAAAACGCTCAACATTGCCAACGCAGGAAGCGCAGTGCATGCCGCCAATTTTCAACGTGACCTTTTGAGTTTCGGCTTTGACATCGTAACCGGCGTTTTGCACCGCTTTGATGAGGTCTGATTTTTGAACCCTCGCCGGATCGAATTCCACAAGCGCTTTTTCCGTGGCGAGATTTACCGCAGCGCTGATCACGCCGGGCGTGTTCTTTAAACTTCTCTCAACGTTCTGCACGCAACCGGCGCAGTGCATGCCGGTGATGGATAAGGTGATTTTTTCTTTGGTGCTCTCCATTTTCAAAAAATATTTATTCGCTTTGGCTCTGGTGAACAGTCAAGACGAGACCCCATCCTGACCTTCCCCTTTCAGGGGAAGGGACAATCCCCTCTCCTCGTGAGGAGAGGGTTTCCGCCAAAGCGGATCCGCTTCGCGGAAGGGTGAGGTTATTTGTCATCCCACAAAAGTTATTGAAACAACGCCAGCCTCTCTACACTTCTATTTTTTCCTTCTTCGATTGCGTTGCGGCCTTTCTTCGCATTCTCGATCAAACACCGTTTCAAACGGTGTTTGATCTTTATGCTCAACCTACGCCTCTATTTTCTCCTTTTTCGATTGAGCAGCGGGCTTGCCTTTTTGCATCCGGTTTTTTCGAGTCAAATAAATCATCAGTCCACCGCCAATCACAATCAACCCAATACTGATGAGTTGCGCCACGGTTAATCCCCAAAGGACTTTTGGCGTGGTACGATAGAATTCGGTGAAAATCCGGCCGCCGCCGATTAATACGAGGTACGAGCTGAATTTGAAGCCCTGCGGCAAATCCTTTTTGCGGATATTCCAAAGAAACGCGAAGATGGATAGCAGGATGATCATATCGTAAATCGGCGTGGGATGCACTGGAATATCGGCGGGCACCGTTTGTCCGGGGAAGCGCTCGTGATACAATTCCACCAGCCGCGGATTTTCTGTGGCGAGGGTTGAGATGATGCCTTTGGGGTACGTCATCGCCCAAGGGACATCGGTGGGCGGGCCGTAGTCGCCATCGCCGGAGAGCAGGCAGCCCATGCGGCCGAAGGTTTGGCCTAGCGCCAGCAGCGGCGCCATGATGTCGCAAATCAGCGGCACGGAAATTTTTTTGCGATGCACGTACCAGGTCGCGGCAGCGAATCCGCCGAGCAGGCCGCCGTACCACACCAGCCCCGCGCCGGTGAAAATATAATCGGTGGGATTTTTGAGAAAGCTGTCCCAGCGTTCGGCGATATAATAAATGCGCGCGCCTAAAAATCCGCCAATCATCGCGGCGATAGCGAGGGAGTTGGCCAAATCCGGGTGCTGGCCGATGCGTTCCACTTCTTTGCGCAGCAGCAGCGTCGGCACTAAAAACGCCAGCATCGCCATCACCCCAAAGCTGTTAATGGTGATGGGGCCGATTTTGAATAATTCCGGTATCATTCGTTCCTTTCTTTCATCGGTCTCAAATTGACGTGCTGAATGTAAAGCATTTGGGTGCTAAAATCAAGAAATTAAACCGGCGTGCAAATTTCAGTTTTGCGTGCGGTGAAGCGGAGCTTCGCGTTTTCAGCGCTGTTCCAAGTTTTTAATTAGGGCTTTGCTTTTCTTCAGTATTCGATATTTTCTGTCTGATATTCGATATTCAAAAAATAACATCGGTTCACCACGAATAATGAATGAACAAGGGGCACCGAATTTCGAATAGCGCATAGTCCCTACTTTTCCAGCCCCTGCGCATCATCCCAGGATGTCTTGTCCTCCACCGGCTCCACGTGAATATGAACCTGCGTGTTAGAGAGCTCGCTTTCGATTTCCGTTTCGATCACTTCGCAAAGATCGTGTGCCGCCTGCACGGTAGTGTTGCCCGCCACTAAAATATGAAAATCGATGAAACGATTGGGCCCGGCTTTGCGCGTCCGCAGGTTGTGATGCGATTTAACTTTTGCCGAGTGCTTTTTCAGAATTTGTTCGATGGTCTGCACTTCCGCGACCGGCAGAGCGTGATCCATCAAACCGCGGAAGGAGCGTCGCAGCAATCCTGCGCCAGAAAAAATGATGTTAACCGCCAGCGCATACGCGATGAGCGGATCGAGGATGGCGAGTCCGGTTGCCGCCACCACCGCCAGTCCCGCCACCACGCCGACCGACGTCCACACATCGGTCATGAGATGTTTGGCATCGGCTTCGAGGGTGATGGAATCGTGCTCGCGCGCCGCAATCAGTAGCAACCGCGCCACGATGAAATTGACGCCGGAGGCCGCGAGGGCGATAACCAAACCCACATCGAGATTTTCGAGCGGCCGCGGATTGATGAGCCGCACGGTTGCGGAATACCCTATGCCAACTGCGGCGACGATAATCAACGTTCCCTCCACGCCGCTGGAAAAATATTCGGCTTTATCGTGGCCGTAGGTGTGAGTGCTGTCCGGCGGGCGCGAGGCATACCATAGGAACGACGCCGCCACGATTGCCGCGGCGAGATTCACCAACGACTCCGCGGCGTCGCTCAATAAACCAACGGAACCGGTGAGATAATACGCGGTGAATTTCATCGCCAGGGTGATAATCGAAGCCGCGATGGAGAGATAGATGATGCGATTTTTGTCTTTAAATAGTCTCATTAGTCTCATACTTTATGATATCGGGATATGAAAATTGCATAGCGCAAAGAGCAAAGCGCGAAAGGCAACTCTGCTCTGCGCTATGCTTTACTACGTCATTTTTCCACGGCCAGCAATTTTAAAAAGCCGCGCCACGCGGTCGTCGCGAATGCCGTACATTTCATCGAACATATTCACCACGACACAGGCGTGATTGGGAATGATGCGAACTTTCTCACCGATTTCAAACGCTGCGTCCGATTCGATGACGCCGTGTTCCTCGGAAAGCCGGGTGATGGCCACCTGCTTTTCGAGAATCCAGCCGTAGCCGCCATTTTTTCCGGAACGACCGCGGGGGTCGGAGGTCAGCGCTTTTTTGCCGGCATCGATCACCACGCGATTTTTAGCGGGACGACTCACCACCGTCGCCAAAACCGTGAGCGCGCAATCTTCCAATCGACAGGCGAAAAGATCGACTTGAGTCAAATCATAAAACACGTACGTGCCCGGACGAATTTCGGTGGCGCCCGGCGCCGCTGCACAGAATTGCGCCGCCGGCGTGGAGCCGACGCTGACCGTCTCCACCGGGATGTCATTTCCTCGCAGCAGCTCCGCGGTCTCCACCATCACGCGGCTTTCTTCGCGGCCAATTTTCTCGATACCCTCGCGGGTGGTTTGGTTGTACGCGTGGCCGCCGTGGGTCATCAGTCCGCGCAGGTTCAGTTGTTTGAGTTGCGCGATCGCTTTCGCTAATTGCAGCGCCTCTTCGCCAGGCAAAACGCCGGCGCGATTTTGTCCGCAATTGATTTCGATGACAACTTCGAGGGTTTGGCCGGCTTGCCCGCTTAGGCGGGCCTGCGCCAGCGCGGCGTTTAAACTCTGCGCGCCAAAAACGCTGTCCACCGCGACGCACACGTTTGCTTTTTTCGCCAGCTCAATTAGCCGTTTGAATTTGGGCTCGCCGATGATCTCGTTGGCGATGAGAATGTCGTCGATTCCCGCGGCGGCCATCGCTTCGGCCTCGCCCAATTTGGCACAGGTGATGCCGCTCGCCCCGGCGGCGATTTGCATTTTGGCGATCTCCGGGCACTTGTGAGTTTTGGTGTGCGGTCGCAGATTCACGCCGTGTGATTTGGCCAGCGCCGCCATGCGCGCGATGTTGGCTTCGAGACGATCTAAATCGATCAATAAAGCGGGGGTGTCGAGTTGCTGGAAGTGCATAGCATCGAAAATTTTTGGTGTATTGTAATGAGGATTCGCGGGTAAGTCAAGGAGAAAAATTCATCTTGACTTTGCAGTTTTTTCGATTAGTATTTTGGTTCTCCGAGAATATGACAATTGAGAAACGCTTTCTTCTGGTCTGGTTGTGGTTTGCTCTACAACGCGGCCGGCTAAAGCCTGCGGCTACCTCAAAAAAACTCACAACGAAAACCAGCGGCTTACCTTCACCAAAAACACATTCGTGCCGGTGGTGTCGAACAAATCTCCCAGATCGTTTCCAAATCTAAAGTTGCCGTCGGTAAACGCGTCGTTCGTGCGTTCCTGCGTCCACACGAGGAAGAGGGTGGAGCCGGGCTGGTACTCCCAGCGCACGACAAAATTCGACCGGAACTGGCGGAAGTTGAAATCGGGCTGATCGATGGAGTAGCTGTGCGAAGCGCCAGAAAAAAAGTTCTTGATTTGTCGAAGGCCGTTGAGTATTTTAAACTCCAGATAAACTTTAAGAGGATATATCTCATGAGCGAAACACTGAGAGACTGAAATCTCAACTTGGGGAGTTGACCAAGACAGAGAAAGCCGACCTAGCTCACTTTCTAATATACTCTCTTGACGAAGAAGAAGGCGATGTTGAAGCCGCCTGGGATGAGGAGTTATTGATCACGATTTATCAACCTAATGAAGAAGAGTGGATCAATTACTCTGTGCGGAGATGATCATGTTTCACTGTAATATTTGCGGTTCAAATGAGGCCCGTGAGGAATTGGTAGATGAAGTATTCAAACTCAACGGGAAGCATATTTTGGTGGAGAGTATTCCGGCCAAAGTTTGTGTGCGCTGTGGCGACAAAACTTTTAGCCGTGAGACGACAGAGAGAATTCGCCGAATCGTGCACGGCGAGTTGGAACCGGCCAAATCAGTTGTGATGGATGTGTTTGAGTACGCGTAATGAAGAACATTAAAAGTCACGATGCGATCCCGATATGCTGGATGAATATGATTTCAGCAAAGGCGTTCGCGGCAAATATGTCAAGCGCCGCCTTGCCGGGGGGCAGCAACGTGGTGGTGCTGTCACCTGACGTGGCAAAAGTTTTCCCCGACTCCGATTCCGTGAACGAAGCCCTCTGCACTTTGGCTAAAATTGTCAATCAGAGGGCGAAGAAGTTGGCGGTTTGATATGACTACCGAGGCGCTTTTTCTCATCGTATGTCGCAAGCCCAATCTCAGATGCATACCATTTGCACGTGTGCCAGATTTATCTTGACTCATTTTCTCAGTTCCTTATCTTCATTGCAGATTTATCAATAGCAGTTTACTAAGAGAGGCAAGTATGGAAATAGAACTTTCACCAGAGATGGAACAAATCATTCAGGACAAAGTGGCCTCGGGTCGCTATCCAAATGCTTCGGAGTTTATCAGGGAAGCTATTTTGAGAGCGGTAGAGCGGGATCAACTCAAACTGAGCAAGCTCAATGAAGCGGTCGCCATTGGCATGGATCAAGCAGAGAAAGGACAATTTAGCAAGAGGTCTGTTCAGGATATTATTGAGAGCAAGGAGGCAAGCAAACAAGCCTAATGCAATGGCCAATTATAAACTCACCGTCAGAGCAGAGCTCGATCTTGAGGAGATATGGGAATACACCAATCTGCAATGGGGTAAGAATCAGGCGAGCAAATACCTGACGCAATTGGAAGAGACGTTTATGGCGCTTGCAGAAAATCCTAAAGCCGGTAAGCGGAGATACGAAATCGCCGGCTCACCCTTCAGTTACCACTGTGGCAGACACGTGATTTTCTACCGCAAAGGAAGAAAAGGCATAGAGATCGTTAGGGTCCTTCATGATTCAATGGATTTCCCGCGACATTTTACTCGATAATCATGGAAGTTACCGCCGTAATTTTAAAAATGACCGCCGTAACTTTGGGAAATGACCGAGTCAATTTTTAAAATAACCGCCGTTATTTTATTGTCTCGCCTCTTCGCTCTATGCTCTTCGTTCCACGGCTTTCCCGTACTTGGCCCAAAAATCTTCTTGACATTTTCTCTCGAAATTTTATTTTGTGATCATTGTCTGATACGATTTCTCTCACTCCATTCGAGTCGTTTACTGAGCCGACATTCGCTGCTTGAAGCTTATCACGTTGGTTTCAACATGCCGTTCAGAAAATCCAATAGTTATTTCCCCTAAACAATTATCCCGGAATGGAGAAAACTTTATGCAGCCTGCAGAGATAATCTTAAAAATGGCCGCGTTAAGCGGATGGCAAGTGGAAACATTAGATTCGGATATTGTATTGATCAAGCACAAGGATAATGATACGGGTGAGCAAGGACAATTTATAGTACAATTCTTATCGCCTCTTAAACCAGACCTTCTTGTCCTTGAAATTCAGACTCCCGGAATGCCCATGAACGATCAGGTGGTAAATGACAAAGAATTCGTCCTAAAGATTGCAAAATTTGCACTGGCACGTAACTTCGATCTTAAGTTGATGCGATGGGGCCTTGCGGATACAGCCGATGGGGCCAACTTTATGCATCAAAATTACGATTTTTCTTAGGACGGCCCTAGAGATGCTTCAAGGTTTGGAACATGCATTTAAATTGCTTAAGAATGAGACAGAAACCTTTTTTAAAACTGTTATGTCGGAAGTACTTGGGCTACCTACGGATGTTGTGAACCAGATTACAAAAAGTGAATAGACTTCGAAAAAAAGGATTTGCTTTATGTCAACAAGAAAATATTCTCGGAGGAGGTCATGCAAGATATGTCGGAAGTTGTCAATCAATTATTAGATGCTTGGGAAAGCGCTGCACATGCGGAAGATGCTGTTAGAGCTTATGACATTGCGAATCTGGGCATTGAAAAAACCGATCACCCATCGTTTTACTGCGCGAAATTCATTTCGCTATTGGCCTTGAATAAAGCTTTCAATCCTTGGCGTTCCGTTTATATGACAGTTTTGGGAAGGCGAGGAGAAGAATATTCAAAAAGTGATTTGAAGGAATTATTGAACTGTGGACTTGCCTTTGTTGAACGAGAGCAAAGCGGACGAAGTTATGAATGTTTAGGACGTGCGCGTGCACTTCAGACGCTTGAACTGAATGATGGGCAAAGAGAAGAGAAAATCTCTATTTGTAAACAAGCACTAAACGATCTTGAGCGTTCTCATCAGCTTTATTTAGTAGAACAGGAACTTGCAAAAACTCGCGAGTTAAAGGAAACACTTTCTACCGATATCCGTGTTGTTTTAGGTCTGGCCAATGAGCTAAAAGAAGAAATACAGAAACCCGATAAGGGTAGTAAGGGTGGCTGTTTTATCGCCACAGCTGCAATGGGCAATGAAAACGCGGGGGAGGTCGTTTTTCTTAAACAATTTAGAGACCAGAAGTTACTACTTTCACTTTGGGGAAAAATATTTATTCACTGCTACTATTCGTTTTCGCCGCTAGTTGCAAAGTATATTGCAGAATCGACGGTACTGCGCAAACTGACGATGAAGATCGTTGTCAAACCTCTCGTCTGGGCGGTTAAAACTTTTTATCATCTCAAATAATGTGCTCTACATATAAAAAGAGCTAATCACAGAGAAGGTAGATTATGCCCGATCATGAGTATGACGCTTGTCCAAGCTGCGGTTATGAAGGGTCACGTAATATTTATGAGTGCAATAACTGCGGTTTTCAAGGATGCTGGGATAGGTATGGCGGTGGTTGCTGGCTAAACAATCGGAGTGTCCGAAATGTGGGACGTACGGTCGTTGGCGAAGAGTTGGATATGTCGGAAAAGGGGCTTAACAGATGGCCATGAAGTTATTAGGGAGCACTTGCCTTAACGATACAAGCTGATCACCTGTGAACCATCCGGATTATTCCGCTATTCTTATTATTATTGAGAGGTCTTATCATGTCCAATTATATCTATGCTTGCCCCAATTGTGGCGCGGACAAAAATGACATCGGTTGGTCCGCCGCTTATTTCGATGTGTACGAATGCCGCGACTGCGGCGAAAAATATTGCCACAAATGCCATGGCAGCAACGGAGCGCGCTATTGTCCGAATTGCAAGAGCACCTCACGGAGCACTTACGGCAGAGTTTCAAAACCCTAAGTTAAAAAGTGTGATTATGGATTGACCAATTACACATAATCAAAAATTTTGGAGGAGGAAAAATGAAAAAGACCGAAACCCAATGTTCTGAAACACTTTTGTCGTTTGGCAATTTTTTCAGTTTTATTAGATGGGTTTTTGTTATCATGGGGGTTGTTATATTTTTTGTTGGAATGACTCAGACTGGACAACAAAGTCAGTTTGGCGGTGGAACAGTTCTCGTAACCGCCATACTCGTTGTTGTGTGTGGACTTATTTTGGTAGCGAGTGGTCAAGGTATTTCCTGTTTTGTTT
>JBBIIG010000061.1:0-24132 GCA_037446635.1 bacterium
AACGCATCCAGGAACACGCGCTTGGATTCCCTGAGCCCCACGCGAGCTTGCGGCCGCTTCGGCCCGGCGAGACTGGTCTCGACAGTGGAAAGATCGAGTGCGAGGGTGTCGCTGAAAATCGGGTCCGGTGTATCGTCGGTGCGGAAGAGTCCCTGCTCTTTGCAATAAGCTTCGACTAATTGAACCAGCTCTTCGCTGCGGCCGGTGTAGCGGAGGTAATTCAAAGTCTCGTTATCCACCGGAAAGAAACCGATGGTCGCGCCGTATTCCGGCGACATATTGCCGATGGTGGCGCGATCGGCCAAAGTGAGGCTGCTGAGGCCAGCGCCGTAGTACTCAACGAATTTTCCCACCACGCCTTTTTTGCGCAGCATTTGCGTGACCGTCAGCACGAGGTCGGTGGCAGTTGCGCCTTCCGCCAATTTGCCGGTGAATTTGAATCCAACGACTTCCGGAATGAGCATCGAAATAGGTTGGCCCAACATCGCTGCTTCGGCCTCGATGCCGCCGACGCCCCAACCGACGACTCCGAGCCCGTTGATCATCGTGGTGTGGGAATCGGTGCCGACGAGGGTATCGGGGTAAGCGAAGGTTTTACTATTTTCCTGCGCCCGAAAAACGACTTGTCCGAGATATTCTAAATTCACTTGGTGGCAGATGCCGGTCTCCGGCGGCACCACGCGGAAATTCCGAAAGGCCTTTTGCCCCCAGCGCAGAAACACGTAGCGCTCGCGATTGCGTTCGTACTCTTTGTCGGTGTTGAAACGAATAGCGGTGTCGTTGCCGAACATATCGACTTGAATGGAGTGATCGATGACAAGGTCCACCGGAATTAGCGGATTGATTTTCTTCGCATCGCCGCCCAATGCTTTAATGGCATTGCGCATCGAAGCCAAATCCACCACCGCGGGCACGCCGGTGAAATCCTGCATCAGCACGCGCGCCGGCATGAAGGCGATTTCTTTGTCCGAGGGTTTGCCGTTCCATTTCGCCGCGGCCGCAATGTCGTCTTTTTTCACAAAGGCGTTGTCTTCGTTTCGCAGCAAATTTTCGATGAGAATTTTCATGGAGAATGGCAGACGAGAAATGTTAAAACCGGCTTTTTCAAGTGCGCTGAGTTTGAAAATTTCATACGACTGTTTGCCAATCTTGAGCGGCGACTGGCTGTTGAAACTATCGATTCGTTGCTTTTTCATCGTGGCGACTCCTTAGGATTTTATGTAACTCAATCGTTCGGATTGAGATTCGATCTGGTGAAAAGTCGATTAAATTATAATGAAACGGGGGCTGCAAAGCAACTACTTTGTGAGGTGGGATAACGCTAAAACAGTGTTTGAGCAGACGGCGGAGGGTCAATCTCTAACTTGATGTTCTAAAAATTGCGCCAATGTTTTATTCAGATTTTCATGGCGCAATTCGTTGTCAACCGCAACGATGATTCCGTTCTCGTTCACCAAAATTGTTTTGGGAAATCCCCACACATCGAACTTCTTTGATGGCGGCTTGCAATTCATCTCCTTTGAGCAGCACGTGCAGCAGTGAAAAGGAATCGTGCTTTCATCTTTGGCCCCCGTGCTTTTGGACGGTCAGGTTGAGGGTCAAACTGAAGTTTGACCCTCCGGCTCAATTTGCAATCGCGTACAGCGCTTTATAGGTGCGCATGTAAATCGTGCCGTTGGCAACGGCTAACGAAGCGGCAGTCTGTTCTTTCATGGCATTTTGAGAAAGAATCTCGAACTGGCGGCCGGCTTTGATCACCGTCACCGTGCCGTCCATCGCAATAACGTAAACTTTGCCATCGGCATAAAGTGGCGAGGCGCGATGGCGGTGGCTGTAGCCGCGCTCGCGATAGAACTGCTGGCCGGTGTTGGCGTCGAGACAGATGAGCTGGCCGTTTTCGCGGCAGAGATAAACCAGGCCATCGTGAACCAGCGGCGAGGGCACGTCGGGTGTGAGGTTGTCAACTTGCCAGCGCAGATGAGTTTTGTTTTTGGTGATGTCGCCGCGCGCGCCCTCCGGGTTGATGCCGAGCACCGGCCCGCCTTTGGCCGACGGCACGACGATCAGTCCGGCGGTGACGGCCGGTGTCGCCACGAAGCGGTAGAGTGGATTGTACATCACCGAGTTTTGCAAGCCGCCGCTGCGCCAGATTTCGCTGCCGTCTTTGAGGTGGTGGCCGGTGATGTAATCGGCGCCGTGGATGACGAGAAATTCCTGTCCATGGTAACGATACATGATGGGCGAGGCGTAGGAGTGCAGGCTTTCGGAATAGGCGTCGGTTTTGCGGTGGTGGTGCCAGATTTCCGCGCCGGTAGTTTTGTTGAGCGCCACCACCGATTGCGTGTTAGTGTGCAGTAAGAGCAAATAAAGCCGATCACCGTCGAGGAGCGGCGACGTGGCCATGCCCCAATAGAGGTTGAATTTTTTATAGCGATCCTGCACGTCGAATTTCCAGATTTCGTTGCCGTTGAAATCGTAACAGGCGAGGTCGCCGGTGCCAAAGAACGCCCACACGTTTTTGCCGTCGGTGACCGGCGAGGAAGCCGCGGCGTTGCTTTCGCCCTGGCGAATGTCCTCATTGCCAGTGGCGACCCCTTTCTGCCACAGAAGTTGGCCCGCCGCGCTGACGCAAATGAGGACGAGTTCATCGCCGTCCGCAGAGGTGAGGAAGATGCGATCGCCCCAAACCACCGGCGTCGAGGGCGCGGGGCCGGGCAATTCCAGCCGCCACTTGATGTTTTCGTTGGGACTCCATTTTGCCGGCAGACCAGTCTCTGCGCTAACGCCATTATTTTGTGGACCGCGCCACTGCGGCCAGTCGCCGGCCTTCGTTTGTATTGACAGGTTCAAACAACAGAGCAAAGCAGCAGCGGGAATCAAATTTTTCATTTCATCTCCTGAAACATCATTCTGAGAGTAGCCGTTTTCTAAAAATTGCACATTGAAAATTTGATTTTTGGGACTTCGTGGTCAGCGTTTCTGTTCGCGGCTTTGCTCCCTGTTCTGTTCGCCGCCGCCATGGCCACCCCTGCCGCCGCGGCGTCGATGCGAAGATGTCCGCTGTCCGCTGACGTAGTCCGCGTGCTGCTTGACTTTGCGGAATTCTGCGATGCTCAGGTTTCGCCAGGCAAAGTGAGAGCCATAAGTTAGTAAGGCAAGTGCAACCGCGCCCACAATCCACAGCAGAGATTTGTTTTCCACGGCCGGCGGCTGCAGGGTCATAAATAAATTGAAGGCGATGAAAATCAACGCTGAGTTGAGCGCCCAGCCGCGCGAAATGCGCATGCGGCTGCGACTGTATTCGAGCAAATCTCCGAGGCGTTCCGAGCCGCTATAAACCAGTCGGCGCGAGCGGTAGTAGTCGTTGATATTTTGAAACCAGCGATTGCGGAGTTTGCTGCTCCACAATTTTTCGAAGCCGGCGTCGGCCACGCGATCGAGGACAATCCCCAAGACATAAATTACCGCAATGGTTGGAAGCAAGTAATTGAGCGAAAACAATTTTTCCAACGTGGGCGTCCACCCGGTGCCCAACAAACTAAGTGCAAGCAATGCAATCCAGATCGCCGCGCCGAGGCCGATGACAATAAGTTCAACGAACAGGTTCGTGGTGTTCATATTGGTTCCTTAAGTTAGTTAGACTGTCCCGCTGACAACGCGGGGAGTGTTCGGAATTGGGCGGGCGGCTGCCCTTTCCGCAGAAACATCCGCGAGGATTTCCATCAGCGCCGGGCCGTGCCAGGCGTTTTTCCAAAATGCGCGATTGAGTTGATCGATGAGGCGCTCGATTTCCAGATTCTTCCTCCATCATTTTTAGGATGCGCGTAATGTACAAATAATCGAAAAAGATGTCAATGAAACAAAAAAGCCTGCCTTGATAATGATTGGGGCAGGCTCATGTTTTAGGTTGCTCAGCGCGGCAAAAAATCAACTTGCGGCCACGCTTTCACTCAAAAAATAATTGAGCGTTTCAGCAAGCTCATGTTTTGGGCGCACGCCGATGAGCCGCGCGGCTTCCTGGCCATTTTTGAAAATGATTAAAGTCGGGATGCTGCGAATGCCAAACTGCATGGCGACGTTTTGATTGTCATCCACGTTCAATTTGCCCACTTTGATTTTGCCATCGAATTCATTGGCTAATTCTTTGACGGTGGGCGCGATCATGTGACACGGTCCGCACCATTCGGCCCAGAAATCCACCAGCACCGGCGTACTCGAATTCAGAACTTCAGCTTTAAAATTGTCATCGGTAAATTGCAAAACTTTTTCCATAACGAATCGCTCCTTTATGTTGTGCATTTCTCAAAACGACGGGCAAGGGTAATTTATTTCCACTTTGCCGTTCACAGAATTTGATGCACAAGGGAGGAAAAGGATACAAATCACCATTTGGTATTTTTGATAATTGATCAAACCCGGTAGTAATCCCCTCGCCAATTTTTGATAGCGCGTTTGATATCGCCCTCGCTGAGGTTTTCGGCTGCGGCGCGTTTCTCCAATTCTAAAAATTCCTCGTCGGAGGCGAAGCGCAGCCCGATGATCTGGCGAATGGTGAGCTTGGGATCCAGCAGCTTACCGGTCATCACAAAATGGCGCAGATTCTCTTCGGCGCGGATGGCGCGGTCCTGCGCTCGCAGGGCAAACGCCCGTGTGTAATAGTGCACAACGGCCAGCGAGAAAGCCAGCACCGCGATAAGAGAAGCGCTGTACACGCCGGCGCCGCTGCCGACGGATTTGTAAAGATTCACCAGCGAGCCAATGAATGAAGCGTAAATCAAAAGCGATGACACGAAATGGTACATCGGCACCCAGCGCAGATGATTGGCGTAGTTCTGTTGTTTCATAAATTCCCTCCTTAAAAGTTTTGTTGTGGCCTAATTTAAAAAGATACTTTTTAATTGCAAGGTGCGCTTGCAACTTTGGGAGGGACAGCGTATTTTATAACCGCAAAGAACGCAAAGCTCGCGCAAGAGGCCGCTAATAAAAAACAAGGTGATTAAATATGATGGATTGATGGATTGTCGGCAAAGCCGGTCCGCTTTCTCGGAATGGATCACTGGATTAATGCAATTGCTGTTTCATTAATCCATTAATCCCTGCCTGAGCAGGCCCGCCTGCCTGTCCGCCTCGGTGGATCCGCTTCGCGGAAGGCTCCTGGCGGGCAGGCAAAGCCCCATTACTCCTCTTTGCAACAACTTAGATTTCACTATCATAGAACTTGCCTGCCTGTGCAGACAGGTTAGACTTCAAAATTTGTGAATTATTGAGGTTAGCGAACTTTGCGGTTGAACTGGTTTTTGCCTGTGCAGAGAAGCTGAAATGAAGCAATCTAAACCGGACGTCATCCAACTCGAGCTTTTTACCAACCGCTTTCGCGCCATCGTGCAGGAAATGGGCGAGATGCTGCAACGCACCGCCATCTCCACCAACGTCAAAGAGCGGCTGGATTTTTCCTGCGCGCTGCTGGACGCCGAGGGCGAGCTGGTGGTGAACGCGCCCCATTTGCCGGTGCATCTCGGCGCCATGGGGGTGTGTGTTCGCAGCGTTCGTGAAGTTCTGAAAATGGAACCGGGCGATGTAATCGTCACCAATCACCCGGCGTTCGGCGGCTCGCATTTGCCGGACGTCACAGTGGTGACGCCGGTCTATTTCAAAAACAAAAAGCTTTTGGGATACGTTGCCAACCGCGCCCACCACGCCGAGATTGGCGGCAGTCGCCCCGGCTCCATGCCGCCGTTTGCGAAAACGCTGGCCGAGGAAGGCGTGGTCATCGCGCCGTTTCATCTTTTCAAAAAAGGAAAAGCGAATTGGGAGAAGTTGCAGAAGCTGCTGACCAACGCGCCTTTTCCCACCCGCGCCCTCGAAGACAATCTCGCCGATCTGCGCGCAGCGGTGGCGGCCAATCATCGCGGCGCGACCGCTCTGACCAAACTTGCCGAAACCTACGGCGCGGCAACCATCCCGCATTTTATGGGGGAACTCAAAAGGCTCGCGGAGCAGAAAATCCGCGCCGCGCTCTCGGCGCTTCCCGACGGCGTTTACTCCGCCACCGAATTTTTGGACGACGGTTCCCCGCTGTCCGTCCAAATCGAAATCCGCGGTAACGAAGCCGTGGTGGATTTCACCGGCTCGGCAGACGTTCACCCCGGCAATTTGAACGCCACGCCGGCCATCGTCCGCAGCGTGGTGATTTACGTGCTGCGGCTGCTCATCAACGAGCCGCTGCCTCTTAATGAAGGCTTGATGCAGCCAATCACGGTGCGTATTCCAAAAGGTATATTGAATCCCAATTTTCCGGATGATTCCGCCAAAGCGCCGGCGGTGGTGGGCGGCAACGTGGAAACCAGCCAGCGGTTAGTGGACACCCTGCTGAAGGCGCTGAAGCTCTCAGCGTGCAGTCAGGGCACGATGAACAACACGTTGTTTGGAACCGAGCATTTTGGTTATTACGAAACCGTGTGCGGCGGCTGCGGCGCCGGGCCAACGTTCGATGGCGCCAGCGCCGTTCACAGTCACATGACCAACACCCGCATCACCGATCCGGAAATTCTCGAGCACCGTTACCCGGTGCGATTGGAAAGATTTGCCATCCGCCGCGGCTCCGGCGGCGACGGCAAATTCCGCGGCGGCGACGGCGTCATCCGCGAGCTGACGTTTCTCAAAAAAATGAAGTTGTCGATTTTGAGCCAACATCGCAGTGAAGGACCGTTTGGATTAGAAGGCGGCGAACCCGGACAACCCGGCCGCCAGCGCATCATTCGCGCGGGCGGAGAAGTCGTCGAGCTCAAAGGCATCGATGGATGCACGGTTTATCCCGGCGACCGCCTGATTTTGGAAACGCCTGGCGGAGGAGGATTTGGAAAACCAGTTGGCAGTAGGCAATTGGCAGTTCATAATTGACCATTCACCATTCACAATTATCTTGCGGATCGCTTGGTTCGCCAGCCAAAATTGTCAATTGTAAATGATGAATTATTAATTGTGAATTTTTTCAATCATCATCGATCAAAAATGAATCGTCTTTTCTCCATCCTCTTCTGGTCCATCCTCGCCGCCGCCTTCATCGGCCCGGGTACCATCACCACCTGCGCTTCGGCGGGCGCGAGTTACGGCTACGTCCTGCTGTGGACGCTGACGTTTTCCACCATCGCCACGCTGGTGCTGCAGGAAGCCAGCGCCCGCATCGCTATTGTTTCGGGACTCAGCCTGGGACAGGCCATTCGCCAGCAGTACTTTGGAACCAAACGCGGGGTGCTCGTGCTCGCGCTGGTGGTGGGCGCGATCATTTTTGGCTGCGCCGCCTACGAGACCGGCAACATCCTCGGCGCGGTGAACGGCGCGGCGCTGGCCCTCGGCTGGTCTCCCAAAATTTTAACGTTGATGATCGGCGCGCTGGCGGGTTTCATCCTCTTTATCGGCGCCCCACGAACGGTTGCTTACGTTCTCAGCATCACAGTGGCGTTGATGGGCGTGGCCTTTCTGATCACGGCGCTGATGTTGAAGCCGCCGCTGTGGCCGTTGCTGCGCGGCTCGTTGCTGCCGTCGTTGCCGCTCGGTTCCGGGTTGCTGGTGCTGGGACTCGTGGGCACGACGGTGGTGCCGTACAACCTGTTTCTCGGCTCCGGCATCGCCGCGGGGCAATCGCTTTCGCAGATGCGATTTGGATTGGCGGTCTCCGTGATTTTGGGCGGCGTGATTTCCATGGGCGTCGTGGTGGTGGGCGCCGCGATTCACGGCGCCTTCGGTTTCGATACGTTGTCGCTGGCGTTGTCACAAAGATTGGGGAACTGGGCGCGTCTGTTTTTTGCTATCGGATTATTTGCCGCGGGATTTTCCTCGGCCATCACCGCGCCGCTGGCTGCGGCCATCACCGCCAGCAATCTTTTTGAGAAAGGAGGGGAGAATTTGTGGAGCGCAAGAGCTTGGCGCTATCGCGCAGTCTGGCTGAGCGTTTTGCTCACGGGCATTGGCTTCGGTCTCAGCGAGGTTCGCCCGATCCCAGCCATCATTTTGGCGCAGGCGCTGAATGGCGTGGTGCTGCCGTTTGCGGCCATTTTTCTGATGCTGGTTGTGAACGACCGCGCCGTGACCGGCGAAACCAACTTGAACGGGCGCTTCTCAAATTTTATTATGACCGCGGTGGTGGCGGTAGCGATTCTGCTGGGCGCTACCAACGTGCTGCGCGCCGCAGCAGCGATTTTTGAAATCGCGCCCAACGAAAACTGGATTTTGCTGCTATCTGGTTTCGTGGCTGCGGGTTTAGTTCTTCCCATTAGCCGCGCGTTGCGAGGCCGCCGCAGGAAAATAGTAACCCAGGATCCAACACGGTCTTAGATCGGGTTCTTCGTAACACAACATGAATGTTGTGTTACATAAATTGACTTTTCCATTTTATTTTCTAAATTCAGAGCCATGCTAAAAAAACAACTGCAAGAATCGCTGGCGTTCGTTGGCGCAAAAACTCAGGCCGCTCCGAAAATCGGCATCATTTTAGGATCCGGTCTCGGGCCGTTTGCGGATGAGCTGCAAAACCAAACCGTCATTGAAACCGCCGTCATCCCACACTACCCCCGCTCCACCGTGGAAGGGCACGCCGGAAAACTTGTTTTCGGAGAAGTTTCGGGCAAGAAAATTCTGGCGCTGCAGGGACGCGTGCATTCCTACGAGGGCTATCCCCTGCAGCAGGTGGCGTACTCCGTTCATTTGATGGCGGAGATTGGCGTCAAAACTCTCATCGTCACCAACGCCGCCGGCGGCATCAATCTTCATTTCAAACCCGGCGATTTGATGCTGATTGTCGATCACATCAACCTGATGTTTGACAATCCGCTGATTGGCGTGAACGACGACGAACTGGGGCCGCGTTTTCCCGACATGTCGGAGCCGTACAGCAAAGAATTAATCAAACTGGCGGAGGAGACGGCGCTCGATCTCGGCATCAAATTGCAGAAGGGGGTGTTGGCGGCGCTGAAAGGCCCCACCTACGAATCCGCCGCGGAAATCCGCATGATGCGATTTTTGGGCGGGGATGCCGGCACCATGTCCACCGTGCCGGAAGTGATCGCGGCGGTGTATCGCGGCATGAAGGTACTGGGGATTTCCTGTATCACCAATCTTGCGACCGGGATGTCGGACAAAAAGCTGTCTCACGATGAAGTCACCGAAGTGGCGGAGCTGGTGAAGGGAAAGTTTTCGCAGTTGATTAAGGCGATTATTGGGAGGATGGATTGAAATGAAGTATCGAGTTGACGCCAAAGAGACCAGATTTTTTAGTTCTCTTGCGAAAGCGAGAAAATTTGCTAAACAAAATTTTCCAGCGATCATTATGAAGCGAGAGCATAGCAACCACACCATCTTGTGGCGCGAAATCGAAAGGTTTGATCGTTTTTATAATGAAAAAAAGAAAAAATGGATCGTCGGCTTTTTTTGATCGAACGGACTTCCTCATTTCCGAGATATTCAGATTGCTACTCAAAGCCAGAAGGCAAAAGATAAAAGCTGGTTTTTATTGGTGGAGTTGCAGTGAGGTATTATCTAAAGAAAACTGAGCGAATCACAAAAGATATTGATGTAGTGGTGGCTACAAAACAATTAGACGAGTTTCACAAGCTTCTTGAATTAGAATCGTACAAAGTTGGGAATTTTGATCCGTGGTTTCGTGCGATAAAAGAATTCCGAGGGAATAAAATCATATTGGACTTTACAGGCGAAAATGTTGTTGAATTAAACAACTATAATAGTCTAAAACTAAATTTCAATTCTTTTGTGCGAAAAAGAGTCAGGCTCAAGGATGGCAGGAATTTCTATATACCATTACCTAAACTTGAAGTCCTTATCTTGTTGAAGCTTTTGTCAAGGAGAGAAAAAGACACAATCGATGTGCTATTAATTTTATTGGAAAAGTATGACGAGATTGACTTCATCAAATATCAGGAAGAAATTCAGCTCCAAGATATAGAGAGAGTAGTGTATCAAGGGTATCTGGCAGTTCAAGATTTTATTCATTCAAAATCCTTTTTGGATTTATGGCAATTGAATTTCGACACAAGAATAACACCAGACTTGCAGAAGCTTTTAGAAAGTAGAGTCCAGCAATTAAAACCGCTGTAAAAATTCTGATGAAGTCACCGAAGTGGCGGAGCTGGTGAAGGGAAAGTTTTCGCGGTTGATTAAGGCGATTATTGGGAGATGGAGTAAATGAAAACCACGCAGGAAGCATTATGAATGAATCCCTTGTAAGATGGACTTTGCTGCATCCGAATGTTTTAAGCGAATATCTGAAATTTCCCTTTGCTGCAAAAAAGGGGCAGGAAGTTAGCACAGACTTTGGCAGAATTGATTTCGTTTTGGAAGACCATCGAAAAAACGAACTAATTGTCGAGTTAGAAACTGTATTAAACAACAAAAGCAAATTGGAGCAATGTTTTACCCAAGTTTTGAACTACAAGAATGTGAAATTTGCTGAGGTCACCAACTACTGCATCCTTTATGCCTCTGAGACGAATCCCAAAGCACAGCAAAAGGTAAATGAATTTGGCGAAGCCAACGATGTTTGGGTTCGAACCTATTCTCTGAAAGATATCAGAAGCCTTTATGCGAAAGCCGTAAATGACTTAACTAAGAGTTTTGGTCTCGCTTTACCCAAACCTGCGAATTACACCATCTGTTATTTGCGCTGGTTGAATAAGATTCTAAAACCTTTTTTCGACACGGGGGAAAAAGTTTTAACCCGACGAAAACTTGCCACCTACTTCACCTCAGATACATCCACCAACTTTAAGTGCTATTTGCGTTTGGCTCTCGATCTGGAGATGATTAGGTCAGATGAAGAGAGCTACCTTATTAGTGAACACGGCGAAGACTATATTGAGAATTTTGATATCGCCATTTATAGAGCCTCAAATTTGTCTTCAGTGAATATGACAAACGAGCAGAAGAAAACTCTCCTCCGTGTTATTACGAACGGAAATTGGACGGCTCATAAGGTCAACATCTATTGGTTCTTGAGATTTGTTGAAGTAACTAATGGTGATTGGATTCCGAACGTGAAGGAATTCGACAAAGAAAAATTAGATTTAATTAATGGCCTTTTTGGGGTTTCATACAAAAGCAGAACGATGTACGAATTTCTAAACTTCGCCTGTAACTGGTGCATCGAATTGGGGCTCGTTGAACGACTCAGAACGAATTCCCGATACGATAAAATCTATCTCACTCCGCTCGGAATTGAAATTAATAACATCTTTAGTTACGACCTGCAACTCAAGAAAACTCGACTCAACCTCAACTTCCAATATTTTGGACTAATGGAAAACGAACTCGAAAAGACATTTGGGAAGTATATCGAAATAAATGACCGATTCACTTTCGACGAACTATTCAGAGACTTACTTCGTTCCGGTTGCGATCACGAAGAAAGTAAGGATATCATGCTCTACTGTTGCAATCTAAGCGCTCTCGTAGTTCAAGAGAGAATTGAGAATGGATATTATTTTCGAATATCTGAGCACGAAGAAATTTCTGGGGACCTAATCGATCTGTTTCGAGATCGAGAAATGGCCAAGCACATTTTGTCCAGAGAATCGAAGTAAAGATAAAACGTTTAGGTAGATAGACTTCCCAAAGTGTCAAACCATGACCCGCAAACCCAAACCCTTCACTCTGCGCTGTGGCTGGATTAGCAGCCAACTCCTCTGGCGGCGCTTTATTGGAATCATGTCTCACCAAGCCATCATAGTAATCGCACTATTTTCCTTGCTTAGCTTCTTGGGCTGTGCCCAGCAAACCCGCACCACCGCGAAGAAATGCGAGCCCCTGCTCTACGAAGCGGACTTAAAGTACAAAATCGGGGAGCCGGACCGATCTCTTCAATTAATCACCAAATATGTCAATTGCTGCAAACAAAGTAAAAATCAGCCCTCGCTCTATATCCTCGAATTGCTGCCGTTGATTTATATTGCAAAAGACGACGGCGAAAAAGCCAAGTATTGGGTCGGTATTTTATTGTACCAGTTGCCTGACTTCAACCCCACGCGAAGTTACCCACCAGAGTTTTATAAATATTTAGACGAAGTCAGAAAGCAGCGCGCCCGTGGCTCGCGGACAACTAAAAAGTCGAAATAAAGATCAGTGGAGCTTCTCAAACGCGGCGCAAAATTTTTTGTGGAATAGCATCCCCAAGGCGGGAGTTATAACGGTTACAAAATTAAAATGGGAGAGGAGGCCGCATTCCAATGCCCTGTTCTCGTGTCGTTCTTTCTTTGTTTTTATCCACGTTTTCCATTTCCGCTGCTGCCGTCGCGCAGGAATCGCCAGATAAAATTCCCTACAAAGTTTTATCCGCCAAACCCGGCGAGCGCTGCTCCATTTGCGGCGTGCTGCTCACCGAGCAAGACGTGGCGCTGCTAGTGCGCGGCCGGCGCGTTCCTCTCAACCGCGCGATGGTGGATTCGTTTCTGGCCAATCAGGAAAAATATTTTGCCGCGAAACAGCCGCGCGGCGCGCTGTTTTCGGAAGAGATGACGGAGCAAGCGGGGGTCTCTCTCGGCGGCATCAGCGCCGGCTGGTTTTGGTTCGGCTTGTACATTCTGGTTGCGTTGATTTTTAGCGGACTCAGCGGCTACGCGGCGGTCTCCAAAGGGCTGCCGCCGATTCGCTATTTTTTCGCCGGATTTGTGTTCAGCGTATTCGGCTATCTGTATGTTCTAACTCGCCCCGCGCTGGCGAAGAAGGGCGAGATTCCGGAAGGGCTGGTGAAAGTGCCGGTAACCGCGGCGCCGGTGGCGTGTCCGAACTGCGGTTACGGCAATCATCCGTCGGCGAAAGTTTGCGCTGGCTGCCGCGGAACATTGCAGCCGGCGATGCAATCGGAAGTGGCAAGAGTCTAATAGATTGCAAAATGAACCGTCAAAATGAGACAGTCAGATCCAACACGGTTTGCAACTGTGTTTTGGGCAGAGGCTGAAAAGATACACCGTTGCAAACGGTGTAGGATCCGGAAGCGCTAACAATGAAAAGTGCAAAGTGCAAATTTCAAAAATCAAGTTGGAGAAAAGCGAATCAATGAGTTTTGGTAAAAAAATCAGAAGCCAAATTGTTGCAGTGTTGCACTCCGGCAGCAGTCAGAACGAGCGGCCGTTTTTGAAGAAGCACAACGAGAGCAACCTCCCGGGACTGTTCATCATCGGCGATCTGGCCGGCGCGCCGGTGATCAAATACGCCATGGCGCAAGGGTACGAGGTAATCGAGCACATCGCGACCTTACCCAACGCGATGGGCGGCGGCGACGATTTGTACGACGTCGTCATCATCGGCGCCGGGGCCGCGGGACTCAACGCCGCCCTGCAAGCCAAAGAACGCAGCATGAAATATATCGTGCTGGAAAAAGAGCAGATCGCCAACACTATCGAAAATTTCCCCGAAGGCAAATGGGTGTACGCCGAACCGGACACGCAGCCGCCGAAAGGCAAGCTCTGGCTCGACGGCGCCACCAAAGAAGACTTGACGAAACGCTGGCACCAGATCATCGAGCAGAATCAACTGAACGTGCGGACGATGGAGGGCGTGACCTCGTGCGAAAAGCAAGACGGCGTTTTTTCTGTGAAGACGCCGAAGGGCGAATATCGCAGCAAGCGCGTGGTGCTGGCGACCGGACAGCGCGGCAATCCCCGCAAACTCAATGTGCCGGGCGAGGATCGCGAGCGTGTTTATCATCGGTTGTATTCGCCGAAAAAATATAAGAACGAAAACATCATCGTCGTGGGCGGCGGCAACAGCGCGGTCGAAGCGGCGATCACGTTGAGTGAACAGAACAAAGTTTATCTTTCGTATCGCGGCAGCGAGTTCAGCCGCATTTTCAAAGACAACGAACGCAAACTCAACGCCGCGATTGCCGCGAAAAAAATCGAGCCGCTGTTAAATTCGCAAGTCACCGAATTTGGCGAAAAGGAAGCGACGCTCAAAATCAACCGCGGCGGCGCGGATGAAATCCGCAAAATTCCCTACCACCACGCCTTCGTGCTCATCGGCGCGGACGTGCCGCGCGAGTTTCTGAAATCCCTCGGACTCAAAATGGAGAACGAGTGGGAGGGCAGCATCCTGCGCGCGGCGGCGCTGACGCTGTTGGGATTTATCGGCGTTTCGATTTTCGGCGGCGGACTCGGTGGGCATCCCAATTTTCTTGGAGTGAATTTATCATTCCTGCCCAACTGGATCGGCGCGCTGCTTTGGCTTGCGAGTTTGATTGGCCTCGTACAGTTTGGCCGCAAAGGCGACCGCTTCGCCTGGCTGGGGCTCTCCTTCTTTGTCTGGTACACGATTTACGGCGTGAAAGTCGGCAAGGGCGAAGAGTTCTGGCCCTACCGAGATTGGGGCTACAAGTTTCTCTCGTTTCTCAATCGTCCGTGGGCGTTTTGGTACACTGTGCTTTACACCACGCTGATGACGCTGTTTGGCTTGCAGGCGCTGAAACGCTGGGGCCTCGACCGCAAAGACAAATTTCAAATCTGGCGTTACGTCAGCCTGCTCAGCTTCCAGTGGATCTTCTTTTTCCTCATTCCGGAATTTCTCTTTCAGCAGGCGGTGAAATACCAGTGGGTGGGCGAGAAGCTCGCCAACGATCCGGTGTTCGCGGAGCAGGCGTGGCGCAGCTACGGGATCATCTACGCGTGGCCGCTATTCTTCTATACTTTCTTTTATAATCCGCACCAGGTGTGGGTGGTCTGGGGCGTGCTACTGACGTTTGTGATCATCCCGATCTTCGTTCTCTTCCACGGCAAGCGCTACTGCTCGTGGATTTGCGGCTGCGGCGGTCTGGCGGAAACTTTCGGCGACCGCTGGCGGCATCTGGCGCCCAAAGGCAAAACCTCCATCAAATGGGAGTGGATGCAATTGGCGGTGCTGATTTTCGCGGCGCTGGTGACGGTTTTGGTTCTGGCAAAAGACATTTACGGCGCCATTCGCGGTACGGCAGATCTGGGGGTTCAAATTTATCGCATTTACGCGGACGTCTGGCTCGTCGGAATTTTGCCAGTGACGCTCTATCCGTTTTTAGGCGGAAAAGTGTGGTGCCGCTACTGGTGCCCACTGGCGAAGTTGATGCATCTGCAATCAGAATTGTTTGCTAAGCTGAAATGGAGCAAATTCAAAATCGTCGCCAACGACAAGTGCATTGGCTGCTACGAATGCTCTCGCAACTGTCAGGTGGGAATCGATGTGATGAGCTACGCCCTCAAGCAGGAGGTGTTGGACAACGCCACCAGTTCGTGCATCGGCTGCGGGATTTGTGTGACGGTGTGTCCGATGGATACGCTTTCGTTCGGCGCCCAATCAAAAATTAACCATTCACCATTGACCGTTCACAGTTGACAATTGTAGTCAAGTCCGTAAAATGGTGAATGGTGAATGGTGAATGGTGAATGGTGAACGGTGAATGATGAATTACGCTTCCTGTCCTCTCTGCGGAGAACAAGTCGAGCGGCTGATCCTCGGACTGGATGCCAGTCCGGATGCGCGCATTGTGCATCGCATCAAAGCGCAGCATCCCGGGTGGCAGCCGGCGCAGGGCGCGTGCTCGCGCTGTCTGGATCAGTTTTACATCGAAAGCCTGCCGAATTTTCAGCCGCACCGCCACGCCACCGTCGATGGCTACGTGGTCCTGCCCACACCGCTGCGCCTCAATGCCGATCCCAATTACACCGGCAAAGGCGTCACCATCTGTTTCATCGACAGCGGATTTTACCGCCACCCGGATTTGACCAAGCCCGCCAATCGCGTTCTCAAAATCGTTGACATCACCAATCCCAATCAAAAGCCCGGTTACTTCGATGAGCCGCACGACGAAAGCTGGCACGGCACCATGACCACCGTCGCCTGCGCCGGCAACGGCTATCTCTCCGACGGATTGTATCGCGGCATCGCGTCGGAGGCGAATCTGGTGCTGCTCAAAGTACAGGACGAGAACGGGCGCATCAGCGGCGAGAACATCGCGAAGGCGCTGCGCTGGGCAGTTGAGCACAAAGACGAGTACACCATTCGTATCATCAATTTGTCGGTGACCGACGACGACCCGATCCCGTTTCAACAAAGCGCGGTGGATCAAGCGGCCGAGGCGGCGATTCGCGCCGGCATCATCGTGGTGGCTGCAGTTGGTAACGATCCCAACGAGCCGGTGGTGCCGCCGGCCAATTCGCCCAACGTTATTGCGGTAGGCGGCCTGGACGATCGCAACACGCTCTCCGGCGAAGATGATACAGTTTATCATTCCACCTTCGGCGTCACCGTCGATAATTTTTTGAAGCCGGAGCTCATCGCTCCCGGCATTTGGGTGGCCGCGCCGATTCTGCCGAAAACGCCGGCGCACGCCGAGGCCAAAGCGCTCTTCAAGATTTGGCGCGCGCGGGATTCGGCCCTCAAACAAACGCTTCAAAAGGAAATTTCCAAAACTCAGCTCAATGCTTCTTTAATTCATGAAAACAATCTTTCACGGATTCGAGAGGAGGTGATCAACCGCATCGCCCAGTGCAAATTCATTTCGCCGGATTACACCCACGTGGACGGCACCTCGTTCGCCGCGCCCATCGTCTGCTCGGTGACGGCGCAGATGCTCGAGGCGCGCCCCAATCTACTGCCGCGCACGGTTCGCAGCATTTTATTTACTACTGCCAGACCCTTAAAACACATTCCAGTGGAACGCCAGGGACACGGCGTCGTGAACCCCGCTGAAGCTCTCCTCAACGCCCTCCGCGAAGATCACGTTTTCAAAAGCCGGCCCCTCTCGCCATTTTTTGACTTTGCAAATCACAAAATTATTTTTTATTATCACGATCATCACGCCCGGCGCGTGACCGTGGCCGGCAGCTTCAACAATTGGCAGCCGCAGCAATTCCTGTTCATGCACGATGATAACGGATTGTGGACTGCCGAAATTCCGATGCTGCCAGCGGGTCAGTATTCGTACAAATTCATCGTAGATGACCAACGCTGGATCGACGACCCGGAAAATCCCCATCGCGAGCCGGATGGATACAACGGTTTGAATAGCAAACTTATTGTAACTTAGTACATCTATTTTTGAAAACAGAACACTGAGGAGCGACGCGATGATCTTAGTCGGCGACGTGGGCGGCACTAAAACCCGGTTGGCGCTGTATGACTCGAAAAAAGAAAATATGATACGTGTGGAGAAAAAGGATTTTGCGAGCGCGGAGTACCAGGGGCTGGAATCCATCATCAATGACTTTTTGAGCAGAAGGAAAATCACCGTGTCAGCCGCTTGTTTTGGCGTGCCCGGCCCGGTGACCGACGGCGAATCGAGCGCCACCAACCTGCCGTGGTTTTTGAGCGAGCGCAACATTGCGGAGCAAACCGTGGTGAAAAAAGTCAGGCTGGTCAACGATCTGGTGGCGTTGACCTCGGCTGTGCCGCACCTTTGCGCCGATGAGTTAGCCATTTTATATGAGGGCAAAGACATGGATCCGCAGGCGCCGCGTGCGGTGTTGGCGCCGGGCACTGGCCTCGGCCAGGCCTTTTTGTATTTCGATGGCGCGCGCTACCACGTCCACGCCTCGGAGGGCGGGCACGTGGATTTTGCGCCCAATACGGATTTAGAAATCAAGCTTTTGAAGTATCTGCAAAACAAATTTGGCCGGGTGAGCTACGAGCGGGTTTTGTGCGGCCCGGGCCTGATCAACATTTACGAGTTTTTGAGAGACAGCGGCTACGCGCCGGAGCCGCCGGAATTGCGGGCGCGGCTGGAACAGGGGCACCGCGCCGCCGTCATTTCCACCGCCGGCCAGGCCGGAGAGTTTGAAATATGCGTCAAAGCTCTGGATATGTTTGTGAGTATCTTGGGCGCGCAGGCCGGCAACATGGTGCTGACGTTGTTGGCCACCGGCGGCGTTTATCTCGGCGGCGGCATCCCGCCCAAGATTTTTAAAAAACTGACCGACGGCGCGTTTTTGAAATCTTACTTCGAGAAAGGAAGATTGCGGCCGTTAGTGGAGAAGACGCCAGTCTATATTATCAAAGACGATCATGCCGCGCTGCTGGGAGCGGCCTATATTGCCCGGCAATTGTAAGTCGAAATAAACACACCGAAGCACACTGAAAAGGCTTGTTCGGGAGATTGTGGTGGGCTTCGGTGTTTCTATTTGCGGATGGAGGTAAAAAACTTTTTGCTCCTTTCTCTCGTTACTTTTACTGCGCCTAAGTGAAAAACCGCTGCCGCTGGTTGCTTTTCAATTTAAAATATCTTAAAATCATTTTCGTAAATTCTTTTGGCTGGGAGGAATATGAAAACGGATTTGTTTCCTCAATTAAACGGACCCGAGGTTTTGGTTTGTATTATTGACGAGGTGTTAGGGGATTTCAACATGGGATTGTTGATTTACCATCTCGAAAACTTAGGCGATCCCCGCACCCTTAAGCTGATCTACGCCAACCCGGCGGCCTCGAGGTACACCGGCGTCGATTTGCAGCCGCGCGTGGGCAAATACATCGCGGAGGCGTTTCCGCCGCTGACGAACACCGAACTTCCGAAAGCTTTCCAAGAGGTCATCCTTAAAAAAGAAGCGGCGCGCATCGGCATGGTGGAATACAGCGACCATGAAATCGGGCGCAGCGCCTACTCGGTCAAAGCCTTCCCCATGCCCAACCAGTGTGTCGGCGTCGTCTTCGAAAACATCGCGCTGCGCAAGCAGGTGGATGCGCTGCTGAAAAAGCACACCAGCGAGCTGGAGGAAGAAGCAACCCATTTACAAGCTCAGTTCGAGAAGCTATCTCAAGAGTTGCTCGCCGATTTGAAACAAATCCGCTCCGATATCAAGCAGCTTGAGACCGGAAAAGCCCGCTTCAATAAAAAACAGATTCTGGCGCTGAACGATTTAAAAAAGATGGCGCAGCGCATCTCGAAATTTTTGAAATCCTGGAGCGGACTCGCCAGCAAATAGCGGGAATGGCTGTGGTTTTCAAAGGCGTTAAATTTAAATTAAAAACGCGAAAAGCAGTGGCAAGCGACCGATTAAAAACTTCTGAATCCGTTATGGAATCCGTCGCCGCCGAGCTCTGGCGGCGTCTAATAAAAGGAGATGCCGAAGCGCTGGAGCAGCTTTTTCGCGCGCACTATCCCCTGCTGTTCGATTACGGCCTGAAGCTGACCCGCCAGGAAGAGTTGGTGAAAGACGGCATTCAGGAGGTTTTCGCCTACATTTGGGATCGCCGGCGAATGCTGGCAAACGCCGAGTCGGTGCGCGCCTATCTGTTGGTCTCGCTGCGGCGGCAGTTATTGCGGGCGCTCGCCCGACAGCAGAAGCAGCATTCTCTGCAGCAGGAGCTGAGCATCAATCAGGTAGAAGAAGCGTTTTCAGCGGAAGACCTGATCATCTTCGCCGAAACCGAGGACGCCGAAAAAGCCGCCTTCAAAAAAGCGTTCTCGGAAATTCCCGCCCGCCTGCGCGAAGCCCTCTATTTGAAAACCTACGACGGCCTTAGTTACAAAGAGATCGCCGACGTCATGCACGTCAAGCCGCAAGTCGCCCGCAATTACGTCTCCGAAGCGTTTCAGCGCCTGCGCGATAGCCTGCGCCTGGGGTAGTTCATAGTTCAAACCAAAACCCCCTCCTGGCCTCCGCCATTTTTGAGAAAAGCGAAAATGGGAGAGGAACTTTCTAAAGAGAATCATTTTTTTTATTTTCGACCATTACATTTCCGCTGCAATCTTCTCTTAGAGTATGGAAGCCGTAACGGGCTTTCAACCATTCTTATTCATTTCAAACTTAAATTGTAATTTTTTGTCCAAATGCAAGATCTCAACTTTCTACTGGCCGATGAGTCTTTTCAACTCTGGCTCTCAAACAAAGCTTCTCAAAGTGAAAGCGAAAAATGGGACGCTTGGCTAAATTCGTCCCCCCAAAACCGTGAGTTGTATCACCAGGCGCAAAGAATTTGGCAAGCCTCCCAGTACCGTCAGGCTGATTTGCCGAATTTGAATCAGGAATGGGAAAAACTGCGCACGAGCTTGAATTTCCCTCGCCGAAGCGGGGAGACGGTTGCTGAAGTAACCAGACTCTACCCGCGCCATTCTCGCCGCGACGCCTGGGCGCGTTTTGGCGCCGCCGCGTTCGCTTTTGCGGTGTTGCTCGCCGTGATGATCCGCGCCGACTTTTTCCGCAAGACGGGCGAAACGACGGCCCCACCATTACAGGCGATGACCACGGAATTCGGGCAGCGCGCCACCATTCATTTGCCGGAGGGGATTACGGTCATCTTGAACGCCAACTCCACCTTGCGCTACCCCAGCGAATGGAGCAGCCATCAAACTCGGAATGTGGAACTGCAAGGAGAAGCGTATTTCAGTGTGGTGCCGCCAGAAAAACCCCATCCGGAATTTTGGGTGCACACCAGCGACGGCGTAGTGAAAGTGACGGGGACGCAGTTTGCGGTTTATGAGCGCGGCCGCGGCACGCGGGTGGTGGTGGAAACCGGCAAGGTGCACGTGTCGGCGGTGGAGGCCCCCAGCGAAGTCGATCGCGAGGTTGTGCTGCCGGCGGGTCACCTGCTGCAATTCCAAAAAGACAGCCCGCTGCCGCAACCCAAAATGGTGAGCGTCCATCCCTACGTAACCTGGTGGCGCGATGAAATGGTTTTTGAAAGCGTTCCGTTCAGAGAGATCGTCCAGCGGCTGGAAGAAACCTATGGCGTTGAAGTGCGGGTGAGCGACCCGCGGCTTTTGGAGCGCACGCTTTCCGGCTCCATTGAAAACCAGAGTCTCTTCATCGTCACCGAGGCGCTGGCGAAAGCTTTGCGTGTTTCGGTGAAACGCAAAGGAAGAACCGTCACTTTTGGCAAATGATTTAATTTCTAACTAACCACGCGTTTAGCGGAAGGAGGAATTATGCGTATCATACGTATTGTCGTGGCCTTCTGTCTGGTTGGGTGGTTTGCGGTCGCGGCGCAAGGGCAGGAGTTTGCCTCCAAGTCGGTTGACCGCCACCTGCTCAGCCAACCCCTCAAACCGGTGGTCTCCCTGGGGGAAGCGTTAGCGATGTTAGAAAAGGCGTACGATGTGCACATTGTTTATGACGACGCCGTGGTGAATGGCAGAACCGCGGCCTACCTGGCCTCGGCTGCCGCCGGTTTTCAGGAAGCGCTGGAGCTGGTGTTGGGAGAGGCGCCGATCACGTACAAAAAAGTCGGGGCGCGCACGGTGGTGCTGCAGCCGGCGGAGCCGCCGGAGCCCATTCCGGTCATGCAAACCACTGGCACCATTAAAGGCAGAGTTACAACCGAGCAAGGCGAAAGTATTCATCTTGCCCAGGTGCTTATTGAAGGCACTACCTTAGGGGATGCCGCCGACCAAAATGGCGAGTACGAGATAGCCGCTCCACCTGGGACGTACACCCTACGGACAAAAGTCATTGGCTACCGCGACCAGTCGGCTAAGGTGACCGTCGTCGTGGGGGAAACCGTCACCCAGGATTTCTCCCTCACAGAAGATCCGCTTTTATTGGGCGAAATCGTTACCACCGGCACGCGGACGCCGCGGCTGAAGCTCGAAACTCCTTTGGCGATTAGCAGCTTATCGGCGCGCCAGGTTGAGCAAGCGGCGCCGCGCAGCACAACCGAGGTGTTGCGTTATGTTCCCGGATTCACGCGGGTTGAAAGCTCCGGCGGAGAAGTTAACCAAAATATCAGTCTGCGGGGAATTTACGGGGTGGAATTGGTCAATTTTATGGAAGATGGCTTGCCGGTTTTTCCAACTATGCATACCTTTTTTATGAACGCCGATAACCTGTTTAGACCCGACGAAAATATTGAAACCGTGGAGGTCGTACGGGGCGGCAACTCCGCTTTGTACGGCTCGAATGCGCCGGCTGCGATTATTAATTTTATCAATAAAACCGGTGGCCCCGTGTTAGGCGGGGTGACCAAGGGGACCGTTGGTACGGCGGGTTTAGCGCGATACGATTTTAACCTCAACGGTCCGCTGGGAAATAATTGGAGATTCAATGTCGGCGGGTTCTATCGTTTTGACCGCGGTGTGCGCGACCCCGGTTTCCCCGGCATCCGCGGAGGCCAAATTAAAGGCAACATCACGCGACTATTGGATAACGGCTACTTCCGAGTCTCGGCAAAACGCATCGACGATCGCAACCAGTTTATTCTGCCGCTGCCTTTTAGAAACCCCAGCGATCCGGAGTATGTAGACGGTTTCTCTAACTTTGGCGCCATGAACACGCTGGAAGGCAACGATCTCCGAATTCCCCTTCCTTTGGAGAATGGCGAGCTGACGCTGCCATTGGATGATGGCATTCGAACCGATGCCTACTGGTTAACCGGCGACATTAGTTTTGATTTCCCGGGCGACTGGAACCTGCAAAATACCGCCCAGATCATGCAAAACAACCAATCCTGGAACGCCATTCTTCCTTTTGATGTTATTCAAGCCAACGACTGGGCGCAAGACCAGCTTGACGGACTGATTGCCGCGGGCACGGTTCCGGCAAACTCCAGCTTTAGATTGCTTTTCACCAACCACTTTGATGCCGCCGGAAATAAGTTGCCATTCAATACCCCCAACGGACTGATTGCCCCGGGAGGGGAATGGCATGTAGAGAAACCAATCTCTCATTTCCAAAATCAGATTCAAGTGAACAAAGGAATTCAGAATCACACAATTACGCTTGGATCCTACTTTGGATATTATACTCAGAAAAACACCTGGTTCTTTACTGACATCTTAACCGACATCAGGGACAATCCGCGGTTTGTGGACATGGTGGTTACGGACCCGGCTGGTAATACCATCCTCGAGGTCACCAAAAACGGCTTCCGTAATTTTCTTTCCAATTATGCCAACGGCAATGGCCATACGACGATCTTCTCGTTTTTCGGGTCGCTTGAACTTAAGCCGATGGATAAACTTCGGGTAGATGTTGGCGCCCGGTTCGAGCATGATAATTTTGTTCAGGTCTCGGAAAACACCTCGCGCTTCGATCTCGATGGCAACCCAGCCACAGCTTATGACAACGAGGTCTGGGGCAATCAAACCTTCCGGCAATTTGATTTTAGCTTCGATGAATGGGCGCTTTCCGGCGGGATCAATTATCAGTTGTCCAATCAACTGGCGCTGTTCGGACAAGCGGCTCGCGGCTACAAAATGCCGGCCCTGGATGAATATCTCTTCCCCGCCGTGGAACAGGCCGCCCTGTTTGAACCTCGGCACACCTTAACGTTCGAGGGCGGAGTGAAGTATTCTTCGCCGCTGTTTGGCGCCTCAGTAAATGGGTTCTGGGGCGAGCTGAGAGACATTACCACCCAGGGCGCCGAAGTTGACCCGGTTACAGGCGGAACGGTTTGGAGCATCATTGAGCAAGATAAGACCAGATCGTGGGGCGCTGAAGTGGAAGTCTCGGCGCGCCCCGTGCCTGAATTAAGCCTTATGGGAAATGGAACCTTTTTGAAAGCAGAGCTGGGTTCAGGCGCAGATCTCGGGAGTATTCTTGCCGGTGTCCCCCCGGTCATTGGGAATTTAAGCGCCACGTACACAAAATCGGGCTTTACTCTACTGGCAGATTGGCACTATGTGGGCCGGCGCTTCTTAGAAACCCAAGTAGAAGGAGCGGCGAGAGACAAGCTGAAGGCATATAGCTACCTCAATCTCGGCGCCTCATATAAAATTCCAAAACAGCCAATCACCCTCTCCGCTAACTTGCTCAATGTTTACCAGTCAAAGGGCTTAGAGGAAGGCAACCCACGCTTGCGCCAAGTGGGCGGCAGAACCAGCGACCTGTTCTTAGCGCGTCCCATTTTGCCGCGCCGCTTCACATTCTCGGTGGGCTATCAGTTTTAGCTAAATTCGCGTGAGGGCGATTCATGAATCGCCCTCACGCCCGCTATTTCCAATTACGAAGCCGAACCGCCGGAAAGGGCCGTTAGCCCCTCCGGCGGTTGTGTTTCTACCCGAAAAAATTTGAATGGTGAGGAGTTGTGAAAACGAGAGCGGCTGTTTTATCAATCTGGCTTCTCAGTTTTAGCGCTTCCCAATCTCAAGATTCGTCGTTCATCCTCAAAACCAATGATCTGAAACCCTATGCTCCAACTTATCTCGGCAATGGACATTTTAGCCTGACGTCA
>JBBIIG010000062.1:0-22135 GCA_037446635.1 bacterium
TCGCCTGATGATGAATCATCAGGCTAATTGCTGAAGTCGATTGAAATCGACTCTAGACAGCAGCCGCTTAAATTTATTAAGCTTAAGCTATTTCCAAACGGTCTGCTTCGTGCTCTCCGTGTCCCTTGTGGTAAATAAATTAGGCTAAAACAGATGATTCCGGTTCTGAGAAATCGATCTCCGCTAAATGAAAAATCGTCTCGTCCTCGCGGATGTCGAAGATGAGGGGTGATGGCGCTGCAATTACGAGCGGCGATTTTTGGGGACGGAGCAACGGCGCAAAGCTTTCAGCGAGCTGGGCGGCGCGATTTTGCACTTCCCTCTCCGTGGCCGCCACCTGACGGTTGACCGTCTCCACCGTCATTTGGCTTTCGCTCCCCGACTCCATTTCCACCACCTGGCGAATCGCCTGCACCGCGGCGTTCATTTTCGCAGCGACGTCCGCGTCGTAGTGCGCGCCAGATTTCACAAGGTGCTCGACGGTGCGCAACAGTTTTTGCGCCATGTTTTCCACGCCATCGTAGCCGTGTATCATCGCCAAGTCGAACAGCGCCCGTGTGATGATTTTAATCTCGTTTAAACAATCTGAGTTCTGCAGGGCGAGCTGCCACTGCGCAACCGCGGTTTCAATTTTCTGGAGATTCACAGACGCCTCGTGCAGAAAATAGCTCTGCAGCGAAACCTCCCACGAATGGAAATTCTGGTGTCTGAGATTTTCGTTCTCGCCGGTCATAAAAATTTAGAACAACTTTTCTATAAAATCGACGGCTTCTTTAATATCAGAAAATCCGGAGTTGCCATCGGATTTTTTGTTTGCGGCCGCGGCCTTCTCCTCGTCCACCGTTCCGTCGAAAGCGTCGTCGTCTTTTCCTGGCGTCTGCGGCGCATTCAACATCCGCTGGAGGTTACGAAATTTTTGTTCGAGTTTCTCCGCCAATTCATAGGCGGACTCGTCGTCGGCGATCATGCCGTTGAACGTCAGCGGCAGCTCGCGGTACAAATCCAGCAAACTTTCGGATAAATCGAACTCGCCTTTAACCGCGCGCGCGGTGACCTCGCCCACCAGCTCCGCAAACTCCGAAATTTTATCGAAGGCGAACAGCTCCGCGGTATCGTAAATCGCCGCGCAGGCGTTTTTGATTTCCCGTAAAAACTTTTCGTTGTCAGTTGAATGCCCAACCGTTAATCCCTTCACCGCCTCTTCCATCACCAGCAAGTCGGCGCGGGACTCATCCAAAAAAATTTCCGAAAAAACTTTATTCTTTTTGGGAATCGCCGGCGCTTTTGGGTCGGGCGAGTGACCGTTGGTTTTGGAAGGCTTTTGTTTCTCCAAACTGCCATTGCCATTGCGGTTGGTCTTGACCGCGGATTCCACCTCCGCGGCCGTGCGGCGGGCAGCCTTCAAATTAGTGACAATTACCATCACGCGGATGGACTGGGCCATGCTGTCATCCACCCGTGCGCCCCAAATTATGCGCGCCGCCGGGTCCAAACGCTCAGCAATAATTTTCATGATGGTCTTCGCCGACTTCAAAGACATCTCTTTGCCGCCGGTGATATTGATCAGCGCACTGCGGGCGCCGGTGATATCCACCTCCAGCAGCGGATTCTGCAGCGCTTTCTCCGCCGACTCGGCGGCGCCTTTTTCCGAGTCGCACTCGCCGATGCCAATCATCGCCAGACCACCATTTTGCATGATGGTGCGCACGTCGGCGAAATCGAGATTCACCAGCCCCTTTTCGGTCACCAGTTCGGTGATGCCCTTGACCGCGTTCACCAAAATTTCATCCGCCACTTTGAAGGCGGCATTCAATGGCATATCCGGCGCCAAATCCAACAGGCGATCGTTTTGAATGACAATCACCGTGTCCACTTTTTCCTGCAGCAGCTCGAGGCCGCGGCGGGCATTCTCCAGGCGCACCACGCCTTCGTCGCTAAAAGGCAAGGTGACGATGCCGATGGTCAGCGCGCCCATTTTGCGCGCCACCTCCGCGATCACCGGCGCGGAACCGGTGCCGGTGCCGCCGCCCAAACCGCAAGTGACGAACACCATGTCGCTTTTTTCCAACACCGCTTCGATTTCTTTAATGTTTTCCTTGGCGGCGTCTTCGCCTCTTTGGGGATGGCTGCCGGCGCCCAAACCGTTGGTGAGAGTTTTGCCGATCAACACTTTGTAGTCCGCTTTGGCAAACAGCAAATCCTGGGCGTCGGTGTTGACGGCGATGACATCCACCCCTTTGATGCCTACCTCCAGCAAGCGGGTGACAGTGTTGTTGCCGGCGCCGCCGGCGCCAACGATGCGAATTTTGGTTTGATGCGATTTTAAAACTTCTTCTAACTGCTTGTCCGTTTCAGAAGTGCGGTGCGACATGGGTGTCCTTCTCATTTCTTAAAAGATATTTGTTGACGTTACGCCGATGCGACGGCGCGCGAGTCGGATAAGATGAAGCCGTCGAGCGGATGACCACTCGTACGCAACTGCATCGCCGAATTCAAATTCTGAATCAAATGCAGCAGCTCGCGATTTTCTCGATCTTGAATTTCCGACAGGCGACTCAAACTAAAAACATTATTATATAAATCTTCGATCAGTAACCGTTCGTTTTCCGAAATCGGCGCGTTGGCTAAACGAATGTTCCGCACCAGGCTTTCCACCGAGGCCGGGTAATAACTGAGCGGCAGCAGATTCAAATTGAGGCTTAACCCCAAAAGCGATTTGGACGCGGCCTGCAAATCTGCCAACGCGCGGCTGCTGGCCGGCTGCGCCTGCAACGTTTTCAGTGCGGATTCGATCATATTGAAATGCGGCTGCGCCTGCTGTTTGAAACTGCTTAAGTTTTCTTTTTGTCCGGCTTGTTCATTTTCGCCGCCCTCTTTGCGGCTGCGCTCGGCTTCACTGATCTCTTTGATCATCGTCATCAGATCGTCGTCTTCTTCGCCGGGGAGAGTGAAATCTAAAATTTCTTTTGCCGGCGCCGGCTGCGGAGAAATCGGCTTTGGCGACGCGCCGCCATCCTGCCCGGAATCATTTGATTTTTTATTTTTCTTTTTTGCCGCGGCAATCATTTCGCGCAGGCGATCGTGCGGGGGAAACAATTTCTCGGACAATCGTCTGATCGTTTTTTGATCGATGCTATCGAGGTCACCGCTCAAAAGCGCAAGCAGCTCGTCGCGCACTTCGAGCAGCAGCGTTCGCCCCGGCTCAAAGTAGTCGTCAAAATTTTCTTGCACCGCGGCGACAACTTTCTGGCATTTGACGGCGATTAGCTCGAAAGCCTCGAAGCCGTAAATCATGGCGATGACGGCAATGTCGTCAAAAATTTTGCCGCATTTTTTCCAGGCGTCGCGGCGGTTGCCGGTGAGCGCGCGCTGCACTTCATCGAGCCGGCCGCTAAGCTGCGTTTGGAAAACGCCCACCACGCTGCTCGGCTCGCTGTTGACGTCCGTTCGTTTGTCGGGGCGCGAGCCCGGCTGGCGCCATCCCAAAGTTTTAGAGCCGCCGCCATCGGTAAAGTCGGTTTCGCATCCACCTTTTGGGCTGGCGTCCTTGCCGGCGTCAAAATCGAGAAGAAGGTCCGTTTCTTCGTTCAGCCAGGCTGGAAATTCATCCAGAGTTATGGCTGGTTCTGCCTCTGTTTGCGAATGAGGAGGCGGCTCTAATTTTAGTTGTGATGAAAGATCGTCCAGTTCGAAATGGCTGGGCACGTCCAGGTTGTCAAGTCCCAGCAGCCGTTTGAGCTGAGCGCCGGAGTTTGGATGATTCACCGCCGCCAGCGCGGTTTGAAACAGCTTTTGCGCCAAGCCTTCGATTTTGATTTTCATGCGCTCGGCGTCGAGATCGGCGTCGCGAAGTTGGCGCACCCCCTCGTTGAGATGGCGGAGATATTCCGCGAATCCCTCGAACTTTGACAAGCCCTGCAAAAATTCAATTTTATTTTCAGAAGCCACTAACTTGTCCAGCAGCGAGCCCATGACGAGATAGGCTTCGCTGTTGGAATATTGGCCGCTGAGCAGGCTCTCCAACTCGTGATTGAGGCAGCGGAAGAAAAAGCTCTTCGGATGAAAGAAGCGTTTAATCAGCTCATTCTGAAAATCCTGATCGGAAAGGACGTTTTGAATAATCTGCATAGAATTTTTTCTTTATGTTATCGGCGCTAATTTCTAAAGCTTCCATATAATTCTAAAATTGCCGGAACGTAGCTGCGGGTTTCACTTGCCAGCATCGAATTGTTCTTTCCGCTTTTCAGCCATTTCGCCGCGCGATAAGCGCCGCCATTGTAAGCCGCCAGTCCACCGTCGAGATGATAGAGGTTAATCAAGGACGACAGATACCGGCAGCCCAGGCGAATGTTATAAATGGGGTCGAACAACACCGCTTCCGGCGTCGTCCATTCGATGCCCTCGATCTCGCTAAGAGAGCGCCCGACGTAGGGCATGATCTGCATCAAGCCGAGCGCACCGGCCGGCGAAACCACATCCGGGCGCCAGGTGTTCGCGCTTTCGTGGGTGATGGTGGCGCAGATGAGATCGATATCGAGATTGTCGTACCGCAAAGTCATCTCGTAGATTTCGTTGGCGATCTGGTATTTTATCGACTCGTCCAATTTGGAATTGTAGGCGTCGATAATGCGGATGATTTTCTGAACCGCGGCGATGCGCGCCGCATCCGAAATCATCACCCCGCAAATCTCCGAAAGATGTTGGCGAATTTCTACAAAGCTGCTTTCTTCGTAGCCGCTGCGAGTGATGTGGGTAGAAAAATTGAGCATCGAAATCAACATTAAAAATAAGACCGCCAGAATACTGCCTTTCTTCAACCAGGTAACAAAGATTGAACCCACCTAAACTTCCTCCTGTAGAAAATGTTATTCTTAATCAATCATCTTCCATCACCGCGAACTGCTCTTTTTGCGCCGCAGGCAGCTCCACACGATGATGATTTTGCGCCAGAATTTCTTGCGCCAGACTGAGATAACTGGTGGCGCCTTTGCAGTCTTTGTCAAAATTAATCGCCGGTTTGCCGTGATAGGGCACTTCCGCCAATCTCACGTTGCGCGGGATGATGGTGTTGAACACCAGCCCCTGCAGCGTGTAGCGCAGTTTTTCGATCACAATTTTGGTGAGGTTATTGCGCAAATCCACCATCGTCAGCAAAAAGCCGCGGTACACCAAATTGGGGTTGCTTTCATTTTTGATGACGCGCGTCAATTTCAGAAAGCGCCCCAGAGATTTGAGGGCGTAGTATTCGCACTGAATGGGCACGATGAGCGAGTCCGCGGCGATCAGGCCGTTGAGGGTGAGATTGCCCAGCGACGGCGGGCAATCGATGACGATGAAATCATACTCGTTCTTAATCTCCTGAATGGCGCTTTTGAGCGCAAACTTATTGGCTACGCCAATCAGCTTGCGTTTTTCCCCTTCATCCGACCAGACGTTGGTGGGGATGCAATCAAAATGATCGATGCCCGTGGCGTGAATCGTATTGCGAATGGAGACGCCGCTGGTGAGGATATCCAAAACTCCGGCTTTGATGTCGTAGCGCCCCAGGCCAAAGGTGGTGGCAATGCTGCCCTGCGGGTCCACATCCACCAGCAACACGCGATGGCCCAAGAAAACCAGACTGGCGCTGAGGTTCACCGCCGTGGTGGTTTTGCCCACTCCACCTTTTTGGCTGGCAATGGCAATGACTTCACCCATGTTAGAAATTCCTCTTCAAAGTTAAATTTTCGTCCTATCAGGTTCGTGCATCAAAATACGTTAATACTAATATCGCCATTTTTCCGAAAATCTTATCGGCTGGCGCTATTTTTTGATTTGACGGCCCCACTAAATTCTTATCACTTCCATTTCCAAAGATTGCATGACGAGTTCCCGCAGTTGGCGCAGATCGAAGGGCTTCTCGAGGTAGAGCAATCCAGCGCTGGCGGCCACCTGTTTCTGCACTTCGTCCGAACCGTAAGCGGTGATAAGAATGATTTTGGTCGCCGGCGAGGATTTGCCGATTTCCTGGGTCAGGCTCAGGCCGTCGCAGCCCGGCATTTGCACATCGGAGATCACCAGATCAAAGGTTTCGCTGCTCAACAATTGCAGGGCGGCGGCGCCGTTGTTGACGCAGCGCACCTGCACGTTGGGGCGGATCATTCCGAGGCTTTTGGAAATACCCCAGCTAATGTCCTCGTCGTCCTCCGCAATTAAAATTCTTTTCGCATCTGCCATGAAGGCTCCTTGTTTTGGTTCGTCTCCCGGCTTGCGCAATTGCTATGCCATATATTCGTCATAAAAAATCAGAATCTTAAATTGGTAAAAAACGAAAATTTGGCTGCGAGGGAGGAATAACCTCGTCGCGCTCAAAACGCGGCGCACAAGAAAGGTGGGGATAAAGAAAAGAGCAGTGGTCGGATTTCGGCCTGTTCGTCTGATTTATTCCATCAATTTTACCACGAAGACCACGAAGTTCACGAAGAACAAGTTTTTGAGTCGTACTTTTTAAAATTTAGCAGCAGGATAACTTCGCGCTCTTCGTGGCCTTCGTGGTGAACAATTCAAGTCAGGTCAAGCCATAACTTTTCATTTTTTCACGAAGAGTAGATCGGGAGATATTCAAAATGCGGGCGGTTTTGGATTTGTTGCCTTTGTATTTTTTGAGCACATTCAAAATGTGACGCTTTTCCATTTCCTCCAGCGAATCGCCGTCCGATGAAAAAGCAGTAAATTCTTTCGAGACCCCGATTGACGAGCGCCCCTGCTGCAGCTCGATGGAGAGATGCTCCCCCTGGAGTTCACTGCCGCTGCAAAGAATCACGGCGCGCTCGATGACGTTTTTCAGCTCGCGCACGTTCCCCGGCCAGCGGTAACTCAGCAAACGTTCCTGCGCTTCTTTGGAAATGCCGCTGATCTCTTTGCCGAATTCTTTATTGTTGCGCTCGATGAACAGCATGGTGAGGGGCAAAATATCCTCGACGCGATCGCGCAGCGGCGGGATGTTGATCACCATCACTTTGAGACGATAGTACAAATCCTCGCGGAAGGTTTGCTGCTCCACACATTCTTCGAGGTTGCGGTTGGTGGCGGCGATGATGCGCACGTCGATGGTGATGTCCGAGGTGCCGCCGATGCGGCGGAAAGATTGCGTCTCCAGTACCCGCAGCAGTTTCGGCTGCAGCGACATCTGCATGCTGGAGATTTCGTCGAGAAAAATGGTGCCGTCGTTAGCCATCTCGAACATGCCTTTCTTCAAACTTTTGGCGTCGGTGAAGGCGCCTTTTTCGTGGCCGAACAGCTCGCTCTCCATGAGATTTTCCGGGATGGCGCTGCAATTGATTTTGATGAGCGGCTTATCGGCGCGCGCGCTCCAATTGTGAATGGCGTTGGCCACCAACTCTTTGCCGGTGCCGCTTTCGCCTTGAATGAGGACAGAAGTTTTCGGAGTGCCGGCGACGATTTTAATGAGGCGCTTGAGATCGCGCATGGGCCGGGAATTTCCGAACAGCTCGTCGTCCGGGAACACTTCTTTCTGCTGAGTCTTGAGTCGCGAAACTTCCCGTTTCAAGCTGTGAGTTTCCAGCGCCTTGGCCACCACCAACCGCAACTCATCCAGCTCGAACGGCTTCATCAAATAATCATAGGCGCCGGCTTTCAAGGCCTCCACCGCGGGGCGGGCGTCGTTGAGGGCGGTGATCATGATCACCAGAATATCGGGATCGAGTTCTTTGATGTTTTCCAAAATTTTGATGCCGTTGAGATCGGGCAGTTTGATATCGAGCAAAACCAGATCGATGATATCTTTTTTGAGGATTTCAAGGCCGTCCTCGCCGGTAAACGCGGTGCGCACTTTCTGGCCGTCTTTGCTCATCACGTCCGCCAGCGTCTGGCATAAATCTTCATTATCTTCGATAATCAGAATATTGGCTTTTGGCATGGTGCTTATTCCTCCGTTGGCAAAAGCAGCTTAAAGGTCGTGCCCTGGTTGACGATGCTCTCCACCTGGATATCCCCTTGATGCTCGGTGATGATGCGGTAAACGATCGCCAGGCCCAAGCCGGCGCCCTGCGGCTTGGTGGTGAAAAACGGGTTGAAGATCGACGGCAGCGTTTCCGGCCGAATGCCTGCGCCGGTGTCGGAGACCAACGCTTCCACGTAGAGGGCGCTTTTGGGCTGCACCGGAAACGGCCGCCCGCGGCGATCGACGCGCTGAATGGTGGTAACTTTGGAGCTGGCCGCCAGTGTGAGCTCGCCGCCTTTGGGCATGGCGTCGAGGGCGTTCAAAAAAAGATTGACGAATACCTGCTGAATCTGGTGAAAATCCACATAGAGCTGGGGCAAATCCTGCGGATAGATTTCGCGGAAAGCCACGCTCTGCGCCCGCATGCGGTTGGCGAGCAGCGCCGCCACCTCCTGCACGATTTCCGGCAGGCGGTGAAATTTCTTTTGCGGCTCGCGCGGTTTGGCGTAAGAAAAAATCGTCTTGAGCAAATCATCCATGCGGTTCACCTGCCGCACGATGCGCGAGACGTATTCTCGGCGCGGATCCGTCGCCACGATTTCTTCTTCCAAAGTCTGCGCGATGGTTTTGATGCCGGCCAGCGGGTTGCGGATTTCATGGGCGATGCCGGAGGCCATCACGCCCATGGACGCCAGCCGATCCATGCGCTGCACCTCCACCTGCATTTGCTTGATCTGGGTGATGTCGCGAAACGAGATGATCGATCCCACCCGCCGTTTCTGGGAATCGAAGCGCGGCGTGACCGTAAAACCGACGTACACCGGCGTCCCCTCTTTGGTGGCGAGCTGCATTTCACGATTGAACAGCCCTTGATCCGGATCGTCGATGATCTGCATTAAACGGTGGCAATTTTCCGAAGGAAATACTTCCTCCAGCGCGCGGCCGAGAACCTCGTCGGCGCTCAGGTGCAGAAGCTCCTCGGCGCCGTTGTTAAACGATGTGATGCGGCGGTTGAGATCGATGGTAATCAGCCCCGACCCCATGCTCTGAATGATGCTTTCGTTGAAATTTTTGAGATCGATGATCTCCTGCTCCAGCGACTTTTTTTCCGTGATGTCGCGGGCGATGCCGACGCAGCCCACCACGTTTCCACCCTCAAAAATGGGGTTGATGTTCACCGAAAGATAAATGAACTTGCGCTTTTTGTGAGGAACCCGCACTTCAAAAATACTCGACTTGCCATTCAAAGTGTTTTCAAAATGGGCACGCGCCCGCTCCCGATCCTCCGGCAAAACCAGATCGAAGCAATTCTTGCCCATCCATTCGTTGCGGTCCAACCCGGTGATGGAAAACAGCCGGCGATTGATGAGGGTAAAATTCCCGCTGGTATTCAGGGTGAAAATCAGATCGCTGGCGTTCTCGATCAAATCCTGATATTTGTATTCCGTCTGTTTGACTTTGCGCTGCAGCTCGGCGTTCTTCATCTTAACCGCGTGCATGATGAAGACGTTATCGATAACGTTCAACAACTCGCGATTGCCAAACGGTTTGAGGAGAAACGCGCTCAACCCCATTTCAAAAAACTCCTGGCGTTCGATGTCTTCCTCAGAGGCGGCGGTGAGCAGGATGACGGGACAGTCGCGTACCGCAAGATATTTTGGATTCTTCACAATCTCTTTGAAGAATTCAAAACCGTTCATTCCCGGCATCATATAATCAAGTATGATCAAGTCTGGTCGGTGTTGAAGAAAAACGGCCAAACCTTCTTCACCGGAGGAAGCGGTCAAATAGCCGTAACCAGCCTTTCTTAGGATGATGCCGGCGATATCCAACATGTCCAGATCGTCATCGACGAACAGAATCGTTTTGTTCTGATGGTTCATGCAATCAAAGTTTGAAACCGCAGCCGGCTAAGCCAACGCCGGCTGTTCTTTTAACGCCGGGGCGACTGCGCTGCTTTTGGGCAAAGCCAACGAAAAGGTGGAGCCCTTGCCGAGCTCGCTTTTCACCTTAATTTTTCCGCCGTGGATTTCCACAATTTCTTTTACCAGCGCCAGCCCCAATCCAGAACCGCTGATATCCATCACCTTATCATTATCCGTTACCCGATAGAATTTTTCAAAAATATGTTGCAGCGATTTTTCGGAAATGCCAAAGCCGGTATCTTCCACTTCAATGGTCACGTCTTTTTCGTTGTCAAACAAGCGGATGGTAACGCTGGCGTGTTCCGGGCTGTATTTGATAGCGTTGGAGTAGAGATTCAAAATCGCCTGCTCCATCATGTCGCGATCAAGATTCAGAATCGGAACCTCGAGCGGCGCCTCGAAGCTGACGCGAATTTGTTTTTTTTCGGCGAGCTGGGAATTGAAATCCAAAACTTTTTCGATCAGCATTTTCAAATCGACCGGCGTTTTTTGCATCTGGCTTTTGCCGGATTCGATCTTCGAGATGTCTAAAAATTTATTGATCAAATCGCTCAAACGATTCGACTCTTTTAAAATGATCTGCGCGTATTCCTCGGATTGATCGCGGGTGATGCTGTTATCCAGCAGCAGCTCGCTGAACCCGGAGATGCAGGTGAGGGGTGAGCGCAGCTCGTGGGCGACCATCGAGACCAACTCGGTTTTCATGCGGTCGATTTCTTTTTCGCGAGTGATGTCGCGCAAAATCGTCACGATGCCAACCAGCTCGCCGCTTTTTTCATCCACCATGCGGGCGGCGCGCGACTGCAGCACCTGCTGCTTGGGAAGATCGGGATTGTCCACCACCAGCTCGATGTTCTGTAATTTTTTGGAAGAACTGGCGGTTATTTCCTTAATAAATTTGATCAGCTTGCGGTTATTGATCAGCTCTTCCAGCGGCCGCTCGATGTAGTCCAAATTGCTCAAACCAAACCAGCGAGCGGCGACGGTGTTCACCAACAAAACGCGATGGGCGGCATCGGTAACGATGACGCCATCGGCGATATTTTTGAGAATGGTTTCGGTTTTGTTTTTCTCGTTGATGATTTTGTGCAGGTTCTTTTCCTGGATGCGCCGAAGCTGATCGGTCATGTAATTGAAAATCTTCGCCAGCCGGCCAATCTCGTCGTCGGACTCTACGACCACCTCCTGGTAAAAATTGCCGCGCGCGATCTCCGTGGCGGTACGAATAAAATGCGTAATAGGCTTGCTGATCTTTTTGCTGAAATAAAACGCGCCGGCGCTGGCCAGGATCAGTGAGAATAAAATCAGGCTGTAGTAAACAAACGGCAGGCTGCTGCGCTCGCCCTGGGAAATCTCGTTGCCCATAACAATGAAATAAACCCAGGACAGCCCGATTGGCAGCACTGAAATCAGAAACGTTAAAATAAATAGCTTCTTGAAAATGGAGCTGCTTTTGAACAACGATTGCTTCATGGGTTCCCCAGATTATTCCACGAAAATCGCATTTCTGCCGCTCTGTTTGGCGCGATACAGGCGCTGGTCCGCCGAATTCACCAAAGAATCAAAATCCTGCCCGTCATCCGGGTACGTGGCGACGCCGGCGCTGATGGTAATTTTGCGGTTGGGCTGATTCTCTTCGAATTCGAATTTGTGTTCTTCCACTAAGCGGCGAATTTTTTCGGCGACGATCTTGGCCGCCGCTTTGTTGGATTCCGGCAGCACCAGCACGAATTCTTCCCCGCCGTAGCGCGCCGCGAGATCGATGTTGCGAATGTTGTCCTTCAAAAGCTTGGAAATTTGTTTTAAGACGGCGTCGCCGGCGGGGTGGCCGTTGGTGTCGTTGTAATGTTTAAAATGATCGATATCCATCATCACCACCGAAACGCCCAATTTATGACGTTTGGCGCGGTGCAATTCCTGCGAAAGATGATCCTTAAAATAACGGTAATTGTAAAGGCCGGTCAAGCCATCGGTGATAGCCAACTGGCGCAGCTCCTCCTTCGCCTTTTGCAGCTCCTGCACCTTTTCGTTGAGCGCGTCGTTGAGCAACTTGATCCGCAGCAGCGACCGCACTCTCACCATCAGCTCCAGCTTGTTGAAGGGCTTGCTGATGAAATCATCCGCGCCGGCGTTCATGCCTTTGATCTTATCCTCCAACTCGTTGAGGGCGGTCACCATGATGACGGGAATGAACATCGTGTCTTTGTCCGATTTGATGACCTGGCAAACCTCGAAGCCGTTCATCTTCGGCATCATCACATCGAGGAGGATTAAATCGGGAAAGTGTCTCTGCACCAACTCGATGGCCTCCACCCCATCCTTGGCGGAAATAATATCGTAACCCTCGCTCGTGAGGTAGGTGGTCAGCAGTTGAATATTTACGGGGACATCGTCAACAACCAGAATTGTGTGCCTTTGGGAGTGGTTCGCCATGATGTCGTGACTTCACCTCAAATTTTTCTTTAAACACTACCTCATGAAATCTGCATCCGGAAATGAGGTGGGATTTTGTCCAGAATAATACAAACGGTTTAATGATGGTGAGTACAAAATGAAGGTTGTTTTGGGAATCGCATTTTTTATTTTGACTTAAAAGTGGTCAGAAATCGTTCAAAATCGTGGGGAAAATACAATTAAATATAGTGATTGTCAAGAACTATTTGGCGAATGGCTAATTAAACTATTTTAACACTTGCCACCAACGATTAGAAAGTTTTCCCTAAAATCTGTTGAAATCGAAACGGCCCGGCGTTTTTGGATGTTAGGAATTACCCGAAGACGTGAATTAAAATCGGGCAGGCGGAATTGAGAATTTGAAAAAGGCAGCAACGCAACCCCAACGCGTGCTAAGAATTCGCAAAAGGCGCCAAGGGAAAGATTGATTTTTTAGGGTCATCTAACCCGGATAATTCACCGCAGAGCCTAAATAAAAACAATTAACTCAGGCGTCCAGGAAAGGAAAACACCATCTTTTTTTCTGCATTGCAGGCTGGCTCTGTAAATCTAACGGAAACAACTCCGCGGCCTCTGCGCGCTCTGCGGTTCATGAATTCATCAGGCTAAGAAATTACTGGACTATGGTTTTGAAATTTTTAGGCGCTAATATGAAAAATGAAGAAGAATTTTTCAAGAATTTTTTAAGCGGAAGACCGGACTCCGCCATTGTCATTTTTGAATGGAGTAGGGGCGTATCGCCATTCGCCCCTACGCATCGTTTCCAAGTATTATTCAATGTAAAAAACCAGATGGTCACCTTTGGTTTGAGAATCAGCCGCGGTGAACAAACTGGCATCTGCAACCAGCTCACGCAAAATCTGATCAAAAAATTCTTGGTGATGAGCCGCGCGGCCGCTCACTGCAACCTTTCCGGTGGTGGAGAAATAGCGAATCAATCCCGCCACCTCCCGCGCAAACGGTCCGGCCTCGGACTTCAGACGAAGACCGTCGTTCGTAAAAAGCGCCGCCGGATCGATGCCCACGATTAATTTGTTTTCCTGATTGAGATAAAACGCCGCAACCGAAAATGATTGCCCGGGAAACGTCTTCTTGTTGCCGGCTTTATCCACGGCGGTAAAGCTGTAAGCATAGGTGTGGCCGGGAATCAAAGGCTCGCCGCTGTCGCTGAGGCCGTCCCAGAATATTTGTTCCGGCGGGTTGCCCTCGCCGGCGAGGCTGCGAAAGAGCGAGCCATCGCTGGCGGTGATATCGAGCTTCCAGCGCTGGAGATTGCTAAACTTAAGATTGAAGATTTTGACGGGCGCCGGACGAATGTTCGCCAACTGCGGAGGCGCCAGTTGCAAATTCAAAAGGAGGTTGTTATCTGAACTTTGGGCGCCGGCATCGACGCTCGCCCAGTGCACGCGCTCGCTGATTTGCACCACCTCCGAAAAATCAAGATGGATAGCCGCGGGCAACTTTTCTTCCATGAAACCCGCTTCAAAACTTTCCTTCACCATCACGTCGTTGAGGACGTCGCTGGAGTCAGCGCTTTGCCCCCGCAGCGCCGGAGCGCTCAATGGCAGCGCGCCGATGATGAGTGCGATGAGATATCGTTTCATAGTACTTACTCCCTTAATGCTATTGGTCAATCACAAACTGAAAGGTGATGACGCCGGTTTGATTCTGACGCTTTTCGCTCATGGCCAGCGGAGCAAAGCGCCATTTTTTGAGCGCCGCGATCACCGCGTCGTCCCACTCCTTGGAGCCGCTGGTTAAGACCACCACCACGTTTTCCTTCACCAGTCCGTCTTCCATCACCGTGAACTGCAAAGAGACGTTGGCGCCCACGCCCTGGCGTTTCGCCCACAACGGAAACGGTGGTATGACTTTCTCCAGAATTTTGCGGTTTCCCAACGGGCCAGTGATAAATGTGCTGGTTTGTTTAACGGCTTCCGGCATCGTTTGCACCGGGTTCGAATGAATGTTTGAAGGTGGCCGTTCTCCTCCGCCGGAAACCGCGCCGCCGCCCAGGCTGGAGGTTGCCGCGCGGCGCTCCAAACTAATTTGCGGCGAACCGCCAGCGATTTTGCCAGTTTGGATGCTCGAACCTGCGGCCGCCAATTCCTGGCCGCGCTTCAACGCGATTGGCGCGCTGAGATGGCTGATTTTGTCGTCATCGCGCGTGCCCTTGGCAGGAGAAACCGTCAACACCTGCGAGTGGCTTGCCGGCGCGATGCTGGCCAAATGCATCGGCGCTTGTTCGCGCACCATGTCAAACCGCTGCGGTGTAACCGGCATGTCAGCATTCACGTTTTCTGCCGGGTTAGAAAACAAAGCCGTCTCGGTTTCCTTCTGGATTTCGGTTGCGAGCGGTTTGGGCGGCAGCTTGATTTCCGGTTCTTCCGAAAGATCCACGAAGCTGATCTCGCGAATTTCCTGCACCACCGGCTCGTGCAGCGCTTCCGTCACCATGAAACCGGAAATCAAAAAAATATGGACGATAACTGAAATCACCCCGCTGACGCCGCACCGCAGGCGCGCTTTCTTGAGCAGCCCCCGGACGACGGCGGTTTTGATTTCACTTATTCCTTTCACATTAACCCGAATTTCCACGGGCGAGACTTCAATGAATTTCATAATTGGTACCTTGTTAAGAACTTCTGCGAACGCGTTGTTCGGTGGCCAGGGCTAAATGTCGTGCCCCGGCTTTTTTGACCAGAGCCAAAAGTTCAAGAATACGTTTGTGCTTGACGTTTTTATCCGCGCGAATGACCACCAGGCGGTCGGGGTCGTGTTCTAATTTTGCTTTTAATTTAATCAGCAGATCGTGCAGTTCGATCTGGTCTTCATTGAGCGCCAACTCGCCGTGATCGGTCAAAGAAATTGTGATATTGAGCTCTGATTTCGCTTCGGTCGTTGCCGCTTTCGGCAGCTGCACGGCCATGTCCATCGGCGCCATAATCAAAGGCGACGCGGCTAAGAAGATGATCACCAGCACCAGCGAAACCCCAATTAGCGGGGTGATCTCGATAGTTGTCATTGGTTTCGGCATGTTCGGACTCCTCAAATTTTTTTGCTTTTGATATCGCTCGCGCGCGGCGCTTTGGTTTTAACGATCGCCAGGCCCTTCGCGCCGCACTGTTTGGCCTCGTCCATGATCATGATCACTCGCTCGTGGATGACGTCGTCATCGGCGCTGATCACCACCTGCTTGCTTTCGCTGGCGGCCAGCAGCGCCCGCAGGGAATCGGGAAAATCGGCCAGCGCCAGCGGCTCGCCGTTCAGCACCAGCAGACTGTCATTCTGCAAGTAAATGTTGGCTTTGATATCGTCAGCCTTTTCGTCGGCCTTGGCTTTTTGCACGCTCGGCGTGGATACTTTAATGCCGGACTGCATCACGAAAGGCGAAGTTGCCATAAAAAATATCAGCAGGGTCAGACACACATCCACCAGCGACGTCACGTTGATTTCTGTCAGGCTGCGATTTTCATCTTTTTTCATTTCATTCTCCAGTTCTTAATTGAAACGGAGCGTTAAGCGCGCTGCAAGCCGTCTAAAGTCACCAGCACTTTTTTGCTCACCGATTCAATGTCGGTCATAATCGTGCCCACTTTGCGCAGAAAGAAATTGTAAAACACCACGGAGGGCACCGCAACCACCAGACCCGCAGCGGTGGTAAACAACGCTTCGGCGATGCCGGCGGAAAGCACGGACGGCCCGGCGGCGCCGTTCACCGCCAGCGCATGAAACGCGCTGATGATGCCGACCACCGTGCCAAATAGGCCGATGAGCGGCGCGATGTTCCCTAACGTTCCCAGAACATTCAAGTTTTTTTCTAATTTGGCGCGCTCTTCAATGGCCATGGCGTTCATCAGCTCTTCGGAAGCTTGACGGCCGCCTTGGGCTTCTAAGCCGGCGCGCACCACGGCTGCCAGAGATGACAACGACGCGCTGCACACCGCCAACGCCAGATCAACGCCGCCCTTTTGCAGTGCCTCCTGAATCTGGCGAAAGAAATGTTCGGCGTTGGCGGCGCAGCGTTTCAGAAAAAACCAGCGCTCAAAAATAAACGTCAACGCAATAACTGAACATAACAGCAGCGCCATCATGGTGATGCTGGATTTCAACGTTTCAAAAAGATTTAGCTCCATCGTGGTACTCCATAAATTAGATTGTGATTACTCATTCAGACTAAAACAGTTGATGAAATTTTGAACTCACTGAAGTCCCGTAGGGAACGCATAGTATGCGTTCCCTACTCATTTGTTTTAATTGCCACGGTTGTCATTCGCGCTCAGCAGTGGGCTCAACGCCTGCAGGCGCTCCCGCGCGGCCGCGACCCAGTTTTCGTCCGTGGTACTGTCGATGATTTGCTGGTACGATGCCGCGGCCTGTTTCCATTGCTGGGCGATTTCGTAGAGATAGGCCAGTTCCGCCAGCGCTTTCAGTCGGTAAAAATGGTCTTTGGGCCCGACTCGCACGGCGGTCTGAAAAGCCTCTTTGGCGCGGGCGGTTTGGTTCATCTCCAAAAACGTCTGGCCTAGATGAAAGGCTGCTTCCGCTGCCACTTTGCCGTCGCTGCTTTTTTGCAGCGTCTGGTAAACTGCCAGGGACTCCTTCACGTTGCCCAGTTCGCTTTGCAGGCGGGCAACTTGCAATTTGATTTTCGCTTGATTTTCAGCGGCGCCGCTGCCAGCGAGATAGCTCGTGAAAAACGCCAGCGCTTTTTCTTTATCCCCCATGCGCTCATAACACCAGCCGATGTTTTGCAGCGCCGCACCGTAATACTCACTTTTGGGATAGCGCTGAATCACTTCGTTGAATTTTTCAGCCGCGCTCAAAAAGCTCTCGAGGCTGAAGTAACCTACGCCCAGATTGAAAATGGCTTCCGCCAGTTTTGGGCTCTCGGGAAAATATTGAATGAATCGAGCAAACTCCTCGTTCGCCGCGGCATAATTGCCCTGTGCGAAGTAGGCGTTCGCCAGCGCCAACTGCGAATCCATCGCGTAAGAGGTTCCGGGATAAAGAGTGAGAATCTCTTTGAAAGCGCGGATGGCCTCTTCGCTCTGGTTCGCGTCAAGATAATTGCTGGCGAGGCGGAAACGGGCGTCGGCGGAAAGCATCGCGTCCGACGATTGCGCGATGACTTTTTTAAGCGCCTCCGTCGCGCCCTCGGTTTGTCCTAATTGATAGTAGCAAAGTTGAATGCCCTCCAACGCATCTTTGCTCAAATTATGCTGGGGATAATTTTTGATGAACTGCTCAAAATTCGCGATGGCCTGTTCGTACTTGCCGGCGTTGTATTCGCATTGCGCCAGGCGCAGGCTGCTCTCCACCGCCAGCGGGTGACCGGGGTAGTTGTCGAGGATTTTCTGAAAGGCCGCCAGCGCTTCCTCAAAATGGTGGGCGCGAAAATAGGTGTCCGCCAGACGGTATTGCGCTTGCGGCGCCCACTGAGATTGCGGATAATCTTCCACCAACTTTTTCCAATAATCGATGGCCTGGCCAAATAACTGCAAGCGGGCATAGCTTTCGCCAACTTTGAACAGCGAGTTGGCCGCCACCGACGCCAGATCCGGATTCGCCGGGTTCCCGTACCCAACAGGATAAGAACGGATGGCGTCTTCATAGCGCTTCATGCGAAAATAGGCGGTCGCCAAACCAAAGGCCGATTGGGCCTGCTGAAGGCCCGTTGTTTTTTTGCAGAGACTTTCGAACTGGCTGGCCGCGGCTTCAAGTTGGCCGGATTGCAAAACACACCAGGCTTTGCCCATGGCGGCAGTCTGACTGAGCTCGTCGTCTGATTTTGACAGCGCAAGATCGTACTCGCGCTGCGCCGCTTCGTATTGGCGCAGATAGTAGTAGGCTTCGGCCAAAATCAGATGCTGCGCCCGCTGGAAGTCGTTCGCGGCGCCGGAGCTGTCTCCGCGAAATTGCGCCGAGCGGTTGATCACATTTTGATAGTCGCCGGCCTGGTAATCGCGTTTTTGCAAGGAAACCAGCGCGGCATCGAAAATGATCGTGCCGGCATACTTCTGCAGAATGTCTTCAAAATAATTTCCGCCCTGCTGCTGCGCCAGAAAGAAGGTCGCTGCGGAGGCGAGATCATCCTTTGGATAAAGAGAGAGAAATTGCCGCAAATTGATGATGGCGTCTCGTACCTCGCCCTTTTCCATCTGCACCGTGGCGGCGCGCAGCTTGGCCAGCGGCGCTAAGATCGAGTTGGCATCCAGCGCAACGATGCCGTTGTACAAGTTGATCGCTTCCTGTAGTTTTTCGGGCTGACTCGCGCCCATGCGGCGTAAGCATTCCGCTTCCATATAAGAAAGGTAGCTCTGATACTGGGGCAGGTTTACCGAGCGATAGGCCCGCAGCGCCGCTTCAAAATCCTGGCTGCGCAGATAGGTCCAGCCGAGCCGGAACTGGACTTCGTTGGCGCGGGCGCTGTTGGGATACATTTGCAGAAAACGATGGAACTGCTCGCGAGCTGCCATCCAGTCCTCGGCGCGCATGAACACATCGCCCGCCTGAAACAGCGCGTCCTCGCCCTCTGGCGAATTAGGGGTGTGGTCGTGAATTTTCTTCCAAATGCCGACGGCCATCATGGGCTGGCCGGCTTGCTCGTGAGCGCGGGCCAAATAGGACAGCGCCGTCGCACCTTCACACGAGCTCAAAATTTTGATCGCGGCCTGCGGGTTGTTGTTGGCCAGCTCGCCGCGCGCCCGCACCACCAACACGCGCTCGTCTTTTTCATAAACCTTCTGATCCTGAATGAGCGCGCCCAGCAGCGAATCCACTTGTTGATGGCGGCTGCGCTTGCTCAACTGCCAAGCCAGCGCCAAACGCGCCTCTTGCCGGAAAAACAGATTGCTGCCATTTTTAGCGACGTTCTCAAAAATCGCCAGGGCGCGGTCGCTTTGCTGAGCTTGCAAAAAGAGCTGCGCCGCGCGCAGTCGCACTTCATCCAGCAGGCCAGCCGGCAATTTTTTTCCCAGGGCCAGCAACTCGTCGAGAATTTTGTGCGCTTTGCGAAAGTCGTTTTGCTTTGCCAACACTTGCGACTGCAGCAGCGCCGCGCGCGCCACGATAAGGGGCTCGTCGCCTTTTTTGCGGACGGTTTCGCAGAGAGTTATGATTTCCAACTGCGAACCATTCTCCTCATACAATTTAGCTGCTTTGGCGTACAGCTCCCAGGAGGATTCCTGGCCGCGAGCCAGTTCGCCGTTCAGCATCCAGCTCGTGAACAACGCCAACGCCATCATTATGATTTTGAATTTTGGTTTCATGATACTAAACCTACCTCGTTTTCCTTGTGAGACGTCAGAGGTGAAACGTGAGACGTAAAATCGAAGCACTACTTCCACCATTGACTTTTCACTCTTCACTTTCATTTTACCTTTGATTTTTTGAACGTCTCACGTCTCACATTTCACGTTTCACGTTTATTCTTCGGCCCCTTCGACGATGCCCTGAGGTCCGCTGGTATCGATGGTCACCAACGAGCCGCTGGCGTTCAAATGGCGGCCGTCGCTGGTTTTAACTTCGAAGCGATAGCCGTAGCGGCCGTCGGCAACCAGCGTTCCTTCGCCGTTGCGGCCGTCCCAAACCAGCTCGGCTGGCGGCTTGCCCGCGGTCGAAAATCTCCGCACCACCTGCCCCGCGTGATCGACGATCACAAAATCCCACTCTTTGACGTCGGTGCGGCTTCGTACCGCCAATTTGATGCGGGTGATATTCAATTCACCGGCCGGCGAAAAGATGCGCGGCGCGGCGTCGGCGCCCACCGCAAAACCGCCGAACGTATAATCCAACGAGAAGCGGTGGCTCGAGCCCAGCTCAGAGGTGGCGCCGTTGCTGTAGCCGACTCCCAATTTGTCGAGGCTGAAGCCGGCGCCGAAAGTGACGTTGCCGTCGTTCATGCCGGCGCGCAGGGCAACTTTGTCCAACAATTTGTATTCAGCGCCTAAGTGCAAACCTATATCGCCCCAACCGCTGAGCTTCGAGACATCCAGGCTCACCACCAAATTGTCATTCACAAATGATGTAGCCAAGCCCGCGCGAAATTGCCTGGGGTAGCTGTCGCTCTCCTGCACCAGAGTCACGCTCGGTTGCAAAATGTTGACGATCATGAGACCACCGTCAATGAGATCGAAGAAGCGTTTTTTAATGCCCAAATCCAGGCCGTGGCCGCTGCCGGAGTAACTCAACACTTTCTGGCTGACGAACTTATAATTCAAGCCCACGGAAAAATTGCGCATGATTTCTTTCGACCAGGAAGCCATGAGCGCCAGGTCGCGCGAACTAAACGTGCCCACGGGATTGTTCAGGCCGTCGCGCTGCTCGAAGTCTCCGGAGTTGAGCGCCAAAACCGCGACGCCAAAACTGCCGAGATGGCGAGTGGGGGCGCTGGCCGCCAAAAAATCCACCGCGGTGTCCATAAACAAAATGCCGTGCATGAACGACACCTGAAATGGGTTCTGAGTTGCGAGGCCGGCGGGGTTCCAATAGATGGCGGTGGCGTCGTTGGAGAGCGCCGTGAACGCGCCGCCCATTCCCAACGCGCGTGCGCCGACGCCGTTGTAAAGAAACGCGCCCGGGGCACCGGCCTGGCCGTCCTGGCCGCGCAGCGTTTCACTCAATCCCACTGAAAGAGCCAAGCTCCAGCCAATAATGAATGCGGTTAATTTGTTCATTAGTTTTTTTCTCCGTCTAAATTCAACTTTAAATCAACTCTGCTAATCTGTAGGGAACGCATATTATGCGTTCCCTACAATCTATCGCACTACCACGATTTTACGCTTCGTATTCATGATAATTTTGCCGTTGGCGTCGGCTTTCGCCACTAAAATGTAGCCGCCGTTGCCGACTTTCTGGCCGCGGTCGTTGACGCCCTCCCACGGCACCGAATTGGGATGAGAGTTACCAACTCGTCCCTGGCCACCCCGTGCGCCGGCGGTAATCTCCTTGCTCCACACTAAGTTGCCAAAGAGATCGAAAATCTTGAGCGTAACGTTCGCGTCTTCGCTGAGGTAGTAGTCGATGTGCGTCACCGGCGATTCGACGCCAAATGGGTTGGGGTAATTGACCACCTCGCCATCGGCGAACGACGAGGGCGTTAAGTTCACAACAACTTCCGTGGAAGTATTCAATGAATCCACCGTGGCGCGAATGCGGTTGACTTCGGGAACTCGGCCGCCGCGGAAGGTTACCCGCGCGATTCCAGCGCTGTCGGTCAGCGCGGTGGGCGTGCTCAAAGAACCGGTGCCGGAAACAATCGCGAATTGCGCTTCTTTGTTGGGCTTCGGGTTGCCAGCGGCATCGGTCACGGTCAAGCTGATTTCGGTTTCTTGTTCGCCGCCCACTTCGGTTTTCGCCGAAGTCAAATTCAAGTGGGCGGCGCGGCCCGCGACAAAGGTCAGCACATCGGAAAACGCCTCGTCTGTTCCAAAATCGTCTTGAACTTTGAAACGAATTTTGCCGGCGCGGTTGAAGGACTGGGTAAACGTTCGTTGACCGGAAATAAGATTAAAGGACGTGACTTCCAGCTCGCCGGGGGCAGCCTGCAAAGTCGCCGCCCAAACCGCGCGCAATCGCACTAAATGATTGGCGCTTTGCACCACGTCGCCGACGCCGTTTTTGTAGAGCACCTGCATCGAAAACGGCTGGCCAGCCACCTGGTTGGTGGAATTAATATTGATCTCGTAATGCAAGCCGCCCACCAGCGCATTGACCACGGCGTCCGGGGATTGCTGAATGCTGGGGTTGCTGTCGTTGAGCGCGCGCAGCACCTGGTTGCCGCCTTTGGTTAAGCTGATGGTGAATTCGGTGC
>JBBIIG010000063.1:0-343 GCA_037446635.1 bacterium
GCGATGAACACGCCCTGCTTGTTAAAAATAAAGGCCTCGCCCTTTTCGCCGATCTCGTTTTCCTTCACCAGATCCGACATTGCTTTGAGGTCCACCACGGCGTAGAGCGCGCCCACCACTTCATCGTGGCGTTTGATGGGCTCGGCGAGATCGAGCATGGGGAGATGCTCTTCGGAAACATAGACGTCGGATTGGTAGCTGACGCCGGCCAGAACTTCGCTCAACAAACCGTTGCGGCTGAATCCGGCATTAACTTCGTCTTCAAAAGAAGTGGAGGCCAGCACCGCGCCCGTGGAATCCAAAACCATCAATTCATTAAAAAGATCGAACTCGCTTTTGATGG
>JBBIIG010000063.1:353-21862 GCA_037446635.1 bacterium
CGCCAACTGCACGTTGCGTTTGTTCATCTCGTAGATGGATTGGGTTTTGGCCTGACTGGAAATGATGTCGCGCGCCGTTTGCAATTTGAAGTCCACCAGCCGCGTGGAACGAACGGTGAATTCGAGGTTGCGATCGAGAATGGTTTCTTTGATGGAATTTTGCGCCGTATCCACCAGAACTTTACCGGTGAACAACAATGGCAGCGAGGCGATTAAAATATACGAGATCAGCAGTCGCGTCGCCAGCCGATGCCGGAGTCGTATTTTTTCTTTGAGGTGAAACATGGTTCAGTTTTCGGGGGCGGTTTTAAAAATCCATTCATCGAAGGGCCGCACCTGGCCGCGGGCGTCGCGAAAGTTATCGAACTTGTTGACGTTGATCATGTAGTGTGTCAGCCATTTGAAATAAAGAAACGTGACCGGCTGCTCGCGGTTGATCACCGCCTGCATACTTTTGATGAGAGTCTCCTTTCTTGCCGGATCCTGCACTTCGTAATAAAATTTCAAATAATTTTCGAACGTGCTGTTGCGAAACCCCATGTAATTTTTTTCGCCGTCGGCAGAGAAGAAGGCCTGCAAACTTTCGATGTTATCTTGAAAAGTATAATCGAGCAGCACCGCGTCGAAATCGCCGCTGGCGAGCTGATCGTTGATGCGGCTTTTGGGCAGCGGCCGCGGCGTCACATCGATGCCGATTTTGATGAGGTTAATTTTGATTTGCCGCGAAATCTCTTCGTCGATGCTCAGCCCTTTTTGATAGCTCAGACTGATGCGAAAGGGAACGCCGCCTTTATCGAGAATGCCATCGCCGTCGCTGTCGGCCCAGCCGGCCTCGAGGAGAAGCTCGATGGCGAGCTTGGGATTGAATTTGTACGATTCCATGCCGGGATTATACAGCGGAGATTTTTCGTCGAAGGGGCCGCGGGCGATATCGGCCTTGCCGCCGAGGATAATTTTCTTGGCGATGTGCTCGTGGTTGATGCCGTAAGCCAGCGCCGTCCGAACTTTCGCGGTTCGCAAAAGCGGGTTGCGGTGATTGTAAATGATCAGCTTGACGGTGTTGGGCTCCATGCTGAGGGGATAGGGCAGAAAATGGCTGTTAGCCTGGCTCACCTCCGCGGCCGAGGCCTCGTTTTCCAGAACCGCAAAATCGGCTTCCTCTAAAATTAAAGCGGAGATGAGCGCCCGTTCGCTGTCATAAAATTTATAAGTGATTTTGTTGGGATGAATTTGATCCAGCGGATAGCTGGCGAGATACTGCACCTCCAGAATCTGCGGCGTGCTGTTGACGATCTCGAAGGGCCGGCCGTTGCCGCCGACGGCGACGGTGAAGCGACCGTCGCGAGTGGGTATTTGCAGCTCACGAATATCCACGCGGCCAATCAGCTCGCCCACCACGATTGGGCGCACCGACTGATGGTTGGCCTGTCCCCAGGCATTGGTTGTCAATAATGCACTGGTTAAAAAACCAAAACTCATTGCTCGAACGACATCAGGCCGCAACATTTATGACATTCTTTTTTTGAGAGACTAAAGTTTCGATCGGGACTGCCCAAGAGTCAATTCTTTGTCATGCCCGCATGATTTTCGCGAGCACCCATAAACTCAGCAACATTCGGGCAAAGCCCTGCCTGTGCAGGCCCGCCTGCCTGTCCGCTTGGCGGATCCGCTTCGGCGGAAGGCTCCTGGCGGGCAGGCAGGCGATCCGCTTCGCGGAATAGACTCCCGCTAAAAACATGCGGGAGCGACATGGGCTTTGGGGACAGAATTAAATTTAAATCCCTACTCGATTCCGCTTCTACCCCAACTAAATGACCTTTTTGAAAACCTCCACGGCGCGCTGAATATCCTGTGCGCTGACGTCGAGGTGGGTCACCGCGCGAATGCGGGCGTTGCCAAAAGGTACAACCAGAACGCCATTTTTTTTCAATTTTTGAACGACTTCCGCGGCCGGTCGGCCGGTCTCCGCGATGTCGAAAATAACGATGTTTGTCTGCACCGACTCTAAATCCAGTTTAATGCCGGGCATCTCCGCAAGCGCTTCGGCCAACCACCGCGCGTGACGATGATCTTCTTGCAAGCGCTCGAGATTGTGATCCAACGCGTAAATCGCCGCTGCCGCCAAAATTCCAACCTGGCGCATGCCGCCGCCAAACAATTTGCGCAGGCGGTGCGCTTCAGTGATGAATTCTTTGCTGCCGGCGACCGCCGAGCCCACGGGCGCGCCCAGCCCTTTTGAGAAGCACACCGAAATCGAATCGCAATGGCGGGCGTATTCTTTCACCGAAACGCCGGCGGCAATCGCGGCATTCCAGATGCGCGCGCCATCGAGGTGCAATTTTAAGTTGCGCTTCTTTGCTAAAAAATAAATCCGCTCCAGCTCAGCGACGGGAAAGATAGTTCCGCCGGCGCTGTTGTGAGTGTTTTCAACGGTGATGAGCGAGGTGCGAGGGAAATGATCCGGCGGCGGGTTGATGGCCTCCTCCACCTGCTCCACCGTGATCACGCCGCGCTGGCCTGCAATGGGCCGAAACTGCACGCCGGACAAAAACGGCGCGGCGCCGGATTCGAAATTATAAACGTGACAACCGGCTTCGCACACCACTTCATCGCCCGGGCGGGTGTGGCATTTGACGGCGATCTCGTTGCCCATCGTGCCGCTGGGCACGAACAGCGCCGCCTCTTTGCCCAGCAGCTCGGCCAATTGCTCCTGCAAGCGATTAACCGTGGGGTCTTCGCCGAAAACGTCGTCGCCCACCTCGGCGGCGGCCATGACCTGGCGCATCGCCGGCGAAGGGCGGGTGACAGTGTCGCTGCGCAAATCGATCACGTTGGTCATTCGATTTAAAACATAGCGGTAAGAATTAGAATCAACGTGAATAGTTTAAGACAATAGTGCTAAAATTGCAAGCGAAAATCCGGGCGAGAACCTTCGCGGCCTCTGCGCGGAACGATAAGCGCTGGATTAGCGGTTGCATAACCAACAAAATCTTTTTACCTTTGCAATCATGGACCCCATCGTTTTTGAAAACGTTCATAAGTCTTATGGCGAAAAAGCGGTGCTGCGCGGCGTCAGCCTGTCGATTCCCCGCAACGGCGTCACCGCCATCATCGGGCCCAGCGGCGGCGGCAAATCCACCCTCGTGCAAATGATCAACGGCCTCCTCCGCCCCGACCAGGGACGGGTGTTGATTTTTTCGCAGCCCATCAATTATGATAATCTGATTGAAACCCGTAAGCGCATCGGCTACGCTGTGCAGGGCGTGGCGCTGTTCCCGCACATGACGGTGGAAAAAAATATTTCGTTGTTGGCCAAATTGGAAACCTGGCCTGAGCCAAAAATTGACGAGCGGGTTCGCGAGCTGATCGCGCTGGTGAATCTGCCCGCGGCTTATTTGAAAAAATATCCGCATGAATTGAGCGGCGGCGAGCAGCAGCGGGTGGGGTTGTGCCGCGCCATGATGCTCGACCCCAAAATTTTTTTGTTGGATGAACCCTTTGGCGCTCTGGATCCTATCACCCGCAACGAAATTCACGCCGAGTTTCAGCGGCTGCAAAAATTAGCCGCGCGCACTGTGGTGCTGGTGACCCACGATTTGCGCGAGGCGTTCAAACTGGCGGATCATATCGTCATCCTCAACCACGGGGTTATCGAGCAAGTGGGCTCGGGCGAGGATATCCTCGATCGCCCGGCGTCGGAATTCGTTGAGCAGTTTGTGCATTCCAATTTGCAGGAGGAATTTTGGGGCAGTCCAAAAAGATAACGGCCGTTGCGCGCCTGTGCCGGGAGGTGCGCAAAGCATGGGATTGCTTCGTCGCTTTCGCTCCTCGCAATGACAGTCTTGTCATCGCCATCATTCTCATGCTGTTCGTCAACGCCGTGTTTGCACAAACCATCACTGTCGGCGCTAAGCATTTCAACGAGGGCTACATTCTCGCGGAAATCATGGCGCAGTTGTTGGAAGATCGCGGCTTTGCGGTGCAGCGAAAATTCGGGCTGGGCGGCACGCTCATTTGTTATCAAGCGCTGGTGAACGGCGAGATCGACGTCTATCCCGAATATTCCGGCACCATCGCCCAGGCGATCCTCAAGCGCACGGACGCCATTTCTTTCGCTGAGCTTCAAAATTTATTGGCAAACGAGCATCGACTTGAATTGTTAGAAGCCTTCGGTTTTAATAACACCTACGCCCTCACCCTGCGCGCCGAGCGCGCCGACGAATTAAATCTCAAAACCATTTCCGAGCTGCGCCAACATGCCAACTTGCGCCTCGGGCTTAGTTATGAATTTCTCGAGCGCGCCGACGGCTGGAGCGCGCTGGCCAAAGCCTACGCGCTGCCGCAGCGGCCGGTGGGCATGGAGCACGGTCTCGCGTATCAGGCCCTTGAGCAAAATAAAATCGATGTCACCGACGCCTACTCCACCGATGCCGAAATTCCAAGATACAATTTAGCCATTCTTGAAGACGACCGCGGCTTTTTCCCAGAATATCTCGCCGCTCCGTTTGCCCGTCTCGATTTAGATCAATCAGCAAAAGCGGTTTTGGAAAATCTGGCGGGCCGCATCTCCGAGACGGAAATGCAGCGCCTTAACGCCGAGGTCGCGATCCACAAAAAAAGTTTTGCAGAAACAGCCCACGCATTTCTAAAAAAAGAGGGCTTGCTGGATCAGGACGATTTCATCTCCCAAACCAAATGGATGGCTTTGCGCCATCGCACGCTGACTCACATCAAGCTCACGGCCATCGCGCTGCTGATCGCCATGAGCCTCGCGATTCCATTCGGCGTGGTGATTTATCGCCTGCCCGCGGTGGCGCGGCCGGTGCTTTACATCAGCGGGCTGCTGCAAACCATCCCTTCCATTGCTTTGCTGGCGTTTATGATTCCGCTGTTCGGGATTGGCGTTAAGCCCGCCATCATCGCCCTCATCCTTTATGCGCTGCTGCCGATTTTGCGCAACACCTACGCCGCGCTCAATTCCATCGATCCGAATTTGAAAAAAGTCTCCGTGGCCATGGGGTTGACGGTTTGGCAGCGGCTGCGGCACATCGAACTTCCGCTGGCGGTTCCCAACATGCTGGCGGGCATCCGCACCGCAGCAGTGATCAGCATCGGCACGGCCACGCTGGCGGCGTTTATCGGCGCCGGCGGTTTGGGCGAGCCGATCGTCACCGGGCTGGCGCTGAACGATCCCTATATTATAATGGAAGGCGCGATCCCGGCGGCGCTGCTGGCCATCCTCGCGGAGTTAGGATTCGAGGGGTTAGAGCGGCTGCTGGCGCCGCGGCATCTGTTACAAAAGGCGGCAAGATAATTGAAATAACCGCTGACACAAATTATTTACCACGAAGTACACGAAGAGCGCGAAGTTTTTTTAAAATCAGCAAGCTCTATTGGTTGTCCTTCGTTGAACTTCGTGGTCTTCGTGGTGAATTTATGAATAAGCCCGCTTCTACAAATCTGCTGCTGTTTCTCGCAAAAAACTTCTTGACATTCTTGGCAAAACTTGTAAATTGGCTAACCAAAATAGACGGTTAAGCTTTGAACTAAAAGAGTAGCCTCGATGAAAACGAACATCTGCCCAACCCTCCCTAAGCTCTGGCTTTGCTTGTTTAGTCTTAGCTTCAGCATCTTCATTAACATTCATTCCCTGGCAGCCCAGTCGCGGTGGTCCAATAGTCCGCAAGATAACAATGCCATTGCGGTGCTTCCCAGCGGCCAGCTCACGCCGGTGGCGGCGCGTGACGGACAGGATGGCGCCATCATCGTCTGGGTGGACAACCGCAGCAGCCATTTCGATCTCTACGGCCAGCGCATCGATGTGGCCGGCAACCTGCAATGGAACGACGGCGGCGCGCCCCTCATCACTGCGCTCAACTCCCAGGAATCACCGGCGATTGCAGAAGCGCCAGCCGGCGGGTTCTTCCTGGCCTGGCAGGATAATCGCCTCGTCTTCGCTCAACGAGAAATTTCGGCGCAGCGATTCGACGCCGACGGCGCCCCACTTTGGGCGCAGGACGCCCGGGCGCACATTGGCAACAACGGCGCTCCGAATATTTTTCTCGATAATTCTGGCAATCTTTTCACCACGGCCTACACCTCCATCATCGCCAATCAGGCCGCCAGCGTGCAATTTCTCGACCCAGAAACTGGCGCGACGCAATTCAAGCCGCTGCAAAAAATTTTCGACCAAAACTCTGATGCCTTGGAAACGGATTTACCGCCGGCAGTGGCAGCCGCATTAAATGGCGGTGTGCTCGCGGCCTGGGCCGATGGCCGCAGCGATACGACTCTGCAAGCGCTCGGTGTCTTGAACACCGGCGATGTCTGGGCGCCCGGACAGATCACCATCAGCGAAGATATCAAGCCGCGAACCTTCCCGGCGATCGTCAGCGACGGCAGCGAGGGCGCCATCATCGTTTGGATCGAACCCGCGGCCTTCGGGGGCAACAACGATCTCATCAAAGCTACTCGTTTGAACGCCAACGGCGGCGAGGTGTGGACTCCCGGAACCCGAGAAATTATATCGTCGCCCGGCCAAAAGCGCCGGCTGCAAATCGCCAGCGACGGCCAGAACGGCGCGTTCATCATTTGGGAAACGCGCGTTGAACCCAACTGGCGAATTTATGCGCAGCGCATTTTCAACGACGGCCAAAGCTGGAACGCCGATGCCGCGGTTTCCGTTATCAGCAGCAATCAAACCAAGGGCCGCATCATCAACAATCGTAAAGGCGACGCGGTTGTGGTATGGGAGGACGACCGCAACCTCTCCAGCGGCGTCGATCTCTACGCCCAGCGCCTCTCCAGCGCCGGAGTCATTGCGTGGCCGCCGGATGGCGTGGCGGTGAGCACGGCGGCCGATGCCCAGCAAAATGCCTCGCTGGTGGACGACGGTTTTGGCGGCGCCATCATCGCCTGGCAAGATTCGCGCAACGGCAACCCCGATATCTTCGCCCAGCGCGTCAGCCCCAACGGCGTGCTGGGGGAGTTTCGCACCATCACGGTGATCGCGCCGGCGCAGGGGGATAATTGGGAAATCGGCAGCGCGCGCGATATCCGCTGGAGCGCCTCCGTGGAAATCGACAGCGTGAAAATCGAGCTCTCCCGCAACGGCGGGCTGAATTTTGAAACCATATTTGAAAAAGTCGCCAACCGCGATTCCGAAAACATTTCTACCTTTACCGTCGGTGGGAACCCGGCCGGCAACTGTCAGGTGCGCATCACGGCTATCAAAGCGGATTTCATCATCGGGTTGAGCGAAACTTTCAGCATCACCGCGCAGCAGGGGCCGAATTTGTCGCCGCCACTGCAAATTCAAAACGCCACGCTTGGCGAAAACCTACAGGTTACCGCCAGCGCCACGGATATCAGCGGCGTGAAAACCGTGACCCTGAATTACAAAGCCGGCGGCGCGCGAAATTTTACCGCCGTCAACATGGCTCCCGGCGTGGCGGCAGATGAATTTCGCGGCGCGATTCCCGGCAGCGCAGTCACCGAACGCGGCGTCGAGTATTTTGTGGCGGCCGCCGACAACATCGGCGCGGTCAGCAACAGCGACACGTTTTTCGTAACCGTTAGTTTCGGCGCTGGCGTTCAGACCCGCGAGGTCCGGCGCGGCTCGTCGCAGAACGCCTATCGCATGTTTTCCGCGCCCAATATTTTGGATGATCCGGACGCTCTGGACATCTTCTCAGCCTCTAACTTTGGCGCCTACGACACCACGAGCTGGCGCCTTTTCCAATTTCGCGGCAACGGCTACGTGGAATTCGATTCCACCAGCAACGCCAACACCTTTCAATTCACCCCCGGCCAGGCCTACTGGGTGATTTCGGCGCGCGACCGCACCATCGATTTCGGCGCCGGGCAGTCGCAGCGCAGCGACCGCAATGCTGCCGTCACCCTGCCGCGCGGCTGGGGCCAGCTCGGCAATCCTTTTGCATTTGCGGTGGAATGGGACGCGGTGCTCGCCGCCAGCGGCCTCACGGAAGAATCGGTGCGCCAGCCGTTCGTTTATGACGGTTCGGGGTTTCTTCCAGCAACCACCATCGATCCCTACCAGGGTTACTTTGTGTTTAATAACACCACGGCCGCGCTGACCCTGCGTTTCCCGCCTCTCGAAGCCGCCGCCGCGGCCACAGCCGCCAAAGCTCCCGCCGTTGCCGGCGCGGAGTGGCAGGTGCAGCTCATCGGCGAATGTGAGGACGCGCGGGATCTTTTCAACCTCGCCGGCATCCACTCAGAGGCGGCGCAGGAATGGGACCGCTTCGATTACCCGGAGCCGCCGCCCATCGGCGATTACATCTCCATTTATTTTCCGCGCAGCGATTGGGAGCGGTATCCCAATATTTACACCACGGATTTTCGCAAGGAGATGGACGCGGGGCAAACCTGGATGTTTGACGTGCACACCAACATCGCCGGCGCCGAAGCCCGGGTGCGGGTCGAGGGGCTGGAGGCGCTGCCGCAAAATTTGGAAATCTGGATAGTGGATGAAAAGCTGAGCGTCAAACAAAATTTGCGCAGCGACAACCAGTTTGTCTTCCCAACCGGCGAACGCGGCGTCACCAAAACCTTGAAGCTGGTAATCGGCTCCGGCGATTATCTCGCCAACGAATTGGCGAACGGCGCGTTCATTCCGGAAAATTTTGAGTTGGCGCAGAACTTCCCCAATCCGTTCAACCCGGCCACCGCCATTCGATACGGGCTGCCGAAGGCATCGAAAGTCACGTTGAAAATTTATGATGTGTTGGGCCGGGAGGTCATCACCCTCATCAATAACGAAAACAAACAGCCCGGTTATCATCTGATAACCTGGAACGGTAGAGACAAAAACGGCAGCGGGGTGGCCAGCGGTTTGTATATTTACCGCATCATGGCGGACAACTTTGTGCAGAGCAAAAAAATGCTGATCGTAAAGTGATAGACAAAACATTGAAAACAGCCGAAGACTTAAACGGAGTAATCATGAAATCAAGGACCATCATTTTGGCGCTGCTTTTGGCGGCCTTTACGGCGCACGCCCAGGAAGCGCTATCGCCGGTGCTGTCGCGCAGCGGCTACGACAAGTCGGCGCCGGCGGTCGTCAAATTAGTCACCGACGAGGGCCGCAAGATCGGCGCGGGCGTCGTCCTCGGCGTGCATAAAGACGGCGCCGGATTTATTTTGACTTCCTACAGCATGATCGCGGGCCGCGATAAGCTGGCCGTGCTTTTCAAAAACTTTCCCGAGCCGCTGCTGGGCCAGGTGGTGGAACGCTGGATCGATTTTGACTCCGACCTGGCCATCGTGGCCGTCAAAAATTTTCCCCCCACCGAGCCGGCCATCACCTTGGGAGAAACCAAAGCCATTGACGCCGGCAAAGTGGTCACCGCTCTCGGCCACCTCGACTCCAGCGATTGGGCGCCGGTGGCGGTGAAATTGGAATCCGCCACCAATCGCGAGTTGGCGTTCGCCCTCGCCACCCCCAACGGCATGGAGGGCGCGCCCCTGTTGGATGACAAAGGCAATATGATTGGCTTGATCATCAGCGACCCCATGGAAGCCGAGCAATTCAAGTTCGCCAAAGCGGTAAAAATCAGCGTCATCAAACCTATTTTAAAAGAATGGTTCCAGCCGGTTGCGCTCAAAAAACAGTGGCGCGAAAGCAGCGGCGGCGTCGCCACCTGGATTTGGGCGGTGGGCGGCGGCGTGCTGGGTGGAACCATGGCCACGGCCATCGCGGTTTCCGGCGGCGACGATTCCCCGCGCGGACTGCCGCGGCCGCCCAATCCTCCCGGTCAATGAATTCGACATCGCGATCTACTTCTGGCAAAAATTTGACTCTTCAAAAATCCGAAAACGATCACAGCACCGGACACCGTCTGCAGATTACCTTGTTGCGGCACGGCAAACCCACGGTGTCGCCCAACGGCAAGCTGAGCGCGATTGAATACACCCGCTACCTGCAGCGCTACGATGTCGCCGGCATTGATCGGGCGCACCAGCCGCCGGCGGCCGTGTGGAAACGGGCGGAAGAAAGCGCGCTGATTTTGTGCAGCGATCTCCCGCGCGCCATTCAATCGGCGCAGGCGCTGAGCCGCGGCCGCAAATTGCAGGTGGAGCCGGTGTTCCGCGAAATCAAAATGCCGGCCATCAATATGAACACCTTTAAGTTTTCGGAAAAAACCTGGGGCGTGGCGTCGCGGCTGGTGTGGTTTTTGGGATATTCCAACGGCAGCGAATCCTTTCGCGAAGCCAAGCAGCGCGCCGCCGCCGCGGCCGAGCGCCTGATTCAACTGGCAAAATCCCAGGGCTCGGTGATGCTGGTAGGCCACGGGTTCATCAACTATTTCATCGGCCGGGCGCTGCTGGCCAACGGCTGGAGGGGGCCGGCCATCCCGTGTTGGAAATTCTGGGGAGTGGGGTTCTACCAGTTATAAAACTTCTATTTGAATATTTCAAGAAAATCATAAACCACGAAGCTCACGAAGAGCACGAAGAATTAGAAAACAAGCGCTGGCCTGTAGAATTTTGTGGTAATTGATTTTTATCCCGCCTTCGTGTCCTTCGTGCTCTTCGTGGTAAAACTTATTTTTAAATCTCAATCCAGAGACGGGAGGAACGTCATGCGCACCCATTCGAGCTGGGGCTGGGCATTCTCATTTTTGATTTTGATTTTCACTGGCGCGCTTTCGGCTCAAAGCAGAAATCAAAACCGCGCCTTCGATGTGAGCGAGCTTCAGCAACGGCTCGCCGCCGAGTACCCATCCCTCGAAGAGCTCTACAAACATCTGCATCGGCAGCCCGAGTTGTCATTTCAGGAAGAAAAAACCGCGGCGCGCATCGCGGAAGAATTGCAAAAATTAGGTTTTGAAGTAACCACCAAAATCGGCGGCCACGGCCTGGTTGGGGTGATGAAAAACGGCGCCGGCCCGACGCTGCTCATTCGCACCGACCTCGACGCTCTGCCCATCACTGAACAAACCGGCCTCGACTACGCCAGCACCGCGCGCGCCGCCGATGATCGCGGGGACGAAGTGGGCGTGATGCACGCCTGCGGCCACGACTTGCACATGACCGCGTTCGTGGGGACGGCCCGCATGTTGGCGCATTTCAAAGAGCGCTGGCGGGGCACGCTGGTGATGGTTGGCCAGCCGGCGGAAGAACGGGGCGCCGGCGCCCGCGCCATGCTCGCCGATGGCTTGTTCACGCGCTTCCCGCGTCCGGATTATTGCATCGCGCTGCACACCAACGCCACCCTGCCGGCGGGAACAGTGGGCTATTGCAAAGGCTACGCCCTGGCCAACGTGGACGCCGTGGACATCACCGTGTTCGGCGTCGGCGGGCACGGCGCCTATCCCCACACCACCAAAGATCCCATCGTGCTTTCCGCGCAAATCATTCTGGCGCTGCAAACCATCGTCAGCCGCGAAGTCAAACCCATCGAGCCGGCGGTGGTGACCGTGGGGTCCATCCACGGCGGCAGTAAGCACAACATCATCCCGGATCGGGTGGAGCTTCAGCTCACCCTGCGCTCCTATTCCGACGACGTGCGCCAGCAAGCCCTCGCCGCCATCGAGCGCATCATCAAAAATTCCGCGCGCGCCGCCGGCGTGCCGGAAGATCGCTTGCCCATCATGAAAATTCAAGACGAATTCACTCCGGCCACTTACAACGATCCAGAATTGACCGATCGGTTAGCCAACATCTTTAGAAATGTTTTAGGAGAAAAAAGTGTAACGCCGGTGGAGCCAGTCATGGGCGCGGAAGATTTCGGCCTCTACGGCCGCGAGCAACCGAAGATTCCCATTTGCATGTTTTGGTTGGGCGCGGTGGCGCCGGCAAAGTTTGAGGAGAGTATCAAAGAAGGAACGCCGCTGCCTTCCCTGCACTCTCCGATATTTGCCCCCGACCGCGAGCCCGCCATCAAAACCGGGGTCACGGCGATGACCGCAGCAGCGCTGGAGCTGCTGCAGTAATTGAGGCGCTTGGACTTAACAATTGGTACGGATTCAAAGCGTACACGCTCCCAGCGACTCTGGTTCGAGAGCGACTTGAATATTCATCAAGCCGCTTTTCTTATTTGTACTCGAAATAAAAATGGCTATCCAACTTGTTTGACGTGTGTACAAGTTTTTCAATCGCAACGGAGGGAATATGTTAGAGGTCGCAAAGTACCCGCGCGGCAAATTAAGTATTTTGTCCGCGAGCGTTTTGCTCCCGTTTTTGATGATGGCGGGGGCCTCGTTTTCTCAACCAACCATCCCCGACGCTGTGCTGGATATTTTCGACAACCGCTGCGCCTTCGCCGGCTGCCACGCCGGTCCCAGCGCGCCGCAGGGCCTGGACTTAACCGAGCAATTTGTGATCCCCTCGCTGGTGAATCAGCCCAGCACCGGCAGACCAAGTTTGATGCGCGTGAAAGGCGGCGACCCGGCCAATAGTTACCTGATCATGAAAGTGAAGGGAAGTCCGGGCATCGCCGGCGACCCCATGCCCAAAAGCGGAGAAAGATTAAGCGCCGAGGAAATCACCGCCCTCGAAGTCTGGATCGCTGCGCTGCCGGCGGATTTCACCCAGGCCGCGCCGCCGCGCGAATACGCCGAGGCGTTTCCCGGGCTGTCGTTGGCCACACTGCCTACCACGGAAACGCTCGAACCGGGAACGTTCTCTTATCGCATCGCCCACCGTTGGGACGGCCCAGTGGACAGCGGCCTCGACGACTTCTTCGGTCTGGATTTCGGCGCCCACATCTTCACCCAACTCTCTTTTGCCGTAACCAACAATCTGATGGTTTATTTCGGCCGCTCCGGCGAAGGCGCCACCTATGAAGCCGCTGGCAAGTGGCGGCTGCTGCGGGAGAAGAGCGACGGCTCAACCCCCTTCTCCCTGGCGGTGGTCGGCGGAGTTGATTGGGAGACCCGCAAAAATATTGCCGGCGTCAGTACCTCACGCACCGACAGCGAGCGTTTTCACTGGTTCGTGCAACTGCCTGCCTCCAAGCAACTCGGAAATCGCCTTTCGTTGTTGGTGGTTCCCGGAGTCTTAATTAACGGCAACCCCGCGCTGGACGACGAAGACCCGATCGTCACCATTGGCTTTGCCGGCAAGCTGACCCTGTTTAAGGATTTTGCGTTTTTCGTGGAGAGCGTCCCCATCGTTTCCGGCGCCGACGGCGCGGCTACCGTTACCGTCGGCGGTTTGCGTTCCGACGACGGGGCGCTGGTTTTCAACGATTCTTTTACCATTGGGTTCGAGCGGCGAGTGGGCGGCCACGTCTTTCATGTTTATGCAACCAACTCGCTGGGCCTCGCCACCAACCAATATTTGAGCGGTGGCGACTTCGATTTTTTAGATGGCGATTTTCGCTTGGGGTTCAACATCTATCGCATTTTGAGATGGCCATTTTAGCGAAATGATTGACCGCGAAGGTCGCTAAGAAAATGCAAGGGGCGCAAGTAAAAATTTGTTTTTTATGGCGGCCTTTGCGTTCTTTGCGGTTAAAAAAACTTTTTTAGAAATTAGGAGATTGTATGATCCGACCTTCGGCGCGATTTTTTTTCAGCCTAATCCTGTTGAGTTTATTGAGTGCTTGTGAGCATTCGCTGCCGACGCCGGCGCAGCCGGCGCAAGCCACGCTTTCCAGCATTCAAGCGACCATTTTCACGCCCCGCTGCGCCGTAGTGGGCTGCCACGTTCCCAACGGCCTGGGGCCGATGCCCCTGCGCAACGCCAACGAAAGCTTTGCCAATCTGGTGAATGCGCCCTCGATCCAGCGCCCAAATTTGATGCGGGTGCAACCCGGCAATGCCGACGCGAGTTACATCATTCTAAAATTAGAAGGCGCCTCCGGCATCTCCGGCACACGCATGCCGCAGGGCGGTCCGTTCCTCAGCAGCGCTCAAATCAATCTGATCCGACAATGGGTCAACGACGGCGCGCTAAACAATTAGCTTTTAAAATTCTGATAAAGTGAGGTTTAAATGAAAAAGCATGCAGCATTTTTTGTTATCATCGCTTTCATCGTTTTGGCGTCGGTTTGGGCGCAGGAAAATAAGCAGACGGCAGCCACCAACAGCAACCTGCGGGTGACGCAAATCGCCGGCCGGCGTCTTTTGGATTTGAAGAAATGCACCGATTGCCACACGCTGGGCCAGCAAACCGAGGACAAGCTGACGCCCATGACCAACAAACGCAGCAGCGAGTGGTTTACGGCTCACGCCCAGGAAAAAACCACCATCGTCCTGCGGGAGGAATCTTCTGAACGCAAACGAAAACGCGTGCTGCAGGATGAGATTTTCGCCCTCGACGATTACCTTTACCAGAGCCCAGCCGAAGAACGAGAACAGATTGAAACCCTGCCGGCGAACGTGTTCGAGGGGGCATATCTGGTTTATCAAAACAATTGTCTCAATTGCCACGCCATCGCTGGCGAGGGCAAAGATATCGGCCCGAATTTGACCCACGTGGGCAGCAAGCGCGACAAAAGCTGGTTTATCGCCAATCTCAAAAATCCCCAGCAATTTGCGCCGGAATCGCTGATGCCCAAGTTCGATCACCTGCCGCCCGAGACCCTCGAAAAGATGGCGGATTATCTCACTACCCTCAGAAAATAAGGGAGTGATGGAGTTTTGGAGTTCTGGATTGATGGACGAAGGCAGGAGCCCAACATGCAGACCGCCCAAGCACAACTCACGCAGGATAATGAGAGCTTCTCCCGCCGCCGCTTTTTGAAGACGGCCATTGGGCTGCTAAACGGAACGATTGCGCTGCTGCTGGCGGCGCCCGGACTCGGTTTTCTGCTCACACCGGTGTTCCGCAAAGGCAGCGGCTCGTGGATCAAGCTCGGCGCCGCGGACCATTTTTCCTCCGCCGAGCCGATGAAAGCAACGTTCAAATATATTTCGGAAGCCGGTTACACCCGAGCTGAAAAGAGCGGTTTTGTCTGGGTGGTTCCGGCGCTTGAGGGGGAAAGTTCGGTGACGGTGTTTTCGGCGGTGTGCAGCCACACCGGCTGCAATGTGGCGTGGCAGCCAGATGAGCAAAAATTTGTGTGCCCCTGTCACGAAGGCCGCTACAATTTTCGCGGTGAGGTGGTCTCCGGGCCGCCGCCGCGCCCGCTGACCAAATTAGCGACCCGCATTGAAAACGGGCAATTGTTGATTCAATGGCCGGCTTAACATACCCCACCCACGCATTTTTTGACTCTTGCTTTTGAGATTTCTGCGCTATATCTTGTCATAACTGTTTTTTGGGAATTTGATGAGTACAGCAGAAAAGATTGAGCTTTTTCAAAAAACTTATGAAAAAGCTCTTGCTGGTAGCTGGAAGGGTGGTAAGGGAAGCGCTAGTTCTCATTTGAAAAAACGAAAACAGCGCGGACATCTTCCGGAAAACGCAACTTTGGAAGACCTGACTCAACAGGGTTTAAAAGTACTTCGATCTCCAGATGCCATCGTTTATGAGGATGTTCCTTTATCAACCTTGTATTTTGCCGTTTACAAAGAATGGGCTGTCTTTTTCGACGAAGAGGGTTTATGGGATACGGCTTTTCCTCCTGATGTTCCGGAGCGGTATTTTGTTTCAACAAAAGGATATAGATTGCTGGGAAAACTAAGCGAGTTAATCACATGATGGAGATCGAACACTTGCTCAAAGCTTACGAAGCTGATGCTGTTGATCCAAAAGGACTGGGACGTTTTGAAGTGCTCAACATGCTAACCAACCGTGATGTCCTTGAAGAGCACAAAAACCAGATGACTACCTTGCAGTCCGCCCGCCTACTGTTTGCCGACGAAAAGTTAATGGCCAACAGCGAACAAATCATTGAGGAGTGCGGCGGCAAAACCGGGTTTATGAAATTGCGTCAGCACAATCCCGCGCCCTCCGCGTGGTGGTGGTTCCTCGAGCAGATCCCTGTCGCGCAATTTTCATAACTTACGTTGGCCACGGCCAATTGAACGCCGATTTCAACTGCAGCATCAAATAAAGAAAAATTGCGATACTCGTTAGGCCCACAATCGACTCCTTTGGATCTATGGCCTCTCTTTCCACGGCAAGTAAATCGTCCCGCGCCACCGCTCTTTTCGTTCCTTCAAAAAAAGGAGTTTTGCCAGTTACGAAAATTAATGAATCGGGCGTGAATTTGTAATTTGCGCTTTCGTAGTGTGACCCATCGCGCAGCGTTATGCGGATGGTACGCTGCCTTTCTTCCAGATCGGGCAGCTCGGATTTGTGCACTAGCCGCCAACTGGTGCAGCTTGCTAAATTCAAACACCATAACCAAATCATCGCGCTTCGTGTTTTCATTTTCTTCACCATTTCATCGGCGCATATTTAATTCGCAGCGGTCTTTTGAGCTGTTCTTCAAGTGCAGTTAAATCCGGACGGCCCGGCGGCAAGCCTTTTTCGGTACGGCCGTCGGGCTGCACGGTAACGGTGGCCATAACTTCAAACGGACCTTTGCGCACCTGGGCGCGGGCTACTTGCAGGCCGTCGTCCGAAATGGCGATTCGGGAACTCATCACCTGTCCTTCACCAATAACTTTAAACAGCAGTCCGAGAACCCCGGAGGTGGGGCGGCCGCTCAGTCCGCGGATGTCATCGTAAACGATCATGCCGCCAAAGTCCAGCAGGCGGTACGTAATCTCCCGGGCGTTGGTGACTTTGAGGCGCGGCGTGGAAAGGGTGTCGTCGAAAGAGTAGTGCGACGGCGCGCCGTCAGCGGCTGGCCAAAACACTTTCACATTTACCGCCATCTCGGGCGCCGGGCCGGAATCTATTTTCTGAATCACTCTCTCTTTGCGATATTCCACCAACTGATCCTGCTTGTGGAAAAGCGCCAGCCGGGAATAGTGCGGCGCGGTTTCCTGGGTTAATCCGAATGTTTCCAAAAACGCCTGAAACCAATGGTCGTGGCGAATCAACAGCGGCGGGCCATCGGGTCGGCGCTGACGAGCCTGCCACGCCAGTTGTAAGATCACCCCGGCCTGAAAGCGCGCCACGTTGGTGGTGGCGGTGGGATCGTAGCCGGTTTGCGTTCGCATGGCCGCGATGATTTCCTCACTGCTTACCCGCTGCCAGGAGGTATCTTTTGCTAGATCGTTCGCGGGAAAAGCCTGAACGCTTTGGGGAAGCAGCGTCCCGGTTGTAAAAGCAAAAACGAACAGAGTTGAAAGGATCAGTTTCATGGTCTGAACTTTTAAACCTCATTATCTTAAGAATTTGCTCGACTTCAAAATATGTGAATTTTCGGGAGACTATCTCCCGAAGTTCACCGAAAACGCCACGTACGGAATAAATGGGAAGTCCACACCCTCTTCAAAAAATTCCGGTGAGGTGGCGAACGCCAGGTCCACGGCGAGGCGCTCGCCCGTAAAGCGGAAGCCGCCGGAGAGCAACAGAAAACTTTGATCCTCGCCTTCTCCGCCCACGAACCACCAGTTTTCGGTGAGGAGTTGAATTCCCCAAATCGGCAACTGGTTAAAATTAGCCATTGCCACTTTTCCTTTTCAAAATTCTATTTGTTGAAATTCATAGCTGTCCGTTGTTTTGGTAGCCGCTCCCGCGACCAGTCCAACAAGACCTGAAGGCACGCCCAAAACAACTGCGCCGAATGCCGCGGCATCATCCTTTTCGAGACAGAAGCCGTCTCCTATGGCTTCGCTGCAATCTGATTCTCCTTGCGCCAAGCCCATCGTAATTCCCGCCGCGGCGCCGGTTAGGAATCCGAACAAAAATCCCTTGCCAGCGTTGCGTTTTGTTATGGAAATTTTTTTTATGCTGGAAGTCGCGACCGTTCTTTGCACGCCCGTGTCAGCATCCAACCAACTCGTTGAGTCTTCGGTGACGTAAATCCCTTTTCCTTTGAAAATTTCATGATTGACCAGCTCGATTTGGGCCTCTTTCTTTTTGGCGGCCTGATTGGTGTTTTGATAAAATCGGCCTGGCGATGACTCCGTCAGTCGATAGGTGTGCGAGCAGGCCGTTAAAAAGACCGCCAATGTCAACAGGGCTATATTTCTCATTTGGCACCGCCGTTTATACATTCCTATTTGACGAATCCGCCAGAGTGCGGGCAAGGCTTGTACCACAATTGCGAAATTAAATTTAGCTATGAATTATTTTTGTCACCTCGGGAGGCTGTAAACTCGATGCTCAGCGTGGGTAGTTGCTTCACATTAAATGGGATTGGTTATTCTTTGAATGAATGAATAAAGATTCCGCCGCGAAACAATACACGCCTAACAGCGAGGCCGCGAGAATCCGCACCGCTTGCAGCACCAGGCTGAATCCCACGGCGTCGGCGCGCGGAACCCCGAAATAAGAAAGCGCCAGAATGCAGCCCCACTGAAACGGGCCGATATTCGATGGGGTGAGGGGAAGCAGCGAGGCAAGGTTGGTGAACAGCAACACCGACCAGGCGCCGAGGGAGGGGGACGCGGCGTGAATATTTTGCAGCAGAAAAAACGTCGCCAGCCACAGCGCACACCAGGAACCGAAAGAAGTGAGCAGCACACCCAGCAAAACGCGCGGGCTTTTGAGAATCGCCAGCCCCTGGGAAAACTTGTACCAGAAACGGAGGAAGCGATTTTCAATGGACAAAAAGTCGCTTGGGTTTGGCGCGGCTGCGGCCAGTGCGGAGCGGCGGCGCCAGAGAATCCCGGCTGCGGCCGCCGCAAAGATCAAAGCCGCAATTAGCAGATAAATTTGGAACGGTTTCAAATCGGCGATGACAAAAGTCAGCCCGAAGGCCATGGCCACCAGAAACGCGATGTTGAGAATGCGCTCGTTGATGGAGGTGGCCATCAAAAACGGGATGCTAATTTCGAACTGTTGGCGCGCCGCCAAAATCCGCACGCCTTCGCCAGCGCGCAGCGGCAGAAGCAAATTGGCGAGGCGGTGCACCACGAACAGCTTCAGCGAGCCCGTGAACGGAACCGACCGTTTCCAAATCAGCATCACGTGCCAGCGCCAGCTTTGAAATACGATGCTCAGCATCCAGAAACAAACACCGAGGACAAAATAACGATTGAAGCTGGCCCGCACCACCGACCAGATTTCGTCGAGCGGAATCGAATAGACGGCGAGAACGAAGGCGGCGAGACCCAAGAGCAAACCCGCGATGCGAGTGATGGATTGCCAGCGTTTCAACATGGTCTGCATTTTGAATGATTCAATTTATACAAAACTATTATCAAAATCCAGCACCCCAGCTGTCACAACTACGATCCACCCTTCAAGAAAAATTTTGAAAAAGAAGTACCAGCAAACCCAAAAGCCGGCCGCTTTCGTTCTCAAAAAAAAGCTGCCCGGAGGGCTTATTCCGCCCAAACTATTTCATTGCGTCTCAAAATCCAGCGCGATATATTTCGGCATTCCCAACTTCGGATTTAAAGATGAAAAACGGCCTGCCCATCATTTTTGCGGCACTGGGTTTTTTTATCGGCGGCCTGGCGTTTCCCTCCGTCGGCTGGATCACCGGCGCGGCGCTGGGCTTTCTCATCGGCGCCTTCATCGAAATGAAACGGCGCGTTGGCGAGCTCGAAAATGAAATTACTTTTCTAAAATCTCTAAAAAAGTACGCTGCCGAAGAAAAGCCTGCGGCGGTGGACATCCCAACGGCGCGCGAGCCGGAACCGCCGGCCGCGCCAGCCGTCGCAAAACAACCGATTCCCGAGCCAACTACCGTGCCGGTGATTGAGCCGCCTCCACCTGCAAAAGCGACACCGCCGTTTCCAGCACCGCCGGCGGTCAAATCGCCAATTCTAACCGCCATCAAACAGTACTTCGCCGGCGGCCCGCCAGCAGGACGGGCAGGCCCGCCTGCACAGGCAGGCCCGCCTGCGCAGGCAGGCAACCTGATTGTGCGAGTGGGCGCGATTGTGCTGTTTTTCGGCGTTGGATTTTTATTGAAATTTGCCGTCGATCGCGGACTGATTCCCATCGAGCTGCGGCTGGCCGGCGTGGCGCTAGCGGCGATTTGTGTGGTGGGCATCGGCTGGCGGCTGCGCGAACGCCGCCCCGCGTACGCGCTGAGTTTGCAGGGCGTCGGCGTCGGCATTTTGTTTATGACGGCCTTCGCGGCGTTTCGCATCTATCATCTGCTGCCGGCGGCGTTGGCGTTTGTGCTGCTGGTAGCGCTGGCGGTCTTCTCCGCGCTGCTGGCCGTGTTGCAAAATTCGCGGGCGCTGGCGGCGCTGGGAGTGAGCGGCGGATTTCTTGCGCCCATTCTCGCCTCCACCGGTCAGGGCAGTCATGTTGTGCTCTTCAGTTACTACGCGATTTTGAACGTCGGCATTTTTATCGTCGCCTGGTTCAAAGCCTGGCGCCTGCTCAACGTCCTCGGCTTTCTTTTTACATTTGTGATTGGTTCCATCTGGGGTTACCAATTTTATCAGCCGCAATATTTCAACTCGACGCAGCCGTTCCTGATTTTATTTTTTTTGATGTACGTCGCCGTCTCGGTGCTGGCGGCCATTCGTCAGCCGGTAAAACTCAAAGGCTACGTCGGTGGCACGCTGGTGTTTGGCGTGCCGGTGGCGGCGTTTGCGCTGCAGGCGAATTTGGTGGAAGATTACGAGTACGGGCTGGCCTGGAGCGCGCTGGCGCTGGGCGCATTTTATTTGGCGCTGACCGGGTGGCTGTTCAAAAAATTCCGCGCAACCCTGAGGCTGCTCTCCGAGGCCTTTCTCGCCACCGGGACGGTGTTCGTAACTTTAGCCATCCCCTTCGGACTCAACGCCCGCTGGACTTCCGCGCTGTGGGCGCTGGAAGGCGCGGCCATCCTCTGGATCGGTGTGCGGCAGCAGCGGCCGTTGGCGCGCGGCTTTGGCATGGTGCTGCAATTGGGGGCGGGAATTGCTTTTCTAATTGGATTACAAGATATACCCGAGGCGCCGCCGTTTTTGAACGCCAATTATCTCGGCGCGCTGCTTATCAGCGCCGCGGGATTTTTCACGGCGTATTATCTTCATCGCCGCCGCGATCAGTTGAAGTCGTATGAATCCGACGCCAGCGCCCTCTTTTGTGTGTGGACGACGTTGTGGTGGTTCGGCGGCGGATTGTATGAAATTCAGCAGCACGTTTCTCAGAGTTATCAGCCCGCAGCGGCGTTGGTATTTATCTCCCTCTCAACGGCCGCCAGCCAATTTTTTATGAAACCGATGAATTGGCCATTTTTAGGAATCATCGCTCGCGGGCAACTGCCGGCGATGTGGCTCATGCTTGCGGCGACGGCGCTGCGGGCGCCCCATCCACTGGCGGATTGGGGCGCGGCGGCCTGGCCGTTGGCCGCGGCGGCCCACTATTGGATTCTCCACCGCCAGGACGAATCAGCCCCACTTTACGCAAGTTACCTGCAATTCCTGCACGCCGGCGCCGTCTGGCTGCTGACAATTTTGATAAGCTGGGAGGTCTCCTATCAAGTGAATGAGTGGGTTCAGGGCGCTGGTATTTGGGGATGGATGATGTGGGGGTTGGCGCCGGCCCTCGCCGTGTATGCTCTCGCCACCTCTGGGAGGCGCATCGCC
>JBBIIG010000064.1:0-21383 GCA_037446635.1 bacterium
CGTACATGGCGCGGGTTTACGATTGCGGCGAAGGCGATATCCCGCGCATCGCGGCGCTGCCCGCCTGGAACGAGGTGGATTTCTTCAATGGCAACCGTTGGCTAAATGAGGCAACTTTGGATGAGAACACTTTTGTTGTCTATGAGCAGCGCCTCGATATGTACGACGGCTACCTGACGACACAGTACGATTGGCGCGATGGCGAACGAAGCGCCGCTATCTCGGTTCAGGCATTTGTCTCGCGGGCGAATCCCAATCTTGCGGTCCTCCAGTTTCAGATTACGCCGCATTTTGCGGGTCGGGTGAAAGTCGCGTTACCAATCCGGGCATGGCCGGCGCCGGCGCGTCAACCGCTTGCCCAGCTCGAAAAAGTTGCGCCGGATGCGCCGGGAAGCTGGCCATCGGTTTGGTATCCGGGATACATGGCAGTAGTAGATTGGCACGCTGAGGCCAGTCTTCGCAGCGGCAGCCTCTGGATGCTGGCGCAGGCCGAAGGCCGCCCAACTGCCGTGGCGCTGGCTGCCGCCCTTTCCTGGCCGGCTGAGCTGCCAGCCGCGATGATTACTCCGCAGGTATCGGAGAAACTGGTTGCGCTGGAAATTTCCTTTGACGTTGCGGCTGAAAAGTCTTATACTTTTCACAAGTATATTGGCGCCGTTTCTTCGCTGGAGACGCCCGGGTTTTTGGCGAAGGCTCAAGAAACCGCCGCTGCGGCTCAAACTCGCGGCTATGATGCCATCTTCGATGAACACGCACGCAGTTGGCATAAGCTGTGGGAGACGGATATCCTTGTGGAACATGACCTGCACTTGCAGACCATCATTCATTCCATGATGTTTTATCTGTTGAGCAGCGTGCGCGCGGGAAGTGAATTCAGTTTGCCGCCGATGGGCTTGGCGACAGCCGGCTACTACGGCCACATTTTTTGGGATGCCGACACCTGGATGTTTCCGCCGCTGGTGGTGATGTACCCGGAACTGGCAAAATCGCTCGTCATGTTCCGCTATCGTGCGTTGGCGGCCGCAAAAATCAACGCCCGTTTGAACGGCTACCAGGGGGCGATGTACCCATGGGAGTCCGATGAGCTGGGCGAGGAAACGACCCCAAAATTTGCCTATCAAAATGCGCTTTACGAAAATCACGTCACCGGCGACGTGGCGCTGGCGCAGTGGCAATATTTTCTGGCCACGGCGGATACCCAGTGGCTTGCCGAGTACGGCTACCCGGTCATCAAAGAGACGGCGGATTTTTGGGCCAGCCGCGCCAGCTACGATGAGCAAAAAGATCGGTACGACATCCGGAACGTCGTTTCCGTGGATGAAGGTTTGATTGGCATCGGCAATGATGCCTACACCAACACCATCGCGCGCAAAAACCTCGAGATCGCCGTAGCCGCCAGCAAGCTGGTAGGAAATGAGCCCAACCCGACGTGGGAGAAGATGATCCCAAAAATCTACATTCCGTACGATCCACAAAACGAGTATCACCCGACGTATGAAAACGCGCCGCCCGAAGCGCGCGGCTCCGTGGTGCCGCTGCTTTCGTATCCGCTGGAGTTGGCCATGAACGCACAGGCCAAGCGCAATAACCTCGAAAATGCGGTTCGGCTGCTGGCGGAACGCGGTTCCGGCGCCATGATGACCATTACGTTTTACCCCATTATCGCCGCGGAACTAGGCGACGCCCGGCTCTTCAATAATCTCATTCCCCAAAGTTACGAGAACTATTTGCGGCCGCCGTTCCACGTGCTGGCCGAGACGCCAACCAACAATTCGACGAACTTCATCACGGGGGCAGGCGGCTTTTTGCAGCAAGTGATCTATGGCTACACCGGGCTGCGTTTGAGCGAAAAGGGCTTGTCGCAGAAATTCGCTCCGCTTCTTCCCGCCGCCGCCGTGAAAAGACTCACCCTCAGAAATTTCACGGTACAAGGGCAGAAATATGATATTGTAGTGGAAAAGAATAAAGTGAGGTTCATGGCCAAACATGAAAATTGAAAATGTTAGAGTCCCCTTTCTTCGCAAAGAGGGGGTTAGGGAGAGGTGGATTTGGTTAATGTCGCTGGCGATAGCCATGAACATTCAGTCGTTTAGCGCCTCCGCCCAGCAAGTTGCCGCCATTCTCGAATTTCCCCAGATTGGATTGGATGACACCTCGAAGTATCGCGGTTACACCACGCGCTTTTTTCGCGACGCCGCTGGCAACACTTTGCAGATTGTTCTGAATCAAAATGAAGGCCGCGTCGTCAACCTCTGGGCCGATGCCGTCAACGAAAGCATCTCGTTTTCGGCGCGCGATGCCGCTGGCCAGCCGGCAAAACTGACGTGGGGCGCTCCGGGCGCCGAATCCTCGTCCACAGAAAAAATGCGCTACGTTCAATATAGCCTCACCGCCGAATCGCCGGCGCTGGAGATTGGCCATTTTCTTTTAGGCTCGATGCGGAAGGAGCGCGATTTCCAGTATCTGCAAAAACACAAGCTGCCGTTTGATGCCGAGCCTTTCAGCGAGCCGGAGTTGACGGAATTAATCAGCAATCTCGATCTTCTGCCGGCGGAGGCCCGCAGCCGACACCTCGCCGCGTTGAGCGCGAGCACTGCCGCGGAGCTGCGCGCCCGGCTTCTCCCCGAAGTATCGTTTCGCAAAGATCAAAATAACTCGACTGCGTTGATCGAGCAAATTACTTTTGATGGAAAGAATCATCTTTCTCTGGAATTCAGCGCGCCCAGCAGCGAGGCCACCATCGAAGGGACGCGCGAAAAAGTCATCATTCGAGCCGGCACCAGCGGACAGCCAATTCGCTTCGCCGTCAAAATCGCCGCCGACTCCCCGTCATTAACGCCGCTGCGCCGGGATGAGATTTTCAACCCGGACTTTTTTCAATTTTATGAGCGCGTCAAATCCGAACACGACAGCTTGATCGCAAAATCCAATCTCGCTTCCGATGAAAAAGCAAAACTCTTGCGTTTCCGGTGGCTGGAGCGCCAGGTGACCAGTCTCGAGCTGTTGTGTTTTAAAGAAAAGCTCATGGCCGGGCTTCCCAACTTCGCCACCTATTTTGGCCGCGACATGATGATGTCCGCCCTGATGATGGAACCCATCTGGTCGCCGGCGATGCTGGAGCATGTCATCGCCAGCGTGCTGCGGAAATTGGGCCCAGCCGGCGAAGTCAGCCACGAAGAAGCGCTGGGCGGCCAGGCCATTCGCGAGAACGCGGCGGTTTACAATCAGCTCATCGCCGAATACCTTCGCTCAAAAGCGGACACCGTTTTAATCCGCGCGGAGGGGCTGCTCAAAAATCTGCAATCGGTTCGTGAAAATTATCACATGTTAGACGATGACTTTCAGCTGCCCGTGCTGGTGGGGCGGTATCTCCAGCGGCAGGATATTTCAGCCGAGCGCAAACGGCAATTTCTAATGGCCTCCGACGGCCCGCCGCCGTCCGACTCGCGGCGGGCGCGGTTGCTGCGCAATCTTCTTTATGTTTCGAAGCAGACCGCCGCGTACGTCAAGGAGCCGGCGGCGGAACATTTAGTGGCCTTTCCAAAATTCGCTGAGGGGCGCTGGTTTTCCGGAAGCTGGCGCGACAGCGGCCCCGGCTACGCCAACGGCCGGTTCGCGATGGACATCAATGCCATTTGGGCGCCGAAAGCGCTGGCGTCTTTTGCCGTGATGTTTGATTTTCTCAGATCCGATTTTTCGGTTGAAAAGCTCGAATCGTTGGCGCCGATGATTCGCGGCAGTCAGGTGAGTGAATATTTTTCTGATCCAAAATCTCTGCAACAAGCCATTCAGACCTGGGGAAGAGCGTCGCGCCACTTTGAAGTCCGCCTCTCTCCCAGCGAGGTTCAACAGCGGGTGCGAGAGAAATTAAATTCGCTGCCGGCGGAGGAGCGCACGTACTGGCAGAACGTGGTTGCCGAAAGGGCCGCGGCTGACACCGTCGCGTTTCTGGCATTGTCGTTGGATGCGGCTGGTCGTCCGATCCCGGTCGCCAACACGGATCCCGCCACCTGGTTATTTCTCGAAGATTTCACTCAGCAAATTTTAAATGGCCAGCGCAGTCCCAATGACGTTTGGAGGCTGCTAAAAATTTGTGTGACGCCGTACCCCATCGGACTGTTTTTGGAGGGAGTGGGGCCTGCGGCCGCCAACGACGCCTACGCCGCTTCCGAAATTTGGCAAAACTTCGAGCGCGATTTGTATCACTCGCCGCGCACCATTTGGGGCCGCGAGGTCAATCTGCTGATTTTAGGTTTGAGCAAGCAAATTCTGTCCGCCTACGACGACAAGGGCCAACTCAAAAGCGCGGAGCTAAATTCTTACGTGTCGGAGCTGCGCGCGGCGCTGGAGAAAATTCACACCGCCGTGGAAGCATCGGGATTAAAGCACAATGAATTGTGGAGCTACAAAATTGCCGCTGGCAAGCTGCAGCCGGCGCGCTACGCCACCACGTCCGATATTCAACTTTGGAATTTGACCGACTTAGCTGTGCAGTTCTCACTTGATCGACTTTCTACTTATTAACTTATTAACAAGACTATTGTAAAAATCCCATGTTACCTGTCATTGCGAGGAGTCTAAAATTAGGTTGCGGACGACGAAGCAATCCAGCCTAATCATCAGGAGATTGCTTCGCTCCTGCGGTCGCTCGCAAAGACAGTCAGTGCACTGGCACAAATTCCAACACCACTACAATTCTTACAATAGTCATTTTATTAACAAATCTCAGAGGGAGGAAACGAGGATGGCTGCCTTAAACATTGTCGATGTTGTCATCATTGCGGGCTACTTCCTGCTCATGCTGGGGATTGGTTACTGGGCGTTTCGCAAAGGGAAGGCGGAGAGCGCCGATTATTTTTTGGCCGGCCGCGACGTCGGCTGGCTGGTGGTGGGCGCCAGCTTGTTTGCCTCGAACATCGGCAGTGAGCATTTGGTGGGTCTGGCTGGCTCCGGTGCCGCAGGCGGGTTGGCCGTGGGGCACTTTGAGTGGCTGGCCTGTCTGGTACTGCTGCTTTTAGGGTGGGCATTTGTGCCGTTCTATCTGCGCAGCGGCGTTTACACCATGCCCGAATTTTTGGAGCAGCGCTACAGCGCGGCCTCCCGCTGGTACTTAGCCACGGTGTCGATTATCGGCTACGTGCTCACGAAAATCAGCGTGACGTTGTATGCCGGCGGCGTGGTCATCCGCGAGCTCACCGGTTTGGATATGTTTGCCAGCGCTATCGTGCTGGTGCTGATCACCGGGCTTTACACCATCGCCGGCGGGTTGCGCGCGGTGGTTTATACCGAAGTCATCCAAACCTTTGTTTTGATTTTTGGCGCGGTGATTTTGGTGGCGCTGGGGTTGAGCGAGGTCGGGGGCTGGCAGGCGCTGCGCGAACGCACCCCCGGGGAATTTTTTTCCATGTGGAAAGCGGTGGATCACCCGGACTTCCCCTGGACCGGCATCGCGTTTGGCGCGCCCATTTTGGGGATCTGGTACTGGTGCACCGATCAATACATCGTGCAGCGCGTGCTGGCGGCGCGCAATCTCGAAGAAGCGCGCGGCGGCGCGATTTTCGCTGGCTTTCTCAAAATTCTGCCGGTGTTTATTTTTGTGCTGCCGGGGATCATCGCCGCCGTTCTGTTCAATGACATCACCGCGACGACGGCGGACCGCGCTTTCCCGGCGCTGGTCACCCGCATCCTGCCCATGGGCCTGAAGGGGCTGGTGATCGCCGGGCTGCTGGCGGCGTTGATGAGCTCCCTCAGCTCCGTTTTCAACTCCTGCTCAACGCTCATCACCTGGGATATTTATAAAAAAATGAAGCCGGATGTTACCGAGGCTCGTCTCGTCCTCGTGGGCCGCATTGCCACGGCGGCGCTGGTGATTTTGGGATTGCTCTGGGTGCCGTTTATGAAGTACATTTCGTCCCAGCTTTATATTTATTTGCAAAGCGTGCAGGCGTATATTGCCCCGCCCATTGCCGCCTGTTTTCTGTTCGGACTTTTTATGACGCGGTTGAATGGCACCGGCGCCATTGCTTCGCTGGTGAGCGGCTTTGTTTTGGGCGCGCTGCGGCTGATTTTGGAACTGGTGAATGGCACGGATAAATCCGGCCTGCCCGACGGCACGCTCTGGGCCTGGATTGCAGAAATCAATTTCCTGCATTTCGCCATTTTGCTGTTTGTAATTTGCACCGCCGTCCTCATTGTGGTGAGTTTGTTGAGCGCCGCCCCCGCGCGCGAGAAGATTCGGAATTTGACGTTTGCAACCGTTGGCGAAGAGGAAAAAGCCAAACCCATGACCGCGAAGATGAAAGCGCGCCATCGCATGAACGTCGTGTTGTCGATAGCGCTGGCGGCAGCTATTGGAATCCTCTGGATCATTTTTGCATGAAAATCGTAGGGGTAATTCATGAATTACCCCTACGATTTATTGAGAAAGGCCTATTCGATGAAATTGAATTTGCTGATCATCACCGTTGTCGGCTATTTACAACTGGCCGCAGCCCAAGAGCCACAAAATCAAATAACCGTTCACGTGCCGCCAACTTTTGGCGCCCTGATCCACGACGAAGACACCGACGGCGACCAGAAAATCACCATTGACGATCCCCACGTTGCCGGCACAGAACAGGGCGACAAACGCTTTTGGCTCACCACGACCGCTGGCCAGCGCTACGAGGTCTCCGGCACCTACTACCTCTCGAACCTGCTTCAAGAGCTCAAATTGGCGGAGGAAGCCGGCCGCGATACAACGCAACTTGAGGCGGGGAAAATTTTCGAGCCGCCGGTGGAGCGCATTTCCCGGCTCATCAAAGAAGTTTATTGGAATGGCCTCACCCGGCGCGTCGATGAAAAGGGACTGTCCAAAATTCTTTCCGATGAAAAAACCGTCACTGTGGATGGCATGCGCTACGTCTACGTGCCATACGACGACAAGATCGCTTATGACTATTTCAGCCGCGTGGCCGCCAATCATCCGGAGTGGAAAATGAAAGTCGTGCGGCTGGCAAAGAAAATCACCCCCAAATATGTGCGGGAATTAGATGGCCATCACGGGATTTTGGGGCTGGCGATCAGCACGCGCGGAAACGTCAAATCAAAGATTTTGTCCGATTTTGAAGGGCTGCCATTTGTGGTCCCCGGCGGACGCTTTAACGAGATGTACGGCTGGGACAGCTACTTCATCGCGCTCGGGCTTTTACAAAGCGATCGCCTTACGTTGGCAAAATGGATGGTGGACAATTTTGTTTATGAGATCAATCACTATGGCGCGATTCTCAATGCGAACCGCACTTACTATCTTACGCGCTCGCAGCCGCCCTTTCTCACCTCGATGGCGCTCGCTATTTACCATCGCCTCCACAAAGATGCCGCCAGCAAAGAGTGGCTGAAAAAAGTCTTGTTGGCGGCGATCAAAGAATACCGCAATGTGTGGATGAATCCGAATCGCCTCACCCAAACCGGCTTGAGCCGCTACTATGATGTCGGTTACGGCGCGCCGCCGGAGGTCGAGCCCGGCCATTTTGATGCCGTGTTTCGGCCTTACGCGAAAAAGGCCGGGATGGACGTTCGCGCTTTTGAGGCCGCTTATCGCTCCGGCAAAGTGAAAGTTCCGGAGTTGGATCGATACTTCGTGCATGATCGCGCGATGCGGGAATCTGGCCACGACACCAGCTATCGCCTCGAAAACCGCTGCGCCGATCTTGCCACCGTCGATCTCAATTCTCTACTTTATAAATATGAAATCGACATTGCCAAAACCATCGAGGCGGAATTTGCGGGTACGCTGCAAATTAACAAAAAAGAATCGGAAACTAGCGCCGAATGGTATCGCGCCGCAGAGAAACGCAAGGGACTAATCAACAGCCACCTGTGGAACGGCCCGCAAGGCTTGTTTTATGATTACGACGTGGTGCACGGGCGGCAGATTGAATATGTCAGCGCCACGACCTTTTATCCGTTGTGGGCCGGACTCGCCTCGAAGGATCAAGCGGAAAAATTGGTGAAGCAGGCGCTGCCGCTTTTGGAGATGCCCGGCGGCATTGCCGGCTCCACCGAAGCCTCGCGGGGGCCGATTACCCCGGAGCGTCCGCTGCGGCAGTGGGACTTTCCGCACGGTTGGGCGCCCCATCAAATGCTCGTGTGGCAGGGCCTGTTGAATTACGGCTACGATCACATCGCCCACCGTTTGATTTACCGCTGGCTATATACCATCACGTTCAACGCGGCCAATTACAACGGCACGGTGCCGGAGAAATTCGATGTAGTCACGCGCTCGCACCAGGTTTTCGCGGAATACGGCAATGTCGGGACGAAATTTTCATACATCACGCGCGAGGGCTTCGGCTGGACGAACGCTTCGTATCTGATTGGGCTGACCGTCCTGCCCGAGGAATTGCGCGCCGATTTGAACCGGCTGATTCCGCCGGAGTGGGTTTTTCGCGAATAAGAAATTAAAAATTGAAAAATACAAAAAGTGCCACGCACTTTAAAAGTGCGTGGCACTTAAGTTTTTCTACATTCAACTCCCATCATTTCACGAGGAGCATTTTCTTCGTCTGATGAAAATCACCCGCGGAAATCGAGTAGAAATAAACGCCGCTGGCAAAATTCGTGGCGTCAAAACTGACCGAATGTGACCCCGCGCGTTTGACCTCATCTACTAATACGGTCACTTCCCTGCCGAGAATGTCATACACCTTTATCACAACTTTGGCATCGACAGGCAAAGAATAACGGATAGTCGTGACCGGGTTGAACGGGTTGGGATAATTCTGTACCGAGAATCCAACAGGTTCTTGTTCTGCAGCTGAGTCTTTTGCCAGATCGGGTTGTTCCAATTCATCCTTTGCCGATTGGGCGGCCTTATGATCTGGCCAGTTCGATATCACCAAATTGAACATTTCTTTCGCCTTTTCCGGATCGTACAGAAAATATTTGTAGATGAGGCCCTTGCCGTACGTCAATTCGCAAACCATGGGATCAGTGGGGAATTCCTGAATGATCTGATCGAATAAATCAATGGCTTTCAGATAGTCTCCCTTTTTAATATGGAATGGGATTGAAGCACTCATCGCGAAAGGTTTCAATTGATTCAATTTGGCGTCGCTTGCTATCTCTTTCATGTAAGCCGCAAGCGGCTCAAACGTATCGAGAATGCGGTACGCCACAGCGATGCGGCCCAGCGAAGATATGGCATAGGGGCTGCTCGAATAGTTAGTCACAACCTGTTTAAATAGCTCAATAGCGGTAGCGAATTCCACGGCATACTTTTGCGGGTCGATCACATCCCCTGTAAGGCGATCTTGCCGGAGATTGCTCTTAATGTTGTTGTAAATACTCATGGCTTCGCGGTATTCGCCCGGAGTGGGGTCGGCGCTGTTCACGGAATCATTGTTTTTAGCCACAGCCTTCTGGAGACCGCACCAATCCCAGAAAGTCCAATATACCTCGCCTTGAACTGAGCCCCCTTCCTCTGAGCTGCTGAACGAGCAGTCCCAGGCATCGGCGGTGCAACCCGGATCGGCGCTGATATCATAAACGTTTTGGCAGAAATAAATGCCTCGAATGAGAGCAGGAGAGCTCAAAGATAAATTGATAGCCCCGAATTTATTTCTTACATCTCCATTCCAAACGTCCATATCCGAAAAGTCATGCGCAAAGATGACTTGGTTGCTGCTGACTGTGGAGGTGAGAAAATCGATATTAACTAACGCGCTGGAAAAAATCTCGATGTAACAATCAGCACTGCCAGCTTTGACATCGTTGAGGTAGGCATGATCGGAGTTGAGCACCGATATTTTTTTATTGACTTTAACCCCTTTAAGGCCGGCATAATTGTCATTATCAAAATTGACCTTGCCGTTGATGGTCGTCAGATTCGAGCCCGCGCCTTGGAGCAAGACGTTCGGTTTCATGTTGATATCGCCGCTGTAGGTGCCCGAGCTCAAGACTACCGTTTGGCCGCTAACGGCGGCGTTTAAAGCCGCTTGAATGGTCGGGTAAATTGCATTTATGGTACTGCCAGTTTTAAGGATAGCCCCGTTTAGGGTTCCACCGGTTACTGAAATTGTGCCGTAGTTTGAAATGGTGTAACCATTCATATTTACTGCTGCACCGGCGCTTATCGTGAGTGTAACTCCAGAGAGAACGTTAACATTACCTTGAAGCGTGACCGGAGTAAACCAGATTTCATTGGAAGACATGTTGCCGCTTCTTGTATAACTGGTCGTTTTCAAATAGGCAACGAATTCTGCGCCTTCATCGCCTGTGGTGAGTGGATTAGTAGTGCAGGAGGCAAGGGTGGAAACGTTGGTAGATTGTTGACCTATTTTTTTTCTCCATTCACTTCTTTGGTACGGATACTCCTCATCATTGAAAAACCACGTCTTCCCGTTAACGTTCTGGTTGTCATAAGCAGCCAGTTTGAGACGGTTCGTCACATTCGGCAAGAAGGAATACGGACTGCTTCGGGAAACAGGATTGCTGGGGTGAATGGCCACACCCACGTTTCCACCATTGCCTCCATATAAGTCATTGCGCACAGTCACATGGAGGGGTGGCGCGGGATAGGAATAATTGACATTCAGGGTAAGGGTCAACGTGCTGAATGATCCATCCGTGGTTTCACTTTCCGATAAGGCACCGATTAGGAGTTGGTTACTCCCCAACCCGCTAGTAATCTCCGTCTTAATACTGTTTGAATAGAAACTACCAGAACCGTAGGTCACGCCAGTATGGAGAGCAGAGCCATTCCCTATCGCTGTCCAAATCGCTTGAAGGGTGCCACTTGCGGAGGTCAATTTTGTGAGTTTAAAAGAATAATTTGACCCACTGGTTTGGTACACAACTTCAACCTGCAAGATCGTTGCGTTGTCCGGGATGGCGCCAAGATTAAAATCAAAATAGCTTCTGAAAATGTAAACAACACCTCCAATCGTCCTCTTACCGATGTCATAATTACCATATTGGTAATCAGAGCCATTGACCTGTACAATTCGTGTTGCCGCAGGCGTTAGGGTGATCCACTCATTGATGGTTTGTGAAGAAACAGTGCTCGCAAAGAGTGCAAGCAAAAGGCAAAGCAAGCGCATGGTTTTCATTTTTTTGTTTCCATTTTTTTTGAAAAATGTTATCTTAAAACAGAACAGTCCGCAGCAGTCTAATAAACTGCATAACAGGGTGCCAACCTGAGCGTGCTGTTCTTTCTCTGGAGGAGGCGGCGGTTGCAGCGCTGTCTCCTCCCTTTTTAATTATGAAATTTTTCCTTAGCCGTTTACCTCCCTTTATTCTTTCAATCTGCCGTGTAGAATCATGTTACGTGAGTCCAATCCTCCTGAAGGGTTGTCTATGCAGAAAAAGACTTCTTTCTCGAAAATCATGGGAACATTTATTTGACCCATATAATCCAATGGAAACTTGTAGATATACTTCGTATCCTCGCCGTTGTAATGAGCAATACCGTCTTTCATTCCGACAAAGAGGTCGACCTCGCTTCTTCCACTAATTTGACTCTCAAATTGGGGATAATCAAAGGAAAACTGTTTTACCAGGCTTCCATCTAAATACCTGTAAACATCCTTACCAATTACAAAATAGACCCTTCCGGCAACAAAACTAAGGCTGGCCCAATAAAAATCTGCACGTGTGCCGGAATAGACTTCTCTGAGCTCATTACCCTTTACTTCATAAAATGTCAGAGTTTCGTAACTCTCATAACCGAGTCCGAAAGACTGCACATATACTCTATCTCGTTCTTTTCTTATTCTCAAAAATTGAGAATTAAATGGCCCCACCCTCACAATTTCCTGCCACCGCTTGCCGTCAAAGTGCAACACAAAGCCGCGAAAATCATCGGTCTTGCCGTCAAAAAAACTAATCACCCCGGAGGCATAGAGGTCATTGGGCTTGGTTCCCCATATATCCAAGACTTCAACGGCCCAAGATCTCTCAACATCATATACATAATTTTGACTCCACTTCGCCCCATCGTAATGCCATATTCCCGCTCCGTGTTCTAACCAACCTCCGCCGCCTCCCATCCAGACATCATTAGCGCTGAATCCAAAAAGCGTATTGCCAGTGCACCATATAATCTCTTTATTGTAGTGGGACCACTTGACGCCGTCATAATGCAATAGTCTGTCACTCTCAGTTCCACCGGCGCCAACTGCCCAAACATCATTGGGCGAAGCACCCCACACCGAACCGATATAATTCATTGGCATATCTAAGGTGTCTAGCTCCCAAACATAGTCTCTTCTTCCGGGCAGAAGCTCCGGCTCTGTCGGGTTGTCCTTACAAAAACTGAGCAGCAACGAAAAGCCCAACAACAGTGTGAGTAGTAATTTTTGTATCATCGTAATCTCCGAACTCTTATTCTTTCAAGTTGAACGTAAATTAGAGAAAGCCGAATCTCTCCCGTTCTCAGGAAAAACGCACAGTAGAAATCAATGGTAGTCGCTTGATCAGAGGTGGGATTGCCACAATAGGAGAGCGAGTGGATTTGATTAGTCGGGGAGCCCTTGGAATTGTACGGCTGATGAAAGCAAAAAAGAGAAGCATAGACCATCCCACCAGACAGAACCAACGAGACTCCGTTTCTCATTTCTGCCATACCTCCCATGAACGGCAAGAATATACAAAAAAATCTTGCCGCTTGTCAAAACCAAATGCGAACTTTTCAGACCAAATGCGAACTACTTTTTGGGAGGAGATGGTCTGAGTGCGCTTTTGAGCAACTCTTCACGACTTTGCCGGATTAACAGCTTACGCGCTTCATCGGGACCACATCTCAGCGTTTTGCGGAAATCCCGCGCCAGGCTGCTTACTTCACTGTAATGCAATTTCATGGCGATGTCACTGTTATCAAAGTGGGTATGTTGCATCAAGTAAATGGCCTGGTTCACCCAAGCAAGACGCAAAAGAGACGGCAGCGGCCTCTCGAACGTTTGCCGACAAAGCTTCTCCAGCCAACGGCGACTGATGCCTAATTTCCGGGCCAGTTCCTCCACTAGTTCCGCGGAATATAGAACGATTTTTGTCTTTGGCATGACGGAATTTCCCCATTTTGACACCCAAAATGATAGACAAATCTAACAGGCCAAAACCTGCCAAATTTAACTGAATAACGAACACGGAATGTCGAATTTCGAATCAACCCATCAGCGTTGCGGTCAGCCATCAGCAGCGACTGTCGCGAGCTAATGACTGACCGCTGAATGCTGACAACTTTACGCGCTGATGGCATCCGTTATCAGCGGCTCTTCTTTGGGAATATAATCCTGCAACAGCGGGAAATCGCTGAGGTCTTTTGCGAAGGCGGCTTTGAGGAAGGAATCGACCCACCAGAAAATGTTATATTTTCTCACAATCTGCCGCAGCCCCTGCATACGCGCAACCCTCTCATCGCGGCTCATGCTGAAGGCGCGGTAAATGGCGTCCGCAATTCCTTCAATATCGTGCGGATTCACCAGCAGCGCGTGTTTTTGAAACTGCGCCGCGGCGCCGGCGAACTCGCTGAGAATCAGCACCCCGTTCTCTTCGAGATTGCAGGCGCAGTACTCTTTGGCCACTAAATTCATTCCGTCTTTCAAAGGCGTGAGCAGCGCGATATCGGAACTGCGGTAGTAGGCCAAGAGCTCGGTGCGTTCCAGACTTCGAAAAAAATAATGAATCGGCACCCAGCCCGAGCGGGTGAATTCGCCGTTGATGGCGCCCACCAACTGTTCGATTTCTGTTTTCAGCGTCGCGTATTGCGGGATGCTTCTGCGGCTGGGGACGACAAACAGGGTGAAGGTGGTTTTGCGCTGCAGCTCGGGATAGCGCGCCAGCGCATTGCGATAGCCTTTCAGCCTTTCCAAAATCCCTTTGCTGTAGTCCAGGCGATCGATTCCCAAAATGGTTTTTTGATCTGGAAAATGTTCGTGGATGTACCAGGCTTTTTCCGCGACTTTCTTGGTAGCGGCCATCCTGGCAAATTCGTTGAAATCGATGCTAATGGGAAACGCCCCCACCCGGATTTCCCGGTTGCGGTAGCGGATGGTCATCACCTGACCGCGGCCCACAATTCGGGTTTCGGGAATGAGCGTTTTCACGCTCTGGAAAAAGTTGCGGCGGTCGCGCAGGGTCTGAAAACCGATGACGTCGTATTCCAAGAGCGAGTGCAGGATTTGGAAACGCCAGGGCAGGCGCACAAAAATATCCAGCGGCGGAAACGGGATGTGGAGAAAAAACGCCAGCCGCTCGGTGACGCCCATTTCGCGCAGGTGAATGGCGACGTTCATCAATTGATAATCCTGCACCCAGATGAAGTTGCTTCTGGCGAGATTCTGTTTCACCACCTCGGCAAATTTGCGATTGACCTGCTGATAGGCGCTCCAATATTCCGGGTTGAAGTTGCAGTAAGCGGCGATGTCATGAAAGAGCGGCCAGATGATCTCGTTCGAAAATCCTTCGTAATATTTTTCGCGTTCTTCCCGGGTCAGGTGAACGGCTTTGAGCCGGTATCCGAAGTTTTTGGTTTCGGCGTTCAATATTCGATCTAAATTTTGTTCTTCCTCCAACGCAATTCCCGGCCAGCCAATCCAGATGCCGCCGCGATTCTTCAGCACCGGCGCCATCGCGGTGACGAGACCTCCGGAGCCGGACTTGATTTCCCACTTGCCTTCCGGACTTTTATCGAGAACAATCGGCAAGCGATTGGAGACGATGATGAGATTCTGATCCGAACCGTGCGTTGACAAGTGAAAATTATCTGTGTAAGGATTCAAGATTCCGCTCTTTCTTGTTTACGAAAGTAGTCTGGCCGTTTTCATGGTTTAAGAAAAGGGTTCGAGTCGGATAAGCAAATTCAATTCCTTCCTCCGCAAAGCGTTGAAAGATTTTCAGATTGATGGCTTGTTGAATGTCCATGTAAACGTTGAAGTCGGGATTTTTGACGTAGTAAACAACTTCAAAATTGAGCGAGGAGTCGCCGAACTCTTTGAAGTGGACGCGGTCCAAACGCGCGTTTTCCTGCTCCGCAATAATTTCTTTGATCATCTCCGGGATGGTTTCGAGCTTTTCATACGGAGTTTGATAAATAACCCCGATTCCAAACACCACCCGCCGCTCGTACATGCGCTTGTAGTTGCGAATGCGGCTGTTGAGCAAATCGCTGTTTGAAAAAATGAGCTGCTCGCCGGAGAGGCTTTGAATGCGCGTGGTCTTCAGCCCGATTTTTTGCACGGTGCCCATGTAGTTGTCCACGATGATGAAATCGCCAATGACAAACGGCTGATCCAGTGCAATGGACATCGACGCAAAGAGATCGCCGAGAATGTTTTGCACCGCCAGCGCCACCGCGATGCCGCTGATGCCAAGCCCGGCCACCAGCCCGGTGATATTCACGCCCATGTTGTCCAGCGCCAGCAGCAGAATGATAGTCCACAGCGCCAGTTTCGCCACAAACCCCAGCGCGCTGATGGTGGTCACGCTGGCGGCGTCCGTCTCTAATTTTTGTTTGCGGTAGCGCGCGATGAAAAACACAATCAGCGTATTGCCCCAGATGGCCGCCTGCCAGAGAAAGGCAATAACCAAAATAATGCGGATGATGTTATCGACCTTCGGCGGCAGCGTCACCGCCAGCGCGCCCATGTAAAGCGCGGCCGCGAATAACAAGAAAAATTTGACCTTGCGGATTAAATCAAAAAACAGATCGTCAATTGCCGTGTGGGTTTTCTTAATGATAACCTGCGAACGGTGAACAAAAATAGCTTTGATAACCCTCAGAACTGTATAACTCACCACCAGAATGGTTAAGGCGATGATCCATTCTTTGAGGGTGTTATGATAAAAAGTAGTTTCTAATAAACTCATCTCATCTCTCCACAGATTTTATGCCATTGAGTTAGAAATTGCAGAAGCTCGTCTGGCGGCTGCAGCCACAGGTCGGCGGCGGTGGGCCGCAGCTCTTTTCGAACTAAAATTCCGGCTCCCTTATTTTTGATCGCCTGAAAGGCATTCTCATCCGTGAGATCGTCGCCGAGGTAAGCCGCCGCGACCTCGCCGTTCATTTCCGAGAGTACGGTTTGGACGGCGCGGCCTTTGTTCACTCCCGGCACCCGCAGCTCCATCCCGCCGTCAAAATCTGTCAGCACGAGGTTGGCCGGCTGCGCGATCTCCGACCAGCGGCTGGAGACGGCTTCTTTGATGTTTTTTATTTTCGAATCCGGCAGTCCGCGCCAGTGCAGCGCCAGCGCCCCGGGTTTGGACTCCGATTGCGAGGCCAGCCCCAATTCGTCCACTTGCTGCCGCGCTTGCTCCAGCGCGGCAGCGGTCGCGTCATCGAGTTGGGCAGTTTCGTAGGCGCCGTTAGCCCGCAGCCGTTCCATGCCGTGGGAGCCCCAGATTTCCGGCAGCGGCTGCAAGTCCAGCAGAGAAATTAAATCTTTGGAATAGCGCCCGCTGATGATCACCACCCGGCTGTGCCGGGATTTCAAAATGTCAGATAAGATTTCCCGCACACCCGCGTACGGGAAAGCCTGATCGCGTTCGACGCGAAACGGGGCGAGGGTGCCGTCGTAGTCTAAAAACAGCACACATTGACTGGAGTGTTGAACTTGCTTGAGAAAACGGTCGAGGTCAAAATTAGGGTTGAGTGCTTTCACAACAAATTTAGCTTAATTCCAATCTTTGTTCGTTGGGATGAAACAGGCCGACGATGAGCGTCAAATATTCCCGTAGGTGGCGGGTGATCAAAAAATTTTCGCGGACAAACTCTTTGGCTTTGTTTCCCATCTCGCGCAATTTGTCGCGGTTGCTCAGCAGGTAGCGAACACGCAAAGCCGCGCCCTCCGGCGTGTTCACCAGAAAGCCGGTGTGGTAGTTAATCACCTGAATGCGGATGCCGCCGGTGTCGCCGCCGATCACTGGTTTGTTCTTCCACATGGCCTCGGTCACCGTCAATCCGAAACCCTCTTTGATGGATTTTTGCAGCACAATATCCGCGGCCGTTTGCAGGGCGTTGATGGTGCGGTGGGCGTCGCCTGGCAGCAGCAAAACGTGAATATCGGAATCGTCTTTTGCTGCTTCGCGCACTTCGTTCAACACCACTTCGCCCTCGGGGTCGTCGCTGGCGCCGCCGCCGGCCAGCACCAATTGCAGGGAAGGCGCAAATTTTTTGGCCATTTTGTAGGCTTGAATCACGCCAATTGGATCTTTGAACCGATCATACCGCGACACCTGCAAAATCATCGGACGCTTGGGGTCAATTCCAAACCGGCTGTAAACCGCCTGTACCTCCTGCGGGTCCAATTCGATGTTTTTTTCATGCAGCGGATCGATGCTGGGCGGAATCAAGTAGATGGGATGGGGCAGCGGCTGAGCAAACGTGGACAGCGAAAAAATGCTGGCGTTGTAGCGCTGAACGTAATTTCTGAGGTACTTCCACACTGGCCGGAAGGGTTTGCTAACATCGATGTGACAGCGCCACACCCACTTGCCCTTTCGTTCCGGAAAATGGTGGATTAGCGCCGCCGGCTGCGGGTCGTGAACGATGACCACATCGGCGTCCTGCAATTTTCCCCGCAGCCGCTCGGCGGTTTCGGCGTTGGTTTTTTCATAAGCCTCAAGCAGCGATTTTGAGATACTGATTTTATCGCCTTGCAGGGCGTTGTGAAAATTCTTGGTGCATTGATAAAACTCCTGCTGGCCCTCGATAATTTCCCACGAGGTTTCCAGACCCAGCTCTTGCATCAAAGGCACCATTTTGTTTAAAATTTCAGCGACTCCACCTCCGATGCGGGTGGAATTGATATGCACCACGCGCATGCCCTTTAGCGACTGCGCTAATTGCCGCAGGTGCTCGACGACGTCTTCGCCGGCGACCTGAGCGTATTTGGGGAGGGTTTCTTCCATAAAATTAGCGATTCCTTTCCTGATTTATTTTCGGAGACCGATCCGCTTCGCGGAGAAGAAGCTTTCAAAAACCTCGCTGAGCCGGCGGCGCAAATCCACCAGCGTCAGAAAATAGGGGTCGATTTCGTTGAGTTCGGAACAGAGGGGAAGATATTTTTCCCCCAGATCCTTTATCCAATTCTGGAAATCATCGAGATGGTTTTCATTACGTCGCTGCGCATCGATAAAATGATAAAAGATGCTCCCCACCGACAGGCGCGGGATGACATCCACAAACTCAGCGGGCTCGCTCACCTTTTGTTGAGTATCGAAAATGACCATTTGCGAGCGAATGAACTCAAATTGGTTATCATAAGTGGAGTTGGGAGGAAATTCCACTTCCTCCAACCGCTCTTCGATGATTTCAATGATTTCGTTTCTTAAGTCATCTAAATTTGGGAATTCGGTGGGGTCGATGAGACTCAGCCGCTCCGACAGAATTTTGTCGTGCAGGCCGTGGCGGGCCCAAATGGCAAAGTCGTTGTGATATTCGGGGTCATCGAATCTTGGCCGCAATCGTCCGCCCCAGAAATGGTAATAAATGCTGTCTGAATCGATGGTTGCCAGCAGGTTTGTCAGCTCGCGGGGGTTCTGAGCCCGTTTACCGGTGGCGATGGATATCAAAGCGCAATCTTTGATGGCAAAGGGGTCGGTGTGAGTCTGATTTTTTGCCATGACCGAATTCCTAATTCTTATCTGCTAAATTTTCAATTATTAATATAACATTCTGACCGGCGTTGTCAAGGTTTTAATCTCAAAAAAATACTGAGCGCGAACGTTCAGAATGGCTGCTTTTCATTTTACCAATTAGACCGGGTGGAACATCGACCCACGAGGGGTGGGACTACGTGTTTGCGGGGAATACCCGACCTGCCTGCGCAGGCAGGCGAGGCAATTTTAAATGATGCACTAAGTTGCAGCTTGCGGAGACGGTGTGAAAGCGGCTAAGAAAGAAGTTTTTCAAAATTTACGGTAACATTTACCCGACGTAAATCGTAAAGGGTTAGTTAAAAAACCAGACCTCGGTAAGCAACGACCCCCTCGGAGTAACTATGAAACCGAAAATTTTGATGATCCTGATTTTGGGCGCATTTTGTCATCCGGCTTTTTCGCAAACACTATTAAGCGATATCCGTTCCCTTTCACCCGAAGAAATTAAAGTCGAAGGCTTTCGGCTTGGCAGCGAACAGGACGTCAAGATTAATGCCATTGGGTTTCGCGGCAGCCGCCGCAACGACGCCCTGTTCACCAACGCCTGGATTTTGGATTCCCGAACCAGAGAAGTGATTTGGGAGATGTACGAAGCCGACGCCAAAAAGAAGAGCCGCCGACTCTTGGAGTACGATGAATCGCTGCGACTTCCGGCTGGCGCTTATGAAGTCTATTATGCCACCTTCCCTTATTTTTATAACTACGACCACAGTTGGGGGCGCTACCTCGGCAAATTTTTCGATGACATTTTCGACGGCGAAAATATTGACGACCTCCGACGCGAGTTTAAGCATGACTTAAAAGAATTCAAGATTCAGGTTCGCGGCAACGGCGAGCGCTACAGCGAAAACCGGGTGGCGGAGTTACACGAGGAGTTCACCAGCACCGCGGTCATTCGCATGACGGAATTGAGCGACGAAGAATACCTGCGCAAAGGTTTTTCGTTGGAGCGGCCGCTCGATATCGAGATCTACGCCATCGGCGAGGCGCGCGACGACGGCACGTTCGACTACGGTTGGATCATCAACTCCGACACCCGCGAGAGCGTCTGGAAAATGACCTACCGCCACTCCGATTACGCCGGCGGCGCCAAGAAAAATCGCAAGGTGCACGAAACCATTTCCCTGCCCGCCGGCAAATATGTCGCCTTCTTTGTCACCGACGATTCTCATTCTTTTCAAAGATGGAATGCCGCCCCGCCGTACGACCCGGCGTTCTGGGGAATGATTATCAAAGTAAAAGATGGCTCGTTGAAAAAGTATGTCAAAACGTACGATTATGAAGGCGCGCCGGAAAAGAACGTTATCATCAAGTTCACCCGCCTGCGCGACAGCGAGTTCAAGAGCCAGGGCTTTACCTTAAAGCGCGCCGCGGACCTACGCATCTACGCCATCGGCGAAGGCCGCGACGGCCAAATGTTCGACTACGGCTGGATCGTCGATGCCAAGAGCAACAAAAAAGTTTGGGAAATGGATTATTACCATACCGAGCACGCCGGCGGCGATCAAAAAAATCGCCTGATTGATGAAATCAAACGTTTTGAAAAAGGCAGCTACATGGTTTACTTCGTCACCGACGACTCCCACTCCTACTGGGACTGGAACACGGCCCCGCCCTATGATCAGGAGCACTGGGGCATAACCATTTACGGCGCCGCTGAAAACTTTGACCCAAACGACGTTAGCGAATATCAACCGCAAGAGGACGCCGATATCTTAGCGCAAATCGTACGAGTCGGCAACCACGATCGCGAACGGACGCGGTTCACCCTCGAAAAGGACAGCGATGTTCGCATCTACGCCATTGGCGAGGGCATGGACGGCCGCTTGTACGACTTTGGCTGGATCGAAGACGCCGAAACCCGCAAAGCAGTGTGGGAGATGACCTATCGCAAAACCCGCCACGCCGGCGGCGCCGACAAAAACCGCCTGTTCGATGACATCGTCCATTTGAAAAAAGGCGAATATATTCTTTACTACGAAAGCGACGACTCCCACTCGTTCAACGATTGGAACGCGGCCCCGCCCTACGATCCCGCCAACTGGGGGATCACCATTTACAAAGTGAAGGATTAGCGAACGAAGATTCTCCGGGAGATAACGCTGCCGGTTGTTTCTCGCGGCCTACTTTCTTTAGTTTAAGATTTTTCTATTCTTAAACCCCTCCGTTGCGTCCATCCCGCCCCGGAAAATGTTATTGACAATGGGAGCAGAAATTGTTATTTTGACCCTCGCGTCCAAATAACCTCACGGGATGGATTACTACAATGACTGCATCGAAGGGCAAAATTCTTTGGGTTGACGATGAGATCGAACTGCTGCGTTCGCACATCATCTTTCTCGAAGAACGCGGTTACGGCATTACACCCGTCACCAACGCCGACGACGCCCTGGCGCTGCTCTCCGGCCAACCATTCGATCTGGTCTTGCTAGATGAAATGCTGCACGGCAAAGATGGTCTCACGGCGTTAGCTGAAATAAAGGATAGTTACCCCTCTCTTCCAGTTGTGATGGTAACGAAATCTGAGGAAGAGACGCTGATGGACGACGCCATCGGCAGCAAAATTGATGACTATTTGACCAAGCCGGTCAATCCCAGCCAGATTCTCTCCACCTGCAAAAAAATTTTAGAGCGCAACAAAATCACCGGCGAGCGCATCTCCCGCGATTACATTTCAGAATTCAACCAGATTTCGCAAATGCTGCATGAGCCGCTCACCTGGCAGGATTGGATGAAAATTTAGTCCA
>JBBIIG010000065.1:0-21135 GCA_037446635.1 bacterium
CTTTTCTGTTATTTGCGATGGTTTCTTTTGCTGCCTTCACCACGCCGTCCACGGTCAGGCCAAATTCTTCCAACAAATCTTTGATGGGCGCCGAGGCGCCGTACACACGCAGTCCCACCACGCTGCCTTCGCGGTGGCGGCCAACGTAGCGCCGCCAGCCAAACGTCGAGCCCGCTTCCACTGCCACCCGCGCGCGCACCGCTGCCGGCAGAACTTTCTCCCAGTACTCTGGTGGTTGACTTTCATAAAGACACCAGCACGGCATACTCACCACGCGCGACTTGACGCCTTCACTGGCGAGCCTTTCGTGCGCCCCCAAACAAATTTGCACCTCGGAACCAGTGCCAATCAGAATCACATCGGGGGTGCCTTGGGAATCCGCCAGAATGTACGCGCCGCGCAGCGCGCCCTCGGGCGAGGCGTATCTGCTGCGGTCGATGGTGGGGATCGCCTGCCGGGTGAGAATCAGCGCCACCGGACGATCTTTCAACTGCATGATATATTTCCACAGAACCGCGAGCTCATTGGCGTCCGCGGGACGAATGACCACGAGGTCGGGCATGGCCCGCAGCGAGGCCAAATGTTCAATGGGCTGATGCGTGGGCCCGTCCTCGCCAACCCCGATGCTGTCATGAGTAAAAATGTAAATGACGGGCTGCTCCATCAAACAGGAGAGGCGAATGGAGCCGCGCATGTAATCGGAAAAAATCAAGAACGTAGCGCCGTAGGGTCGTAGCTTGCTGAGCGCCATGCCGTTGACAATGGCCCCCATGGCGTGTTCGCGAATGCCAAAATGAAAATTGCGGCCGCCGCGGTTTTCTTTACTAAAACTGGTGGCGCTTTTGATGAGGGTTTTGGTGGAGGGCGCCAAATCCGCGGCGCCGCCCATAAACCACGGCACGCGCTCGGAAATGGCGGTGAGAATTTTGCTGTTGGCTTCGCGCCCGGCCAGTCCCTTGGCGTCGGCGGGGAAGGTCGGCAGGCCCGCGTCCCAACTTTTAGGCAGCTCGCGCTTCTGCATCAGCTCGAACTGTTTGGCCAGATCCGGGTACGCTTTCGAGTATGCCTGAAATTTGGCGTTCCACTCTTTCTCGAGCAACTTGCCTTTGGCTACGACTTGATCGCGATATTTCTTGACTTCATCCGGCAGGTAAAATTTTTTGTCCGCATCCCAGCCGTAATTAATTTTGGTGGCGCGGATTTCTTCTTCGCCTAATGGCTCGCCGTGCGCGCCGGAGGTGTCCTGTTTGTTGGGACTGCCGTAAGCGATGTGGCTGTCCACAATAATTAACGAAGGCCGCTCCGATTCCCTCACCGCGGTTTGGATGGCGCGCCGCAGCATGTCGAGATCGTTGGCGTCGCCGGCGCGCTGCACGTTCCAGTGGTAAGCCAGAAAGCGGGCCGCCACGTCCTCGCTAAACGCCAGCGCCGTGTTGCCTTCAATGGTGATGCGGTTGTTGTCATAAAACCAGATGAGATTATTCAAACCGAGGTGGCCCGCCAGCGACGCGGCTTCGCCGGAGATTCCCTCCATCATACAGCCGTCGCCGGCAATGGCAAAAATGCGGTAATCAATGATTTCGTGACCGGGCCGGTTGAAATAATTGGCCAGCCATTTTTCGGCAATCGCCATGCCCACGCTGGTGGCGACGCCCTGGCCCAACGGCCCGGTGGTGGTTTCGACGCCGGGCGCGAGGCCGTACTCCGGATGTCCGGCGCACTTGCTGTGCAACTGCCGGAACCTCATGATGTCGTCCAGGGTGATGTCGTAGCCCATCATGTGCAACGTGCTGTAAAGCAGCATCGAGGCGTGGCCAGCCGAGAGCACAAAGCGATCGCGATTGGGCCAATCGGGATTGGCGGGATTGTGGCGAATGAAGCCATCCCAAAGCAGATAGGAAAGCGGCGCCAGGGCCATGGCGGTTCCGGGGTGTCCGGAGTTGGCCTTCTGCACGGCATCCATCGAAAGGGTGCGAATGGTGTTGATGCAGAGTTGTTCCAGGGTCGGTTTGGAAGTTGGAACGTTCACGAGCCCTCGCTGAGTTAGTTTTTGAAATTCAACAACACCGGAGCGGTGATTAATCTTCCCATTAATATTTTCGAATGATCGCCAACATCTCGCGGACGGCTTTCTCCACTCCTACCATTACCGCTTTCGCGACAATGCTGTGGCCGATGTTCAGCTCTTCGATCTGTTCGATTTCGAGAATATCGCGCACATTGTGGTAATTGAGTCCGTGGCCGGCGCTCACCCCCAATCCCAATTTCTGCGCGGCCATCGCCATCGAACGCAGCTTTTCCACTTCATCGGCGATGGCGCTGAGGTCTTCGGAATTGGCATACTGGCCGGTGTGCAGCTCGACGTAATCGGCGCCGCAGTGCACGGCGGCTTTCACTTGTTGAATATCCGGGTCGATGAACAACGACACGACGATGTTATGATCATGCAGTTGTTTGATCACCTCTTCGATCCAATCGCGGTTAGAAAAAACATCGAGTCCGCCCTCGGTGGTCACTTCCTCGCGGCGCTCCGGCACCAGCGTCACCATGTCCGGCGTCACTTCAGCAGCGATTTTGATCATCTCGTCGGTGGCGGCCATTTCCAAATTCAGATGGGTTTTCACCATTTCTTTGAGAAGATACAAATCTTTGTCTTTGATGTGCCGGCGATCTTCCCGTAAATGACAAACGATGCCATCGACGCCGGCCATTTCGGCCACCACCGCCGCCGCCACCGGATCCGGCAAATTGCCTTTGCGGGCCTCGCGCACCGTGGCAACGTGATCAACGTTGAATCCTAATCTCACCATGTTCCCTCCTAAATGATTGGGTAACAAGTAACTCAAAGCTCTGCTTTGCGATCGCAAACCTGAGGTTGGCGTTACTTCATCATCTCAGAAACGTTTACCAATCTGAATCCGCGTTTCTCCAACTTTGGCAGTTCCTCCTGCAAAACTTTCAATGTCAGTTCCTGCGGGTGCCCGATGGCGATGGCGCCCCCCCTGCGGCCGGCGATCTCCGCCAGGTAAAGAATTTGCTGGCGGATAAACGGCGCCTCGGGAATGGCGTCCAAAAAAACATCGTTGACGGCGGTGGGAATGCCGAACTTTTGCGCCCAGAAATGCGCCCGGGTGCCGGGGTCGGTGCGGCTGTCTAAAAAAAATAATCCGGTTTTGCTCACTTCCGCCATCATGCTCGCCAGCAGGGTATCATTTTCAGTGGCCAGGGACCCCATGTGATTGTTCAGCCCCACGGCGTGCGGAATCGCGGTGACGGCGCGGCGCACGCGATCGCGGATTTCATTTTCACCCATCTCGGTCAGCAGCACATAATCGTCGCGATCGATCTTACCATTTTTGGGCTCCATTGGCAGATGGATCATCACCTGCCGGTTTCGTTCATGGGCGGCGTTCGCGACGGCCGCCGAATATTGGAGGCCGGGAATGATCGAAACTGTGAAGGTATGTTTCAACTCCAAAAAATTTTTGATCTCTGAATTGAACGTGTAGCCGAAATCATCGATGACCAGCGCGATCCGTCCGGCTGTTCGCGCGATAGAAGCATCTCGACGCAGGACGACGTTCATAAACGGCTGGTGCTCTATCGCCAGCGCCAGGGTCATGTTTTCGTCAAACGCGTCCGACTCCGCTTGCAAAATCTGCGCGCCTAATTCGCGGAACCTCGCCGCCAGCTCGGTATAAGGCTCGAGCACGGGCAGGTCGATGGGGATGCGCACGATTTTACTGCGGCTGTCGCCGGATATCCAATCCACCCGGATGCCGTACCCCAGCAAAACCTCATAAAACGCCAGCCGGATGGCTTCCTCGCGATCGTAATCGGTGGGCCTCGGGTGCGGCGGCAGAAAATTCAGACCCGGCTCCGGGCGATCCAAAACGCGGATCGCAACTAAAATCAAAGCGAGGATGAGTTGCGTCCACAACAGGCGGATTTTCCACAGCGCGACCATCTCATTGAAACAAGGCTTTGAGCTCGCTCCAGGATGGATCGACGCCGTTGGTGAAATCCTCCCATCGATAAATAGCCCAATCCCCGGTTTGATTTTTTTCTAACATAAAATTGGACAGCCCGCGATAAATAGTCGGGATGCCTTCTCCGCCGCGCGTGTGGCGAACGCTGATCTCATAATTGAGGCTGAAGCTCGCCTGCGTTGCACCCTCGCTGCGGTTCTGTTCAATAAATCGCAGCGCCCGCGCGGAGTCGGCCGGCAACGCCTGAAACAAGCGGGTTAGATAACGGCGCTCGTCCTGCAGTTCCCAAAACTGAAACACGCCGGGATGATTGGCGGCGGCGCGCTGGTCCGCCACGAAGGTGAAGCGCTGGCTCGAACGCGTTGTATCCACAAAGCTGCGAATGTAATTTTCCACGTTTTTTTCGCGCACGGCAATTTGCAAATTGATGAACACAATATCCGGCGACGTGGGTGGAATGAACGTAGAAGTAGTTTGTTCGGGCGGCTCGGGCGTGCGGGTGTTAAACGGGTTCTCACAGGCCGCGATGAAAACAAGTAAGGTCAGTAGCCGAAATTTCACTTAATATGTTCCAACTTTAAGTACGCTGGAAATATAGCAGATTAATATTTTTATTCAAGGGGATTTTTGGAACCATGAAATGTCGGATTGCCTAACTTCAACTTAGTGCTTGCAAACTGAGCGCAGTTTCTTTATTTTGATGGGCCATTAGTTTGAAATGATTTAATCTATCTGATATTCCTCGCTGATTGGAGGTAGATAAACCCATGCCCCAAACCCTGATTGAAAAAATCGCCCAGCGCTATGCTGTTGGATTAGACCCCGGACAGGAAGTCCATGCCGGCGATTACATCTCCATCCGCCCGGCCTATTGCATGACCCACGACAACACCGGCGCGGTCATCCCGAAATTCAAAAGCATCGGTGCTACGAAAGTTGCCCATCCCCGGCAACTGGTTTTTTGCATCGACCACGACATCCAAAATAAGTCGGAAAAAAATTTGCAGAAGTACGCCGGCATCGAGGCGTTTGCCCGCGAGCACGGCGTGGACTTTTACCCGGCGGGGCGCGGCATCGGCCACCAGGTGATGGTGGAAGAGGGCTATGCCTGGCCGGGCACCCTGGCGGTGGCATCGGACAGCCACTCCAACATGTACGGCGGGATCGGCTGTCTCGGTACGCCCATCGTGCGAACCGACGCCGCGGCCATCTGGGCCACGGGACGAACCTGGTGGCAGGTGCCGCCGGTGGCGAAGGTGGAATTCACTGGCCGGCTCCAGCCGGGCGTCACCGGCAAAGATGTCATCATCACCCTGTGCGGATTTTTCAACAAAGACGACGTGCTGAATCACGTGGTGGAATTCGTCGGCGACGGTGTGCAGCATCTCGCCCTCGACGAACGGCTCACCATCGCCAACATGACCACCGAGTGGGGCGCGCTGGCCGGTGTTTTTCCAATCGACAAAGTCACGCTGGATTGGCTGAAACAGCGCGCGGCGTTCATCCAAAAACGGGGACTGGCGGGCGTGGTCTCCGACGCCGATGGCGACGGCGCGCATCCGCGTATCAACGAAAAACGCATCGCGCAATTGCAAAAAGAACTGCCCAATCTGCAGGCCGATGCCGACGCCTACTACGCCAAAGAATTGACGCTTGATTTGTCCACCATTCAGCCGCACGTTTCCGGCCCCAACACCGTGAAAGACATGACCGCTATTTCCGACATCCGTTCGCGGCAGGTGAAAATCCAAAAGGCGTATCTCGTCTCCTGTGTCAATAGCCGCGTGGATGACATTGCCGAAGCCGCGGCGGTTTTGCGCGGGAAAAAAATCGCGGCGGGCGTGCAGTTTTACATCGCTGCCGCCTCCAGCGAGGTGCAGTCCGAAAGCGAGAAGCGCGGCGACTGGCAGGCGCTGCTGGACGCCGGCGCCATTCCATTGCCGCCGGGCTGCGGGCCGTGCATCGGACTGGGAGTCGGTTTGCTCGAAGACGGCGAGGTGGGCATCTCCGCCACCAATCGCAATTTCAAAGGACGAATGGGGTCGCCCAACGCGCAGGCCTATTTAAGCTCCCCGGCCGTAGTGGCAGCATCGGCGCTGGCGGGATTCATCGATTATCCCGGCGAATGGGTGAGCAGCCAACCGCGCGGTGCGATTCGCATCAACGAGAAACCGAAACGGGCGGCGGCAAAAATTCGCCTTCTCGAAGGGTTTCCGGCGACGATTGAAGGCGAGCTGATTTTCTGCCATCAAGACAACCTCAACACCGATGGCATTTATCCCGGCAAATACACTTATATCGATGACTTCACGCCGGAGCAGCAAGCCGGCGTGGTGATGGAAAATTACGATCCGGAATTTAAGAACCTCGTAAAGAAGGGCGACATCCTCGTGGGGGGCTTCAACTTCGGCACCGGCAGCTCGCGCGAGCAAGCAGCGACGTGTCTCAAGTATCGCGGCATCGCGCTGGTGCTGGCCGGTTCGTTCAGCGAAACTTATAAACGCAACGCCCTCAACAACGGCTACCTCACCCTCGAGGCCGAGGAACTGGTGCGCGATTTGAAAGCGAGGTTCGGCACCTCGAAACTCACGGTTCGCACTGGCATGCACGCGCAGATCGATTTCCAGCGCGCGGTGCTTTTGGCTGACGGAAAAGAGTATCCCGTGGCTGCGGTGGGGGCGGCAGCTCAGGAGTTGGTGCTGGCAGGAGGGCTGGAGAATTGGGTGAAGGCGAATCTCCACTAGTTGGCTAAGCAAATTCACAATTCTCAATTGATCGTTCACCATTGGCAATTTATGTTCGCCAATTAATATTGATAACGGTGATTTGCGAACGGTCAATGGTTAATTGTGAACCGACTTTTTGCCAGAATCTTTCCTAAGCTCTACCATCTTCGCAATATGATGATCATCATGTTCCGCGGTGAAAAACGCCAGGTCTATCACCCGCATCGGCTGGTTTAATCGTGGATGTAGGGCGGTTCTCGCCAAAACTTCTTCCTCCAATTCCTCCAAACGGTTCACGAAATTCATCCGCAGAGAGCGAAACGAGGCCAGCAAAGTTTGAATTGGTTTTGAGTTGTGATCGGCCTCGTGGGTTTTGCGATTGGTCAAGTCCGCGGGCCGCAGCACTTTGGCGTTGGCAAGAAAATCGTCGATGCGGCCATCGTGCAGGGTTTCAAGATCGCCTAAGTGTCCCACGTGCTCTTGAATTGACCAGCCGCCGTTGACGCGCCGCGTCAGAATCTCAGACGGCAAAGTTTGAATCAACTCATCCAATCGCGCCGGCGTGCCGCGCAGCCGTGCGATGATACACGGGAAAATCCCGATGGGGTAATCAAAATTGAATGTGCGTTCGAACCATTTGATTTGAGCGATCATTTTACCCTCCGTTTTTTGAATGTAATTTACTGCGCGAGTCCAAGAAAAGGTGCACCAAACTCCGGATATTTGAGACCCCGGAGTTTGTTTGTGTTCGATTCATATTCACGAAGCGGGATTAATCGTTGACAAAAAGCGGTTGTTTTTTTAAATTGCTGAAAATTTTTTTGACCATCAGTTGACGGAGGAACTCATTTAATATGATAAGCGAACGACGAATTACTATAGCGTTGATTTTGCTTCTGGCCTCCACTGCATTTGCTCAAAACGCTCGCATCTCCGGGATTGTAACCGACGCCAAAACCGGGGCGCTGCTTCCCGGCGCGAACATCCTGATTAAATCCCCAAACCTGATCACCGGTACCGCCAGCCGCAGCGACGGCGAGTTTGAAATCTCGAATTTGCCGGCCGAAAATTACACCGTCATCGTCACCTACATCGGTTACGAAAAAAAGATTATCGAAAATGTTTATGTCAGCGACGACCAACCGAAATGGCTGAACCTCTCCCTCACCCCGACGGGCATCGAACTCAATCCGATCACGGTCACTGCCTCGCGGCGCCCGGAAAAACTTTTGGAGGCGCCGGCCGCGGTGACCGTGCTGGAAAGCCAAACCATTCAAACGCGCACCGCCATCACCGCGACGGAGCATTTGAAGTCCCTCCCGGCCGTGGATATCATCACCAGCGGTTTAAATCAATCACGAGTGGTGATTCGCGGCTTCAACGATCTGTTTTCGGGAACGCTGCTGTCGATGGTGGACAACCGCATCACCCGCATCCCGGCGGTGCATCTCAACGCCTTTCAAATGATTCCCACCAGCAACGACGATGTTGATCGTATCGAAATTTTATCCGGACCGGCTTCCGCGCTCTACGGCCCAAACGCAGCCAACGGCGTGGTGCATGTTTTAACTAAATCGCCGTTTGATTCGAAGGGCACCTCCGTGAGCGTGGGCGGCGGCGAACGCCACGTAATCATCGGCAACGCTCGCCACGCCGGGACGATCAACGAGATGATCGGCTACAAATTTTCCGTGCAGCACTACCGCGGCGACGACTTTGAATCTTTCGATGCGTTTGAACAGACGCGGCGTCAGGAAGAAATTAACAACGGCGCCGATCCGGATACGCTGCGCATCGGCGCACGAATTTTCGATATCAAAAGCACCAATGTTGACGGCCGGGTGGATTTTCGTTTTTCGCCCGATCTGACTTTCATTTTGAGCGGCGGCGTCAATCGCGGCGACAACATCGAGATCACCAACCAGGGCGCGGCGCAGGCTCTCAACGCTGGCTTCAAATATATTCAGGGACGGCTGCGCTACAAAAACCTGTTCGTGCAATCATACATGAACAAAATCACCACCGGCGATACCTATTTTCTGCGCACCGGACAGAAGATCATCAACAATTCCAGCTTAACGGTGTTTCAGGCCCAGCACAGCCTTGGTTTCGGCGAGCGCCAACATTTTACTTATGGCGTGGACGTGCTGCTCACCCGTCCCGAAAGCGAGGGCACGGTCAACGGTCGCAACGAAGATCATGACAACGTGGACGAATATGGATTCTATTTGCAATCGGAAACCGCCTTTTCGGAAAAATTGAAGCTGGTCGCCGCGGCCCGGCTGGATGAGCACAACCGACTCGCCGGCGTCAATTTTTCGCCGCGCGCCGCGCTGGTCTTCAAACCGACGCCCACCGACAATTTCCGTTTCACATTCAACAGGGCGTTCAGCACCCCCAGCTCCGACATGCTGTTTGCCGATAATTTAGGCGGCACGCAATCCACCGCCTCCATCGATCCGCTGCTGGTGCCCTTCCTCGGCGAAACGTTTCTCAATGTGCGCGCGCTGGGTACTTGGCCCTCGGGATTCAATTTTCGCTACGGGGCGGACAACCGCCCGCAGATGATCACCCCCTTTGGCGCGTATCTGGCGAGCACGGGCAGAATTCCGAGTGCCAATTCCTACCTCCCGCCAGATGTCAATCCCATTTGGCCGGCGCTACGGGATTTGATCATCGCCAATGCACCGGAGGCGATTCGTCCGCAATTGGAACAAATCCTCCCGCCCGAACTGAGCCGGCCGGTGCCGGGCGTGTTCAAAGTTTTGAATACGGAGACCGGCGGCTTCGACGCCATCGATCCGTCTTTCATTCAGGATTTTTCATCCCTCAAGGAAACACAAACCACTACGTATGAAATTGGCTACAAAGGGCTGCTGAAGAATCGCTGGTTGGCAAGTGTGGATGTATATCATTCTCGAATCAAAGATTTTATCGGGCCGCTGCGGGTGATTACGCCCAGCGTGTTCATTGACACCGATGCTTTTATTCCGGCTCTGGCCGCCGATATCGCCGCGCGTAACAACATCTCCCAGCAAGAGGCCGAGGAGTTTGTGAGAAATTTTTTGATGGCGGAGCAATTCGGGCAATTGCCCATCGGGGTGGTTTCGCCGCTGGAAGTGCAAAACGGTACGGATATTATTTTGACCAACCGCAACCTCGGCGACGTTTCGGTCACCGGCTTTGACGTCAGCCTGACGTATCATTTCAACCAGCGCTGGAATCTCACGGGGAATTACTCGTTCGTCCACCGCGATTTCTTTATCAGCAGCACCGGCGATTCTATCGCGCTCAATGCGCCCAAACACAAGGTGGGTGCGATTCTCAATTACAACACCGCTGGCTTCAACAGCAGCTTGCGGCTGCGCTTTGTGGACAGCTTTCCCGCCAACTCCGGAATCTATGTTGGCGAAGTAGAACGGTACGCCGTGTTGGACCTCAACGCCAGCTACATGCTGCCGTTTTCCAACAATACGCGAGTAACGTTGACCGTACAAAATCTCACCAACAACCGCCACCGGGAATTTGTTGGCGTGCCGGAGATTGGCCGGCTGGCGTGGCTGCGATTGACACAAACGCTGTGACACAACATTTCGTAGGGGCGTATCGCGATACGCCCCTACGCCCTCAATTTAAATTTTTGACGATAAACGAAACTGAACATACAACGAGCAACAACACGGCTATTTTCCCCGATCAAAAATCTCATTAGCCGTTTAATCCAGCGCCTGTGCGAACTTCCCACCTCCAACCCGTGGACGACGATCCTGATTGCCGCGGCGCTCGCGGCCCTCGGAGGCTACGCCTATTTTTTCAAAATCAAAATCGTCACCGACCGCAGCGCGCTCGTCAACCAAAAGCTCAGCGCCAATCAAGCCTTCCAGCGCTACCGCCAGGAATTTGGCAGTGAAGATTATCTGGCGCTGGTTCTGCGCGCCGTGAACGACGATTCCAGCAGCGGGCTGCCGGCGCTTCCCAATCGCGTCCAGCGCCAGCAAATGAAATTCGCTGCGGAAGAATGGGCCGCCAAATTGAGGGCGCGCCGCGATCTCTTCCCAAAAGTTTATGACCGCATCGATTGGCCGCAGACCGGTGGGCAGGCGCTGCTCTATCTGCCGCTGGCGGATTTGCAGAACATCTCGCAAGCGGCGCAAACGCGCTCGACCGCTTTGCGCGAGTGGGCGGCGTCGCCAACATTGGAATCGTTTTTTGCGCGGCTTAATCAATTCACCCAATCCGATCAAATTGCCGCCAACCCGCAAGCGGCCGCGGCTTTCCTGAACGCCCTCGAACAGATGTTCTTATGGATGCGCGAGCAACTGCAGCCAACCGACGGCGTCGCCAACGGCGCCGATCGACGTCAAAAAAATTTTCTTGACTTGCTCAGCGTCAACGGCTTCGACGCCGAAGGATTTTTCTTTTCCAACGACGGCCGTCTGCTGACGATTTTCGCCAGCGTCACCCGCGACCCCGATCAACAAAATCAATATGCCGACGCAATAACATACGCGCAGCAAGCGCTGCAGGAAGCGCTCGCGCACTTGCCCAATCCCACCATCGCAGGCGGTTTGGCAGGCCTGCCGGCGTTGGAATACGAAGAACTCACCACCACCCGGCGCGACTTCGCCCGCAGCACTGCCATCGCATTAATTCTGGTGACTGTGCTTTGCATGTGGGGCTTCCGCAGCGTCGCGCGGCCGGCGCTGGCCGGCGTCTGCCTCGCGCTGGCCATTGCCATCACCTTCAATTTTGTCTGGCTGGCCATTGGCCACTTGAATTTGCTGGCGATGGTGTTCACGGTGATTTTAGTGTCCATCGGCATCGACTTCGCCATTCACTTTGTGACGCACTATGAATCCGCCCTGAGCCGCGGCTGGCCGCCGGCGCAAGCCATCGCCCAGACCTATCGCGCCATCAGCAGCCCATTGTGGATGGGCGGCATGACCAGCGGCGCCGCCTTCTTCTCGGCTTACTTCACGGAGTTCGCCGGGCTGTCGGAATTGGGATTCATTGCCGGAGTGGGATTGCTCATCTGCTTTCTGTGCATGTTCCTCATCTACCCGGCCATGCTTTTTCTTTTGGATAGTCGCTTTCCAAAACCTCTGAAACGCCGCCCGGATATTTCGGAAAAAATTTTGAGCCGCGAAATTTTTGACGCCAAACGGCCGGGATTGACCAAAACTATTTTCGCCGCTGCGATTAGTTTAATTTTACTGGGGTACCTCTTCGGGCAGTATCATTTTGACACCAACTTGCTGAACCTGCAAGCGGAAGAAGGCGAGATCAATCGCTGGCAGCGCCTGCTGCTGGAGGTGGATGACCGTACCACGTTCGCGATCAGCACTTACCCCGATCGCGAATCGCTGGAACGGGTGCGGGCGCAATTCGATGCGCGTCCGGATCTGATTCGCCGCACCGAGGCGCTTTTTCCCAATCACGAAATCGAAAAACGCGCGGCGCTGGCGGCAGCGCACGAGTCGCTGGTGCACGCGCAGTTTCTCCCACCCGGCGAAATTTCGCTGTTCAATATCAAACGCGAAATCTGGAGTTTTCGCCAGAGCATTCGTCGGTTCCGCGCCGCGAATGCCGAAGCCAAAATCGCGCTGACAGATCTTGAACGCGAAGTTGACAGCTTTTATCGGACTCTTTCCCAATTCGATGAAACCACCGCAAAAGAAAAATTGCAGCCGATTCAGCAGCGCGTTTATGATCACGCCCGCTCGGCGCACGGTAAACTTCTGACGGCGCTCAACCCGCCGCCATTTGAGGTCGCCAAAACTCCGGAGATGATGCGCGAGCGTTTTTTGGGAAGCGCCGGCGCGCTGGCGCTCATCGTTTATCCGGCTAAAAATACCTGGGAGCGGGACAACCTGGATGAATTCGTGGAGCAGGCGCGGCTCATCGAGCCGAACCTTTTCGGCGAAATTGTGGCGCTGTACGAAAATGGCCGCTCGCTCATTCGCAGCTTTCTATTTGCCGCCTCCTATTCGTTGATCATCATTTTTGTGATGATCTTGATCTGGGCGCGCTCAGTCCGCGCGACGCTGCTGGCGATGCTGCCGCTGCTGGCCAGCGCCGGCTTGCTGCTGGGTTTTATGAAATGGGGATGGCGACCGCTGCCCTGGAATTTCGCCAACTTTTTCGGACTGCCCATTTTAATCGGAATTGGGGTGGACAGCGGCATTCACCTGGTGCACGCCTGGAACAGCCGCCGGGTGCGCACGTTGTTTTCGGCGGGCAAAGCGGTGCTGTTCAGCTCCGCCACCACGCTCATCGGATTTGGAATTTTATCCACCAGCGATCACCTTGGCGTCGGTTCGTTGGGATACGTTCTATTTTGGGGAATTTTTTTCTGCCTGATGACCTCACTAACGTTGCTGCCGCTGGCGCTCAAACTTTTCATAAAACCGGACTTCAAAGATGAACCTCTATAAGCGACTCATTTTTGCTTTACTCTTCGCATCAAACGGCTGGGCGCAGAATGCCTCGCCTTTGAATTTCTTAATTCTTAAACCGGGCGATCCGGGCGCGACCACCGAACTGGCGAGCGAGTATTTGACAACCATCACCAATTATTTCACAACTCACACTCCCTATTTGCGCGGCAAGAGCTTGCGCGGCTGGATCGCCAATCACCCGGATTCCGCGCTGGCAATTATAAAGCAGCATCCAGCGGTGATGGCCTACGTGCCCGCCGGATTCTATTTCAAGCATCTGCTCCATTCCGGGCCGGCTGTCGCGCCGGTGGCGCAGGCGCCGCGTTTCGGCAAACATGTCGAGCGCTACTACATCGTGGCCGCGAAATCAGGCCCGTCATCATTGAAGGAGCTTAAGGGGAAGATTATCCGCACGTCATTTGGAATCGATTGGGATTATTTGCGCAAAGTGGTTTTTCCCGCGGCGTTTCAACCCGGCGCGCAGTTCAAATTGCAGGAATCTCAGAATCTCGCCGACGATCTTTTTCTGCTGATCGAAGGCGCGGAAAGAAAGCCAGCCGCGCCGGCCGCCCTCCTGCTCGATGAAGAACTCAAACATTTTTTTGAAGTGGACGATCTGGTCTGGCCGCAATTAAAGATAACCTGGACGTCCACCGACCTGCCGCGGGATCTGTTCGTGGTCATCGGCGACGATTGGAGCGCGTCCCACCAAAGGGACTTACTCGAATCCCTGCAGCAGATGAGCCGCGATCCAAAAGGCAAAGAGCTGCTCGAACTCATGCAATCCAGCGGTTTCACGCCGGTTGATTTTGAACTCCTGAATCGCACGAAAGAAAAATACTTTTCAACCCCGAAAGCAGCCCGCTGATGTGTGCCGCGTTTCAGTTACGAAATTTAATTCTGCTTGCAGTGCTGTTTGTTATTGGATGCAGCGCCAAACATCTTTCGTCCTCTCGGCCACCGAATCACCTTAAAGCACAAGCACTAATGGCCCGCGCCGATTCGCTGTTCAACGTCGTTCCGAAAAATTACGACAACGTGGCGCAGTCGTACCTGCTTGCAAAACAAGCCTGCGATTTAATTTCGGACAAAAGTTTCCTGAAATATCAAGCGCTTTCCCGCGCCGCGTTTTACGCCATCTGGCTGGCGCTGAATGATCGCGAGCGCCGCGACCTTCTCGGCCATTCCAGCGACGCCATTCATTTATCCAGCGAAGCCATTCGGCTAAAACAAGATGGCGTGGAAGGCTATTATTTTCGCGCCATCGCCACGGGCTTGTTTGCGGAACAAAATAAAGCAGCCGGCCGAGCGGCGATGAACGAAATTCGCGCCGACGGCGAGCGCGCCGCCGCCATCGATCCAAATTTTGATCGCGCCGGCCCCCACCGCTTGCTGGGTGCGCTCTATTTGCGCGCGCCGGGCCCGCCGGTGGGCATCGGCAGTTTGCGCCGAGCCATTGAACATTTGGAAAAGGCGCTTGAGCTGGCACCGGACTACCCGGAGAATTTGATATTTTTAGCGGAGGCCTATCTCAAATCCAACCGAAGTGAAGAAGCTAGTGAGTTGATCTTGCGAGCGCAGAAATCTCTTTCCGCCACGGGCAATTTAATGGATCAACAAAAATGGCAGAAGCAAATCGATGAATTAAATGCGCATTTGATCTCACCGCCGTAAACTTGTCGCTAAATGTTTTGTTGACATTTTCTAAAATTTGCCTAAATTGCTGAAAAAGAACAGGAGGCTGATATGCCGGTGGTGGCCGTGGGGAAACCCTTGCGCGAAAAATTAGGCGATGACGGTACGGATTCGCTGGTGCAATTTATCAACGAGGCGATGGCCGAGCAAAAAAACGACATTCTAACGTTTGTCGAAGAAAAGTTTGAGCGCAGGTTGTCGGAAAAAATCAGCGAATTAAAAACTGAAATCGCCGAGACCAAAGCAGAGTTAAAAACTGAAATCGCTAACACCCGCGCAGAATTAATCAAATGGATGTTCATTTTCTGGGTGGGGCAATTGGGAATGATGTTGGGAATTCTGTTCGCTTTTTTCAAATAACTTTGAGTTTGAAATAACGAGGAGGCTTCTATGCCGGTGGTGGCCGTTGGGAAAACCCTTACGCGAAAAATTAGGCGATGACGGCGCCGATTCGTTGGTGCAGTTTATGAATGCGGCGATGGCTGAACAAAGGAACAACATCATCGAATTTGTCGAAGAAAAATTCGAGCGCAGGTTGTCGGAAGCAATCGGTGGAGTAGAGGTCAAAATCGGTAACACAGAAGCAAGTCTAAAAACTGAAATCGCCGAAACCAAAGTGGAATTGATTACGCTCATTTCACAAACAAAAGCCGAACTCACGACCGATATCGCCAACACCCGTTCCGAGTTAATCAAGTGGATGTTCATTTTCTGGGTGGGGCAATTGGGGATGATCATCGGAATTTTATTCGCTTTCTTCAAATAACTCCAAAAAGTCACTTCCAATTTTTCGGAGGAGGAGCCAATGCGTCCGGCATCCAAGTGGAATCGATCTTATCTTGTTCTCTCAATTATTTTTTCTCCTCTACTCTTTCTAAGTGGGCCGGCGAGTCCGCAAACCAAGCCCATCGAAGGCATCCGCGAAAACACGCCGCAGGTGCACGCCCTCATCAACGCGAAAATCGTGCAAGCGCCGGGACGAGTTGTCGAAAACGGAACGATCGTTTTGCGTGACGGCGTGATTGTCGCCGTGGGCGCGCAAGCCGCCATTCCCGCCGATGCCCGCATCTGGGATTATTCCGGCAAAACCATTTACGCCGGTTTCATTGAACCCTACTCCCACCTCGGTCTGCCGAAGAAAGAACGTGAATCTCGGGCCTCGGCGCCGGAGGAATCCAACGAGCAGCCGCCAAGCAGCGTTGACCACTGGAACGACAAGGTTCGTTCCCATCACAACGTGCTGAAGGTTTATCAACCTCGAAAGGAAGATGTCGAAAAGCTGCGGGCGCTGGGTTTCACCGCGGCGTTAATTGCGCCGGAGGAAGGCATCGTTCGCGGCGCCAGCGCGCTGGTGCAACTTGGCGACGGCGATCTCAACGAGCAGGTTTTACGGGAGAACGTGGCTCAACTTATTTCTTTTGATCGCGGCCGGCCGCAGGGGCGCGGTGCCCGCACGTATCCCAATTCCCTCATGGGCGTCATCGCTCTTGTCCGCCAGACTTTGTTGGATGCCCAGTGGTACGAGCAGGCGAACGCGGCCTATCAACTCAATCCGGTTGGCCAAACCCAACCGGAAACCAACGAGGCGCTTGCCGCCCTCGATGCCGTACTTCAACGCAGTCGACCGGTCATTTTTGAAATTGAGGATGATTTGAATTTTCTGCGGGCGCAGAAAATCGCTGCCGAATTCAAATTGAATTGGCTGGTGCGCGGCAGCGGCTACGAGTATCGCATTTTGGAAAAAATCAAGGCGGCGGGCGTCCCGCTGATTCTGCCGGTCAATTTTCCAGAGGCGCCGAAAGTGGAAACGCCGGAAGAAGCGCTGGCGGTGACCCTGGAGGAACTCAGCCACTGGGAAGCCGCGCCCGGTAATCCCAAGTGGCTGCACGAAACCGGAATTAATTTCTCTATCACCACTGCGGGATTAAAAAACCCTTCGGACTTCCCTGATCGGATTCGTAAATCATTGGAAGCCGGTCTCTCAAACGATGCACTGCTGGGGGCGCTGACGCTTCAGCCTGCGAAAATGCTGGGGGTAGAACAGAAGCTCGGAAGCATCGACTCGGGCAAACTCGCCAACCTCGTCATAACCGATGGTGAACTCTTTGCTGAAAAAACCAAAATTCTCGATGTCTGGATTGCCGGCCGACCTTATGAAATTAACAAACGATCCGAAACCAAAGTCGCGGGCAATTGGAGTCTGGCGCTGACTCCCGACGACGGCGAGTCCATCACTCTCAAACTGGAACTGAAAGGCGAAGCGGAAAAATTGAGCGGCGCGGTTTGGCGGGATTCGCTGAAGATAGACCTTCAAAAAGTGAAATTGGATGACCGTCGATTGGTCGTTTCGTTTAAAGGTGACAGCCTCGGCCGCGCCGGCATCATTCGGATGAATGGCACGCTGGCCGAACAGCGCATCGCTGGCTACGGCGAATTTCCTGATGGCAAACGCTTTAAATGGGAAGCGGTTTGGCAAAGTGACGCGCCCAAAAAAGATTCCGAATCATCACAGAAAACCAGTGCGGCCGCCGAACTAACTCGGCCCAGCGGGTTTCCGCCGGGCGCCTACGGACGCCGTGAACCGCCCGCCCAACCGAATCACATTTTAGTGCGTGGCGCCACCGTGTGGACCTGCGGTCCGCCGGGAAAAATAGAAAACGCCGATGTACTCATCACGCAGGGTAAAATCACTCGCATCGCTCAAAACATAACGGCGCCCCCCGGTGCCCTTGTGATTGAAGCCGCTGGCAAACACGTTACGCCCGGACTCATCGATGCCCACAGTCACACAGCCATCAGTGAGGGCGTGAACGAGGGCACTCAGGCGGTTACCGCGGAAGTCCGCATCGGCGACGTGGTGGACAGCCACGACATCGCCATGTACCGTGAGCTGGCCGGCGGACTCACCGCCGCCAATCAGTTGCACGGCTCCGCTAATCCCATCGGCGGGCAGAATTCGGTGATCAAGCTGCGCTGGGGGTCTCATCCTGATGATCTGAAAATCCCGGACGCCCCGGCCGGCATCAAATTCGCGCTGGGCGAAAACGTCAAGCAAAGTAACTGGGGCGACCAGTTCACCACTCGCTATCCGCAAACGCGCATGGGTGTGGAGCAGATCATCCGCGACCGTTTCAAAGCGGCACTGGATTATGAAAAACAGTGGCAGGAATACAACGCCCTCAAAAGCAAACGCGATATCATCCCGCCGCGGCGCGACTTGGAATTGGAGACCCTTCTCGAAATCCTGCGCAGCCAGCGGCTGGTGCACGCGCACTCGTACCGCCAGGATGAAATTCTGATGCTGGTGCGGGTGGCCGAAGATTTTGGATTTCAAATCGCCACGTTTCAGCACGTGCTGGAGGGCTACAAAGTCGCCGAGGCGCTGGCCAATCACGGCGCCGGCGCTTCGACGTTTAGCGATTGGTGGGCGTACAAATTTGAAGTTTATGACGCCATCCCCCACAACGGCGCGCTCATGCACGACGCCGGCGTGGTCGTGTCCTTCAATTCGGATAGCGATGAATTGGCGCGGCGCATGAACCTTGAAGCCGCCAAAGCGGTGAAATACGGCGGCGTGCCGGAGGAAGAGGCGCTGAAATTCGTGACTTTAAATCCGGCCAAGCAACTGCGCATCGATCACCGTGTCGGCTCACTCGAGCCGGGCAAGGACGCGGACTTTGTGATCTGGAGCGGCCATCCGCTTTCCACGTATTCCATTTGCGAGCAAACGTGGATCGAGGGGCGCAAGTATTTTGATATTGAAGAAGACAAAGTCATGCGCGAGCAGATTGCCGCGGAGCGGGCGCGGTTGATACAAAAAGTGCTGGCAAGTGCGGATAAAAAGGTTGACGCCACCAGAAGAAAGTCAAAAGACACGAATTGAGCAAAATAAAGCAAAGTAATTTTGAAGTTGTTGGACGAGCAATAGATGGGTCGAAGAGTTGGGGTAATTTGTCGAGTGACTTCGAGTGGCAAAATCCGCGTGATAACCGTTTTCTGGGAAGGCGAAGCTTGCGAATACTGTGGTGGGAATATTGTTGAAAAACGCGTCACCATGCATCGCAAAAATTAAAAGAAAATATGTTTTGCTCGAGAATGTTCCGGCTCGAATTTGTACTCAGTGCGGAACGCGCTATGATGCAGCAAACGTGCTAAAGACCATCACAGAAAGTGTACGCGGATGCAGGAAGGCAGACCGCGAAGTCGCAGTAGCCGGTTTATTCGCTGTGATTTGGAATTTTGGTCGAATATTGCCACGTACTTTAAAACAATCAGGAATTTCCCAAGATGTTTGACGCCGGAACCTTAATCTTTCAAGAATTCATGGCGGGCGAAAAATTGTCGTTGGCAACGATTCAAGGTGCGATTCTTGAATTCCTCCGCGGTCGAGATGATGCGGTGGTATTTGGCGCGCAAGCGGTTAATGCCTATGTGAACGAGCCGAGGATGAGCCAGGCTATCTCCCTACTTTCACCACGCGCCTCCGAACTAGCGAAAGAATTGCAGACTTTTCTGAAGGAGCGCTTTCATATTGCCATTCGAATTCGTGAAGTTGCCAAGGGCAAAGGCTGCAGATTATTCCAGGTTCGGAAATCCGGCAATCGTCATCTAATAGATATTCGAACCGCGGGAAGCCTGCCATTATCGCAACGCATCTCGGGTGTGCTGATCGCGGCGCCCGCGGAATTGATCGCCCAGAAAGTCATCGCCTATCATCAACGGCGCGGCCAGCCGAAATCCGGCACCGACTGGCGGGATTTAGCCATGCTTCTGCTGGCCTTCCCAAAACTCAAACAGAAGTCCAGCCCGGTGGCGGATCGACTCAAAGCAGCCGGCGCCGCTCCCGCGGTTTTTGATCTTTGGAATGAATTAGTCTCACAAAAAATTAAACCATCAATTGAAGAGGACGAATTTTAGAACAACGAGGAGTATCACATGAGGAAATTAATATTCACATTTATGAAAATGGTTTTCGTCATGTGGATGGCCGATCTGTTCGCCTCCGATCAAATCCCCGCCAAAAAACAAGACCACCCCATCGCGCTCATTGGCGGCGCCATTCACACGGTCAGCGGGCCGGTGATCGAGCACGGCACAATCATTTTCATTGATGGCAAAATCACTGCCATTGGAACGGACGTGGTTTTGCCCGACGGCGCCGAACGAATTTACATTGAGGGCAAGCACGTCTATCCCGGCCTCATCGCTGCTTCTACTGCTTTGGGATTGGTGGAAATCAGCGCGGTGCGCGCCACCCGTGATTTTGCGGAAGTCGGCGACATCAAGCCCAACGTTCGTGCGGAAGTCTCCATCAATCCCGATAGCGAGCTTTTGCCCGTGGCGCGCGCCAACGGCATCACCCTCGCGCACACTGTGCCCAGCGGTGGGGTCATCTCCGGCACCTCCGCCCTCTTCATGCTCGACGGCTGGACCTGGGAAAGCATGACCGTAAAAGCGCCGGTGGGATTGGTGATTAACTGGCCGGCCATGGCCCCCAGCCGCTCGCCATTTGCACGCCGCAGCGAAGAAGAACAAATTAAAGAACGCGACAAACAATTAAAACTCATCCGCGACGCCTTCGCCGAGGCGCGGGCTTACATGAAAGCCAAAGAAGCTGAAACCCAGAAAGGCGTGCCGTATCACGACACCGACCTGCGCTGGGAAGCGATGATCCCGGTTCTGAAAAAAGAAATACCGCTGCTCATTCGCGCGCAAGAAATTCGCCAGATTCAATCGGCCCTCGATTGGCTGGCGCAGGAAGACCTCAAGGCCGTGCTGCTGGCCGGCCAGGATGTGTGGCTGGTCGCCGAGGTTTTGAAAGAAAAAAATATCCCGGTGATCATCGAGGAAATTCATAAAGTGCCGCTGCGCCGCTGGGAGGCGTACGACCTGCCGTTCACCGTTCCCAAAAAATTATATGACGCCGGGGTGAAATTCTGCATCGCCGGTTCCGGCTCCGCGTTCGATGCCGCCCATGAACGGAATCTTCCCTATCACGCGGCCACGGCAGCCGCGTACGGCCTCCCAAAAGAGGAAGCGCTGAAAGCGGTCACCCTTTATCCTGCTGAAATTTTGGGCGTCGCGGATCGGATGGGTTCGCTGGAAGTTGGAAAAGACGCCACGTTGATTGTCACCACCGGCGATCCTTTGGAAATCACCACCCAAATCGAGCGCGAGTTCATCCAGGGCCGCGATATCGATTTGAGCAGCCGGCACACGCAGCTTTATGAAAAATACAAAATCAAATATCAGCAGATGGGGCCTACCAACGGCAAGTAATTCTGAAGA